>CADECX010000001.1 GCA_902825865.1 uncultured Alphaproteobacteria bacterium
CGTGGCTATGCAGTAGTATCAATCACGCTGGTACAAAATATCCGTCAGGCCAAAAGCTTTAGGCACTGCTCATATACAAAAACACCCCCTGACCAATTTCTTGGTTCAGGAGGTGCTGTAAAGTTAGTGTTCTTTCTCTTTACCCCCCGGTTTGCACCGGGCCTTTTTTATTCGTTCTGTCAGAAGGCTT
Source organism: uncultured Alphaproteobacteria bacterium (assembly GCA_902825865.1). GTDB lineage: Bacteria > Pseudomonadota > Alphaproteobacteria > Micropepsales > Micropepsaceae > Rhizomicrobium. The sequence goes on from CADECX010000001.1 coordinate 191, forward strand.
AAGCTTCTGCTTCTTCGGTGGCTTCCGGCTTGGGACCGGCGCCTTCCTCGAACAGTTCTTCGGCCGCGACCTTGGCTTCCTCGGCCTCGGTCCTGCCCGCCAGCACGTCCTCGCCGCGGGCCTGGCGCTCGGCCTCGTCCTCGCTGCGGGCGACGTTGATGGTGACATTGACCTTCACTTCGGGATGCAGAACCACCGGAATGGTGAACAGGCCGATCGCCTTGATCGCCACGCTGATGGAAACCTGATGGCGGTCCACTTTGAAACCGCCTTTCTCCATGACGTCGGCGATGTCGCGGGGCGACACTGAACCATAAAGCTGGCCGCGATCGCCGGCTTGGCGGATCAGGGTGAACGACTTGCCATCCAATTTCTTGGCGATGGCATCGGCGTCCTTCTTGCGTTCCAGATTATGGGCTTCCAGCTGTGTCTTTTGGCCCTGGAAATATTCGCGGTTCGCCTTGGTGGCGCGCAACGCCTTCTTCTTGGGCAGAAGGAAATTGCGGGCAAAGCCGTCCTTGACGCGGACTTCGTCGCCCATCTGGCCCAGCTTTTCCACGCGTTCGAGCAGGATCACTTGCATGGCTTGCTCCTTACTTCACGACGTAGGGCAGCAGCGCCATGAAGCGGGCGCGCTTGATGGCGTTGGCCAGGATGCGCTGCTTCTTGTTGCTGACCGCGGTGATGCGGGCCGGCACGATCTTGCCGCGCTCGGAAATGAAGCGCTGCAGGAGCTTGACGTCCTTGTAGTCGATCTTGGGCGCGTTATCGCCCGAGAAGGGGCAGGTCTTCTTGCGGCGGAAGAAGGGACGGCGGGCGCCGTCCTCACGTCCACCGCGGCCGCCTTCGCGGTCGCCGCCGCGTCCGCCGTCACGATCGCCACCACGTCCGCCTTCGCGGCCGCCGTCTCGGTTGCCACCATAGCTCATATCAGGATCTCCTCAGCTTCGCCTTCGGGCTTGCCTTCGGGCTTGTCGTCACGGCGGGCCTTGCTCGACGAGGTGTCGAACTGGTCCACCTTGACGGTGATGTAGCGCAGCACGTCTTCGTTGATCTTGAGCTGGCGTTCCAGCTCGATCACGGCGGCGGCGGGGGCGTTGATGTTCAGCAGGACGTAATGGCCCTTGCGGTTCTTCTTGATGCGGTAAGCCAGACCGCGCAGGCCCCAATATTCCTGCTTTTCGATCTTGCCGTTTTCGCCTTCGACGATGGTCTTGAGATGGGTGGCCAGTGCGTCCACCTGTTGGGCGCTGATATCCTGGCGCGCGATCAAAAGATGCTCATAAAGAGCCATCTTGCTCCCTTTCCTTTGGCCGCGGAGCAAAAGCGGGAGGGATCCCGATTTTGTTTTGGCTCGCCCGGGACGCGCACAATGCGCAAACCCTCGTAAGAGGGCCCCGGCCGACCGCAGCCGTTGAGGTCGGGTCTATAGAGAAAAGCCCCGGTTGCGGCAAGTCATGGCCTGGAACCCAATAATCCTTTTCTATATCAAAGGCTTGTGGATGGCTGCGCCGCTATGGGTGCACGGCTTGTAATCCTGCCGGTCCTGACTGAGGCTCGGCCAAAGGGTTGGGGGACAATGCAAAACAGCAAATCCGAGGCGGACGCGATCCTGCGCCGCGCCGCCTGGCGGCTGGTGCCGCTGATCCTGTTTATGTACGTCGCCAGCTTCCTCAACCGGGTGAATGTCGGCTTCGCCGCCCTGACCATGAACCAGGATCTGGGCTTCACGCCGGAAATCTATGGCATCGGCGCGGGCATTTTCTTCTGGGGCTATTTTCTCTTCGAGCTGCCCTCCAACCTGATCATGGAAAAGGTCGGCGCCCGGCTATGGCTGGCGCGCATCATGCTGACCTGGGCCGTCATCTCAGGCGCCACGGCCTTTGTGCAGGGGCCGTACAGTTTCTATCTGGTGCGCTTTCTGCTGGGCTTGGCGGAAGCGGGTTTTTATCCCGGCATCCTGCTCTATTTCACCTACTGGTTTCCCTCGGCGACGCGCGCCCGCATCCTGGCCATTTTCTGTGCCGGCATTCCCATCTCCAACATCATCGGCGCGCCGCTGTCGGCCTGGCTGTTGGGCCTGGAAGCGCACGGCCTGCATGGCTGGCAATGGATGTACATATTGGAAGCCATTCCGACCTTCGGGCTGGGACTGCTGGCCTTGTGGGCGCTGCCCGACAATCCGGCCAAGGCGCACTTCCTCAACGCGCGCGAAAAGGAAATTGTGCTGGCGCGCCTGGCGGCGGATGAGAAACCGCAAGTGCATGGCCTCAAGGAAATGTTGCGGGACTGGCGGGTCTGGGCCCTGATCATTCCCGATTTCTGCATCGTGTTCGGCATCTATTCTTTGGGACTGTGGATGCCGCAGATGATCCAGGCGATGGGCTATACCAACATTGAGACCGGCTGGATCGTGATGATCCCCTATCTCTTTTCGATGCTCATTTTGTGGGTGATGGGGGTGTCCAGCGACCGGACCGGCAAGCGCGCCTTGCACTTTTCGCTGTCGGCGCTGATCGCCGCCGCCGGCTACACGGTCGCGGCGATCGGCGGCAATGACGCCATCGTCATAGCCGGCTTCTGCCTGGTGTCGGGCGGCGTCTATGCCGGCCTCTCGACCTTCTGGACCGTTCCGCCGCTGTTTCTGGGCGGCACCGCGGCGGCGGGCGCCTTCGCCCTGATCAACAGTTTCGGCAATCTCAGCGGCTTCTTCGGACCCGCGGCGGTGGGATGGTTGCGCCAGCTCACCGGCGATTATCGCGCCGGGCTTTGGATGTGCGTGGCGGTGCTGGTGCTGGGGGCGCTTTCCATGCAGCTTCTGTCCAGCAGCTTTACCCGCAAGCCGCAATGATTTCCGCCGATATCAGGGAAAAATCGGATCGCATCCTGAACCGCGCGGCGTGGCGGCTGATTCCCTTCATGGTGCTGATGTATGTGGTCAGCTTCCTGGACCGGGTGAATATCTCCTTCGCCGCGCTGGAGATGAATCAGGATCTGGGTTTCTCGCCCCAGGTGTATGGCTTCGCCTCCGGCATTTTCTTCTTCGGCTATTTCCTGTTCGAAGTGCCGTCCAACCTGATGCTTCAGAAAGTAGGGGCGCGGATATGGATGTGCCGCATCTGCGTCACCTGGGGCCTGCTGTCCATGCTGACCGCCTTTGTGAAAGACCCGGTCAGTTTTTCCGTCGTGCGCTTTCTGCTGGGCGCGGCGGAGGCGGGGCTCTATCCCGGCATGGTTCTCTACATGACCTACTGGTTTCCCAGTTCGACCCGGGCGCGCTTTATCGCGCTTTTCCTGGCGGGCGTACCCTTGTCCAATGTGATCGGGGCGCCGATTTCCGGCTGGCTGCTGGGTCTTTCCGGCCATGGCCTGGCGGGCTGGCAATGGATGCTGATTCTGGAAGGAATCCCTTCGCTGGTCTGCGGTGTGGCGACTCTGTGGTTTTTGCCCGATGGCCCCGCCAAGGCAAAATGGCTGAGTGACGATGAGAAGCGCATCATCGCCGCGCGCCTGGCAGCCGAGCCCCCCGGCGCGCTGCATGGCTTCAAGGAGATGCTGTTCGACAAACGAATCTGGATTTTGATGATCCCGGATTTTTCCATCGTCATTGCGCTCTATGGCCTGAACCTGTGGCAACCGCAGATGATCAAGGCGATGGGCTATTCCAATATCCAGACCGGCTTCATCGTGGCGCTGCCTTATCTCTTGGCGATGGGCGCTATGGTCGGGCTGGGATATTCCAGCGACCGCAGCGGCGAGCGTGCCAAGCATGTCGCCTTCGGCGCCTTTATGGGGGCCATCGGCATGGCGGGCGCCGTGCTCTTGACCAATCACAATGCCGTCTTTGCCTCACTGTGCCTGGCATGCTGCGGCATCTATGCCGCGCTGGCGGTGTTCTGGACCTTGCCGTCTTCGTTGCTGCGTGGCACAGCGGCGGCGGCGGGATTGGCTCTGCTCAACAGCTTTTCCAATCTGGGCGGCTTTTTCGGGCCTTACCTGATGGGCTGGGCCAGGCAGACGACAGGCAACTTTACCCTTGGCATGCTGTTATTGTCGGGAATGCTGGTGCTGGCGGGGGTATCGGTGATTATGATTGGCCGGGCCTTTTTCTCGCATCTTGACTCGCAGAAGCCCTCTTGATTTGTCTCGCCCCACAATGACTCGCGCATTTCTTTATCCCGGTCAGGGCAGCCAGAAAGTCGGCATGGGCAAGGAGCTGGCCGATGCTTTCGCGTCCGCGCGCGAGGTCTTCCAGGAAGTGGACGATGCGCTGTCCCAGAAGCTGTCCAAGCTGATGTGGGAAGGTCCCGAGAGTGATCTTGTGCTGACCGAAAATGCCCAGCCCGCCATCATGGCCGCCTCGATCGCGGTGGTGCGGATTCTGGAAAAGGAGATGGGGCTGGATGTCGCCAAGCACGCGTATCTGGTGGCCGGTCACAGTCTGGGGGAATATTCCGCGCTTTGTGCTGCCGGCGCTTTCAGCCTGGCCGATACCGCGCGGCTTTTGAAAACACGCGGCCAGGCCATGCAATCGGCGGTGCCGGTGGGCGAGGGCGGCATGACCGCCTTGATCGGCGCCGATATCGAACAGGCCGAAGAGGTCGCCAAGGAGGCCGCCGCCGCTGGCGGCGTCTGTGTCGTCGCCAATGACAATGCGCCGGGCCAGGTGGTGATCTCTGGCACCTTGGAGGCGCTGGCCCGCGCCGGCGAAATCGCCAAGGCCAAAGGCATCAAGCGCGCCTTGCCGCTGGCGGTGTCCGCGCCCTTTCATTGTCCCTTGATGCAGCCCGCCGCCGACAAGATGGCCGAGGCGCTTAGCGCCGTCACCATCCGCCCGCTGGCGGTCCCGGTGCTGGCCAATGTCACGGCCAAGGAAGCGAGCAATCCCGATCATGTCCGCCAGTTGTTGGTGGAGCAGGTGACGGGACGGGTACGCTGGCGCGAAAGCATGTTGGCGCTTCGCGGCCTGACGGTGGATGTGACGGTGGAATTCGGCGGCGGCAAAGTGCTGACCGGCATGGTCAAGCGGATTGATCCCGAACTCAAGATGATCACTCTAGATACTGCCGCCGACCTGGAAGCTTTCGGCAAAACATTATGACCTCACCCTTCGACAAGCTCAGGGTGAGGACTTAAACTCAATCCTCATGCTGAGCTTGTCGAAGCATGAGGGCCAAGGAAAAGCATATGTTTGACCTCACAGGTAAGACAGCACTGGTTACGGGTGCATCCGGCGGTATCGGCGGCGCCATCGCCAAGGCGCTGCACGGCCAGGGCGCCAAAGTCGTGCTTTCCGGCACGCGTGTTGAAGCGCTGGAGGCGCTGAAGGCCGAGCTTGGCGGCAACGCTTTTATCGCTCAGGCCAATCTGTCCGACATCGCATCCGTCGAAGCGCTGCCCAAGGCGGCGGAAGAAGCCGCCGGTTCGCCCATCGATATCCTGGTCAACAATGCCGGCATCACCAAAGACAATCTCTTCATGCGCATGAAGGATGACGAGTGGGATCAGGTGATCGCGGTCAATCTCACCGCCGCCTTCCGCCTGTCGCGCGCCGTGCTGCGCGGCATGATGAAAAAGCGCTGGGGCCGAATCATCCAAATCACTTCGATCGTCGCGGCCACCGGCAATCCGGGCCAGGGCAATTATGCCGCCGCCAAAGCGGGGCTGATCGGCATGACCAAGAGCCTGGCCGCCGAAGTCGCCTCGCGCAACATCACCGTCAATGCGGTGGCGCCCGGCTTCATCCAAACCGCAATGACCGACGTCCTCAGCGATCAGCAGAAAGAGTTGGTCGGCCAGCGAATCCCCGCCGGACGCATGGGCATGCCGCAGGAAATCGCCGCCGCCGTTGCCTATCTGGCCAGCGAGGAAGCGGCCTATGTCACCGGCGAAACCATTCATATCAATGGCGGGATGGCGATGATATGATAGGAAAAACAATAGCTTAAATGGTAGATTGGCGGGACCGGAAGGTTTATGTTACCTAACCGCCCACCCCACGAAGCACCAATTGTGTGGCCCGGCGTTGTTCTACTGCCGGTTTGAAATCTAGGAGAGGCTTACAAGTCCATGAGCGATACTGCCGAGCGCGTGAAGAAGATCGTCGTCGAACATCTCAATGTCGATGCCGACAAGGTCACCGACACCGCGTCCTTCATCGAAGACCTGGGCGCCGACAGCCTCGATACCGTCGAGCTGGTCATGGCGTTTGAAGAGGAATTCGGCATCGAAATCCCCGACGACGCGGCGGAATCCATTGTGACGGTCGGTGACGCCGTCAAGTATATCGACAAAGCGAACGCCGCCTGATCTGGCGCAAAAGGTCTTAAGCCTATGCGCAGGGTCGTCGTTACGGGCCTGGGTCTCGTCACGCCGCTGGCTTGCGGCGTGGAAGAGACTTGGGCGCGTCTGCTTGCCGGACAGTCAGGCGCCAGCGCCATCACCAAGTTCAAGACCGACGATCTGCCGACCAAGATCGCCTGTCAGGTGCCGCGCGGCGACGGCTCGGATGGCAGCTTCAATCCCGATCAGTGGGTGGATGCCAAAGAGCAAAGGCGCATGGATGATTTCATCATCTATGGCCTGGCCGCCGCCAAACAGGCGGTGCGCGATTCCGGCTGGGAAGCCAAGAGCCTGGAACAGCAGTACCGCACCGGGGTCTCGATCGGGTCCGGCATCGGCGGGCTGACGGGCATCGAGGAAGCCTCGATCCTGGTGCATGAAAAAGGCCCGCGACGGCTGTCGCCCTTCTTCATTCCCGGCCGGCTGATCAATCTTGTCTCCGGTTATGTCTCCATCGAGCATGGCTTCAAGGGCCCCAATCATTCGGTGGTGACGGCCTGCGCCACCGGCGCCCATGCCATCGGCGATTCCGCGCGCATGATCGCTTTCGACGATGCCGATGTGATGATCGCGGGCGGCGCCGAAAGCGCGGTCTGCCGCATCGGCATCGCCGGCTTTAATGCCTGCCGCGCCTTATCGACCGGCTTCAACGACACCCCGACCAAGGCATCGCGGCCCTATGACAAGGACCGCGACGGCTTTGTCATGGGCGAGGGCGCCGGGGTGGTGGTGCTGGAGGAATTGGAACATGCCAAGGCGCGCGGCGCGAAAATCTATGGCGAAGTGACGGGCTATGGCCTTTCGGGCGATGCCTATCACATCACCGCGCCGTCGGAAGACGGCGATGGCGGTTATCGCGCCATGCAGATGGCGCTCAAGCGCGCCGGCATCGCGGCCTCCGATATCGACTATGTCAATGCCCATGGCACCTCGACCATGGCGGACGGGATCGAGCTGGCCGCGGTGGAGCGGGTGCTCGGCAATGCCGCTGCCAAGACGGCGATGTCCTCGACCAAATCCTCGATCGGTCACCTTCTGGGCGCCGCCGGTTCGGTGGAAGCGATCTTCAGCCTGCTCGCCATGCGCGACGGCATTGTGCCGCCCACCATCAATCTGGAAAATCCCGACGTCACCACCAGTATCGATCTGGTGCCGCTCAAGGCGCAGAAGCGTGACGTCAATGTCGCCATGTCCAACAGCTTCGGTTTCGGCGGCACCAACGCCGCGCTGATCTTCAGCAAACTGTGAAGCGGCTGTTTGTCATTCTGGTGCTCCTCGCGGTGATCGCCGCCGGGGTGGTGGAATGGACCATGGCCGCCTGGCAGGCGCCGGGCGCACCCGCCGCCGGCGGCAAGGAAACGATAGTCCTGATCGCGCCCGGTTCGCGCACCCATGCGGTGGCGCAAATGCTGCAGGACAAAGGCGCGATCAAGTCCGCACTGTTGCTGGAAGTGAATTTGCGGCTGCGCCGCATGGCCACAAGGATCAAGGCGGGCGAGTATGCCATTCCCTCGGGGGCCTCGATGGCGCAGATCGCCGGGATTTTGGTCGAGGGCAAGTCCATCCAGCACAGGCTCACCGCCGCCGAAGGCCTGACCAGCGACATGATCTGGAAGCTGGTGCAGGCCGATCCCGTGCTGACGGGCGATGCCGGTCCGGTTCCGGACGAAGGCAGCCTGCTGCCGGAGACCTATCTCTTCACGCGTGGCGAAACCCGCACCGGTCTGCTGGACAAGATGGCGAAGGCGCAGAAAGAGGCCCTGGAACAGCAATGGGCGGGGCGCGCCGAAGGACTGCCGCTGCGCGATATGCGCGAAGCGGTGATTCTGGCTTCGATCGTGGAAAAGGAAACCGCGCTGCCGGAAGAGCGCCGTCACATCGCCGCGGTGTTCGTCAACCGGCTGAAGATCGGCATGCGGCTGCAGACCGATCCCACCATCATTTACGGTCTGACCAAGGGCTATCCCTTGGGCCGCGGCATCCGCCGGAGCGAGCTGGAGCGCGCCACGCCCTACAATACCTATGTGATCGCCGGTCTGCCGCCGGGGCCGATCTGCAATCCGGGCAAGGAATCCATTGCCGCCGTGCTCGATCCTGAGCAAAGCAACGATCTGTATTTTGTCGCCACCGGCCGCGGCGGCCATGCCTTCGCATCCACTGTCGCGCAGCAGGCCCGCAATGTGGCGGCCTATCGCGCCTTCGAGCGCAAAAATCGGGCCGCCGCCGATGATGGATCACAGGTGACAGGCGCGCGCCGCGCGCGGTAACGTCCCTGGCCTTCGGAGCAGATCATGACCTTCGCCAGTATGACCGGTTTTGCCGAAAGCACGGGCAGCCATGAGGGGCTGCGCTGGCGCTGGGAGGCCAAGAGCGTCAACAGCCGCGGTCTGGATCTGCGCCTTCGCACCCCGCCCGGCCATGACGGGCTGGAAGCTCCGGCCCGGCGGCTGGCGACCGAGCGATTTCAGCGCGGCGCGTTTCAGATTTCCCTGACCATTGAGCCACAGGAAGGCGCGCGCGGACTGGTGGTGGATGCCGCGGCCCTGGCCAGCGCGGTCAAGATCGCGCGCGAAGTCGCGGCCGAGACCGGCCTGACGCCGGCGCGGGTGGACGGATTGCTGGCGCTCAAGGGCGTGATCGTGGCCGATGAGGGGAATGCGGCACTCAGCCCCGTGGCGCGGGCGCACCGCGATGCCGCCATTCTGGAAAGCCTGGCCACCGCCTTCGACAAGCTGGCCAAGGAGCGCTGCAGCGAAGGCGCCAAGCTGGCGGCGCATCTGACCGCGCAGATCGGCGAGGTCGAGCGTCTGGTGGCGGAGGCCGGCCGTCTGGCGGCGGCCCAGCCGCAATCGCTCAAGGCCAGGCTGAGCGCCCAGATAAAGGAATTGCTGGATGGCTCGCCGGTTTCCGAGGAGAGGTTGGCTCAGGAAGTGGCGCTGCTTGCGGTCAAGGCCGATATTCGCGAGGAGCTGGACCGGCTCACCGCCCATGTCCAGGACGCGCGCGCCCTGATCGCGCAGGGCTATGGGGTGGGCCGCAAGCTGGATTTCCTGGCCCAGGAATTCAACCGCGAAGCCAACACTTTGTGCTCCAAATCCACCGACATCGCATTGACCCGCACCGGCCTGGCCCTTAAGGCGGTGATCGACCAGTTCCGCGAGCAATCCCAGAATGTCGAATGAAACTATCCAGCGCCGGGGCCTGATGCTGGTTCTGTCCTCGCCGTCGGGCGCGGGCAAGACCACCTTGTCGCGCCGGTTGCTGCAAAGCGATCCCGGCATTGTCATGAGCGTGTCGGCGACCACGCGCCAGCCCCGGCCCAATGAAATAGACGGCCAGGATTATTTCTTCGTCACGCCGGAAAAATTCGACACCATGGTGGCCGATGGCGAGTTTCTGGAACATGCCGTCGTTTTCGGCCACAAATACGGAACCCCGCGCACACCGGTCATGAAGGCGCTGGAACAGGGCAAGGACGTCTTGTTCGATATCGACTGGCAGGGCACCCAGCAGTTGAAGCAGCAAGTGCGTGACGATCTGGCCAGCGTGTTCGTGGTGCCGCCGTCCAAGGCCGAACTGGAGCGCCGCTTGCGGATAAGGGCGCAGGACTCCGAGGAGGTGGTGCGTCAGCGCATGGCCAAGGCCAGCGACGAACTCAGCCATTGGGCGGAATATGACTATCTGTTGATGAATGACGATATTCAGCATGCCATGGGCAAGCTGGAGGAAATTCTGCGTGTCGAACGCAGCCGCCGCGCCCGTCAGCCGGGATTGGCGAAATTCGTGCAGAAATTAATGCGCGAGGACTAGTGCAAGGCCCGCGCGAGCGCGGCGAACTGTTCGATCTTCAAATCTTCCGGCCGCTCAGTCGGATCGATGCCGGCTTTTGCCAGCAGCGCCTCGCCGCCCAGCGGCTTTAAGGATTGGCGCAGCATCTTGCGGCGCTGGCCGAAGGCAGCCGCCGTGACTTTTTCCAGATCGCTGAGATTGGCGGGCGCCAAGGGCTGGGCGCGGGGCTCCAGCCGCACAATCGCCGAGGTCACCGAGGGCGGCGGCACAAAGGCGCCGCGATTGACGTCGAACAAGATCTTGGCGCTGCAGCGCCATTGCGCCAAGACCGACAGCCGCCCGTAGTGTTCGGTGCCGGGTTGGGCGGTGATGCGCTGGGCCACCTCTTTCTGGAACATCAGGCTCAAACTGGCCCAGACCGGAGGCCAATTTTCCGCCGTCAGCCATTTGATCAGGATGGCGGTGCCGACATTGTAGGGCAGGTTGGCGGCGACCCGCACGCCTTTGGGCAAAATTGCGAGTTCATCCAGCTCCAGCGCGTCGGCACAGATGACCTGCAATTTTCCGGGCCAGGCGCGGGCGATCTCTTCCAGTGCGGGCAGGCAGCGCGCATCGCGCTCCACCGCGATCACCTTGCCGGCGCCTTCGCTCAGCAAGGCGCGGGTCAGGCCGCCGGGACCTGGGCCGACTTCGTAAAAGACACCACCGTCATTGGCCCCCGCGGCGCGGGCGATCTTGCGCGTCAGATTGAGATCGAAGAGAAAATTCTGGCCCAGGGATTTTTTCGCCGCCAAGCCATGGGTGGCGATGACGTCCCTCAAGGGTGGCAGCCTATCGATTTCGGGCATCTGCCATATCCGCGGCCATTTGGATCGCGGCGATCATGCTGCGGGGATCGGCCTTGCCTTGGCCCGCGATATCCAGCGCGGTGCCGTGATCGGGCGAGGTGCGCACAATCGGCAATCCCAAGGTCACATTCACCCCGTCCCAAAAGCTCATGCTCTTGATCGGGATCAGCGCCTGGTCGTGATACATGCAGAGCGCCGCGTCATAACTCTTGCGCGCTTCTTCGTGGAACATTGTGTCGGCGGACAGTGGGCCTCGAACGTTGAACCCGCGCGCCTTGAGCGCGGCGATGGCCGGGGCGATCACCGTATCTTCTTCTTCGCCCAGAACGCCTTCCTCGCCGGCATGGGGATTGAGGCCCGCCACGGCCAGCCTGGGATTGAGCAGTCCGAAATCGCGCTTCAGCGCGGTCAGGATGATCTCGCCGGTTTCGAACACCGCCTGCTTGCTGATCGCGCCGGGAACCTTGGCGACCGGCAGATGGATGGTCAGCGGCACCACCCGCAATTTGTCGCTGGCCAGCATCATCACCGCCCGGCGCGCACCGGTCAGATGGGCGAGAAATTCGGTATGGCCGGGAAAGGCAAAGCCTGCCGCATTGAGGACGGCCTTGTGGATCGGCGCGGTGACCATGGCCGCCGCCTCGCCGTTCAGGCAGGCGGAAACCGCGATCTCGATGGCCTGGGTGACCGCCGCGGCATTGCGTTCGTTCGGTTGTCCCGGGACTGCGGTGACGGGCGCGGTGGTGGGCACCAGCGCGCCGGTTTGGGAGGCAAAAATCCTTGTGTCGCCCACCAGCTTGAGCGGGTGGCCACCCACCTTGCCGCCAAAATGTTCCCATGCGGCCAGACAAATCTCGGGTCCGATTCCCGACGGTTCGCCCATGGTCATGAGTATGGGAGAGGCTTTATGCATTTATGGGTCGCGCCGATGGCGCGCCCGGGGGCCGTTACCGGATGAGCGCATCGGGCTTGCTGTCGTCGCGCACCTGGATATTGGCGCCACGTTTCAGGTCGCGCAGATAACGCCGCGCCAAGGCGGATATCTGGTTCTGGAACAGCTGGTCTTCGACTTGCTGCTGGGTCGGCATCACATAGGCGGTCTTGATCTCGACCCTCTTGTCGCAGCGCCCAATCAGTTCGACGCCGGCTTCCGACATGAAAGGCAGCGCCGCGTCGCCGGGACGGGTATTCTTCATCGCTTCCTGAATCTGCGGGCTCAGCTCGGAAAGCTTGGCGTCGCCCAGATCCATATAGACCGTGCCGGTCATTTTCTTGGACAGGTCGTCGAGCTGGGCACAGCCGCCATAACGCTGTTGTATCGTGTTCGCCACCTTGAGGATTTCCTCCAGCTGTTCTTTGGCCACGTCCGAACCGACGGGGAACAGAAGGCGCGCCAGCGGCAGCGTCCCGGCCGGGCCGGTCGGGCCGGTCGGGACTGCGTCGATCTTGGTGCCCAGGGGCTCCTGGCGTTCGCGCAGCGCGATAACATAGTAGCCGCCGGTGGACCGGATGGCCGTGGAGATCTCGCCCACCGCCAGCTTGGCGAGGGCGGCATTCAGTTCCGGCGCAAGTTCGCCTTCGCTGACCCAGCCCATATCGCCGCCGGTGGCGGCCGAGGGGTGCTGACTGAACTGGCGCGCCACCACCGCGAAGGGCGCGCCCTGGCGCAGCTGGTTTTCCACTTCCTGAGCGTCTTTCTTCACCTGGGCGTCATGCTCGGGATTGTCGACGGGAAGGAAAATTTCCATCACGCGGAAATGCGGCTTGTTGGCGCCTTCGGCATGGCGCGCCATTTCCGCCGCTATCATTTCCGGGGTGACGTTGACGCGATCGCTATATTCGTCCTGCACCGCCTTTTGCCAGGCGATGGAGGCCGTGATCTGGGAGCGCAGCGCGTCCTCGCTGGCGCCGGCCTTGCTCAGGTTCTCGCGCAACTGCTCGATCGTGAAGCGGTATTCCTGAATCATGGCGTTGATGCGCTTGTCGACCTCGACCGGACTGACGGTGATCTTCTTTTTCACCGCTTCCTGAAGTTGAAGCTTTTCGCTTTCCAGCACTTCCAGAATCTGGGTGCGGATGCGGGTGCGCTGTTCCGGCGTCAGTTGCTGGCTGATGCCCTGGAGCGCCAGATACAGGGCCACGCGCTGGCGCAGCTCGAAATCGGAGATCGACTCATCGTTCACGGTGGCGACGATGGAATTGGAATCGTTGGGATTGGCGTTTGTGGTGGCGTCGATCACCGCGCCGTCGTTATTTTTGGCTTCTTGCACCGCGGGCGCCACGGCGGCGTTGCCCGCGGCCGGTGCATCGGCGGCAGCTGCGGTGGGAGGGGCATCGGCCGTGGCCGCGCTGGGCGGCGCATCGGCGGTGGGCGGCGCGTCGGCGGTGGACGGCGCCGGCTTGGCAGGCACTGCGGGACTGATGGTTCGCGCTGCGCTGGATGGCGCGATGGCGACTTGCCGGAGGTTCGACGAAGCGGCGGATTTCAGCGGCGGCACCGCCGGGACGCTCGCGCCTTGCGCAACGGCATTGGCGCCGGCCAGTACGGCAGCGCCCAGCAACAGGGTGGTGGCAACTCTCATCGTCAATCTTTGATCTTCGGCCTTAACGGAGGCGTGTTGGCGCTCCGCCAGGCCCCCTAAACCTCTGCCAAGATACGGAAATTCCTCCCCCGATCAAGCGAAAGGCGCAAGCCGCCCCCTGAGGCAAGGCGTCCGGCGCGGGGCGAAAAAGCGACATTTCCGCCGGTTTAGGGGTGAGTCAGGGCAAATACGTCGCGCGGGAACAAGCTGAAAGGCTGGATCGGGCTATCCCCGGTCTTCAGGTTGAAGCGCAAAATCACCGAGGTGGAGGGCGGCAGGCCCTGGACGACGTCCGAAATATACTTGCGCCGGTAGGCCAGGGAGATTGCAAGACATTCATCTTCGTACCCCAGGCCATATTCGGTGTTGAGGAACTGGCTGTTGGTGAGATCGCGCTGGATGGCTGCGAACACCTGCCAGTTGCGCCAAACATTCATGTCGGCTTGGGCATTGACCTCTTCGCGCCCGGGCAGGCCCAAAGTCGCGACCGACTGAGGCAGTTGGACATAGCTTATTTGCAGCGAAGAGCGGTCATAGGTGCCGGTGACATAAACCTCGTGCCGCCGGATGGTGCCGTTGCTGCGGTCCATATCGATACGGTCTGTCACGTCGAGGTGCGGGAACTTGACCGAGAAACTGCCGACCACGTCCGATGATGTGCCCCGGCTGCCGGAAAAAGCCGCCAGCAGGGGATCGGGCTTGAGGCGGTAAGTCTGGCCGACCTGCGCTTCGACCTTGCCGCCGGGAAAAAGCGCTTCCGCCATGATGCCGATATTGGCGCGGGGCCCGCTCTCTATGATGTCGTAGCCCGGCACCTGGTTAAAGCTGAAGACATTGTTGTCGTCGAATTCGAAGGACTGGGAATCCTCGATCCGCAGGTTGCGCGGATTGCCGCCATAGGGCTGGGCGACCAGCTGGGCGATGGGTTGCAGGATATAGGAATGGCCTTTGTTGCCGCTGGCGACAAAAGGCCAGCGCCAATCCAGGCCCAGATAGGCGGTGCCGCGTTCGACCGAGGTGGGAAAGCCGGCCGGCGGGCCCGGACTCGTATAATCGAAATGATAAAAGTCGCCGCGTGCATCGGCCACGATGGTCCAGAGCTGGCCATTGTCCATGACGAAGGGGCGCTTCCAGTTCAGTTCGCTCGTCACGCGCTGGCCGTTGCGCTGACTGTCGCGGCCGATGGCGACGCCGCTCAGGTCAAGACGGAAGGTGCCGCCCGCGATCTTGTGAAGCGGGATGTAGGACATTTCCAGCCGGGGCAGCACGAAGGGGATGCGCGAGGTGATGTCGGTGGAACGCAGGCCCTGGAAATAATAGCTGGAGAGCGAGAAGCGCGAGCGGCCCGGGGTTCCTTCCAGGAAAATGTCGTTGACCAGCCGGTCGAGGAACGAAACGTCGTAGAAGCGCATATAGGCGCTGTTGCTGGTGGCCTGAACGTCCAGTCCGGCGCGCCAGGTATCGCTGAAGGATTCGCGCACCGATCCGAAAAGATGGCCGTAGGTCTGCGCCCCCGGGCTTCCCGACAATCCGCCATTGGGATTGTAGGCGCCGCTGCCCTGGAACCACAGCCCTCCCTTGTTCCAGCGGGCGCGATATTCCAGCTCCAGAACCTCGCCGCCCGAGGTCGTCAGCATCGGCGCCACCGTCATGTCATGGCTTTGGGAAAGCGCGAGATAGACCGGCAGGCGCGTGAAATAACCGATCTTGGTGGAGTTGCCGAATTCCGGGGTCAACAAGCCGCTGGCATAACGCACCGTGGGATCGGGGACCGAGACGGCGGGCAACCACGCCACCGGGACGCCCTTCACCTCGATGGTGGCGTTGGTGAAACGCACCTTGTGCTTGGTCTGGTCATGCACCACGCGCTCCGCCTTGACCTGCCATAAGGGGGTGCGTTGCCCCGGCTTGTTGCAGATCGTGCAGGGCGAATAAACCGTATGGCGGGCGACCAACCGGTCGCCGGTGCGCTGGGCGCTGCGGGCCGCCAGCCGCCCCGTCTTGCCGATCAGGGCGCCGAAGCCCTGCAGCGCGCCATCGCGCATATGGTCGATCAAGACAACCTGATCGGCGAAGGCGACATTGCCCCTGGTGTCGGTGACGCTGACATGGCCGCGCGCCGTAACCGTGTCGCTGTCCTGATCATAGTCGACGCGGTCGGCCAGCAAGGTGCGGCCCTGATCGGTGATCTCGACATGGCCGACGGCCGAAACCGTCTTGCTCTCGCTGTTGTAAACGATCTCATCCGCTTCCAGCAGGATGGGCGTTTCCTTCGCCGGGCTTTGCGCGGCGCGCGGCTGGGCGGCCGCCGGGGCGAGCAGGGAAAGAAGGGCGCAAATGCCCAGCACCACAAGACGGGGCATCAGCCGTCCTCGTGGGAAAAGATCAATGTCATGCCGATCAAAATCGAGGCCAAGGCGGGCGCCGTCGCCGCCAAAAGAATCGGCACCGCGCCGGAACGGCCCAGCACCGTGGTCAGGTTCTGGAAGAAATAGACGCCGAAGCCGCAGGCGGCGCTGAACAGGATCACCTTGGCCAAGCCGGCCTCGCGGCCCAGCTTGAGCGAGAAACTGGCGGCCATGAAGACCATCGCCGCGAACAAAGCGGGCAAGGCATAGAGATTATAGAGATAAAGCTGATACCGGCTGGCCGAAAAGCCGGCGGATTGGGCGGCGCGGATATAGTTGGGCAAGTCCCAGAAGGACAGCGCATCGGGCGCGGTGGAGCTTTCCACAATCTGTTCCGGCGTCAGCGTGGTGGCCAGGCGATACTGTTTGTGATGGACCGGTATGCCGCGCAGGTCCGAGACCCAGGCATCGTTTATCACCCAGAAATCCTGCTTCAGGTCCGCCGACTTGGCGTCGATCCGGCCGGTGAAGCGATCGTTGGCGCCATAGAGCAGCACCATCACGTCTTCCAGATGCTCGCCTTGCTGGGCGACGCGCAGGGCGTGGATCACCGATTGCTGGCTTGTGTCGCCCTGGCGCAGCCACAAGCCGTTCATGGAGACGGAAAGCCGGCTCTCTTCGCCTTTGACATAGCGCGCTTCCAGCCCGGCAAATTGCGAGAACATGCGCGCCGAAATCGGGGTGAAGACCGTCACGGTGAAGACGCCGATAAAGACCGCCACCGTCAGCGGCGGCAGCAGAAAGTCCCAGGCCGATACCCCGGCGGCGCGCGTCGCCACCAGCTCGCGCGAACGCGACAGGCGGACAAACGTGAAAACGCCGCCCAGCAAAATGGCGAAGGGCAGCATCTTCTGGCCCAGATTGGGCAGTTGCAGCACCGCCATGCCGATCGCGGTGGAGGTGGGAACATTGTGGCTGGCGGTGCGGTTGAGCAGATCGACGATGTCGATGGAAAAGGCCAGCATCAGGAAGATGGAGTAGATCAGCGTCACGCCGATCAGGAATTGCACCGCCAGATAGCGATAGAGAGTCCAGGACCAGCTCATGCGCCTGTCCTTGCGATCTGGACGGGACGCATGCGCGCCAGCAGGGACGCTGGCGTGTAACCAGCCAGGAATGCAATGGCCCCGGCACTTCCCAGCACGGGCAACAGATAGAAGATGGCGACCAGCGGCGGATTGCGCTGCGCCACGCCCATGATGCCGTAACCGGCGATGCGCAGGCCCATCGCCGCCAGGCCCGCAACGGTAAGCCGCATCGCGACGCTGCCGCGCTGGCGGCGGCCGCGCAACACGGCGGCCATCGCGATCAAGGCAAAAGCGATGCAATAAAGAGGCTGGGAGATGCGGTTATGGGCCTCGGCGAAGAACTGGTTGCGGATGCGCTGGTCCAATCCCTTTTCCGGCGGCCAGAACAATTCACCCATGAAACGCTCCTGCACCTTGCGCAGCGTATAGTTGGCGGGCGTGGAGAACTGGTCCAGGTTGATGACATAGCTGTCGAAATGCAGAACCTGGAGCTGCTTGCCGCCTTGGCCACTGGTCTCGATGGTGCCGTTCACCATGATCAGGCGGGCGCCGGCGGGGGTTTGCGCCAGAATCCCTTTCTCAGCGATGTAAGTGACGGGCTGGGCGCGGTCGCGATTGTTGTGCACCAGGATGCCGTTGATCTCGCCCTTGTTGCTCATCTGGCGGATGAAGACGGTCAGGCCGCGCTGGGAGGTGTTGAAATCGCCTTCGTTCAACAGCGCTCCGGCCATGTCGGCGCGGATATCCGACACTTTGTCGCGCAAGGTGCGTTGCCCCGCCGGCCCCAGGTAGAAAATGCAGGCATAGGTGAAGACCATCACGATCGCGGCGCAGGCCAGGATCGGCATGGCGAGCTGGCGCAGCGAATAGCCGGCGGTCGCCATCGCCACCAGCTCGCTGTCGCCTTGCAGCCGTTGCAGGGTAATCAAGGTGGCGAAGAAAAAGGCGATGGGCATGATGGCGGCCAGCAGCCCGGGCAGCACCAGCAGGATCAGATACAGGAATGTGAAGGCTGATTGACCGCGATTGATCACCAGGTCCAGATATTGAAGGCAGCTGACCAGCCAGATCACGCTGGTCAAAAGCAGGGTGAGAAGCGCCACCGGCCCCAAGAGCTGGGTCAGGATATAGAGCGGCAACCGCCGGGGGCGTGCGGAGCCGGTCTGAGGTCGCGAGCTGAATTCCGGTATCTTGGGGTCCACCCGTTCGGCCTTTCGCGCGCCAAAGTTGGAGGTCGGCTGGATTCGACCTAAACTATCATTAGAACTAGGATTTTCCCCACAAATACCCTGTCCTTTGCCGGAGATATAGCATGCAGATTTCCTTTGTTACCAATGCCGCAGCCGGGGACGGGGCCTGGGTCGTGGGGGCGATGGAGGGCGGCGCCCTGCTGCCCTCTGCGGTCCGCTTGGACAAGGCCAGCGGCGGCGCCCTGACGCGCGCCCTGAAATATTCCCGCTTCACCGGCAAGACCGGCCAAATGCTGGAAGTGCTGGCGCCCGCCGGCGTCAAAGCCTCCCGCTTGCTGCTGGTCGGGTTGGGCAAGGCGGAAAGCCTGGATGAAAAGGGGCTGGAGACCTTGGGCGCCCAGATTGTGGGCCGGCTTTACACATCGGGCGAAATTGCGGCGCGTTTTGAAATCGATCCGCCCCCAACTTCAAAAAAGGGGGGTGGAAAGGTCAAGAAGTCCGAACTGGCGGCCCATCTGGCTTTCGGCGCGAAGTTGAAAAGCTACGCCTTCGACAAATACCGCACCCGCAATCTCGACGAGTATGAAAAGAAATTGAAGACGGTGCGGATCGTCACTGCCGATGTGGCGGCGGCAAAAAAAGCCCATGCCGGCCTTGCCGCGGTGGCCGAGGGCATTTTCCTGGCGCGCGATCTGGTGAATGAGCCGCCCAATATCCTCTATCCGGCGGAGTTCGCCCGCCGCGCCAAGGCGCAGCTCAGCAAGCTTGGCGTCAAAGTGGAAATACTGGGCGAAGCCGACATGAAAAAGCGCGGCTTCGGCGCGCTTCTGGGCGTGGGTCAGGGCAGCGACCGCGAGAGCCAGCTGGTGGTGATGCAGTGGAATGGCGGCCCAAAATCAAAAAAAGGCAAGAATGCCGCGCCCGTCGCCCTGGTCGGCAAGGGCGTGTGTTTTGATTCGGGCGGTCTTTCCATCAAGGTCGGCGCCGGCATGCAGGGCATGAAGGGCGACATGGCGGGCGCGGCCTGCGTTACCGGCACCATGCTGGCGCTGGCAACGCGCAAGGCCAAGGTCAATGCCGTGGGCGTGATCGGCCTGGTGGAGAATATGCCGGATGGCGGCGCCTTCCGCCCCGACGATGTGCTGACCTCATTGTCGGGCCAGACCATCGAAGTGCTCAACACCGATGCGGAAGGCCGCTTGGTGCTGGCCGATGCGCTCACCTATACCCAGCGCCGCTTCAAGCCCAAATTCCTGATCGATCTGGCCACCTTGACCGGGGCGATCGTGCAGACGCTGGGCTATGAACATGCCGGCATCTTCTCCAACGACGATCAGTTGGTGCAGCGGGTGCAGGCGGCCGGCCGTTATACCGGCGAGCGGGTGTGGCAACTGCCGCTCGACCCGTTCTACGACAAGATGATCCGTTCCAAGATCGCCGACATGAAGAATATCGGCGGCGGCAATTCCGGCTCGATCACCGCCGCCCAGTTCCTGCTGCGCTTCATTGAAAAAGGCACGGTCTGGGCCCATCTGGATATCGCGGGCGTTGCCTGGCAGGACGGCGAACAGAAACCCACCATCCCCAGCTGGGGCACCGGTTGGGGCGTGCGGCTGCTCAACCGGCTGGTGAAAGACCACTACGAGGCTTAGCCGCGGTTGCCGTAGGCAACAAAATGGTCCAGTGGACCATTTTGAGCGGCTAAGCGCCGCGAGCTTGGGCGAGCGGCCGAGTGGACGCAAAGCTGAATGGGTGGATTGAGCCCACCCATGGTGGATTGAAGCGAATGACTGAGACCCTGTTCTATCATCTGGAACGCCGCGCGCTGGAAGACATACTTCCCGGCTTGGTGGAAAAATCGCTGCAGCGGGGCTGGCGGGCGGCGATCAAGACCGATTCGTCCGAACGCTCCGACGCGCTGGACAGCTTGCTATGGACCTATGACGACCAGTCCTTCCTGCCGCATGCCCAGCAGGGCGATGGCGATGCATCGGCCCAGCCGGTTCTGATCACGGTGGAAGAGGGCAATCCCAATTCCGCCCAGATTTTCTTTTACGTCGGCGGCGCCCTGCCGGCCGATTGGAAGGGACTTTCCGATCTCGCCAGGATCGTCCTGTTATTCGACGGCCGGGATGGCGAGGCTCTTGCAGGCGCGCGCGCGGCATGGAAAGAGGCGAAGGACGCAGGCCACGACGTGACCTATTGGAAGGAAACGCCGGCCGGAAAGTTTGAGAAGCAGGGATAAGCGGGCGTGGGCTATTTTAATGCTTGGACCATCGGCAGCCTGCTCATCAGCCTGGCTGTCGCCTATCACGCCATCCGCAACGGCAAGTCGCCCATGTGGCTGATGGGCTTGGCCCTGGGATCCTTCCTTTATCCTCCGCTCGGCACCATCGCGATCTGGCTCGGCTATCTGTTTTTTGCGGTGATTCCCGACCTGCTGCGTTCCAGTTCCGCCCGCCGCCTGGCCGACAATGTGGTCAATGCCGCCGATCCGGGGCGGGCCTATCGCGAAAAGCTGCGCAATGTCGAACTGGTGGGGTCGGTGGATTCCAAGCGGGCGCTGGCCGAGGAATGCATCCGCACCGGCCGTTTTGCCGACGCCATCGAACTTTATGAAAGCGCCATGCAGGGACCCTTGGGCGGCGCCGATGCCACCTTGCTGAAGGGGCTTGGGCGCGCCCGCATGCTGTCGGGCCAGGGCGCCGAGGCCGAAGCGCTTTTCGTGAAATTAAAGGACGTCGATCCCGCTGCCTTCGATTCCGATGCCGAGCTGGACTATGCACGGGCGCTGGCGCTGCAGGGCAAGAATGACGAAGCGCTGGCGCAGTATGAAAAGGTCGTGGCGCGTTATCCCGGCGAGGAAGCCCGCGCCCGTTTCGGCCTGCTGTTGGAAAGCCTGGGCCAGCACGCGCGGGCGCAGGGGGTGTTCACCGAAATCATCAAGTCGGTCCAGGGCGCGCCGTCCTATTACCGCAGCCGGCAAAAGGAATGGGTTGCTATTGCGAAGTCCCACCTGAAGTGACTTTGCGCGGCGCCGTCGCGTAGAAGCACGCGCCGATCACATTCACGATCCCCAGCCCGATCAGGCCCGCGCCGGAAAAGGCGAACACCACATCCAGCCAGGCGCGCAGATTGGGGGCGACAAAGCCGCCCAGATTGCCGATGGCGTTGATCAGCCCGATGCCGCCTGCCGCGGCGGCGCCGGCGAGCAGGCTTGTCGGCATGGTCCAGAACAGAGCCGGCGATACAATCAGACCGCAAGCCGCCGCGCTCAGCGCCGCCAGCGCCAGAAGCGGCGATCCCACCACCGCCGACAGGGCCAGGCAGCAGCCCGACAGCGCCAGGATGATGGCGCCGACACCCCGCGCATTGCCGCGCCGGTCGCACCAGGGCGGGATCAGGGTCACGCCCAACAGCGCGCAGGCCCAGGGAATGGCGGAGACCAGACCCACTTCCAGCCCCATGCTGCTGCCCATCAAAAGCCCGATCTGGCTGGGGAGATAAAAGGTCAGGCCGTAAAAACCCATCTGCAGCAGGAAATAGGTCAGCGCCAAATGCAGTACGCGCGGATCGCGCAGCGCATGCAGGACCGAAGGATGCTCGCGGCTTTTGTTGTCATTGGCCAGCGCGTCGCGCAGCACGGTTTTTTCTTCGCTGGTCAGCCATTTGACGTCGTCGGGCTTGTCCGCAAGCAGGAACAGCACCGCGATGCCGCCCAGCGATGCCGCCAGGCCTTCGACCAGGAACATCACTTGCCAGCCATGCAGCCCGAAGGCGTCATGGGCGACCAGAAAACCCGATAGCGGACCGCCGAAGGTCAGCGCCAGCGGCGCGCCGTAATAAAACAGCCCGACGGAGCGGCCGCGCGAGGCGGTGGGATACCAATAGGTCAGATAATAGATCACGCCGGGGAAGAAACCTGCCTCCGCCACCCCCAGCAGAAAGCGCACGATATGAAACTGCGCCGGCGTCTGCACGAAGGCGTTGGCCGCCGACACCAGGCCCCAGGTGATCATGATGCGCGCCATCCAGCGCCGGGCACCCACTCTGTGCAGGATCAGGTTGGACGGAACCTCCAACGTGGCATAGCCGATGAAGAAGATCGAAGCGCCGAAAGCGAAGGCGGCGTCGCCTATGCCGACATCCGCCGCCAGCCCGGCGCGGGCGAAGCCGACATTGGCCCTATCCAGAAAGGCCAGGACATACATCATCAACAGGGTCGGCATCAGGTGCCGGTGCAGCTTCGGCACGATGCTGGAAAGCTGCGGCATGGATGCGGATCAGTCCTGTTCTTCGTCGGTTTTTTTTGGCTGCGCCATCTTGGCCAACAGTGCGGTTTCACGATGCCAGCGCTTGAGAGGACGTGCCGGATAGCCACCCACCCGTTCGCCGGCCGCGATATCGCGGGTGACGCCGGACCGCGCCGCCAGCCGCGCCCCCGCGCCGATGGTGAGATGATCGCTGATGCCGACCTGGCCGCCGATCAACACCATCGGTCCCACGCTGGTGGAACCGCCGATTCCCACCTGCGCCACCAGCAGGCTGTGATGGCCGATCTGCACATTGTGGCCGACATGAATCAAGCTGTCGAAGCGCACGCCGCGCTCGATATGGGTGTCGCCGATGGCGCCGCGATCGACGGTGCAGTTGGAGCCGAATTCGACATCGTCCTCGATGATCACCCGGCCCAGCTGCGGCACCCGCAACAACCCTTCCAGGCTGGGCACGAAGGAGAAGCCCTGATTGCCGATGGAATTGTTGGGGCCCATCACCACCCGTTTGCCGATCACCGCATGGGTAATGACGCAATTGGGACCGATGGCGCAATTGTCGCCGATCTCCACCCCGCGCCCGATCACCACATTGTTGCCGATGAAGACATGGGCGCCGATCTTGGCATGGGCGCCGATCTGGGCGCCCGCGCCGATCTCGGTGCCGGTACCGACAAAGGCGGTGGGATGCACCGGCTCTGCCGGGCGTATCCCGGCCTGCAATTTGGCGGGCGGATAAAAAATATGTCCCACCTGGGCAAAGGCCAGACGGGGATTGGGCACCACCAGCAAGGTCACGCCATGGGGCAGGGCGGCCAGCTTGTCGGAGGTGATCACCAGACTGGCCTTGGTCACGGCAAAAGCGTTGGCGTATTTTGCATCGCTGAACAGCGAGACATCGCCTAGCTCGGCGCTTTCCAGCGAGGCCACGTCGCGCAAGGTCAAGTCGGCGGGATCGCCCTTGGCCACCTCCGCGCCGATACGGCCCGCGATTTCACCCAAGGTGAAAGGCCCGGCGCGATCATAAAATTTGCTATCGGTCATGCGGGCGGGAGCCTAATGGAAGGTTGCGAGGCTGCAAACCCCATCAAGCGCTTGCATTTTCGTAAGCTTCACTGGCCACCAGCCAAGCCTTTTCCGCCGCTTCCAGCTTGCGCGCCGCCTCGGCGCGCTTTTTGGACACCGATGTGGCCTTGGCGGGATCTTTGGTGAACAGCAGCGGATCGGACAGGGTCTTGTCCAGCTTGGCGAGCTCGGCATTCAAACTCGCGACCTGATGTTCGGCGGCGGTCACCTTGTCCTTCAGCGGTTTCAGGTTCTGGCGTTTCTCCGCCGCACTGCGCCTTGCCTCTTCCTTGGAGATTTTTGCTTCCGGTTGCTGATCGGCTTCCGCTCGGCGCGTCGGCGCATTGTCACCCGTCAACAAGAAGCGGCGATAATCGTCCAGGTCGCCTTCGAAGGGCGTGACATGGCCGTCCGACACCAGCAGCAGCCGGTCGGCGGTGGCTTCGATCAGGCGGCGGTCATGGCTGACCAGGATCACCGCGCCGTCAAAATCGTTGAGCGCCGTCAGCAACTCGTTGCGGGCATCGATATCGAGATGGTTGGTGGGCTCGTCCAGGATCAGGAGGTTGGGCTTGTCCAGGGTCGCCAGCGCCAGCATCAGCCGCGCCCGCTCGCCGCCCGACAATTTGCCCACCACGGTCTGCTGCTTGTCCTGGGAAAATCCGAAACCGCCGAGCTGGTTGCGCACCTGTTCCAGGGTCAGCTTGGGCCGCAGCCGTTGCAGGGTCAGGATCGGCGTGACCGTGGTATCCAGTTCCTCGGCCTGATGCTGCGCGAAATAACCCACCACCAGCTTGCGCGCCGGCGTGAAGTCACCGGACATGGCTTGCAGTTTGCCTGCCAGCAATTTGGCCATGGTGGATTTGCCGTTGCCGTTCTTGCCGAGCAGCGCCACGCGGTCTTCCGGATCAAAGCGGAAGGACAGGCCGGTGAGGATCGGCTTGCCCGCCTCATAGCCCACGCTGGCGCGGTCCATGGCGATCAGCGGCGGCGAGGCCTCGGTGGCCTGGGGGATATTGATCGGCGCGACATATTCGTCGGGCGGCACTTCCACCATTGCCAGCTTGGCCAGCATCTTGACGCGGCTTTGCGCCTGGCGCGCCTTTGTCGCGGACGCCTTGAAGCGGTCGACGAATTTCTGCATGTGGGCGCGCGCCGCTTCCTGCTTCTTGGCGAAGGCCATGTCGTTGGCGCGGTTGGCGGCGCGGGTTTCCATGAAGGTGTCATAGCCGCCGGTATAGAGTTTCAGCTTTCCCCGCTCCAGATGCAGGATGAATTCGCAGCCGGTGTTCAGCAGGTCGCGGTCATGGCTGACGATCAGGATGGTGCCGCGATATTTCTGGATGAAATTTTCCAGCCACAACACGCCTTCCAGATCGAGATAGTTGGTGGGTTCGTCCAGCAACAGAAGATCGGGCGCCGAGAACAGGATCGCCGCCAGCGCCACGCGCATGCGCCAGCCGCCGGAAAATTCGCGGCAGGGCCGCAGCTGGTCTTCCGCCGAAAAGCCCAGGCCGGCGAGAATTTCAGCGGCGCGCGCCGGGGCGGTATAGGCGTCTATCGCCTCAAGACGATGATAAATGTCGCCTAGGCGGTGACCGTCGGTTTCGTGTTCGGCTTCGGCCAAAAGCGACAGGCGTTCGGGATCGGCTTCCAGCACCGTGTCCAGCAGGCTGGTGTCGGTGCCGGGCGCTTCCTGCGCCACCGCGCCCACCCGCCACGCGGACGGCAGGCTGATGTCGCCGCCATCCTGGTGCAACTGGCCCAGAATCACCTTGAACAGCGTGGATTTGCCCGCGCCATTGCGCCCCACCAGGCCGACGCGGCGGCCCGCAGGGACATTGGCGGTGGCGCCGGAGAGGATTTCCCGCCCCGCGATCCGCACCGTGATGTTGTCAATTACCAGCATTTGTGGGGCCTTATAACGGTCCTTGCCCTTTCCTCAAGCCCATTGCATAAGGCGCGCGATTTTCCCCCTTTGGAGACCTTCATGGCCGTCGAGCGCACTCTTTCGATCATCAAGCCGGACGCGACGCGCCGGAACCTTACCGGCAAGATCATCGCCAAGTTCGAGGATGCCGGCCTGCGGGTGATCGCCAGCCGCCGCATCAAACTGTCCCAGGCCGATGCCGAAGCCTTTTATGGCGTGCACCGCGAGCGCCCTTTCTTCAAGGACCTGGTCAAGTTCATGATCAGCGGCCCGGTGGTGGTTCAGGTTCTGGAAGGCGAAAGCGCCATCGCCAAGAACCGCGAAGTGATGGGCGCGACCAATCCCGCCAATGCCGCACCGGGCACCATCCGCAAGGAATTCGCCGAATCCATCGAGGCCAATTCGGTGCACGGCTCGGATGCGCCGGAAACCGCCGCCAATGAGATCAAGTTCTTCTTCCGCGATCTGGATATCGTTCCGTAAGCGTGAGTTCTGTTCTGTAACGTGATAAAAGGCTCCCGCTGAAACGGGGTGAGCCGGATCAGCAAAAGGTCCAGTGGACCTTTTGCCCGGCGAACGCCGCAGCATCCGAGCAAAGCGAGGATGCGAGGCCGGGACGAAACCCTACACGAATGCTATAAGGCTCCGTTCTTGCGAACGGAGCCTTTTTTATGTCGATGCAGGGCAAGACCGTCGTCATTACCGGTGCCACCTCCGGCATCGGGGAAGTCGCCGCCATTCGCCTGGCGGAGCAGGGCGCCCGTATCGTTTTCACCGCCCGTGACAAGGCCCGCGCCGAGGGCACCATGACGGCGTTGCGCAAGGCCAATGCCAAGGCGGATCATGCCGTCCATATGGCCGATCTTTCGCGGTTGTCGGAAATGAAGCGGGTCGGCGCGGAACTGGCGCGCGAGCCTGTCATCGATGTGCTGGTCAACAATGCGGGCGCGCTGTTCAACCGGCGGCAGGAAACCGAAGATGGGCTGGAGATGACCTTCGCCCTCAATCACATGGCATATTTCGTTGTCACCAATCTGCTCCGCGACAAGCTCAAACCCGGCGCGCGCATTGTCACGGTGGCGTCCAACGCCCATCGCGGCGCCAGGCTGGATTTCGACGATCTTCAGAACCGGCGCAACTATGTCGGCTTTCCGGTCTATTCCAAATCCAAGCTCTGCAACATCCTGTTCAACCGCGAACTGGCGCGCCGCCTGAGCGGCAGCGGGGTCACCGCCAATGCCCTGCATCCCGGTTTTGTCGCCACCCGTTTCGGCGACGACAGCGGCGGGATCATGCGCACGGTGCTGAAGGTGGCCAAACCCATCGGCGCGATTTCGCCGGAAGAGGGCGCCCAGACCATCCTCTATCTGGCATCCTCGCCCCAGGTCGCCGGCGTGAGCGGTGAATATTTCTATGAATGCAAGCCCACCACACCGACGGCGGAAGCGCGCAATGACGAAGACGCCAAGCGCTTGTGGGAGCTTTCCGAAGAGCTCGCGGGATGATCAACAAGCTGATCTGGACCGTGGCGGCCGCGATCTGGATACCATGCATGTTTTGCCTGCTGGGCGGGGCCTTCACCTATCGCGAAAATCTGCCCAGCGGGCTGTACAACCGCTACACGCTCACCATGTACAAGACTCTGCCGCCGCCGCCCAAGGGTCCCGCCTATTGCGATTTTCTCAAAGCGGGCGCTTACGCGCTGGCTTTTTCCTGCAGCGGCAAGCCGCCTTTTCTCGGCTGGCTGCAGGGCGGCGAGTATTAGCGGAAAACCGCCAGGCCATTTTCGAGATTCACTTTGTCCGACGCCAGCAACTTGCGCTCCTCGGGATAGAGCTTGTGTTCCACCGCCAAGACGCGGTCCGCCAATGTTTGCGGCGTGTCGGAGGGATGAACCGGCACCTTGGCCTGGGCGATCACCGGACCGGCATCCAGTTCCGGCACCACAAAATGCACACTGGCGCCGCTCAGCGCTTCCCTGGCCTCGATCACCCGCTCATGGACCTTGGTGCCCTTATAGGCAGGCAGCAGGGAAGGATGAATGTTGATCAACTTGCCTTCCCAGCCGCGCACAAAGACGTCGGAAAGAATCCGCATGAAGCCCGCCAGCACCACCAGCTCGGCGCCCGCGGCGCGCAGGCGGGCATCCATTTCACCGTCGAAAGCTTCGCGCGTCTTGCCGGCATGAGGAATGACGGTGGTGGCAATGCCTGCGGCGCGGGCTTTGTCCAGCCCGCCCGCGCCTTCGACATTGGAAACGACAAGAATAATCCGGTAGCTGTCGCCCGCCGCGTCGATCAGGCTTTGCAGATTGCTGCCGCGCCCGGAAATCAGAACGGCAACCTGCTTCAAAGCTTCAAGGCTCCGCGATAGACCACTTTGGCCTCACCGGACCCGGCCACCAGCCTGCCGATACGGGTGGCGTGATCGCCGGCTTTCTGAAAAGCGTCGATCACCGGACCGGCGTTTTTCTCATCCGCCACCGCCACCATGCCGATGCCGCAATTGAAGGTGCGCAGCATTTCGGGTTCGACGATACCGGCCTGTTTGGCCAGCCATTGGAACACCGGCAGTACGGCGATGGCGCCGAGATCGACTTCGCCATCCAACCCTTCCGGCAAACAGCGCGGCAGATTGTCGGTGATGCCGCCGCCGGTGATGTGGGCCAGGCCTTTCACCCCGCCTGTACGCATCGCGTCCAGTGCTGCGCGGACATAAAGCCGGGTCGGGGTGAGCAGGGCTTCACCCAATGTCTTGCCCGGCGCGAAAGGCGCGGCGGCGTCCAAAGTCAGTCCGCTTTTCTCCACCACCTTGCGCACCAGGGAATAGCCGTTGGAGTGCACGCCCGACGAAGCCACGCCGATCAACACATCGCCCGCCTTCATGGCCCCGGTCTTGGGCAGGATGGCGTCGCGCTCCACCGCGCCGACCGCGAAACCGGCCAGGTCGAAATCGCCCTTGGCGTATAATCCGGGCATCTCGGCGGTCTCGCCGCCGATCAGGGCGCAGCCCGATTCCTTGCAGGCGCGGGCGATGCCTTCCACCACCATAGCGGCGGACTCCACCTCCAGCTTGCCGGTGGCGTAATAGTCCAAAAAGAAGAGCGGCTCGGCGCCCTGCACCACAATGTCATTGACGCACATCGCCACCAGGTCCTGGCCGATGCCGTCAAAACGCCTGGTGTCGATCGCCAGTTTGAGTTTGGTGCCGACCCCGTCGGTGCCCGCCACCAGAATCGGGTCCTTGAAACCGGCCGCTTTGAGGTCGAACAAGCCGCCGAAACCGCCCAAATCGGCATCGGCGCCGCGCCGCCGTGTCGCCTTGGCGGCAGGGCCGATGCGTTCCACCAGCGCCTCGCCGGCGTCGATGTCTACGCCGGCGTCCTTATAAGTCAGGCCGTTTTCAGGGTAAGGCATGGACTTCGTTTAAATACCTGCCGGGGCAGGTGCAAGCTGGCCGGTCGCCTCACGCACAGGGCCGCGATTTTGCCTGTTTTGATAGGACGTTAGGTGCCTTCCTTGCGTCAAACTCGGTCTGTATAGTCACTCCCGTTCCGCAACAGGCTGTTCATGATCCTCCGCACCGTCTTTTTTCTTGCCGCGATGCTCTTCCTTGCCGGTCTCTTCTTACCCGGTCCGGCCGCCGCTCAGGACAACAGCCTTTACACGGTTTCCGGTGTTCGGGTGGACGCCACCGGCGCCTCCAGCACCGAGGCGCTGAATGCGGCCATCGCTCAGGGACGCGCCAAGGCGTGGCAAACGCTTTTCCGCCGTCTCACCCGCCAGGTGGATTGGCCCAAGCAACCGGCGTTGGACGCGACCGCACTGGTGCGCATCGGCCGCGGCTACAATGTCGCCAATGAACGCCGGTCGACCACGCGCTACGTCGCCGACATTACCTACATGTTCAATCCGGACGCCGTGGCGCGCACCTTGCGCGCGGCACAGATCGCCTTCTCGCAGACCCAGGCCAAACGCATCCTGGTGATCCCCATGTCGCCCGGTGTCAGCCATGGCGCCTGGGCCCAGGCGCTGACGGCGCCGGCCTTCCGCGAAAGCACGGTGCCCTTCACCTTGCTTGCGGCCGAAGACTATGCCGCCCTGGCATCGCTCAATTTCGATGCCGCGACCTGGAACGACGTCTCGGCGGTGGCGGCAAAGAATCGCGTCACCGAGGTGGGACTGGTCCAGGCCGTCAGCGCCAATGGCAAGGTGACGGTGAATATCCGCCGTCTGGGCCTGGGCGAGCAGCCGGCCAAGGCCAGCGCGGATGTGCCCCTGATGCAGAATGTCAGCGCGACCTATCCGGCGGCGGCGCAAGCCGCGGTGAACGCCATCGAGGACCTGTGGAAGACGCGCAGCGCCATCGATTTCAGCCAGCGCGGACGCCTGACCGCCGATGTGCGGATCGCCAGCTTGGAGCAGTGGGGGGAAATTCAGTCTACGCTGGGCTCGGTGAGCAACGTCACGGGATTCACCGTGACGGCGATGGACATGAGTTACGCCCGCATCAACCTGAACTATCTGGGTGGGATAGACCAGACGCGCGAAGCCCTGGCGGTGGCGGGACTGTCGCTGACCAACCGCGGCGGGCAGTGGATGCTCGCAAAGACGCAGTGATCCGGCATCTGCCCAACCTGATTTCCGCGCTGAGATTGCTGGCGGCGCCTTTCGCGGCATGGCTGATCCTGGAAGGCCACGACATTGCCGCGCTTTTGATCTTCGCGGCGGCGGGCGCCAGCGATGGGCTGGACGGCTTTATCGCGCGGCGCTGGGGCGTGACCTCGGCTTTCGGCGCCTGGCTGGACCCGATCGCCGACAAACTGCTGATGCTGTTCTGCTTCACCGCGCTCACCCATATCGGCGCGACGCCTTTCTGGCTGTTGGTGCTGGTGGTGGCGCGCGATCTGGCGATCGTGCTGGGTTGGTTGTTGATCCGGCAATTGTCGCTGCCCGCGCCGACTTCGCCGTTGCTGATCGGCAAACTCTCCACCGTGGTGCAGATCCTGTATATTTTCACCTTGCTGCTGCTTTTGTCGTTTGATGTGCATGCGCCGCGCCTGGCCCTCGCCGCGGCCTGGGGCTGCGGTCTCTTTGTCGTGCTGTCGGCCGCCGCCTATGCCGGTATTTTTCTGCGCGGCTTTCTTTCGGGAAGCCGGGCCGCGTGACCCAACTGGTTCTTCCGCTTGAGACGCGAAGCGCGTTGGGACGCGGCGATTTCATCGTCGCGCCGGCCAATGAACGCGCCGTCGCCTTTGTGGATTCCTATCCGGGTTGGACGGCGCCCGCGGCGGCGCTTTACGGTCCGCGGGCCAGCGGCAAATCCCATCTGGCGGCGGTGTGGGCGCGCACGGCCGGCGCCCGTATCCTGGAAGCGGCCGAACTCAAGGGCGTCATTCCCGACGGGCCGTTGGTGGTGGAAAATGTCGCCGCCGGTGTTGCCGAGGTTCCGCTCTTCGCCTTGCTGGAACGCGGCGCGCCGCTTCTGTTGACCGCGCAGGAGCCGCCCGCGCAATGGCCGCAAGCCTTTCAGCTGACCTTGCCGGACCTGGTTTCCCGGGTGCGCCCCCTGCTGGCTTTTCCGCTTTGGGCGCCGGATGACGCCCTGCTGATGGGCTTGGCGGTGAAGCTGTTCGCCGACCGCCAGCTTCAGGTTCCGGAAAATGTGGTGGCGCACATGATCCGCAGCCTGGAGCGTTCTCCCGAGGCGATCCGGGATTTTATCGCCCGCGCCGACGCCGCCGCCTTGGCCGCCAAACGTCCGATTAATTCCAGTCTTATCAATGATTTATTGGATGGCCGGGTTTTGTGACAGTCATCTGTCATTACAAATTCACCGATTCTGGCTAGGCTGAGGCATGTCCACCCCCAGCCCCAATCCGCAGCTTGCCGTGGCCAACGAGGATGCGCCCCCGGTGGCCACCGAAGACGTGGTCTCTCTGTCGCATCAGGGCGCCAACCTGTCTTTCGACCCGGCCTCGCCAGGGCGCTTCGTCAACCGCGAACTGAGCTGGCTGGCCTTCAATCGCCGGGTGATCGAGGAGGCGCAGAACCGCCGCCATCCCCTGTTCGAGCGGGTGCGCTTTCTTTCCATTTCCGCCTCCAACCTGGACGAGTTCTACATGGTGCGGGTGGCCGGCCTGATGGGCATGGTGCGCGAGGGCGTCACCACCGCCAGCGCCGACGGCCTGACCCCGGCCGAGCAGCTCGCCAAGGTCGACAAGACGGCCCGCGCCTTGATCACCGACCAGCAGCGCATCTGGGGCGAATTGCATGCGGTGCTGCGCGGGGAAGGCATCAGCGTCGTCACCGGCGAGGAACTCGCCGGCAGCGATCTTGAATATCTCAAAACCCAGTTCGCCGAACAGATCTTTCCCGTCCTCACGCCCCTGGCGATCGATCCGGCGCATCCCTTTCCCTTCATTCCCAATCTGGGTTTCACCATCGCCGTCCAGCTGACCAACAAGCGCGACGGCAAGAATTTGTCGGCTTTGATTCCGGTGCCGCCGCAGCTCAAGCGCTTCATCCGGCTTCCCGATACCGCCGCCAAGAGCGTGCGCTTCATCCCGCTGGAGCATGTCATCGCGCTGTTTTTCAACCGGCTGTTCCCGGGTCATGGCGTGAGCGGCTGGGGCATGTTCCGGCTCTTGCGCGACAGCGACGTGGAAGTCGAGGAAGAGGCTGAAGACCTGGTCCTGTTGTTCGAGACCCTGCTCAAGCGCCGCCGCCGCGGCAGCGTGATCCATATGAAATGCAGCGCCTCGATGCCCGAGGCCCTGCGCCAGTTCATCGCCGAGCATCTCGATCTGGACGATTCCGAGATCGTGATCGTGGAAAATCTGATGGGCTTGTCGGACCTGTCCAAGCTGATCCTGCCCGAACGTCCCGATCTGGTGTTCAAGCCCTATATCGCCCGTTTCCCCGAGCGCATCCGCGATCACAATGGCGATTGCTTCGCCGCCATCCGGGAAAAGGACCTGATCGTCCACCATCCCTTCGAAAGTTTCGACTCGGTGGTGCAGTTCATCCGCCAGGCGGCGGCCGATCCCGATGTGGTGGCGATCAAGCAGACGCTCTATCGCACCTCATCCGACAGCCCGATCGTGGGCGCCTTGATCGAGGCGGCGGAAGCCGGCAAGTCGGTCACCGCCCTGGTCGAGCTCAAGGCGCGCTTCGACGAAGCGGCCAACATCAAATGGGCCCGGGATTTGGAACGCGCCGGCGTGCAGGTGGTCTATGGCTTCATCGCGCTCAAGACCCATGCCAAGATCAGTCTGGTGGTGCGCCGCGAAGGCGGCCATCTGGCGACCTATTGCCATTTCGGCACCGGTAACTATCACCCCAACACCGCCAAGATCTACACCGACCTGTCCTTGTTCAGCGCCAGTCCGGCGCTGGGACGCGACGCGGCGCAGCTGTTCAATTTCATCACCGGCTATGCCGAGCCCACCTCGCTGGAAAAACTCGCCATGTCGCCTTTGACCCTGCGCGGCCGGCTGATCGAGGATATCCAGCACGAAATCATGAATGCCCGCGCCGGCAAGCCCGCATCCATCTGGGTGAAGCTGAACAGCCTGGTGGATCCGGGCATGATCGACGGGCTTTATCGCGCCAGCCAGGCCGGCGTGAAGATCGAATTGATCGTGCGCGGCATCTGTTGCCTGAGGCCCGGTGTGCCCGGCCTGTCGGACAATATCCGGGTCAAATCCATCGTCGGACGCTTCCTGGAACATGGCCGCATCGTCTGTTTCGGCAATGGCCACGATCTGCCGCACAAGGACGCCAAGGTTTATATTTCCTCGGCCGATTGGATGCCGCGCAATCTCGACCGCCGGGTGGAAACCCTGGTTCCCATCGAAAACCCCACCGTCCATCAACAAGTCCTGGACCAGATCATGGTGGCGCAACTGAAAGACCAGGCGCAAAGCTGGTATATGGAGGCGGATGGACGTTACGTCCGTGATTCGCATTCCGAGGACGCAGATGCTTTCTCCGCGCATACCTATTTCATGACCAACCCGTCGCTTTCGGGTCGCGGCCGCGCGCTCAAGATGCAGAATCAGGCGAAGCGCAAGGGTTGAAATGTCGCCGGTAGCAGATCTGCGCACGGACACGCAGACAAAGAGCCAGGGCTCCACTGCGCCCAAGCTGCGCGGCCCCGTCGCAATCGTCGATATCGGCTCCAACTCCGTGCGTCTGGTGGTCTACGAATCCCAGAGCCGGGTCGCCGCCACCCTGCAAAACGAAAAATCGATCTGTGCCATCGGCCGCGACATGGTCACCACCGGGCGGCTGCATGCCGAAGGCTGCACCGCCGCGCTGGAAGCCTTGTCGCGCTTTCGCCTGATCGCCGACGGCCTCAAAGTCGAGCAGCATGACGCGGTTGCGACCGCGGCGGCGCGCGATGCCAGCAATGGCGCGGAATTCATCCGCCGCGCCGAGACCGCCTGGGGCCGCCCGATCCGGATACTGGCGGGCGAGGACGAAGCGCGCATCGCCGCCGAAGGCGTGGTGGCGGGCATTCCCGATGCCGACGGCCTGGTCGCCGATCTGGGCGGCGGCAGCCTGGACATGGTGTCGGTGAAGAACGGCCAGACCGGCGCGGCCTATACCTTGCCCATTGGGCCGCTGCGCTTGATGGACCAGAGCAAGGGCGATCCCGACAAGGCGCGCGACATTGTCGACAAGGGACTGAAGAATATTCCCAACCTGTCGGCGCAAGCGCTTTACGCGGTGGGCGGCGCCTGGCGCAGCTTTGCCCGTATCGACATGGAGGAGCAGAATTATCCGCTCCATGTCTTGCAGCACTACACCATTCCGCGCGGGCGGGCCTTGCGCCTGTGCCGGCTGCTCGCGGGCCTGTCCAAGGACAGCGTGCGCAAGATCAAGGTCGTCTCCAAGCGCCGGGTGGAAAGTCTTCCCTATGGCGCGGTGGTTCTTGAGCGCTTGCTGGAAGCCGGCGGCATCAAGGACGTGGTGATATCGGCCTATGGTTTGCGCGAGGGCCTGCTCTATGGCCGCTTGCCGCCGGATGAGCGCGGCAAGGACCCGTTGGTGGAATTCGCCAGCGCCGCCAATGCCCGCACCGCCCGGGTGCCGGTCCACGCCCATGAGATGCTGGAATGGACCTTGCCCCTGTTCGACAATGACAATGCCGAGATGACGCGGATACGCGAGGCTTCGGCGCTGTTCTCCGACATCGCCTGGCGGCGTCATCCCGACGACCGCGCCGTCGGCGCCTTCGGCCAGGTGCTGACCGCGCCGTTTGCCGGCGCCAGTCACCGCGCCCGCGCCTTGATCGCGGCTTCGGTATTTCATCGTTATTCCGGCGACGAGGATTTTCCCCAATCCATGGCGCTGGCGGGGCTGCTGGACAAGGACGATGAGAAGCGCGCGCTGGTGCTGGGCCTGGCCTGGCGTTTCGCCTTTTCGCTTTCGGCCTCGGCGGCGGGCGAGTTGGCCTCGTATCGCCTGCGCATGACGCCATCGAAAGTCATCTTGGACGTTCCCACCCGGCGCGAGGCCATTGCCGGGGAGCCGGTCCAGAAGCGGCTGGGAGAACTGGCTGACGTATTGGGCCGCAAAGGCGAAATATTGGTTGGCTGAACCCTTTGGAAAAGCAGGGAAAAATAACCGGCGTTCCAGCGCGACCTTGCGCCTTGGCCCCCAAGGGGCTTTAAAGAGCTTATGGACGCGGCCCGTGACGGGGTAGTGCGATAAATTGTTTGGAATTCAAGGTTCTAGGAGAGTCTCATGGGTAGCTTCAGCATCTGGCATATCTTGATCCTGGCGGCGATCGCGCTGGTGCTTTTCGGCGGCCGGGGCAAGGTCAGCGACCTGATGGGTGACTTCGGCAAGGGCATCAACAGCTTCAAAAAGGGCCTGTCCGAAAAGGATGACCCCAAGGTGATCAACGCCGAGGACACCAACAAGGACAAGACCACGGTCTAACCGACGGCATGTTCGATTTTTTCAGTTGGCAGCATCTAAGCATCATGCTGGTGGTCGCGCTGGTCGTGGTCGGCCCCAAGGATTTGCCGCGCCTGATGAACATGGCGGGCAAATGGGCCGGCAAGGCCCGCGCCATGGCGTCGGAATTCCGCAGAAGCTTTGACGAGATGGCGCGCGAAAGCGAACTGGCGGAGCTGCGCAAGGAAATCGAGGACCTGAAGAAGAACAATCCGGTCAACGATCTCGCCAACAGCATGGCCAGCGTGGAATCGGAAGTGAACAGTTCGATGCAGGCCGTTGCTCCGCCCGTGGAAGCCGAACCCGCTGCTGCACCGGCCGACAATGTCGAACCGCGCAGCGGCGAACTCTCCGTCACCGAGACCGCGCCGCCCCCTCGCAACACGCCGATTGCTGAAACGCCTTAGGCGGCGGCAACCTGCTGGCCGCCCGACACGCGGTCGGCGGGGAAGTGCAGCACGATCCTGGTGCCGCTTCCCGGAATGCTGCTGATCTCCATCCTGCCTTCATGCAGCTCCAGCATCGCCTTGGCCAAGGGCAGGCCCAGGCCGGTGCCGGTATGGGTGGCGGTCATCTTGTTTTCGACCTGACCGAACGGGGTCAGCGCCTTGACGATTTCCTGCTCGCTCATGCCGATGCCGGAATCCTGGACGGTCAGGGCATAGCCGCCGAACGCGGTGGCGCAGCCGCTGATCTGGACAGTACCGCCTGCCGGGGTGAACTTGATGGCATTGCCCACCAGATTGATCATGATCTGGCGGATCATGCGCTCAACCGCCGTCAGGCGCAGCGTCTCGGGCGGCAGCCGGCTTTCGATCTGCACGCCGAATTTCTCCGCCAGCGGACTGCAAATGGCGAGCGAGCCTTCCAGCGCCTGGCGCAGCGGAAATTCCTCGGCATTTTCCACCGACATCTTGCCGGCCTCGATCTTGGAGAGATCGAGAATGTCGTTGATGATGCCGAGCAGATACTTGCCGCTGGCGTGGATGTCGCCGGCATAGCCGAGATAGCGCGCGTTATCCAACGGCCCCAGATGCTGTTCCTTCATGACTTCCGAAAAGCCCATGATGGCGTTCAGCGGGGTGCGCAGTTCATGGCTCATATTGGCGAGGAAGGCGGATTTGGCGCGGTTGGCGGCTTGTGCCTGTTCGACCGTGATGGTGAGGCGGCGGGACATCTCGTCCAGGTTGGTGCGCGAGGTTCGAAGCTTTTCGATCACGTCGCGGGCATAAAAGATGATGGGCGCGGTTACGATGGCGA
The DNA here is from genome assembly GCA_902825865.1 of uncultured Alphaproteobacteria bacterium. Lineage (GTDB taxonomy): Bacteria > Pseudomonadota > Alphaproteobacteria > Micropepsales > Micropepsaceae > Rhizomicrobium. The sequence goes on from CADECX010000001.1 coordinate 36,875, forward strand.
TCTCGACCGAGAGATTGACGATGGCGATGGGCTGGATGGGCAGGCCCTCGAGCACCCGCACCAGGAAATGCAGCGAGACCACGGCCGTCACCGTCATGGCGGTGATGACGGCGGTGGAGCCGAATCGGCCCAGCGGCGTCAGCCGGCCATCCAGCGCGTCCAGCAGGTCGCGCAGTAGGACGGGAACGGTCGCTGCAAAAGGCCGGGCCACCCGGGTATCCCCTGAAAATACGCTGTAATGTTACCCATTGGGGGTTGCGGTGTGGTTTCGCGCCTTCGCGAAATTGCGCCGGGGCCGTTAGGTTTTTGTTAATCGGGGAACGGCGGAAAAGGCGGTTTTGACCGGGGGCCGCAGGCCATGGCATGACCGCTCGGGCAGGAGATTCCCATGCATGACATCAAGGCTATTCGTGACAATCCGGGCAGCTTTGTGGGCGGATTGCGGCGGCGTGGCATGGCGGATGCGCAGGTCCTTGCCGACGATTTGCTGAAAAAGGACAAGGCGTTGCGCGAATTGCTGGTGCGGCTGCAGACCGCCCAGGCCCGCCGCAACGACGCTTCCAAACTGATCGGCCAGGCCAAGGCCAAAAAGGACGGGGCGGGCGCCGCCGCGCTGATGGCCGAGGTCGCGGGACTGAAGGACAGCATCCAGCAAGGCGAGAGCGATCAACGCGACCTTGAAAAGAATTTACGTGACGCATTGTCAGTTATTCCAAATCTTCCGGCCGAGGATGTGCCGGATGGCGCCGATGAAAACGGCAATGTGCCGGTGACCAGCCGCGCCTTTGGCACGCCGCCGGGGATCAACAGTCCCAAGCAGCATTTCGAAATCGGCGAGGCGCTGGGGCAGATGGATTTCGAGCGCGCCGCCAAGGTTTCGGGCGCGCGGTTTGTTTATCTGAAAGGTGATCTGGCGAAGCTGGAGCGGGCGATTGCCGCCTTCATGCTGGATACCCATACCGGGAAATTCGGTTACACCGAAGTCAGTCCGCCGGTGCTGGTGCGTAGTCAGGCGATGTTTGGTACTGGCCAACTGCCAAAATTCAAAGAAGATTTGTTCAAGATAGAGCAAGCTGATGAGACATTTGAAGCAGCTTTATTCGCGAATATGTTGTCTGACGGGATGAAGTCGCATTTCAAAGCGTCGTTAGAAAGGGACGATAAAGTCTCGGGGCTGGTTGGTGATTTCTACGACATCGCGTTTAACGTCCGTGATCAATGGAGCGCAGAAATTAATGGCGATGTTGCACGTGAGCGGTTCTGGCTCGTTCCTACGGCTGAAGTGCCGCTGACCAATTATGTCGCTGACGAAATTCTCAACGAAGCCGAGCTGCCGTTGCGCTTTACCGCCTATACGCCGTGTTTTCGCGCCGAAGCAGGCGCGGCGGGCAAGGACACGCGCGGCATGATCCGCATGCATCAATTCTCCAAGGTGGAACTGGTTTCGATCACCACCCCGGATCAGTCCAATGCCGAGCATGAGCATATGACCGATGCGGCGCAGGAAATTCTCAAGAAATTGAATCTGGCGCACCGCGTGGTGACCCTGTGCACCGGCGATATGGGCTTCTCGGCGCGCAAGACCTACGACATCGAAGTTTGGCTGCCGGGCCAGAATGCCTATCGCGAGATTTCTTCCTGCTCCAATTGCGGGGAGTTTCAGGCGCGGCGGATGAACAGCCGCTTCCGCAATGCCGAGGGCAAGGTGAAGGGGCCGGTGCACACTTTGAACGGCTCCGGCCTGGCGGTGGGCCGCACCATGGTCGCGATCCTGGAAAATTATCAGCAACCCGACGGCAGTGTCGCGATCCCGGATGTGTTGCAACCTTATATGGGCGGCAAGAAAGTTATATCGAAAATCTGATGCGGATTCTTGTAACGAACGACGACGGTATTCATTCGCCAGGCCTTGCTGTCACCGAGCGCATTGCCCACAGCCTCAGCGACGATGTCTGGGTGGTGGCGCCGGAAACCGAACAATCCGGCGCCTCGCATTCCTTGACCCTCACATCGCCGCTGCGTTTGCGCCCGATGGACGAGCGCCGCTTCGCGGTCAGCGGCACGCCCACCGACTGTGTGATGATGGCCTGCCTGCATATCCTCAAAGACCAGCCGCCCGGCCTGATCCTGTCTGGCGTCAATTGGGGCTCCAATCTGGCGGACGATGTCACTTATTCCGGCACCATCGCGGCGGCGATGGAAGGCTGCGCCCTCAACATTCCCTCCATCGCTCTGTCGCAATGTTATGACGAGGGCGACCGCCACGCGATCGACTGGTCGTCCGCCGAAGTGCATGGCGCCGATGTGGTGAAATCACTGGTGAAAGCAGGCTGGCCGTCCGGCACCTTGATCAATGTGAATTTCCCAGCTTGCCCCGCCGCGCAGGTGAAGGGCGTCAAAGCGGTGCCCCAGGGCAAATACGATCTGCAATCCACCGAGATCGAGGAACGCACCGACGCGCGCCAGCGCGCTTATTACTGGATCGGTCTGCGCCGCCGCAATGCCACGCCGCCGCCCGACAGCGATGTCGGCGCGGTCTATGCCAATTACATCGCGGTGACGCCGCTGCATCTGAACTTGACGGAACCGGCGGTTCTTAACGGCCTGAGACCGGTCTTCGCGAAATAAAGCAATCGTTAACCTTTGTGACACCGCAAAGGGTGGCATTGCGCGTTTTTGCGGAAAACCGCCCCAGGAACTTTGGCGGGAACTTTTACCGGCAGGGCAGATGGTTAAAGCCTTCTAAACTTTTTGCCCGCCATGATCCGAATCGAGACAGTGCAGAAGGCACAAACATCATGGGTCCGATTTCCAAGCTTGCATTGCTGTGCTCCGCGCTTGCGTTCCTGGCCGGCTGCATGCCCGACAGCCCGCGCACCGTGTTTGATTGGGGCGTGAACGACAAGCTTCCCCGCCGCTATGCTGCCGCCAAGACCTATAAGGATCAGAAAACGGCGTCCAAGCCCAGCACCTATGTCACGCGCGATGCCGCGCCTTACACCAAGATCTCCACCCAGGCCTTGCCGCCGCTTGCCGCACCGGCGGGCGATGCGCCGACTTTTGTCTGGCCGCTCAGCGGCCGCGTGATTTCCGATTTTGGCGCCACCGCCAATGGCGGCAAGAATGACGGCATCAATATCGCGGCGGCCTGGGGCACGCCCATCCGCGCCAGCGCCGCGGGCATCGTCACCTATGCCGGCGGCGATTTGAAGAATTACGGCAATCTGGCGCTGGTGAAACATTCGGGCGGTTACACCACCGCTTACGCCCATGCCGAAAAGCTGACGGTCTCCAAGGGCGATTTTGTCACGCGTGGCCAGTTGATCGGTTATGCCGGCCAGACCGGCGACGTCTCCACGCCGCAGCTGCATTTCGAGATCCGCTCGGCGACCACGCCGGTCAATCCGCGCTCTTATCTGTCGTCGAACACCGCCAGCAACTAGTCGAGCTGCTGTCCGAGTTCACCGGCTAAGTCCTGAATGAACTGCCACGCAACCCGCCCGGAACGGCCGCCGCGGCCCATCGACCAGGTCAGCGCCCGCTTGCGCAATTCTTCCGGCGCGATCTTGAGATGATGGAAGGCGGCATAGGCTTCGATCATGGCAAGATATTCGTCCTGGCCGCAGTGATGAAACCCCAGCCAAAGGCCGAAACGGTCTGACAGCGAGACTTTTTCCTCCACCGCCTCGCCGGGATTGATCGCGGTGCCGCGTTCATTGTCGACAAGATCGCGCGGCATCAGATGCCGCCGGTTGGACGTGGCATAGAAGATGGTATTTGCGGGGCGACCCTCGATGCCGCCTTCCAGCGCCGCCTTGAGCGATTTGTAGCTGGTATCGTCCTTGTCGAAACTGAGATCGTCGCAGAACAGCAGGATGTGGCGCTTGCTGGTGCGCAGGATGCGCAGCAGGGCCGGCAGACTGTCGATGTCCTCGCGGTGAATCTCGATCAGCACCAGCCGGTCTTCGCCCTTGCGGGCGCGATTGACTTCCTCGTGCACCGCCTTGACCAGGCTGGACTTGCCCATGCCGCGCGCGCCCCACAGCAGCGCATTGTTGGCGGGAAGCCCCTTGGCGAAACGTTCGGTATTGGCCAGCAGCGTGTCGCGCTGACTCTCAATCCCCTTGAGCAGGGTCAGATCGACATGGGCGACATGCGCGACCGCGATCAGTCCGCCTTGGGCCGGTTCCCAGACAAAAGCATCGTCCGTGGGCAGTTCGTTGCCGATGGCGGGGGGCGCCATTCGATCCAGCGTCTGGGCGATCCTGGCCAACAGTGTCTGATCGTCCGGCACTTTGTCGCTTTTTGCCATGCTAACCCCTTGATTTACCACGGTTGCAAAGGAGGGCCGGCCCGCTATAGTCCGCCCGCATTCGCTGAAAGTCCCCGCAATATGAATCCGAACGATCCGATGTTCCAGACGCTGACTCTGGCGTTGCCGATGATCGCGATCTTCTACTTTCTTCTGTGGCGGCCGCAAAGCCAGCGCCAGAAACAGTTGCGCAATATGGTGGACAATCTGCGCCGGGGCGACACGGTCGTGACCGCGGGCGGCATCCTGGGCAAGGTGGTCAAATCCTCCGCTGCCGGCGATCCGGAAATCCTGATCGAAATCGCCGACAATGTGCAGGTGCGGGTGCTCAAGGCGACCTTGTCGGACGCGCGCCCCAAGGATGCCGAGAAGAACGGCGACGCCAAGAGCGCCGGCAAGGAATAGTCCGTGCTGCAGGTCTCTATCTGGACGCGCATTTTCACGCTCATTGTTGTGGTGTGCGGCATCTTGTGGGCGCTGCCCAACGCCTTGCCGGAGCAGGTGCGCGCCAAGATCCCGACATTTCTCCCCCATCAGGCGATCAATCTGGGCCTGGACCTGCAAGGCGGCTCCTATCTGCTGCTCAGCGTGGATTTCGAACAGGTGATGCGGGACCGCGAGGAAAATCTGGTCGGCGATATCCGCGCCGGTTTCCGCAAGGCCGGCATTCCGATGAAATTCCTGCCGACGCGGAACAATACGGTATCGGTGCAGGTCACCGAGCCCGCGCGTCTGGATGAGGCCCGCACGCTTCTGCAAACCCTCAATCCCACCATGAGCAACTCTGCCTTGGCGTTCGGCAACAAGCAGTATGCGATGTCCGAGCCGGGCGACGGCGTCTTCAATCTGCAGATGAGCAACGACTACAGGACGCAGATCCGCGGGCAGATCATGGACCAGTCGATCGAGGTGGTGCGCCGCCGTATCGACGCCATGGGCACCCGCGAACCCACCATCGAACGTTCGGGCGACGACCGTATCCTGGTGCAGGTGCCGGGCCTGCAGGACCCCGCCCAGCTCAAGGACATGCTGGGCAAGACCGCCAAAATGACCTTCCAGCTGGTCAACGAACAGGCCAATCCGATGGCCAGCATTCCGCCGATCGGCTCTGAAATTCTGGATATGCAAAGCCAGAATAAGAATATTCCGGGCGGCAAGATCGTGGTGCAGCGCCGGGTGATGGTCGCGGGCGACCGGCTCACCGATGCCAGCCAGGGCTTTGATCCGCAGACCGGCCAGGCGGTGGTGAATTTCCGCTTCGACAGCGTGGGCGCACGCCAGTTCGCCGATGTCACCAGGCAGAATATCCAGCACCAATTCGCCATTGTGCTGGACAAGCAGGTGATCACCGCGCCCGTCATTCAGAGCGCCATTCTGGGCGGTTCCGGCGTCATCACCGGCAATTTCACGGCCCAAAGCGCCAACGAATTGGCGATCCTGCTGCGCGCCGGCGCGCTGCCCGCGCCGTTGAAACCCTTGGAAGAGCGCAGCGTCGGCGCCGAATTGGGCGCGGACTCGATCACCGCCGGCCGCTACGCGACCGTCGCGGGTCTTGGCTTGGTGGCGCTGTTCATGGTCCTGCGCTACGGCCTGTTCGGGGTGTTCGCCAATCTGGCGCTGACTTTGAACGTGATCCTGCTGCTGGCGACGCTGACGGCCTTTGGCGCCACGCTCACCTTGCCGGGCATCGCGGGCATTGTGCTCACCATGGGCATGGCGGTGGACGCCAATGTGCTGATCTATGAGCGCATTCGCGAAGAGCAGCGCAACGGACGCGGCATGCTGGCGGCGATCGATAGCGGTTTCCAGCGCGCCAGGGACACCATCATCGACGCCAATATGACCCATTTGATCGCCTCGCTGATCCTCTTCCAGTTGGGCACCGGTCCGATCAAGGGCTTTGCGGTCGCCCTCGGCGTGGGCATCATCACCTCCTTCTTCACCTCGGTGTTTGTGACCCGGCTGATCGTGATCACCTGGCTGAATACGGTGCGGCCCCGCAAGCTTGTGATCTAACCCCTCCGTTCCGGCCTTCGCATCTTGCGATGCTCGGCGTTCGGTTGGCTTGGCCGCCAACCTCACCCTTCGCTGGCCCGAGGGCCGTCCATACGCTGCCGCTATGGACCGGGCACCTCCCCATGCAAGCGCGCTTCGCGCGCGCCGGGGAGGTTTGATGCGCGACAAGCCCGGATTCCTGCGCTAAAGTTCCTGCTTCGAATCTGAGGGGAGGGGAACATGGCCGCCTTTTTGGGCAATCTTCGCAATGTGGTGATCGCCAGCTTCGCGCTCGCGATCGTCTTGATCGGTGTCTATTGCGCCACCCAGGGCTTTGACGGCCTGGCCTTTGAGCTGTTCGTGCTGCGCTGGCTGCATGTTGTCGCCGGCGTGATGTGGATCGGCCTGCTCTGGTATTTCAACTTCGTGCAGATCCCCACCATGCCCAAGGTGCCCGATGAACTGAAAAAGGGCGTCAGCGGCTATATCGCGCCGGCGGCGTTGTTCTGGTTTCGCTGGGCCGCCATGGTCACCTTCGTGCTGGGCGTCATCCTGGCGCTGCGCAACAACTATCTGCTGGAAGCCTATACGCTGGACTTCAGCGACGGCGCGGCGGGCTGGCCGGTGGTGCCGAAATATCTCGCCATCGGCATCGGCATGTGGCTGGGCACCATCATGTGGTTCAATGTCTGGTTCGTGATCTGGCCCAACCAGCAAAAGGCGCTGAATATCGGCGGCAAATATCCCGACCTGCCGGCGGCCGACAAGGCCGCCGCGGGCAAGACCGCGATGATCTTCTCCCGCATCAACACGCTGCTGTCGGTGCCCATGCTGTTCAGCATGGTCGCGGCGGGCCATCTATATTGAGCGGGCTGTAAAAAGGAATCAGGGAACCGCCGGTGCAAACCGGCGGTTTCTTTTTTGATGGACGCTGCCCTAGCCAATCGCCTTGCCGCCGCGGTGCGCGCCGCCGATCCCGACCGCTATTTCGCCACCCTGTTCGCGCCGCCGCAGCAGCGGCCCTATCTCTTCGCCTTCTATGCCTTCCATGCCGAAGTTGCCCGGGTGGCGGAGACGGTGCGTGAACCGATGCTGGGCGAGATCCGCCTGGAATGGTGGCGTGAAACCACCCTGGCGGCTTCCAAGGGCCAGGCGCGCAATCATGATGTGGCGCGCGGGCTGGTGGCGCTGTTTGCGGAACGCTCCCTGGCCTTGGCGGATTTCGAGGCCTTGATCGCGGCGCGCGCCTTTGATTCCTCTCCCGATCACCTTGCCGACTTCGCCGCGTTGGAACGCTATGTGGATTCCACCAGCGGCGCGGTGATGCGGCTGGCGGCACGGATCTTGGCCACAGAGCCCGCCCCCGGGGTAGAGAAGGGGCTGCGCGACGCGGCCCTCGCCTATGGCTTGACCGGATTGCTGAGGGCGCTGCCCTTCCATAGCGGTCGCCACAAGCTTTACTTGCCGCTGGATTTGCTCTCGGCGCTCGATCTCACCCCGGAAGCTTTTTTTCATTTGGAAAGAAGCGATCCGCGCCTGGACGCCTTGGTGCGGCAGGTTTCATTGAAGGCGCGGGACGCTTTTCTTGCCGCGCGCCAAGCGCCCAAACCCGGCGCCGCCCTGGCGGCGGTGCTGCCCGCCGCCCTGGTGCCGGTCTATCTGCGCAAACTCAATACCGGCAGGGATGTGCCCATTCACCGGCGCCAAATGGCGCTGCTCAGCGCGGCGATGAAAAGGCGGCTCTAGCCGCCGCGGTCGCCGCTCTTGGTCTTCACATCGCCATGGCTGATGCGGCGATAGGCTTTGAGCTGGCTGGCCGCCACCGCGAAAGCATTGTCCAGCACGGCATAGGCGTCGGTGGCGGCCTTCTTGTGGCCGTTATGCGCCAGTTCCTTGCTGACCACGATTTCCTTGCCCGGCACGCGCAGCACGATATGCACGTCCGGCGGGTTGCCGCTGGCCTTCTGGCTTTTGTGCGGCATTTCGATCACCACCCGGCAGCCGATGATGTGATCGTGCAACTGTTCCAACCTCTCCAGGTGACCATTCACCGCGTCTTTGAGTGCGTCGGAAGAGTCGATGTTGTGGAAGGAAAGTTCGAGAGGAATATCCATGAATGAACCCGTTGAAAATGCTCTTTGAGGAAACGTACGGAACCGGACCGGGTTTCGTCCAGACTATTCGGCGGCGGCGCCTTGCGGCCGCGCGCCGTCCAGCCAGTGCGAAAGATCCTGCAAGGCGCGCGCGCTCATCGCCTGCTTGCGGTCCTTGCCGCGGATTTTAGCGCTTTTGGGGATTTCCGGAAACAGGCCGAAATTGACATTCATCGGCTGAAAGGTCCGCGCATCGGCGCCGCCGGTGATGTGGGACAACAGCGCGCCCAGGGCGGTGGTCGCGGGCGGCGGGGCGGCGGGCATTCCCAGCGCTTCCTGCGCCGCGAAGCGCCCGGCCAACAGGCCGATGGCCGCGCTTTCGACATAGCCTTCCACCCCCGTGATCTGGCCGGCAAAGCGCAGATGGGGGCGGGATTTCAGCCGCAGCTGGGTATCGAGCAGGCGCGGAGAATTGATGAAGGTGTTGCGGTGCAGCCCGCCCAAGCGCGCGAATTGGGCATTCTCCAAGCCCGGTATGGTGCGGAAGATGCGCACCTGTTCGGCATGCTTCAGTTTGGTTTGAAAGCCCACCATGTTCCATAGCGTGCCCAGCGCATTGTCCTGGCGCAGTTGCACCACGGCATGGGGCCGCTGGCTGCTGCGCGGATCCTGCAAGCCCACCGGCTTCATCGGCCCGAAAGCCAGCGTCTGTTCGCCGCGCGCCGCCATCACTTCGATCGGCAGGCAAGCTTCGAAATAGGGCGTGGATTTTTCCCATTGCTTGAAGTCGGTTTTCTCGCCCGCCAGCAAGGCGCCGACGAAATTTTTATACTGAACTTCGTCGAGAGGCAGATTGATATAGTCGGCGACGCCGCCGCCGGGACCTTCCTTGTCGTAGCGCGACTGAAACCAGGCAATGTCGAAATTGATCGATTCGCGATGCACGATGGGCGCGATGGCATCAAAGAATGCCAGCTGGTCCTGACCGGTCGCGGCCCCGATCGCGGCGCCGAGGCTGGCGGAGGTCAGGGGCCCCGTGGCCACGATCACGCTGCCCCAGTCGGGACCGGGCAGATCGGCGATCTCTTCCCGCGCCAGTGTCACGCGCGGATGGTTTTCCAGCGCCTTGCTGACGGCCGCGGAAAAACCATGCCGGTCCACCGCCAGGGCGCCGCCGGCGGGCAGCTTGCAGGCATCGGCGGCGCGCATGATCAGCGATTCGGCCCGGCGCATTTCCTCATGCAGCAGCCCGACCGCGTTATTGGCCGCATCATCGGAGCGGAAGGAATTGGAACAGACCAACTCCGCCAGCGAATCGGTCTGATGGGCTTCGGTGCCTTTTCGGGGGCGCATTTCGTGCAACGTTACGGCCAGGCCCGATTCGGCCGCCTGCCAGGCAGCCTCGGACCCGGCCAGACCGCCGCCGATAATGTGCAGCTGTGCCGCCATGCCCCGGCTTTAGCAGGCCGGGGGCACATGGCAAACCGCCCCTTTGCCGAAAAGCTCTAAAAGCCTCATATAATTGGCATTTCGCGGGTGCAGCAATATCGCGAAAAAATGCGCAAAGATGGGTCGATTTGGCACGCTGGAAAGCAGCCTGTACCCCTCTGGTAAAGCCTTTTAGCAACAGTCAAAAAGGAATTGGGAAAGGCCGGTTGACTTGGCTTATGGCTTGGGACAAGTTGCCCGCCATTAGATAACCGGGGGAAGCCTATGTTTGGTTTTAAGACTGTTGTTGCCGCTGTTACGGTGGCGACGATGATTGGTTCGTCGGCTTTCGCCGCTGACGGTGCGCTCGCGCCCGGCAAGCCTGCGGGAGCCAAGTCCGCCCAGATCGGCACCGGAACGTTGCTGATCGCCGGTGTCGGAGCGGGTATCCTTGCTGCAGTCGCTATTGTGGTCACCAATCAGAGCGGTGATCGCGGTGGTGCGCCGACTACCTTCGCGCCGGCCACGACCACCAATGGTGCTCCGACGCCGTAATCGCGTCAAAAATACCGGATTAACAAGGCTCGTCATCTCCGGATGGCGGGCCTTGTTGCTTTTTGCGCCGCACACGCGGCCTTAATTTTGTGCCGCTTTAACGCTTTTGTCGTGGTCCCGGTGCGACAATGCGGCAGGTGCCAGAAATCCATGATTGCGCAAAAGATTTCAGGGCCAGCAGGGATGACGGCTGCGGAGCCGCCGCCTATATAAGGTTTGCGCAAGGAACCTAGAGCGATGTCCGAGGAAACCAAGGGAATAAATTATACCAGGCTGGCAATTGGGGCTGGGCTGCTGGCCGCTGCGGCGGTGAGCATCGCCGTTTTCGTGCCACGCCGGCATCTGGCCTTGGTGACCGAACCCTTGGCTGGGATCGCCAAGCTTCCTGTCGCGGCAGCCGTCACCGCCTGGGCCGTGAGCCTATGGCGCGATGCCACCGCCCCCCAGGCGCCGGTGTTCGACGATCTGCGTCCCTTTGATGAGTTTTAAGGCCGGCCAGGAAGGGCAGTAGGATCTTGATACGGCGCGTTCCGGTCGCTGCGACCATTCGGGATGCTTACACGTTTCTGGTGGGGCATCTGGGCGCCGTGATCGGCTTGGTCTGGGTGCCGATGGTTCTGCTCACCATCGCCAAATATTTCACGCTCTATCGCCTCTTCAACGCCCTCATCGATTCCCTGGCCGGCGGCAATCCCGCTCAAACCCTTCCGGCCATGCTGATGTTCATGGCTTATCTGGTGGCGGCCTTGCTGCTCTACGCCATGATGTTCGTGGGGGTCATGCAGTTGGCGCTGGGCACGCAGGCGGCCGCGCCCTCCATTGCCCATTTCGCTTTCGGCCCCTTGGAATGGCGCATGTTCCGCGCCTTCTTTGCTCTTGCGGGCCTGGCGCTGATGATCGGCATGACGGCCATGTTTGCCGTCAGCGCGCTTTCCGCGCAGGTGGCGGGCGCCAACCAGATGCTGGCCGGCAACATCATGCTTCTGGCCATGATCTGTGTCAGCGTGACGATCTTGGTGCGCTTGCTGTTGCCGTTGCCGGCCATCGTCATCCACGAGCCGGGGCCGGCGCTGCGCCGCGCCTGGACCCTGTCGGCGGGAAATTTCCTGCCGTTGTTCGGCATCCTGTTGGCGATTGTCCTGCCGGTTCTGCTGGTTCAAGTGTCGGTCGAGGCATCGCTCGGCGGAAAAAATCCTCCGGCCGCGGGCGCGACGCAGCAGATGCAGATGATGAGCGCGTTGCTGAATGCGCGTCAGATACTGCCCTGGGCCTGCGGCTTGAGCTTTCTGGTCTCTCCCATTTTGATCGGCCTGTTCGCCAGCGCCAGCGCGTCGATCTGGCGGGCCCTGAAGAGCGAACCCGCCTTGGATATCGCGGTCTGATCTACGGAGCGACCGGAAGCCCGGAGCGGATGCGAAGCAGCCGCGCAGGCCCTTCCGGCGCGACCATGAAAAAGAGCGCTATTCCGCCGCTTTCAGTTTCTTCGGCGCGGGTTTCAGCAACGGCTTGAGATACTGGCCGGTATAGGACCGCGCATTTTTCGCGACGTCTTCCGGCGTGCCGCTGGCAACGATCTCGCCGCCGCCATCGCCGCCTTCCGGCCCCAGATCCACGATCCAGTCCGCCGTCTTGATGACTTCCAGATTGTGTTCGATCACCACCACCGTGTTGCCCTGGTCCACCAGCTCCTGCAGCACGTCCAGAAGCTTCTTCACGTCGTGGAAATGCAGCCCGGTGGTCGGCTCGTCCAGGATATAGAGGGTGCGCCCGGTGGCGCGGCGCGACAGTTCCTTGGACAGTTTGACGCGCTGGGCCTCGCCGCCGGAAAGCGTGGTGGCCTGCTGGCCGATGGAAATATAGCCCAGCCCCACGCGTTTGAGGGTTTCCAGTTTTTCGGCGATCGAAGGCACCGCCTTGAACAGCTCGGCGCCTGCTTCGATGGTCATGTCCAGAACGTCGCTGATCGAATGGTCGCGGAATTTCACTTCCAGGGTTTCGCGGTTGTAGCGCTTGCCCTTGCAGACATCGCACTGGACATAGACGTCCGGCAGGAAGTGCATCTCGATCTGGATGACGCCGTCGCCCTGGCAGGCCTCGCAACGCCCGCCCTTGACGTTGAAGCTGAAGCGGCCGGGGGAATAGCCGCGCGCCTTGGCTTCCGGCAGTTCGGTGAACCAGTCGCGGATCGGGGTGAAGGCGCCGGTATAGGTGGCCGGATTGGAGCGCGGGGTGCGCCCGATCGGGCTCTGGTCGATATCGATGACCTTGTCCAAAAATTCCAGGCCCTCGATGCGGTCGTGCGGCGCGGGATGCTCGCGCGCCTGGGTGAGCTTGCGCGCCGCGGCCTTGTACAGGGTCTCGATGGTGAGGGTGGATTTGCCGCCGCCCGAAACTCCGGTGATGCAGGTCAAGGTTCCCAGCGGGATTTCCGCCGTGACATTCTTGAGATTGTTGCCGCGCGCGCCCGCCACCTTGAGCCAGCGATTGTGCACGGCTTTGCGGCGCTGGGCGGGAATGGGGATATTTTCGGCGCCGCTGAGATATTTTCCGGTCAGGCTCTTTTTGCTGGCGATGATGTCGGCGGGCGTACCTTCGGCGATGATATGGCCGCCATGCACGCCGGCGCCGGGTCCCATGTCGATGACATGATCGGCGGACCGGATGGCGTCCTCGTCATGCTCCACCACGATGACGGTATTGCCCATGTCGCGCAGGCCCTTCAGGCTCTCCAGCAGCTTGGCATTGTCGCGTTGATGCAATCCGATGCTGGGCTCGTCCAGAACATAGAGAACCCCGGTCAGGCCCGAGCCGATCTGGGAGGCCAGCCGGATGCGCTGACTTTCGCCGCCGGACAAGGTGCCCGAGGCGCGCGCCAAGGTGAGGTAATCCAGGCCGACATTGTTGAGGAATTTCAGCCGGGCCCGGATTTCCTTGAGGATGCGCGCGGCGATTTCCTTCTGCTGTTTGCTCAGCTTCTTGTCGATGTCGCGGAACCAGCCATCGGCGTCGCGGATCGACTGTTCGCAAACCTGGCCGGCATGCAATCCGCCGATCTTCACGGACAGCGCTTCGGGCTTGAGGCGGTAGCCGTTGCAGGCTTCGCACGCGGCCGCAGCCTGGTATTTCTCCAACTCTTCCCGCGCCCAGTCGCTGTCGGTCTCCTTGTGACGCCGGTCCATGTTGGTGATGACGCCTTCGAACGGCTTGCGGGTCTCATAGCGCCGCATGCCGTCGTCATAGATGAATTTGATCTCTTCCTCTTCCGAGCCATGCAGGATGATCTGGCGTATCTTTTTGGGCAGGTCTTCCCAGGCATCGTTCATGGAGAATTTGTAGTGCCGGGCCAGGGCGTCCAGCGTCTGGAGATAGTAAGGCGATGAGCTCTTGGACCAGGGCGCGAGGGCGCCTTTCTTCAGGCTTAGAGATTCATCGGGCACAACCAGGGCTTCGTCGAAATAGTTCTGGGTCCCCAAGCCGTCGCATTGCGGACAGGCGCCATGCGGATTGTTGAACGAGAATAGCCGCGGTTCGATTTCCGAAATGGTGAAGCCCGACACCGGGCAGGCGAACTTGGAGGAAAAGATGATCTGTTTTGGTTTGCCGTCTTTCTCCTTCTCGTCGGCGAACTCCACCACCAGGAGGCCGTCGGCGAGATTGAGCGCGGTTTCTATGGAATCGGGCAGGCGGTTGCCGATATCCGGCTTGACCACGATCCGGTCGACCACGATCTCGATATCGTGCTTGAGCTTCTTGTCCAGGGCCGGCGTGGCGCCGATGTCGTAGAATTTGCCGTCAACCTTGGCGCGCTGGAATCCCTTTTTCTGCAGCTCCGCCAGCTCCTTGCGATATTCGCCCTTGCGGCCGCGCACGATCGGCGCCAGCAGATATAGCCGCGTGCTCTCGGGCAGCGCGAGAATGCGGTCGGCCATTTGGCTGACGGTCTGGCTTTCAATCGGAAGGCCGGTGGCGGGGGAATAGGGCACGCCGACCCGCGCGAAAAGCAGCCGCAAATAATCGTAAATTTCCGTGACCGTGCCCACCGTCGAGCGCGGATTCTTGGAGGTGGTTTTCTGCTCGATGGAAATCGCCGGCGACAGGCCTTCGATATGATCGACGTCCGGCTTTTGCATCAGCTCCAGGAATTGCCGCGCATAGGCCGAAAGGGACTCCACATAACGGCGCTGGCCTTCGGCATAAATGGTGTCGAAGGCCAGGCTGGATTTGCCCGAACCGGACAGGCCGGTCAGCACCGTCAGAGTATCGCGCGGAATTTCCACATCGATATTCTTGAGGTTGTGCTCACGCGCACCGCGAATGGAAATATTCTTCAGCATCAGTTGGGCTTCAGGCTGGCGAGATAGTGTTTGCTTGTGTCGGGGGCGGCGGCGCCAAGTTCCATCAGAGTCACGATCGCCTTGAGCGCCAGATCGTAAGAGCCGTAGCAATGATGCGCGATCAAGGCGAGATGCTTCCACTGTTCCACGGTCATATTGTCCGGCCTTGAGAAATCACGCACATAGACCATGTCGGTTTCCAGGAGCTGCCGGATGCCGCGATTGGGCGCGTTGCCCACCACCATGGGCGAAAGCGGCCAGATCTTGGTGCCGGTGACGCTGTGAGGCAGGAAGCCCAGCTCCCGCAAGGCCAGGTCCATCTCTCCGAAGGACGGCTGGTTGCGGTACAGCGGAACAAAGGACACTTCGGTCTGGATCACCACCGTATCCTTGAGTTTGGTCCGGCCATGCGCCAGGACCTCGCGCTCCGCCCCTTGAACGTCCATTTTCAGGAAATCCATCCGGGCGATCTCGGAAATGTCGTCGAGTTTCCTGGTGGCGACGGGGAGGCGCTCTTTCACGTTTCCCCATATAGGAAACAAATTGAAAAGCGCCAGATGCGAAGGGTCGGGAACCAGCAGGCTGGTCATGCCTTCGAGCTCGCAGACATGCAGGGTGCGTTCGGTTCCATCGGCCAAGGCGTAGGGCAGGTAGAGTTCGTGCGGGCCTTTGCTTTGGTTCAGCCGCGCCAAGGCGCCCGCCTGGGGTTCGAATCCGACGATTCGGCACAATCCGGCCGCCAGCATGGCCTTGTAGGGCGGATCGCCGTCGATGGGGTTGGCGCCGACATCCACGATGGCAGTCGGGCGCGCGGGCGCCAGAAGCGTGGTCAGAAGGCGGGTTTGGGAATCCATTGGCCTCTCATAGCCTTTTCTGGGTCCTTCGGAAACAAAAAGAGAACAATTTGGCGCGGCGCGCATTGTTCATTTGCAAAGTTTTCGCGTTCCGTCTTAATGACGCCAAGGTTCGCTGGTGATTTGGGCAGCAGGAACAACATTTTAGCCACGGCAGAATTTAGAGGAAAGTTGATATGACGAATTTCAAGATGGCGGTGATCGGTCTGACGGCTGCGGCGCTGGTAGGCACGCAGGCTCTGGCGGCCGATGTTTCGCTGGCCCCCGGCAAGCCGGCCGGCACCAAGGAAGCCCAACGCCGTGCAAGAAGCCCTAACCTGCTGTTGATCGGCGGCGCCGCGGCGGTTGCCGTGGTTGCGGTGGCGATCGCCGTCTCGCAAAGCGATGACGCGGTCTGCGGTTCGGCCTGTACCCCCCCTCCGGCCGCCACCACCACCACGACGACCACCACCTAAGTGCCTTTAGGGCCGGTGAGGCCCATCTGCCCCAGCAGCCAGAGGCCCGCCGGGGGGCGGAAATGCACCAAGTCGACATAGTTGGGGCTTGATCCGTCCCGCAGGCTTTCGCGCGTCAATTCATTGGGCGCCATGAAGTCGAACAGGCCGGCCTTGTTGGGGCAGCTCGTATTGTGGCGCGCGACCATGGTGCGGACCGTTTGCTTGAAAGCATCCAGGCCGCCGCTTTGGCGATAGCGCGCGATGATCGCCATATTGTCGGGCGGGAAGAAAAGCGTGACACGCGCCTTTGCCCTGCAGGCCGCCGTCAGCATGGCTGACAGCTCGCGCGCCGGGCCATCTCCCATGGTCATGGTGCGGGCGCGGCGGTAGTTGAGATCGCGCTTGAGGACCGCCTCGGTCATGCGGCTATAGGCCGGGAAGATATCCGGGCGATCCGCCGCGCTTTGGCCCGTCTTCAATTGCGCCAGCGACCAGGCCGACAAGGCGTTCATGCCCAGCGCGCCGCCGCTCAAATATCGTGTGGTGAACAGCCAAAGGCCGCGCCTGGGCGTAGGCGTGCCCTCCGGCGTCACCGAAAGCCTGGTCTCATCGAAGCTGGGCAGGGCTTCGCCGGGTCCGCCATTGCCGGTAAAGGCATCCAGCGACACGACAATGTGTTTGACGGAATTGTGCGCCAGCGCATCCTGGGCGAAGCGGCGCGTTTCGTAAGGCGTCATGCTGGAGGCGCCGTAGTTAAAGCTGCGAATGCCCAGCGCCGGATCGATCAGCACCGGATCGAAGCCGTCGCGCACCCGGCTGGAACCGACAAACACCAGCTCGGGCGCGATTTGCTCCAGCCATACCGGTTTCAAGGCGCGCTCAAAGCCCGACAGGGTTTGCACGCTGCCGCCGGCGGGATGACCCAGGATGTAAGCCCCGGCGATCGCGTTAAAGGCCGCCAGCGCCGCGATCACCAGCGCCACGGTGCCCAGAAACCAGACGGGATAGCGGGTCTTTTCCATCAGAATTGGAAATAGATGAAGGGTTTGAGATTGGACAAGGCCAGCACCGCAAGAATGCAGAGTGCGCCGTAAAGAGCGGCATTGACCGGCGTGGGCCGCCAGGACTGGCGTTTGGCCGCGGCGACCGGCTGATCGGGATAAGGCGAGGGCAGCGCCGGATTGTGCCGCCACATGATCTCCATCGAATTGGGCATCAGCCAGACCACCACAAACAACAGCAGCAAGGTCGCCGCCGCCAGGGGTGAGAAACTCACCACATTGCTGTGGCCCTGTCCCACCAGCCCGCCCACCACATTGCGCGCCGTGGCGAGGTCGGGCGAACGGAACACAATCCAGGCCAGGGACGTGGCGGCAAAGGTAAGTGCGACCGCGCCGGCATGCAGCGGCGCGCGAAGGACGGGCGCGACCGTCATGCCCTTGGTCGCCTGGCGGAAGGCGTGATTGATGGTGAGATAAAGGCCGTGCAATCCGCCCCACAGCATGAACGTCCAGTTGGCGCCGTGCCACAGTCCGCCCAGCAGCATGGTGATGAAAAGATTCAGATAGCGCCGCACCGCGCCGCGCCGGTTGCCGCCCAGCGGCACATAAAGATAGTCGCGCAGGAAGGCGGACAGTGAAATATGCCAGCGCCGCCAGAATTCTATGATGCTGGCGGATTTGTAGGGCGAATGGAAATTGACCGGCAGCCGCATGCCCAGCATCACCGAGGAGCCCAGCGCCATGTCGGAATAGGCCGAGAAATCGAAATAGATCTGGAAAGCGAAAAACAGGGTGCCCAGCCAGCTGTCGGTCGGGCCCAAGGCGACGCCGCGCCCCGCCGCGTTGAAGATGGCGTCGGCGAAAGGCGCCAGATTGTCGGCGATCAGGGATTTCTTGGCCAGGCCGATGGAAAACAGCGTCATGCCGGCGGCGAGATCGTCGTTGCGGGAGCGCAAGTGATGGAACTGCGGGATCAGATCGTTGTGGCGCACGATCGGCCCGGCGATCAAATGGGGGAAATAGGCGACGAACAGCGCGTAATCCAGCAGGGAATAATTGTGCGTCTTGCCCGCGTCGGCATCCACCAGATAGCTGATCTGCTCGAAGGTGAAAAAGCTGATCGCCAACGGCAGGAAGAAATCCGGCACCGGCAAGCCGATGCTTAAGAGATCGTTGGCGGTGGAGGCGAACAGCGTTTCGTATTTGAAGGTGGCGATCAGGCCGAGATTGAACAACAGGCCGGCAATCAGAAAGGCGCGGCGGTCCTGGCCGCGCGCCCGGCGCTGTTCGATGGTGCTGCCGATCCAAAAATTCACCAGGGTCGAGCCGCAGAGCAGCGCCAGGAAGTCGGCCCGCCACCAGGCATAGAAGGCGTAAGACGCCAGCAGCAGGAATACCCGCCGCCCGGTGGGGGCGCCTTTTTCCAGCAGGCGGAACCCCAGCACGGCCACAGCCAAGAACAGGAAATAAGGATAGGAATTGAAGGGCATGCCGCCTCGCCGCGCCTCCCGGTTTATCGGGGAAAAGGGGCGACAAGGCTATTGGAACAAACAGGGAACAATGTTATGGGTGGATAAAAGGGCGCCTTCGATGGCGCTGGCACGGGCCTGTCGTCTAACGTCGCGCCCTCGTATTGGAGAAGATCATGGCCGGTAGCGTCAACAAGGTGATTTTGGTGGGTAATCTGGGCAAGGATCCGGAGGTCCGCCGCATGACCAGCGGCGATCCCGTGGTCAACCTGTCGATCGCCACCTCCGAGAGTTGGCGCGACAAGGCATCCGGCGAGCGCAAGGAAAAGACCGAATGGCACCGGGTGGTGATCTTCAACAAGAACCTGGCCGATGTCGCCGAGAAGTATCTCAAGAAGGGCGCCAAGGTCTATGTCGAAGGCCAGCTTCAGACCCGCAAATGGACCGACAAGGACGGCGCCGAGAAATACTCGACCGAAGTGGTGCTGCAGAATTTCCGGGGCGAATTGACCATGCTGGATGGCCGCAATGGCGGCGAGGGCGGCGGCGGACGCGGTGCGGGCGAGACGCCGGCCAGCTTCCAGCGCGACGAGATGGATGACGAAATCCCCTTCTAAGGCCTTTGCCCTTGTTTTCCTCCTGTTGGCGGTTTGCGGTTGCGCCGGCTCGTCCGGTGCTCCCGCCACCGCTATTGCACAGCCCGAAATAGCGGCCGCCTACCTGCCGCTCTACGGCCGCATCCATCTCGGCCTGGACAGCGCCAATGGCGCGGCGATGGTGATCGCGCCCGGCATTGCCGTCACCAACGCCCACAATGCCAATCTGCTGGCGCGGGGCAGCGTGATCGGCGTACGCCAGGACTATGATTTGCTGTTCTTCCGTACGCCAAAATCCGCCGCGCCGCCGACGGCAGCGCCCGTGATCGGCCAAAGCGTGACGGCCTATGGCCAGGGGGGCGACAGAGAGTTGCGCGTCGCCCGTGGCGTGGTGCGCGAGATCAAGCACTGTCCCGGCTGCACGGCGCCGGCCTATTTTGTTTTTGCCGGAAATGCCGGACCGGGCTTTTCCGGCGGGCCGGTTCTGGACAGTTTGGGGCGCCTGGTCGGCATCACTTTTGGCTATAAGGATGAGGGCCGTCAGCGGCTCATTTACGCCTATGATATGAGTCGGGTTCAGGCCGAGCTTTCGGCCCTGCAAAAACCCTCGAATTGACCAATAAAGTCAGCGCATTATCCGAGGCTAATTTGCTGGTTTCAGAAACAGCAAAATGCTAGGAATCACGCCGGTTTTTCCCGCGCTTCGAAAGCGCTTCTGAGGCTGGCTTTTTGAGCGACAATTCCAACACGATAAGCCCGCCGGAAGGCACTGTTCCAACCGCGACCATCGCGGTCGAAGATGAGCTGAAACGCTCGTATCTCGATTATGCGATGAGTGTGATCGTGCAGCGTGCGCTGCCCGACGCGCGCGACGGCTTGAAGCCGGTGCATCGCCGCATCCTCTTTTCGATGCACGAGAACGGCTACGATTGGAACAAGGCTTATCGCAAATCCGCCCGCGTGGTCGGCGATGTGATCGGCAAGTACCATCCGCACGGCGACCAATCGATCTACGACGCGCTGGTGCGCATGGCGCAGGATTTTTCCATGCGCGCGCCGCTGATCGACGGCCAGGGCAATTTCGGCTCGGTGGACGGCGATCCGCCCGCCGCGATGCGTTACACCGAAGTGCGCCGCGCCAAGATCGCGCATGCGCTGACCGAGGATATCGACAAGGAAACCGTCGAATTCCGCGACAACTACGATGGCACCGAAAGAGAGCCGTCGGTGCTGCCGTCGCGCTTCCCCAATCTCCTGGTCAACGGCTCGTCCGGCATCGCGGTTGGCATGGCGACCAATATTCCGCCCCACAATCTGGGCGAAGTGATTGATGCCTGCCTGGTCTATATCGACGATCCATCCGTCAATCTGGAGCGGTTGACCGAGATCGTGCCCGGACCCGACTTTCCCACCGGCGCGCTGCTGATCGGCAAGCAGAATGCCCGCGCCGCCTTGGCGCGGGGCCGCGGCTCGATCCTGATGCGGGCGCGCTGCGCCGTGGAAGAGATTCGCAAGGACCGCGAAGCCATTATCGTCACCGAACTGCCCTATCAGGTGAACAAGGCGATGCTGATCGAGCGCATTGCCGAGTTGGTGCGTGACAAGCGCATCGAAGGCATCTCCGACATCCGTGACGAAAGCGACCGCTCCGGCATGCGGATGGTGATCGAGCTCAAGCGCGACGCCTCCAGCGACGTGGTGCTCAACCAGCTCTATCGTTTCTCCAGCCTGCAGCAGAGCTTCGGCGTCAATATGCTGGCGCTGAATGACGGCCGCCCGGTTCAGATGAACCTCAAGGAGCTGCTGGCCGCCTTTGTGGGTTTTCGTGAAGAAGTCGTCACCCGCCGCACCAAGTTCGACCTGTCGAAAGCCCGCGACCGCGGCCATATCCTGGTCGGCCTGGCCGTCGCGGTGGCCAATATCGACGAAGTGATCAAGCTGATCCGGGCGGCGCCCGACGCCACGGCGGCGCGCGAGCAATTGATGGCGCGCGCCTGGCCGGCCAAGGACGTTGGTCCCCTGGTGGCCCTGATCGCCGATCCCCGCCACAAGGTGGAAGAGGGCAATACCATCCGGCTGTCGGAAGAGCAGGCCAAGGCGATCCTGGACCTGCGCCTGCAGCGCCTGACCGCGCTGGGCCGCGACGAAATCAACGACGAGGCCCAGAAGCTGGGCCTGGCGATCGCCGATTATCTCGACATTCTGTCGTCACGCGGGCGGGTGCTGACGATTATCCGCGACGAACTCGCGGCCATCCGCAATGAATTCGCCACCCCGCGCAAGACCGAGCTGATCGACGCGGAAATCGAGCTGGAAGACGAGGCGCTGATCGAGCGCGAGGATGTCGCGGTCACCGTCACCCATAATGGTTATATCAAGCGTACGCCGCTGGCCGAATACCGGGTGCAGGGACGCGGCGGCAAGGGCCGTTCGGGCATGGCGACTCGGGATGAGGATTTCGTCACCAGCCTGTTTGTCGCCTCCACCCATGCCTGGCTGCTGTTCTTTTCCTCCACCGGCATGGCCTACAAGCTCAAGGTCTGGCGGCTGCCGGAAGCGCGCATCGCCGGCAAGGGCAAGGCGATGGTCAATCTGCTGCCGCTGGCCGAGGGCGAGCGCATCACCACCATCCTGCCTTTGCCGGAAAACGAGGCGGAGTGGGAAAGCCTCAATGTGGTGTTCGCCACCCGCTCCGGCGATGTGCGGCGCAACCAGTTGTCGGATTTCGCCCAGGTCAACAAGAACGGCAAGATCGCCATGAAGCTGGCCGAGGGCGACGGCATCATCGGCGTCGCCACCTGCACCGACGCCGACGATTTCCTGCTCACCACGAGGGGCGGCAAGGCGATCCGTTTCCCGGTCGGCGATGTGCGCGTCTTCAAGGGTCGCGATTCCACCGGCGTACGCGGCATCAAGCTTGCGGCAAGCGACGAAGTTGTCAGCCTGGCGTTGCTCTATCATTCCGACGCCACCAGCGCGGAAGCGCGCGCCTATCTCAAGCAGGCCAGTGCCGCGCGGCGCGCCGAAAGCGGCGAGGCGGAAGCGCCCGTCGAGGCGGATGAGGATGCCGAAGAGGGCGTCGAGGAAGCCACCCTGACCTCGGAACGCTATGCGGCGCTGGGCGCGCGCGAGCAGCTTGTGCTCACCATGTCGCAAACCGGCTTCGGCAAGCGCAGTTCCTCCTACGAGTATCGCGTCACCGGCCGCGGCGGTTCGGGCATTGTCGCCATCGGCATGGGCAAGAAGAACAGCGCCGTGATCGCCTCCTTCCCGGTGGAGGAGAGCGACGATCTGATGCTGATCTCCGATGCCGGGCAGACCATCCGGGTCGCGGTGTCGGGCATTTCGGTGCAGGGCCGCGCCGCGCAGGGCGTTACGGTCTTCCGCGTCGACGAGGGTGAAAAAGTCGTGTCGGTGGAACGCATCGCCGATGTCGGCGGCGGCGAATGAGCGCCAAAAGACTCACGGCGCTTTATCCCGGCACCTTCGATCCGGTGACCCTGGGCCATCTGGACATCATCAAGCGCGCCGTCAAGCTGGTCGATCATCTGGTGATCGGGGTGGCCACCAATGCGTCCAAGAGCCCGATGTTCACCTTGCAGGAACGGGTGGCGATGGTGAAAGCCGAGGCCGAAAAACTCGCGGCCGGGCAAGCCAGCATCGAAGTGGTGGCGTTCGACAGCCTGCTGGTCAAGTTCGCCGCCCAGGTCGGCGCCTCGATGATCATTCGCGGCCTGCGCGCAGTGTCGGATTTCGAGTATGAATTCCAGATGGTGGCGATGAACCAGCGCCTGAACACCGAGATCGAAACCGTCTTCCTGATGGCCGACCCGCGGCATCAGGCGATTTCGTCCAAGCTGGTCAAGGAAATCGCCGTGCTGGGCGGCGATATTTCACCCTTCACCACCCCCGCCGTAGCCCAGGCGCTCATCACACGCAGCAAGGAAAAGACCTAATGGCCGACTATCTCATTCTCGATCTCAAGGACGGACCGGTGAAGATCAAGCTGCGTCCCGACCTGGCGCCCAATCATGTCGAGCGCATCAAGGAGCTGGCAGGCAGCGGATTTTATGACGGCATCGTTTTTCACCGCGTCATTCCCGGCTTCATGGCCCAGACCGGCGATCCCACCGGCACCGGCAGCGGCGGTTCGGATCTGCCCGATCTCAAGGCGGAATTTTCCAACGAGAAGCATACGCGCGGCACGGTATCGGCGGCGCGCAGCCAAAATCCCAACAGCGCCAACAGCCAATTCTATATCTGCTTCGATGATGCGCCCTGGCTGGACCGGCAATATTCGGTCTGGGGCGAAGTGGTCGAGGGCATGGACAATGTCGACAAGATCAAAAAGGGCGGCGAGCACAATAACGGCACCATCAGCGGCGATCCCGACAAGATCGTGAAGGCGCGGATCGAGACCGCTTAGGCCAGGCGGGCCGCGACAAAGGCGGCCAGATCGCCGCCCTCATAAAGGTAGCTGCGGATTCCCGCGCCCGCGGCTGCGTCCATATCGCCTTGCGTGTTTCCGATCAGGAAGCTCGCCTGTTTGTCGACCGGCCAGCGCGCCAAGAGGTCCAGCACCATGCCGGGCCGAGGCTTGCGGCGCCGGCAGGCGCGGCGGTATTCGGGCCGTACGCCGTCGATATGGTGCGGGCAATATTCGAAGGCATCGACATGGGCGCCCTCGCGCGCCAATTCCTGGCGCATCCAGGCATGCAGCGCATCGACATCGCTCTCCTGGTAATAACCCCGCGCCACACCGGCCTGATTGGTCACCACGAAAACGAAATAGCCGGCCTCATTGCACAAACGGATGGCGGCCTTGGCGCCTTGCAGCCATTGGAATTCCTCGGGCCGGTGCAGATAGCCGACATCGCGGTTGAGCGTGCCGTCGCGATCGAAGAACACGGCGGGACGCGATTGCGATTTGGTGGAATTTGTTACTGGCACTTTCGAACCATTGTTTTAAAGCTGTCATGCGCAAGGCAAGCCGATTTACAGATAGAAGATTTATTCTGCAATATTTCGTGTGTCGGCCCCGGCAATTCGGCATCCTACAAGCAGCACGTTTTCAGACCGGTGCATCGTGACCCAGCCCATCCCTTTTATAGACCTTCAAGCCCAGCGCCGCCGATTGGGTGCGCCGCTGGAAGCCGCCATCAAGGCGGCGGTCGAAGGCGGGCAGTGGATATTGGGACCACAGGTCGCCCAATTCGAGAAAGATATTGCCGCCTGGGCCGGGGTGAAGCACGCCATTGCCTGCGCCAACGGCACCGATGCGCTGCTGCTGGTGCTCAAGGCCTGGGGGGTGGGGCCGGGCGACGCGGTGTTTGTGCCGGCTTTCACCTTCGCGGCCTCGGCGGAGGTGGTGGCGCTGGCGGGCGCGGCACCGGTGTTTGTGGATGTGTTGTCCGACACCTTCAACATGGATCCGGTGAGCCTGGAAGCCGCCATCGCCATGGTCAAACAGGGCGGCAAGCTGACGCCCAAGGTGGTGATGCCGGTCGATCTGTTCGGCCAGCCCGCCGACTATCGCAGTCTGGCGCCCATCGCCAAGCGTGAAGGCCTCAAGCTTTTCTGCGACACGGCGCAGGGTTTTGGCGGAGTGATGGACGGCAAGCGCGCCGGCGCTATTGGTGACGCGGCGGCGACCAGTTTCTTCCCCGCCAAACCGCTGGGCTGTTATGGCGATGGCGGCGCCTGTTTCACCAACGACGATAAACTGAAAGACCTGCTGCTGAGCCTGCGCATGCACGGCCAGGGCAGCGACCGTTACGAACATGTCCATATCGGGCTGAATTCGCGGCTGGATACGATTCAGGCCGCGATCCTGATCGAGAAGTTGAAAATCTTTGAAGACGAAATCGACAAGCGCAATCAGGTGGCGCGCCGCTACGACCAGGCTTTTGCCGAGTCCAACCGGATCAAGACGCCTTTTGTGCTGGAGGGTGTCACTTCGAGCTGGGCGCAATATACGTTGCAGGTCCAGGACCGCGCCGCCTTTCAGGCGGCTCTGAAAGCGGCTGGCGTGCCGACCATGGTCTATTACCCGATTCCCTTATCCCGCCAGCCCGCCTATGCCCACTATCCCGGCGTGCCGACGCCCGTCAGCGATGCCCTGAGCAGTCACGTTGTCAGCCTGCCCATGCACCCCTATCTGGACGAGGACACCCAGGACCGCATCATCGCGGCGGTTCTCGCAACCGCCGGATAAATAAGGGATAAAGTTCCTCCTTGCGACGTCCTGCCGCAGGTCTATAGTGAGGTCACTGGTACAGGTCCACGGGTTCGCCGTGACCGACGGTTGTCCTCTTCCGATCAACCCTCTTGCGATCAAAGAGACCAGCCGCCAGGCCAAGGCGCGCCCCGCAAAGCAACGGGAGAGGCGCCATGACCATCAGAAACCCCATCGAATGGAGCGGAGCGCAGCTGGTTTCGGCGGCCCATGCCGCCAGCGCGGTCGGCCGTTCGATCGATCACATGCGCGATGTGGCGCATTCGCCCGCGCCCGCGATCCGGCGCATCGCCGCCGCCGATGTCTGGCAGTCGCTGCGCCAGGGCTTCGCGGATTTCACGGCCTATCGCAGCGATGTGATCTTTCTTTGCGCCACCTATGCGATCGCCGGCCTGGTCCTGGCGCGTTTGGCCTTCGGCTCGGACCTGCTGCCGCTGGTGTTTCCGCTGGCCTCGGGCTTTGCCATCATCGGGCCGCTGGCGGCCGTCGGTCTGTATGAGATGAGCCGGCGGCGCGAGCAGGGCGCCGAAGTGGGCTGGGCCAATGCCTTCGATGTTCTCAAGGCGCCCGCCATCGGCGGGATCGCCGCCCTGGGCCTGCTTTTGATCGCCGTGTTCCTGGCTTGGCTGGCGACCGCCTGGGCGATCTTCGAATTTACCCTGGCGCCCATTCTGCCGCGTTCGCCCAGTCCCGAAATTTTCGCCCAGGCGGTGTTCTTCACCAGCCAGGGGCAGCAGATGATCCTGTGGGGCATGGGGATCGGCTTCCTCTTCGCCCTGCTGGCGATGATGGTCAGCGTGGTGTCCTTCCCGCTGCTGCTGGACCGCGATTGCGGGTTGGATACCGCCATCGGCACCTCGTTCAGGGCGGTCTTGGCCAATCCTGCGCCCATGGCGCTATGGGGTCTGACCGTGGCGGCGCTTCTGCTGGCCGGCTCCGCGCTGGTCTTTGTCGGGCTGATGGTGGTCGTACCGGTGCTCGGCCATGCCACCTGGCATTTGTATCGCAAGCTGATTGCCTAGCGCGGTTCTTTTGCCCCCTGGCGTTGTCGCTCGTCGCTCATGGGCGCTTTACTGCCCACATCGCTCCTCGCTCCTAGCCAGGGGCCAAAATCCCTCGCGCTAACATGGGGTGCCTGATATAGGCCCCCGCCATGGATGTCAGCCTGTTCGATTTCGACCTGCCGGATGAGCGTATCGCGCTCAGACCGGCGTCCCCACGCGACAGCGCCCGGCTGATGGTGGTCGAGGCGGACGGACGTATCCTCCATCGCAGCTTGCGCGATCTGCCGGACTATTTGCGGGCAGGCGATGCGGTGCTGGTCAATGACACGAAGGTGTTTCCCGCGCGGCTTCATGGCCAGCGGTTGCGCGAAACCGGTCCCGCAAAGATAGAGGTCCTTTTGCATCAGCGGTTGGCGGCGGACCGCTATCGCGTGTTGGCGCGGCCCGCACGCAAGCTGGCGCCCGGCGACGATTTGCAATTCGGTTCCTTGAAAGCGCGGGTGATCGCGCGCGGCGAGGATGGCGAAGCCGAGATTGCATTCGCACTGTCGGGCGCAGCCTTGGACGCGGCCGTCGCCGCCGAGGGCGAGATGCCGCTGCCGCCCTATATCGCGGGAAAACGCAAAGCCGATGCGCGCGATGTGTCGGACTATCAAACCATCTTCGCGCGGCAATCCGGTTCGGTGGCCGCGCCCACGGCGGGATTGCATTTCACGCCGGAATTGTTCGCGGCGCTGAAGAAAAAGGGCGTAACGCGCGAAGCGGTGACCCTGCATGTCGGGTTGGGCACCTTCCTGCCGGTCACCGCAACCGATACCGCCCAGCATCGCATGCATGCCGAGCGCGCTTACCTTGATGCCGCGACCGCCGCGCGGCTGAACCAGGTCCATGCCGCCGGCGGGCGCATCGCCGCGGTGGGCACCACCAGCTTGCGCACCCTGGAAAGCGCGGCGGACAGCCAAGGTCTTATCCGGCCTTTCGAAGGCGAGACCGACATCTTCATCACCCCCGGCTACCGCTTTCGCGCCGTCGATCTGCTGCTGACGAATTTCCATTTGCCGCGCTCCACGCTGTTCATGCTGGTCAGCGCCCTGATGGGGCTGGAGGTGATGAAAGCGGCCTATGCCGAGGCCATCGCCAAGGAGTATCGCTTCTATTCCTATGGCGACGCCTGTCTGCTAATGCCTGCCCGATGAGCAATTTCCATTTCGAGCTTCTGGCCCGCGACGGCGAGGCCCGCACCGGCATCATCCATACGCCGCGCGGCGCTATCCGCACCCCGGCCTTCATGCCGGTCGGCACGGCGGCGACGGTGAAGGCGATGCTGCCGCAAAGCGTGCGCGAGACAGGCGCCGACATCCTGCTCGGCAATACATACCATCTGATGCTCAGGCCCGGCGCCGAACGCATCGCGCGTCTCGGCGGGTTGCACAAATTCATGGATTGGCCGCGGCCGATCCTGACCGACAGCGGCGGCTTTCAAGTGATGTCCTTGTCGGCCTTGCGCAAGATCAGCGAGGAGGGCGTCAAGTTCCAGTCGCATATCGACGGCCATGAGGAATTTCTCTCGCCCGAGCGCGCCATGCAGATCCAGGCCCAGTTGGGCTCCGACATTCAGATGGTGTTCGATGAATGCCCGGCGCTGCCCGCTGCCCACGCGCAAATCGAAAAATCCATGATGTTGTCGATGCGTTGGGCGAAGCGGTCCAAAGCCGCGTTCCACGAACAAAGTGAAGAGGAACGGGCCGGGCGCGCCTGTTTCGGGATTGTTCAGGGCGGCACCTTCGCCGATCTTCGAACGCGTTCCGCCCAGGCGCTGCAGGAGATCGGTTTCGACGGCTATGCGGTCGGCGGTTTGGCGGTGGGCGAGCCGCAAAGCGCGATGTTCGAAACTTTGGAGGCGACGGTGCCGCATCTGCCGGCGGAGCGGCCACGCTATCTGATGGGCGTGGGCAAGCCTGACGACATTGTCGGCGCGGTACTCAGGGGTGTCGACATGTTCGATTGCGTCCTGCCCACCCGCTCGGGCCGCAACGGCCAGGCCTTCACCGCAGAGGGCGCGCTCAATCTCAAGAATGCGCGCTTTGCCGACGATCCCGCGCCGCTGGAGCCCGGCTGTGATTGTCCGGCCTGCCGGCAATTCTCCCGCGCCTATCTGCATCACACGGTGAAGTCCGGCGAGATCATCGCCGCCATGCTGCTGACCTGGCACAATTTGTCTCATTATCAGAGATTGATGGACGAGATGCGGCAGGCCATAGCGCAAGCGCGGCTGTCCGAATGGGCGAAGCAACGCAACCGAGCGGCCCAGATCACGGAAAGCTACTGATTTTTTATCACTAAGTTATTGTTTCAAATTGGAAAAATAAAATTCCATTCCGGCTCTAGCGGGCTATATTCCTTGGGTTGCGTTCTTGTGTATGCCGCCCAATTCCGCGCTATGTCCCTGCTGGCAAGCGTGATTTTGCGATTGCGAATTGTTAGTCTGGACCTGGAGAGTCCCTGAACCTTCATGACCGTTGCCGCGTCCTTTGAGCAAACACGCCACTATCCCGTGGGGGTGCGTAGCGGCACCTCCCCTTGGCGCCGCTTGGCCATTCTGTTGGGGCTTGTTGGCTCCGACCTGATCTGTTTTGCCGTCGCCGATGCCATTCTGCATCTTTTGGTGACCCCTCCCGCCCTGGCGCTGTTTCGCAACCTTTCGCAGGGCCCCAGCATCGATCTGGTGATGATCATGGCGCTGATCTTTGTCGGCGCACGCTATCTGGTTGGCGACTACAGCCGGCGGCAATTGTTCTGGGACGGCGCCCGTTCCACCACCACCGCGCTTCTGGTTTGCGGCATTGCCTATAACGCGGCTGTCTCGCTGGTGGGGCCGAGCGGGCTGATGGTCGGAATCGCCGTCTGGTCGGGATTGATTTTTGCCCTGCCGACCATGCGTCAGGTCATGCGGCTTTTCCTGGGCAAGATCGGTGTCTGGCATTTGCCGACCGCCATTATCGGCACCAGCCCGATGGCCCAGGAGGTCGTGCCGGTGCTGGGTCAGCAACTGGCGTTGGGGCTGAAGGTGCTATGGGTGGTGCCGGAAACCGCCGAGAAGCATCTTTCCACCGCTTTCGCCGGGCTGACGCCCTTGGTCGCGCCCCCGGATGAACTTGTTGCGGCGTTGACGGCGGTGGGCTGCCGGCAGGTCATCTTGGTGCCCGACGACCGCGCCACCATCAATCACAATGATCTGATCGATCAGTTGGTCGGCGCCGACATTGCCGTGGCGATCGTGCCGAGCCTGCGGCGTCTGCCGCTCTATGGCCTCTCCACCAATTATTTCTTCGGCAAGGATCTGCTGCTGCTGCAGGTCCGCAACAACCTGGCGCGCCTGCCGCAGCGCATTTTCAAACGCAGCCTTGACGTCATCGGCGCCATTTTGCTGGCAATCGTGCTGGCGCCGGTGTTCCTGGTTTTCGCCTTCCTGATCTGGAAGGAAGATCGCGGCCCGATCTTCTTCCGCCAGACACGCGTGGGACGCGGCGGACGCGATTTCACCTGCTGGAAATTCCGCACCATGGTGGTCGATGCCGAGGATCAGATGGCCCGGTGGGAGACGGAAAATCCCGTCCTGCTGGCGCGCTATTGCGAATCCAATTTCAAGCTTCAAGCGGACCCCCGCGTCACCCGCGTCGGCGGCTGGATGCGCCGCAAGAGCCTGGACGAGCTGCCGCAGCTGCTGAACGTGTTGCTCGGCGAAATGAGCCTGGTCGGACCGCGCCCGCTGCTCCGCCGGGAATTGCCGGACTATGGCGCGGTGATCAGCCTTTATGAGCGCGTCCGGCCCGGCATCACCGGCCTTTGGCAAATCAGCGGCCGCAGCCACACCACCTTCGCGGAGCGCGTCTCCTATGACGAGTGGTACATCAAGAACTGGACCGTCTGGTACGATCTGGTGATCCTGCTGCAGACCGTGTGGGTGCTGCTCAGGGGCCAAGGAGCCTATTAAACTCCGGCCGCGCTGATCGAGAAGCGGAACCGCCTTGGGCCTTCGCGATAGTCGGAGGGTTTGCGGGTATCGTCCAATTCCATCGCCGAAAGCTGCAGCTGGCAGAAGAAGCCCGCTGAGCCGTCCGCCAGCCGGGCGGGGCGATGCGTCAACAGTCCCAAAAGAGGGGCTGTGGCACGATCTATGTCGATTCTGAGCCGGTTCTGCCGGTCACCGATCTGTGCCCAACCGTCGGTCATGCCCAAGCCATGGCTGGAAGAGACCAGGAACGATACCGGTCCGCCATGGTCGATGCCGTTGCCGGCCAGCTTGTAACGCTCGGCGCGCCCGCCATTGGTGGTCACCAATTCCAATCCATCCAGGCAAAAGGCCTGGGGCAGGAGGGTGAAATGACCCAGCCGCAACACACCCTTGCCCCAGTCCTTCCAATGGAAGCTGATGTCGAAATCGACGCGCCGGGCGGCAGCGCAAAAGCGCAAATGCTTCAGGATGCGGCCCTTGGGCGTTTCAATCTCCGCATGGGCGATAACGTCGCCATTTTCGCAAGGCTCTATCCGCGCCTCGCACCATTCCAGATCCGTGACCTTGTGTTCGCCGGGCGCCTCGAAGACGCAATCGCCGGTGTACCAGTCGGCCTGCAGCGCGATTTCCTGAAAGCTGCCATGCGGCAGTCCGCCGACCAGCGCGCGGCCATCAAAACGCAATTGCTCCAACGCCAGGCCGCGGCGCCGGTCCAGGCGGGCGCTCAAGCCGCCGGCTGCGATTTCAAGATGGCGTTCGGTGGCCGGCGCAGCCCGCGGAATCGCGGGGACCGGAGCCGGCGCGGGCGCATATTTGGCCTCTGCCGCTTCGAGGCGGGCGCGAAACCCCGTCCAGCGCCTGTCCGTCAGATGGGTGCGAAAATCGCTGGCCCAAAGATAGCAAAGCTCTTTCCAGTCGGCATCGCCGTGCCCCAGCATGCCTTGATAGATGCGCTGGCAAGCGGCGTTGACGGCGATATTGTCGCGTCCGGTAACGGCCCAGCGCGCCAGATTGTATTTGCGCTGCTTTTTGACGGGAACCGGACACTGAACACTCTCCAGTTGCAGGACATGGCCGGCGCCTGGACGTTGCATCAATTTCAGCACGTCGGACGGGCTGACCAGTGCCATGCCCGGTTCGCGGGTCACAGCGGTGAACGCCTTGTCCAACCTGTCCCATTCGCTGGCCTGGGGCAGTTTTTCCTCGGTCCGGAAGCGGCCGGGGCGGAAATCGAAAATCTCGGCGTCGCTGGCATAGAGGCACAGCGCCCGGTCGGATGATGCCTTGCGACCCTGGACAAAGCGCAGATAGCTTTCCAGCTTGATGTCGTCATAGACGAAGCGCTGCAGTTGCTGAAAGGCGGCGGTGTTGGTCCACAGCAGCGCGATCCGGCGGCCATCGAGCCCGCTGGCATATTGCGGCAGATGCTGATGTTCCGCGCTCCATTCCGGATGATGGGCGCTAGGATTGTCCCAGTCCATCAAGAGGGCGCCATAGCCGGCATCGAGATAATGTTCGACCAGTCCCGCAGAATAGGCCTGTTCGTTGACCAGCGCCACGGTGGGGCGCACGCCCAGCAATGTCTGATAGACCGCGTTGCCGATCTTGAGATTTTCGGCCGTCACCCGGCCCGGCACCAGCGGGCCGATCATCTGGCTGTAGCCGGAACCGATCAGTTCGATCTTGTTCTGGGCGAGCAGCGCGCGGGCTTGCGCGATCCAGGCCGGATCGTGCCGTTCTATTTGCTCGAGTGTGTAGCCGGATACTTCGATACCGACATGAGGATGTTTTTCCGCCAGCCGCAGCAGCGGCCAGTAGCAGCGGTTGATGACGTCGCCCCGCTTTTCCTCTTCGATCGAGGAAAAGGCGAGGTTGAGATGGAAAACGGCAAAAAGGCGCAGGTCGCCGGTCTGACCTGGTATCTCGCTGGCGAAAAACGGCGCGTTCATGGGGGGCCAGAGTCAGGGGGCAAAGAATTTGGTAACCATGATGACCCGTCCCCGTTAAGAATTCCCTAGAACCGGCCCGGGGCATGTTCCGGCCTGCCTTGCCTCTCCCGGAAATCTCTTTATCTATATGATTTTAAAGGAAATTTTGTAATGATCGCGGGCGCGGGACGCGGAGCCCAGCTTGTTCTCCGGTATGGCTGGATGGTGATTCTGCTCATCCCGCTTCTGATGGGTGGGGTTGTTGTCGGCGACGAGGCCTTGTTGCTGAAAAACGCCTATAGCCTCGACCAAACGGATTTGAGCTTCGCGGATTACACCCGCAGTCCCGACGGTTGGTATATCTCCCATCACATTCTTTGGTTTTCGCTGGTCTATGTCACCTCGAAAGTCACCGCCTTCCTGGGCGCCAGCGCGCTGGTGACCGAGGCGGTGATTTCCTGCCAAACCGTCCTGGCGGGGCTCATGGCCATTCTGCTCAGTTTTCATTTCCTCGTGCGCCGCCAAGGCATGGATGGCGAGCGAAGCCTTTTCGTGGTTCTCGGTTTCTTTTGCGCCGGTTATGGCGTCTTCACATTTTGCATGGCGGGATTCGTCGAGTCTTACATGGCGCTCCTCATGTCGCTGCGCCTTTTTTTGACGGAGCCATCCGCCGATGCTCGCAATAGCCGCGCCCTCGCGATACTTGATGCCCTGCTGGTGGCTTTGAAGGCCTATAGCCTGATTTTCCTGGTCTTGACCTGGCCGCTTCTTTCGCTTTCCAAGAAGGCGCGCGTGACTTACGCCCTCCATTTCGGCGCGCTGCTGCTGGCGCTCATCGTCGTCAAATTATGGCTTTGGAATCCGGTTTACGCGTCCACGGTGGGAGGCATTTCTGTTTCCCAAAGTCTCAGCAATTTTGTCGAGCAGCTTTTCAGTCCCTGGACGGGGCTTCCATTCTGCCTGCCCGTCCTGCTGGTGCTGTTCTGGACCCCAAAAGAGCGTCGCAGATCTCTCGCCTACAAAATCTTGGGGCTCTGCGGATGCGCGAGCTTTTTCTCTCTCTATAGTTTCTTCAATGGGGATCTTGCGGGCGGGCGGTATATTTTTCCGTTTGCGATTGCTTTGATCCCGGAGATAGCCGCCGCTGCCTCCCGCCTCCTCGATCGTCATCGCGGTGTGGTGTGGCTGTTACCGGTGGCGGTGGTCGCCTTTTTTCCGGTGGCGGTGCTGGGCCCTCCATTTTTTCCGAATGGCGCAATTCCCGCTCGCGGCGACTGCCGGCTCGAACATCCCGTGGTCTACAGCTGGAAGGTCGCATTTTCGAAAATTCTGGACCGGCCGGAGGTCGATATCTGTTTCCGCAGGCAGTCCTATACGCTTAGCGCCCGCGACGTTGCTTCGCCGCATCTGGCGCCGTGGCGGGTCGCCTATATGCTGCAGGGCGGTCACAGCCCCGCCTATCGCGCGGTAGCCCATAACTCCGGGCAGCAGCAGCATCACGCCTGGGGCGCGCGTTTGAGCGGGCGGCTGACGGCTCTGGGCTTGGGCAATCCATGGCTTTGGATGGCTATAGGTCTGCTGCCGGCCGTTCTGGTGCTGTGGCTTTCCCTATGGACCGCAAGGCGCATCAACAGCCCAAGGCTGACTGTTCCTGACCGGGCTTAGGTGCATTTTCGGCGTGATCGGCAGGGCGGATGCCTGGCTGGAAAACCAGGAATTCCGCGGGGATTTTCCGGTTGACCCCCCGGGGGCGGCCCCATATGGTCCGGCGCCTTGGTGAGAGCCCATAGCTCAGCGGTAGAGCATCTGACTTTTAATCAGAGGGCCGATGGTTCGACCCCATCTGGGCTCACCACCGATAAATTCATTTTATCGGCCATGCACACGGGTTTCAGGCTTTTTTGCTGTCCCACCCAGTGTCTCCATTGTTCCTATAGGACCCCCCCCGGCGGTTACCTTCCCCCGGGATTGTTTTCCAAAGGGCGCCTCCGCCTTCGCATTAGTGCAGTGGCGATCACGCCGGAGAAGAAGATAGCTACCATTTCCGGTTCAGGTATGTCGGCCACAAGAGGAGTTTGGGTGAATGAAACCTCTCCCGTATCTTCAAACGTCAAGCCGGTAACAAATGCCGTTGGGTCGGAAGGATCTAAATTCGCGCTCTCTTCAATGCCCAATATACGAAATCGGTCAACACCACCTGAGATGAAGAAATACGGGTCTCCCGCAAACACGTTCGCTTCAAAGGACCAGTCGTTCAATACCTGATCCCACAGATATAGCTCAAAGAGATTGTCGCCTGCTGGGGCTAGGACGACCGAAGTAAACAACGGACCCGATTGGATTTCGAAATCGTAACCTATGGCAAAAAGTGGGTCGACGAAGATGGGTGTCGTTACACCTACTCCAAGATTTCCAGCTACGACATTGAATATAAATTTTCCGCCTGCCGTCGAAGGTAGAGCTGTGATGTTCGGCCCATATATCTGAGTGCCCTGTTGCATTGATGCTCCTTCCGGAAGCGGTGTTCCGTTGGGATAGGTCAGCACAAAGTCCTTGAATAGTCGGCCGCCGACCGTGATCGTGGGCAAAATACCATTGCCCTCTTTGCTTAATCCAGTTCCGTGAATACTTATGCTGCTTGATTGCTTAACCTGAAAATGCAGATGCTCATTTGAGATGCCCCGCAATGTACCTAGAGCTTCGTTGTTATTGACCGTTAGGTTGTCGGACATCTGAAAGGTGCAAGCGGCGGCACCCGGGCATTTGTCTAGAAGCTTTTGCTGCAGCTCTGGGCTAAGGGTGAATTCTCCGTACTCCGAAAATATGAAGACGTTATTTGCTGGATTGGAGAGGGAAGGATGATAAATCGTTACGGCAGTCTTGTTCAGATGATTAGGTGAAAAATCAGCGTCGTAGGCGATCCGAACGATATAACCATCTCTCGCCGCAACAACTGTCGACGTTTGGCCGGGTGTATCAAAATCCAGCGAATAGTATGCCGTCGTAGGGAGGTGATTAGGATCATCCACTCCATCAAATGCCTGACCGCCTGCTTCAACGTTGAGATAAACCTTGTTCGAAGTCACCAAGGGGAAACTTAAGTCATGCGAAGTTGCAGGGGCGGCAGTTTTTATTGCTGTCTTACTGGCGGTCTTTAGCGTGGGATATAGACCAGCGCTTGCTTTCCATATCGAGGAACTCAGTGCACTCGGCAGAGTGCCCGACTTAAAAGTTCCCGTGTCCAGACCTGCGGCCCCTGGCACCAACACATCACCTGAGGCAATTTGTATCCCGGAAGCTTGCTTGTCCCAGTACGAAGTTGAAATTAATGCATTGGGATAGAAATTTACCGCCGACGCAACAAACCCGCCAACTGCATGGTAGCTTCCCGGTAGCCCCGTGCTTTGGACTGAGCCTGTAGAATAGGAATGGGCAATGGTGCCGCCTTGCAGGTTTCCTACAAATCCACCGGCATGGTCAATCATGAAGGGGTCCGCAACCTGCGTGATTTTCACCGAGCCAGTTGAATAGGAATTCGAAATCGTGGAGCCTGGATTGGATATCCCCGCAAAGCCACCAATCGTGTTACGAGCTCCGGTTGCTGAAATGTTTCCTGTCGCGTAGGACTGCGAAGTGTGACCGTTGCTTGTAACTCCAACTAAGCCACCTGCTACTGACTCGATGCCGAAGATATTCACGCTCGAATGTGAATTGGTGATCGTGCCAGAGCTATGCCCAGCAATCCCGCCCATTGCACTAGCGCAATTGGGACAACCAGTCCCTGTCTGTTTTAAGCTGCCTGACGAAGACGAGTCGGTTATTGTGCCTCGATTGTCGGCGGTTATTCCGCCGCCGTTCCCTCCTGTGATGGTTCCTAAAATCTTGGCCTGAGAATTCAAAATAGTGCCTTCGGTATAGGAGGCTATGCCGCCTATGCTGCCCGCATTGAATGAACCGTTGACTGTTACATTCTTTATTGTGCCCAGATTGAAAGTTGTTATCCCTGCAGCTTCGCCTATTGGCGACGCGGTAATTGACGCGTTGTTCAGGCTTAGATTTTGAATTGTTCCTGTTGAGCCAACTGCAAGAAACAGTGCCCCGAACGAAGCGGATGGATTGTTGTAAGTGAGGTTGTTGATTGAATAGCCGCCACCGTCAAAAGTGCCGGAGAAAAGTCCCGTGATGGGCGCGAAAGCAAATCCGGACGCGTTTATGCTACTCCCAAGTATGTAGCTTCCAGTCAAATCATTCTGAATGTTCTCGAACCCGCTCATACTGCTGATGACAATTGGTGCGGCGAGCGCCGAGCAATTTAGGCCTAGAACCGCAAACGTGGCGAAGGTGATCGCGATCGACCGCTGCATGTGCTCCCCCAAACGGAGGCGCATCCGTAGACCGTCTCGCCGGTCATTCTTTGGCCCCCGGCATTAACCAAGCATCTAATGTGCCAATCGGTATTAGAATGAATCCAACGGCTTAAAGCTGACGATGTAAACACTATTTACAGTGTGGACTGACAGTCAGTCAATTAGCTGAAATCGTGCGCTCCGCCTCCACAGCGCTATGACGTTCGAATGTTCCTGCAAATGGCTCCCTCAGTCCTGCTTTGCTTGAGCGGCAGCCTTGTTCAGCGCCGCCACCACGCGATGGACATCGGCACTGGTCATGGCGGGGAACATGGGCAGGGTCAGCAGCCTGCGGCTGACCGATTCGGCGATCGGCGCCATGCCGGGGCCATAGCCCCGCTGCCGGTAAAAGGAATGCAGATGAACGGGGGCGTAGTGCACGTTGGCCCCGATTCCTTCGCCCCGCAGCTTGGCAAAGACCTGGTCGCGATCGATCCCCTCGGCGAGTTTCACGACATACAGATGATAGGCGTGGGTGCGGTCGTTGTGAGTCTTCAATGAGGCCACTTGCGTCATGCCGGCAAGCGCTTGGCCGTACAGTCCCGCGATGCGCTGGCGCGCCGCGACCCAGCCGGATAGCCGCGCCAACTGCGCCAGTCCCAGAGCGCATTGCACGTCGGGCAGGCGGTAATTGTAGCCCAGCTCGCGCATGTCATAGGCATGTGTCCCGCTGCTTTCCCGGCTGCGGTGATCGCTGTCGATGCCGTGATTGCGGAAACGGCGCATATGCGCGGCGATATCGGCATTGCCGGTCAAGGCCATGCCGCCCTCGCAGGTGGTGAGGTGCTTCACCGGATGAAAGGAGAAACAGGAAATGTCGGCCAGCGTGCCGGCCTTGCGGCCCTTATAGACCGCGCCGGGCGCGTGGCAGGCGTCCGCGATCACGGCGATGCCGCGCTCCTTCGCCAGGGCATGCAGGGCGTCATAGTCGGCCGGCTGTCCGGCATAATCGACCGCCACGATGGCGCGGGTCTTTGGCGTGATCTTGCGCGCCACCGATACGGTATCGATCAGCAAAGTGTCGGGCTCGACATCGGCGAAGACCGGTACGCCGCCTTCATAGACCGCGGCATTGGCGCTGGCGGCAAAGGTAATGGCCGGCACGATCACCTCGTCGCCGGGCTTCAATTGGATTGCCCGCATCGCGGCGTGCAGGGCGGCGGTTCCGGAATTGACCGCAACGCCTTGCTTGGCGCCGCACCAGTTTGCGAAGGCTTTTTCGAATTCGGAAACGCGCGGGCCGGTGGTCAGCCAGCCGGAGCACAGAGCCTCGACCACCGCCTTGACGTCGGCGTCGCAAATCTCCTGCTTGCCGTAAGGCAGGAAGGGCTGGGTGGCGTTATCCTGTTCGGGACGATCAGGCATAGGACATGGCGAGCAGGGTCTGGAGACCGTTCGCGTCCAGCTTTTCCGGATTGCTGTCGCTGGAATAGGAGAAGCCGTCCGGCACGGCCTTGCCGCCGCGATGCAGATAGGCGTCGCGCGCCGCATTGGCAAAGCTCTGCAGGATGACATAGCGGTCTTCCAACTCGACGGTGCAATGGGCGTCGTCGGCCGGGATCATGGTTTCATGCAGCTTTTCGCCGGGCCGGATGCCGATCACATGCTGCTTAAGCTGAGGGCTGACCAGCTGCGCCAATTGCGGCATGGTGCTGGACGGGATTTTCGGGACATAGATTTCGCCTCCCTTCATCATCTCCATGCTGGAAAGCACGAAATTGACGCCTTGAGTCAGGGTGATCCAGAAGCGGGTCATGCGCTCGTCGGTGATCGGCAGGCTGTCGGCGCCATCGGCGGCCAATTTCTTGAAGAAGGGCACCACGCTGCCGCGCGAACCGAACACATTGCCGTAGCGCACGACCGAGAAGCGGGTGCCGTCGGCGCCCGCCAGATTGTTGGCGGCGACGAAAATCTTGTCGGACGCCAGCTTGGAGGCGCCGTACAGGTTGATGGGATTGGCCGCCTTGTCGGTCGACAGCGCGACCACGCGCTTGACGCCGGTCCGCAGGCAGGCGCTGACGACGTTCTCCGCGCCAAAGACGTTGGTGCGAATGCACTCAAAGGGATTGTATTCGGCGGTGGTGACCTGCTTCATGGCGGCGGCATGAATCACGAAGTCGACGCCATTCAGGGCCAGTTCCAGCCGGTCGCGATCGCGCACGTCGCCGATGAAGTAGCGGATAAAGGGGTATTTTTCGAGCGGGAATTCCTGCTGCATTTCGAACTGCTTGAGTTCGTCGCGCGAAAACACGATCAACCGTTTCGGCTTGTATTCCGCGATAACCGTCTTGATGAAGTGCTTGCCGAAGCTTCCCGTGCCGCCGGTGACCAGCACGGTGCGGTTGTTGAGGTCCATCCAGGGCTGGGTGAAGTCGCGCAACGGCGCGGATGCGGCCGCGGCCGGCGCGATGCCGGGCGTGGGTATGACAAGGGCGGGGGATGGGCTCATGGCTGCTTCCTGTTTAGGGACGCAGCATCGCCGCTTATAGTTACCGGACCGTTGACTGTAATTTGGGCCAATTCGTAAACACGCGTTAAGAAATGCGCCCGGTCACAAGCCATTCCGCGCTCGTCCGGTCCGCAGCACGGCCGCCGTTCGGAGGTAGCGGCTTGATCCAGCAGGACTGGATCGCGCCCCCCGCTTCCATTGACGGTCCCTGACAAATCTGGTCTGCATCGCTCAAACTTTGGGCATCACGGTGAAAATCCTCATATCTGCCAGCAATTTCACGCCGGATCCGATCGGTGTGGGAAAGTTCACGGGCGAAATGGCGGAGTGGCTCGCGGCCCATGGCCATGACGTGCGCGCCGTGGTCGGCGCGCCCTTCTACCCCTATTGGAAGATCGCTAAGGGCTATTCC
Source organism: uncultured Alphaproteobacteria bacterium (assembly GCA_902825865.1). GTDB lineage: Bacteria > Pseudomonadota > Alphaproteobacteria > Micropepsales > Micropepsaceae > Rhizomicrobium. Next base: position 76,398 of record CADECX010000001.1, read on the forward strand.
GGCGCCCGCTATAAACGGGAGCGGATACGCGGGGTCGATGTGCTGCGCTGCCCGATCTATGTGCCGTCAAGGCAAAACGGTATCAGGCGCCTGTTGCAGCATGCCACGCTGGCGATAACCCAGACGCCGCCCCTTTTGGGCTGGGCGCTGGCCTGGAAGCCCGACCTGGTGTGGACGGTGATGCCGAGTTTCGCCGGCCTGCCGGGAGCCTTGCTTGCCGCCAAGCTGGCGCGCGCGCCTGCCGTGCTCCATGTTCAGGACTGGGAAGTCGACGCCGCCTTCGAGCTGGGCCTTTTCAAGGCATCCTTGTTGAAGAGGCTGTTGTTGTGGCTGGAACGCCGGTTGGTCTCGGCATTCTCGGCCGTCAGCACCATCTCGCCGCGCATGCTGGAGGGGCTGCAAGCCAAAGCGCCGGCGCCGCGGCGGTTTCTGTTCCCCAATTGGGTCGATATCGGACTCATTCGTCCGCTCGCGGGCGTCTCTCCCCTCCGCGCGGAGTTCGGCATCGCGCCTGACGCTTTCGTCACACTCTATTCCGGCAATCTGGGTGAAAAGCAGGGCGTGGATGACCTGATTTCCGTGGCGCGGCTGCTGGCATCCCGTCCCGGCTTTGTGATGATGATTGGCGGTGACGGCGTCGGCAGGGCGCGGTTGACCTCGCTGGCGGCGGATCTCTCCAACGTACGTTTTGTTCCGATCCAACCCGAGGAACGGTTCAACGAATTTCTCGCCATCGCCGACGTGCATTTGATGCCGCAAAAATCAACTGTCGCGGACCTGGTGATGCCTTCCAAGCTGCCGGCCATGCTGGCCAGCGGGCGGCCGGTGGTCGCCGGTGCGGTGGCGGGGACGCAATTGGCAAATGAAGTGGCGGGGGCGGGCATCGTGGTTCCGCCCGGTGATCCGCAGCGGATGGCGGAGGCGATCGCCGACTTAATGGATGATCCGCAGCGGCGCGGCGTTTTGGGGCAGGAAGCGGCTCGGCGCGCCCGCGATCATTGGGACAAGGAAATGGTGCTGGAGCGTTTTGAAATCGAGCTCAAGCGCTTGGCACGGCGCGGTGACAGTTGATCATGGTCTGATAGGCCTGCTCCATCTGTTCCGCCACGATCGGCCAGTCGAACCGTTGCGCCAGGCCCCGGCCGGCAAGGCCCATTGTGGCGCGCCGGACCGGGTCATCCAACAGCGCCGCCATCGCCGCCGCCAGCTTCGCCGGCTCCACTGGCACCGACAGGCCGGCGCCCTTGGCAACAATCTCCGGCGCGATTTTGACATTGTCGGACACGATCACCGGGCATCCAACAGCCATGGCTTCCATGGCGCTGATGCCGAAATTCTCCGTGTAGGACGGCAGGACGAAAAGTTGGGCAGCCTTGAGCACCGCCAATTTTTCGTTGCCATCGACCATGCCGGTAAACGTAACGCGGTTTTCCAGCCCGGCATCGCCAAGGATTTTTTCCAGAGCAGCGCGCTCGTTATCCTGATCGGGACCCGCTATCACGAGCGCCGTGTTGGGATAGCGCGCCGCTATCGAAATGAAAGCTTCCGCCAGTTTGGGGAGCGCCTTGACCTTGCTGATACGGCCCATCCACAAGATGAGGTCTTTTCCTTCCAGGCCATGGTGTTTGCGGAAGCCTTCCGTATCGGTGGCTCGATTATACTGGTCGATGTCCAACCCGGCGGGAACGATATAGGCGGGAACCTGAAGGCGCAGAGCGGCGGCGGCATCGCGTTCGCCCGCGGTTGTGAAGATGAGGCCGGTCGCCCGGCGCAGATTGCGCCACTCGATCATTGTTTCATAGAGCCGCTTTGCGAATCGGCGTTCGCGCTTGTGAAAAACCACCGGGTCCAGCGCGCCATGAGTCTGCATGCAATAGGGCACTTTTGCACGGCGCGCGAAATGCGCCGCCAACGCTTGGGGCGGGCGATACAGCATGTGAATATGCACCATGTCGGATCTGGGAATTTCCGTCCTCAAGGCCTTTGTCAGCGACGACGAAAAGCCGGGCAGATCAGCGTGGAAAAGCCGGGTCTCGAATGCGGTGGTCCCAAGCCCGTTGCCGGACATCCCGCGGTCCAAGCTGAAAAGGGAAATGTCGTGTCCCCGCGCCGCCAACGCCGCGCACAGGGACAGCGTCAGGCTGGTGGTGCCGCCGGCCTCCCGATCAAGCCGGTGAATGACGTGCAGGATCCGCATCCGCACGTCCATATCAAGTCTGAAGAAGGCCAGGCAAGGGCTAGCCCTCGCGGCGCTTGCCGAGGCATGGTATCTGATCCGTTCAAACACGAGCCAATCGCCGCCAGATGCGTCCCCTCAACGCCTCCCCATCAACGCCATCGGGCGAGCCGACATTCTCGCTGGGCAACCGGTTGTTCCGCGCGATATGGATACTGACTTGGGCGTTGTTTGCGGCATGGACGCCGCCGCCCCTGCATCCCTGGCGGCGACTGGTGCTGCGCCTGTTCGGCGCCCGGCTCGGCAAGGGCGCGCGGGTCTATTCCAGCGCAAAGATATTATATCCGCCCCACTTGACCATGGGCGACCATGCCGTGCTGGGACCGCACACCGTCTGTTACTGCATGGATCGCGTGACCTTGGGAAATCATGTAACGGTTTCCCAATACACCCACCTGGTCACCGGTACGCATAGCACCGAAGAGCGGAATTTTCAGCTCGTTACCAAGCCAATCCAAATTGAAGATCAAGCCTGGATAGCAGCGGGAGCTTTTGTCGGTCCCGGCGTCACCATCGGCGAAGGCGCGGTTCTGGGCGCGCGCGGCGTCGCGTTCGGGAATCTGGCCCCTTGGACGATCTATGTCGGCAACCCGGCGCAGGCCATTCGTCAACGCGCGCAGTTCACGCAACGCTAAGACCGCAAACCGGAATTTCGGCCCACCCGCATATTTTAAAATGACAAGCCGTGCGCCGCTTGCCCCTTGATCAAGGTCTCTGGGCAGGTGGTTGGCAGGCCGCAGGCCAAATTGAGCTCCGCCGGGACCATAAGCTTGCATGCCAGGCGGCGATTTGGAGAAAAGCTGTTCAATATCATAACTTTAGAAGAATGTACCTGCTTTGAATTGGCGATTTGATCGTGTTATGCCTTGCCGAGGCTCACGCCAAACCGCTGGGCGAGGATTTATCGGGCGTCATGAACAAGATGAGTGACAAGACCCCTTCCGGGGTGGCGTTTGATGATTTGCTGGGAGGGGACGCCAAGCCGCCCAAGCCTCAGATTTCGCTTCGGGAATTCTGGACCGCCTACCGAAGCCAGTGGCGCTGGTTGCTGAAGGCTCTGGCTATCGTCTTGCCGGTTACCTTTTTCGCGGTCCCGCTCTGCATGCATCTGTTTGGCGGGCCGAGCTATACGGCCGAGATGACCGTGGCGCCCAATCGGATGGTCGCCGGAGCCGAGGGGAATGGGGGAGGGCTGTCTTCCTTGATCGGCCTGCAGGGGCCGATAGACACCCAATTTGAGCTTTACCTTTCCACCCGCAAAAGCCACCTCCTGGCCGAACGGATGATGGCGATGCCAGGGGTGCCGCAAAGGATTTTCAGCGCTTTCTGGGATCCGGAAGCCAAGGAATGGCGCCCTTCGTCCGGCCTCATTCCGAGGATGAAACGCGCGATCAACGGGGCGCTCGGTTTTACGCCCTGGGCGCCGCCCAATGCCGGCGATCTATCCGAGTATCTGAGCACGGCCTTCACGGTCGAAAGCAACAGGCGCACCCTGATCACGAAAATAACCTTCTCCGATGCGGATCCGGATTTCGCCAAATGGTTGACGCTGATCGTGCATGACCAGGCGGAAGCAATCCTTCGCGAGCAAGCGCAGCAGCGTACGCGGATCATGATCGCGCATGCGGTACACGAACTTCAGATTGTCACGGTCGCCGAGCAGCGCCTCGCCTTGATTCAACTTCTTTCACAGCAGGAAAAGCAGTTGATGATGATCGACAAGAATCTGCCTTATGCCTCGGTGGTGGTCGATCCGCCATCGGCGGACCGCCCCGACAACGCGCCGCGGCCTTTGCGCAACATCTTCGTGGCGTTGGTGCTTGTGACCATCCTGGCAGCCGCAGCGCTTGCCGCGCGTGTGCTGCGCGACATCAAACGCAAGATGGCTGTGAAGATTGAAGCAACCCCTCCCGTAGCGCCGGCGCGCCGTGCACGCCCTCAGGGCGCTTGAGAATGAAGTGACGCGCCGGGCTCTTATTTGCGGTATCTCTGGCCAGGACGGCGCCTATCTGGCGCAGTTGTTGCTGCGCCGCGGCTATGCCGTATTTGGCACCTCCCGCGACTGCGGCAACAACACTTTCATGGGCCTGCAGCGTCTCGGCGTGAAAGACCAAGTAGCCTTGAGTTCCATGCAAACCACCGATTTTCGCAGCGTGCTGTCGGTGCTGGAGGAGGTTGCGCCTGACGAAATCTATAATTTGTCAGGGCAGAGTTCGGTCGCCCTGTCCTTTGATCAGCCGCTGGAAACCTTCAGCAGCATAACCGCGGGAACCGTCAACCTGCTGGAATGCATTCGCCATCTCGGCCGCCCGATACGCTTTTACAATGCGGCGTCCTCGGAAATGTTCGGCGACACGGGTGCGCATAAGGCTGATGTGCATACGGCCTTCCGGCCGATGAGTCCTTACGCCACGGCCAAGGCTGCCAGCTTCTGGGCCGTGGACACGTATCGCAGGGCTTACGGGCTTTTTGCCTGTTCGGGTATTTTGTTCAATCATGAATCACCGCTGCGCCCTTCGCGGTTTGTCACCATGAAAGTCGCCGCCGCCGCCGCGCGCATTCGAGCCGGCTCGCAGGAAAAGTTGACGCTCGGCAATTTGGCCATCGTGCGTGATTGGGGATGGGCGCCCGAATATGTCGAAGCGATGTGGCTTATGCTGCAACAGGATGTACCGGGCGATTATGTCGTGGCGACCGGCCATTCCTGTTCTCTGGAAGATTTCGTGCGGGAGTCGTTTGCTCATTTTGGATTGGACTGGCGCGACCATGTGCATATCGAGCGAAAGCTGTTTCGCGCCTCTGAAATCGGCCATAGCGGCGGAGATCCCGGCGAAACCGAAAAAAAACTGAAATGGGCCGCGCAGACCAGAATGCCGGATGTGGCGCGATTGATGGCTGAATCCCTTGCAATCCAGCCCGCCAAGCCGCCGCGGGCCGGGTCATGAAAATCCTGTTTACGAGCCCGATCCTCGAGCATCCCGCCGCGGGCGGGCCGCAGCTGCGAATCGAGAATTCGATCAAGGCGCTGGTGAAGCTGGGCGAGGTTACCGTGGTCTCACGCCTGCGCGAGAAATTGATTGGCGGGCCGCAGGCCAGCAGCTTCTATGCCGGGCTGGCCCATTCCTTCTGTTTTTCGCCTTCAGCGTTCCTGAGCGAAAATCTCGTTCTCCGGAATCTTCAAAAATTGTTCTACAAATATCTCCACCCGGATGCGGATGCGGATTTCCTGATCCGTCTCTTCGACAAAGGCAAGATGGATGTCTTGTGGTTTGGTTACGGCAACATCTCCTGGCCGCTGATCCGCGCCATCAAGGGGCGCCGTCCCGACATCAAAGTTGTGTGCGATACGGACAGTGTCTGGTCGCGCTTTCTGTTGCGTGAATTGGAAGTGGAAAGCGATCCACAGCGCCGCGCGCAGATCGAGCGCGAAGGCAAGGCCAAGGAAGTCGAGGAACGCGATTGGACCGGCTTATGCGAGGCGACCCTGGCGGTGTCGGAGGTTGATGCGGCCTATTATCGCTCCATCGCGGCGGATCCGGCGCGGGTTCATGTCTTCTCCAATGTCATCGATCTGGCGAGTTACGAGAAATTTCCCGATGCCGCGCCGGGCTTGAAGCATCCCAGCATCTACCTCGCTGGTACCTATGGTCACGCCGCCAGCCCCATGGACCGGGCGGCGCGGTGGGTCCTGGAGGAGGTTTTGCCGCTGTTGCGCGCGGAAATTCCCGATCTTCATTTTTATATCGTCGGCAAGAATTCCGAATTGACTTTGGCGGATGCGCAGGGGCCGAATGTCACCGTGACTGGCCGCCTGCCGACCGTGCTTCCGTATCTCTGCCACATGGATGTGGTGCTGGTGCCACTGAAGTTCGAATCCGGCACGCGGTTCAAGATTTTGGAGTCGGGGGCGTGCCGCAAGGCCGTGGTTTCCACCACTTTGGGGGCGGAAGGCATTCCGGTGACGGACGGGCAGAATATTCTGCTGGCGGATGAGCCTCGTCCCTTTGCCGAGGCCATCCTGCGTCTGTTGCGCGACCCCGGCTTGCGGCAGCGGCTGGGCGATGATCTTCATGCCCTGGTGGAGGAGAATTACAGCGTCGATACCCTTGTCCGGCAGGGCCGCGCCGTTCTTGCCCGGCTGGGAGGAGGCGCCTGATGTCCTGGCGGTCAGGCTTGGCGGACGGATTCGTCGTCTGGCGGGTCATGTCGCCGTACCGGCGCCGCCAGGCCGTTGTGCAATTGGCGCTGCAATGTGTCGCCAACTTCTTTGAAGTGATGGTGCTGGGCCTGATCGTCCCGCTGGTGGCGATGGTCAATGATTCCGGCCTGATCCTGCGCAGCCGCATTTTGCACCGGCTGTTCGACGCCAGCGGCGCCGACAACCCGGGACAATTCATGCTGTATTTCGGCGCCGGCCTGTTGGGCCTGCTGGCGTTGCGGGCGGTTTTATCGATCTGGTCCAACCGGCGTCTCAGGCGCTTGTGCATCGGCCTGGGTTCGGAGTTGGGAGGCCGGGTGCTGGACCGGATACTGCATTTGCCCTATCTGGAGCAGGCCCGGACCAACAGTTCCATTTATACCCGCCTTAGCACGTCCGATGTGGACCGCGCGGCGGTGCAGTCGCTGGTCACCTTTTTCACCATGCTCTCGGAAGGATTCACCGCCTTCACGGTGCTGCTGGGCCTGGTGGTGATCAAGCCGGTGTTGATGATTCCGCTTATTATCCTGCTTTCGCTGGGAGCCTTCCTTTCTTACCAGCGCAGCCGCCGCCAATTGGCGGAGGCCGGCGAGCAAATGCGCGCCGAACAGGCCATTCTCAGCAAATGGGTGCTGCAAAGCCTGGGTGACGTGCGTTATGCCCGGTTGGCCGGCCGCGAAAATTTCTTTGTCACCAAGGTGCGTGATGCCTGGACCGGCTATGCCCGCGCCTCCCAGGCGGTGGTGACCATTCAGCAAAGCTCGCGGATATTTTTCGAGACCAGCGTGCTGGGCGGCATCATTCTCGTTGTGCTGTATTTCGTGGGCGTATCCGACGGCGGCGAGGCCCTTGCCGTGCTCGGCCTGCTGGCGGTGGCGGCGGTTCGCATCGTGCCCTCGCTCAACCGGGTGATCAATGGCGTCCAAGTCCTCGGCCATATCCGCGCTTCCACTGAAGGCGTGGTGGCGCTGCTGAGCAAACGGGCGGCGCTGGAACCGTCGGGCAAAGGGCCGCCCTTGGCCTTCCACGGCAGTGTGGAACTGCAAGGGATAAGCTTTTCCTATCCCGGCAATGCCGCGCCGGCGCTGTCCCAAATCCAGCTGACGATCCGCCGCGGCGAGATGATCGGTATTGTGGGGCCGTCCGGCGCCGGCAAGAGCACCATCATCGATATTCTGTGCGGCCTGATTCCGCCCGATTCCGGTCAGGTCCTGGTCGACGGGTTTGATATCCAGAAGGATCTGCGAGGCTGGCAAGCCATGATCGGCTATGTGCCGCAAACCGTGTATCTGCTGGATGACTCCATTCGCGCCAATATCGCCTATGGCATGCTGGAGGCGGAGATCGACGATCAGGCAGTGAGGCGGGCGCTGGAAACCGCCGCCCTCGCGGATTTTGTCGACGCTCTGCCGGAAGGGGTGAATACCAATGTCGGAGAGCGCGGCGTCGCCCTGTCGGGCGGGCAACGCCAGCGTATTGCCATCGCCCGCGCTCTCTATCGCGACGCCCCAATTCTGGTGCTGGATGAGGCGACATCGGCGCTGGATTCCGCCACCGAGCGCGAAATCACCGAGACCTTGCAGAATATTTACGGGCAGAAGACCATCGTCATCATTGCCCACCGTCTCAACACCGTGAAACAGGCCGACCGGATATACCTGTTGCAGGCCGGTCAGGTTGAAACAAGCGGGACTTTTGACGGATTGGCGGAGAAGAGCGATTTGTTCCGCCGCATCGGCGCATTGGACCAGGAGGGGGCATGAAGGCGCTGTTCAAGAAAGCGGTCAGGAGATTGCTTGCCGGCCGCCTGATGGCCGAGTTTCAGGCCGACTATGCCGGCGCGCAGGAAGTTCAGCGGACCCTGCTTGCCCAGTATATCGCCATGCGCGACTGGCCTGTTGGAAAACTGCCGCGCTTTTCCGATGTCGGCTTCCAGAAATATTCGCAATTCGAGGAAGACGGCATATTGCTGTTCCTGTTCGCGTTGATCGGAACCGCAAGCCGCAAAGTGGTGGAAGTCTGCGCCGGCGACGGTCAGGAATGCATGGCCGCCAATCTGATCATCAATCACGGTTGGAAAGGTTATCTGTTCGATGGCGATGACAGCGATGTCGCCAAGGGACGGGATTTCTTTGCACGCCGCAAGACGCTTTTGCTCGATCAACCGGAATATCGCAAGGCCTGGATCACGGCGGAAAACATCAACCAGCTGCTGTCCGAAATCGGCGCGGAGGGTGAAGTGGACCTGTTCAGCCTGGATATCGATGGCATGGACTATTGGGTATGGCAGGCGGTGGAGCGCATTCAGCCGCGAGTCTGCGTCTTTGAGACGGTGAACTATATTCCGTCGGATCTGGCGCTGACGGCGCGCTATAGTCCGGATTTCAACATGCTCAACAAGCAGGGGCTGGAGCAGTATTACAGGGGCGCCTCCACCCTGGCGATGGTCAAGCTTTCGCGGGAAAAAGGTTATCGCCTGATCGGCGCCCATCGCCATGGCTTCAATTGCATCTTCATGAAGAACGGCGTGGGCGAAGAGTATTTTCCGGAAGTGACCGTGCAGCAGTGCCACGACAATGACATCACCCGGCAGGGTCAAGCCAGCCTGTGGCCCCAAATCCGTCAGTTCGACTGGCAACCGGTGTGAAGACGCCCATACCCCGTCCCGGCATCGACAAGATTGCCGCCTATGTCCCGGGTGCCAGCCAGGCGCCCGGCGCGCCGCGGGTCTTCAAGCTGTCGTCCAACGAGTCGCCTTTGGGGGCCAGTCCGGCCGCCATCCAGGCGCTGAGCGCCGCCGTCACTTCCCTGCAGCTTTATCCCGATGGCGCCAGCACGGCGCTGCGTCAGGCGCTGGCGGACCGTCACGGCCTGGAGGCCGAGCGTATTCTTTGCGGCTGCGGCTCCAATGAGATCATCGGACTGGTGGCGCAGGCCTATCTCGACAGCGGTGACGAAGCCGTGATCCCGCGCTACGGCTTTTCGGAATTTGAGATCGTCACCCGCGCCAATGGTGGCGTGCCGGTGATGGCGGCGGAAACCGATTTCACCGCCGATGTCGATGCCATGCTGGCGGCCGTCACGCCCCGCACCCGTATCGTCTTTCTTGCCAATCCCAACAATCCCACCGGTACGTTCCTGCCGGCGGCGGAAATCCGCCGGCTTCACGCCGGACTGCCGCCGCATGTGATCCTGCTGCTGGACGAGGCTTATGCCGAATATGCCGGCAACCCGTGGGAAAGCGGGCTGGCGCTGGCCAGGGCGGCACAGAATGTGGTGGTCACGCGCACCTTCTCGAAAATTTTCGGGTTGGCATCGTTGCGGGTCGGTTGGGGCTATTTCCCCGTTGCCATGGCAGAAGCCATCAATCGCATCCGCTTTCCGTTCAATGTCAGCAGTGTGGCGCAGGCGGCCGCAAAGGCGGCGATGGAAGATGAAGTCTTCCTGCAAGCCGCGCGCGATCACAATGACCGGTGGCGGCCTTGGTTGGAGCGGGAATTCACCGCTTTGGGCCTGAGGGTCACGCCCAGCGCCTGCAACTTTCTGCTGGTGCATCTGCCGGAGGGCAAAAGCGCGGCCGAGGCTTACAATGCTCTTTTAATTCAAGGGGTTATTGTGCGTCCCCTGTCCGCCTATGGCCTTCCAAAAGCCTTGCGGATAAGTGTGGGAAGTGAAGAAGGGAATCGGACGTTGATCCGTTCTTTTGCGACCTTTATGAAGCGGCCTGCGGTGGGCGGAAATATTTCATGAACGGGCTAAAGCAGCTTTTACGTCCGTTCGCGCAAGGCGGACGGAATGTCTACCAGCGCTATTTCGGCGAAGTTGGCTACATTTCCCGCCGTTTCCATTATGCTAAGACCGCATCGCGCGAACAAGCCGAAATCGCCTTGCGCCAGCGCGCCGCCGCGCGCAACAGCGGGCGTGCCTCCCCGTTGGCCCGCACGATAGCAGCGGGTCTTGAGCGGGACGGCTATTTTCAGTCCGACCTTTCAAGCCTGGGTCTGTCTTCGGAAGTGGTGGACTATTGCCGCAAGCTGGCGGACCCGGTGATCGGCATGTCGCTGGAGCAAGTTCAAGCCAAGCGTGCCGGACGCGGTAAAACCTACTGGTTGGATTTGTATCAGGACGTTGCGGAGACACGGACTCCGATCGCGGAACTCATCGCCGCGCGCGACGTGATCGATGTGTGCAGCCTCTATTTCGGCCAGGCGCCGTTTGTGCATGAATGCAGTCTGTATTTCACGCCACCCGGTGCCGCATTCCTGCCGCATGAAATGCAGGGCTCTCAGAACTGGCACCTGGATAATGACAGGCCGCGGCGGGTAAAGCTTTTCATGCTTCCCTACGGCGCGGATGAAGAAGCGGGCGCCACCATGTTCCTGCCTAAGCCCGATTCTGATCTTGGAAAATACCGGTCTTTTCCAGGTTATTTCGACGACAAACAGTTTGCGCAGTTCGGCCTGGATCCGGCCAAAATCGTTCGCTTTACCGGGGCGCCGGGCGCGGTCCTGTTCTTTGATACCAGCCGCTTGTTCCATTGCGGTTCGCGCACACGATCCAAGTCGCGGGTTGTGCTCAACATTGACCTGTCGCCGGTAACTTCCTATTTGCCCTATGTTCAGCTTGCCCACGGACCGTTGCGGCGCCCACGGTTTGCGGCATTGAACGGGGACCTCTTGAACTAGCCAAAAGATCGCAAGGACACACCATGTCAATCACGACAAGACTTAAGGCGGGGGTGAAGGCGGCGTTGGGCCGTCCGGCGGTGCCCATTCACAACCTTCCTTCCATTTCCCAAGCCGGAACTCTCCGAACCGTCTATTTTCACGAATGCTTGAAAAAAGTAGCGCATCTCGACGGTTCGCTGGTGGAGTGCGGCGTCGGGCAGGGCTATGGCCTTTGCACCTGGCTGACTCTGACGGCGCTGGAACCGAAGCAGCGCGTCATTTGGGCGTTCGATTCTTTTGAAGGATTTCCAAAATTCGCCAAGGAAGATGAGACCAGCGCCGTCCGCGAAGCAGGTTACGCACAATATAAGCAGTTCGATCTGTTGTACGTCTTCAACACGATGAAATCCTTTGGCCTTTCGCCAGCCGAGATCAACCGCAGGATCAGTTTCGCGAAGGGGTTTATTCCCCAAAGCCTAAATCTGTACGACAAAAGCCCTGTAGCGCTGCTGCATTTGGACCTGGATATATTCGAGCCATATCGGGATGCGCTGGATTTCTTTTGGGAGTTTGTTGTTCCCGGTGGTGTCGTAATGTTCGACGAATACAACAAGGCCCTGGATATTTTCAAATTTCCCGGCGCGCAGAAGGCGATAAACGATTTTCTGGATGCGCGTAATTTGCGCGGCGCGCTGCGCAAGGACACGACCTACGGCAACGTCTATATCCAAAAGCCGGACATCGCGTGATCACGTTTTTGCAGCGCGCTTTCAATGCGGCTTGTAATCCCAAAGCCGCATTCACCAACATCCGTTTCCGCTGGCGGCAGTGGAATGATTTCCGCCTGTTTCGATCCGGTCTGGAGCCGTATCGGCGGCTTGGGCCGGCAGTGGGGAGCGATCGACCAGGCCTTCTGATAGTTGCCGGCATGGGGCTGAACGTTGTCTGGGCCCAGCTTTGGACTCTCCTGAGCGTTCCGGCCATGGCCAGAGGCTACCGGCCCTATGTCCTGCTTTCGCCCCTGTCGCTTCACTTGAAGCGGTATTTCGCCTTGCTGGGCATCGAGGCGATAAATCTGGAAGAGCATAATCATACCGGCTTGCCGCCCCTGGCCCCCGAACTGCGCCGCGCCTTCGACGCTGCCGCAACTTTCGACGGTTTTCGCGCCCTGCGCTGGGACCGTATGCCGATCGGCGACATCGTGCTTTCCACCTATTGCCGCCACACTGGCAAAGTCATGATCGACGTCAACGATCCCGTCGTCCGGGGAGAGCTGGCGCAATGGCTGGAATATATCTGGCGGCATTACCACGCCGCAGCGCGGATCTTTGAGCGTTTCGGCATCAAGGCGGCCTATTTCACCGAAACCTTCATGGAAGAGCATGGCGCCATTTATTATGCGGCGCTTGAGGCCGAACTGAATGTGCTGCGCTTCGCCGGCACCGTGCGCGATGATGCCATTATCGTGCAGCACCGGGCCTGGGGCGATGCCGAGCGGCTGCACCATGCCGCCCTGGCGCCCTCAAGCTGGGAGACCGTCCAGCGCCTGCCAAACTTGCCGCTGGTCCGCGCCCAGCTGGAGCAGAATTTCGCCGACCGTTACAGCGACAAATGGCACCGCTCCAAACGCAACCAGCCCGGCACGCAGTTGCTGGAAGCCGGTGCGGTGCGGGCGCAATTGGGATTGCCGCCGGACCGCAAGGTCGCGGTAATCTACAGTCATATCCTCTACGACACGATTTTCTTTTTCGGCACCGATTTGTTCGAGGACTACGCCACCTGGCTGATAGAGACCATCAAGGTCGCGGCCGCCAATGACAGGCTGGAATGGTACATCAAGGTCCATCCCTCCAATATCTGGCGCGGTGAGCTGAACGAACTGACGGCAGGGCGCTATCAGGAAGAAACTCTGATCGAGCAGCATCTCGGCAAGCTTCCGCCGCATGTCCATATCGTTTCCGCCGACACCAAGATCAGCCCCTTGAGTTGGATGCAGCTGGCCGATTTCGGTCTCACGGTGCGCGGCACTGCTGGGCTGGAGATGGCGGCGATGGGAAAGACGGTGATCACCGCCGGCACCGGCCGCTATGAAGGCTGCGGCTTCACCAATGATCCGCCGACCAAGGAAGCTTATCTGGATGTTTTGGCGCGCCTGCCGGACATCGCCGAGATCACGCCACAACAGACCGAATTGGCGCAGCGCTACGCCCATGCCATCTTCAATCTCAAACCTTTCACCCTGTCATCGGTAAAGGCCCGGCTGGCGACGGGAAAGACCCGTGTGGTGGCCTCGGACGATATCGTCTACGTGCCTCGCCAACCGGAGGGTGGCGCGCTGCCCCAAGACCTGGCGCGTTTTGGCGCCTTTCTCGATAGGCGGGACTGCATAGACCTGCTAAACGAACTAAAGTAGATTTTTTCAGCGCGAAAATCGCAAGGGGCATAGTGGGTCTGTTCCGCCATAAGAAAGCGCCGCTGTCGCTTCTGACCTCCGGCGCGGTGCTTGACATCGGTTGCGGCACGCACAAGACGCCGGGTGCCACCGGGCTGGACACGCGCGCCTTTGCCGGCGTCGACATTGTGTGCGATCTGGAAGGGGCGCTGCCGCTCGACGACAATTCCTATGATGTGGTGTTCGCCAACCAGGTGCTTGAGCATGTGACCAACCTGATCGGGCTGGTTCATGAGGTGCACCGGGTGCTGAAGCCCGGCGGCAGTTTTCTGGCGCATGTGCCCTATTTTCGTTCCGCTTGGGCGCATTGCGATCTCACCCATGTGCGCAGTTTCACCATCCAGTCGATGGATATTTTTGTCCCCGGCACCTTTGCGCGCAGCGTCTACACCGTGTCCGATATGACCTTTAGCCGTTGCGATGTATTCCTTGACACGGAATACCCTTCCACCCTGGCGCGGCGGTTTTTTTCCAGTCTGGCGCTGCGCAATCCGCAGAAATTCGAGAATTCCGCGCTTTCCTTTGTCTATCCCTTCGAACAGCTGACCTTTCTGCTGATCAAGTGATGAAAAATCGATGCATGTACTGACAGTCGCCTCTGTTTCCTATTTGCCGCTGGCGGACATAATGTTCGAAAGCCTGCGCGCGCATCATCCGGAATTGACGCCGGTATTGCTCATCCCCGATGTCACCCGGGCGCGGCTGGATGCGTTGCGCCAACAGGGACTGGACAAGTTCGCCGAGCTGCTTTGCGTCGAGGATTTGGGCCTTGATTTCCTGGAGGCGGCGCGAAGCTATTATTCCGCCCTGGAATTCTGCTCCGCCCTGAAGGTGTTGGGTACGGCGCATATCCTGAAGACCGAAAGCGCCTGCCTGTTCCTCGATCCGGACATGGTGATAATGGACCGGCTGGATGCCGTGCTGGACGCGCAGGATCCCATCCTTGTGACGCCGCATGTGCTGGCGCCGCTGCCCGAAGATGGGCACGCGCCGGATTCTCTGGAGATGTGCGGTGCCGGGTTTGTCAATGGCGGCGTGTTTCGCGCCAGCGCCGGTGCGCCGGCCCTGTCCTGGCTGGTTTCCAAGGCGCGGGCCCGCTGGTTCGTGGCGCCGCAGCTGGGGATGTATGCCGATCAATTGTGGCTTTCGGCCCTGCCGTTCCTGTTTCCCCAGACCCGACTGTTGCGCGAGCCTGCCATCAATGTCGCCTATTGGAATTTGCATGAGCGGCCGTTGCGGCAGGAGAACGGCCGCATCCTGCTTCAGTCGGGCGAACCGCTGCGCCTGTTTCATTTCAGCGGCTTTTCGCGCCCCAGCAACGGCCGGCTTACCAGGCACAGCGACCGGCGTTTCGGCGCTGAGACGGACAGGATCGTGGCGCAGCTGGTGAAGGACTATGAGGCCAAGCTCGAGGCCACGAGCCTCCGCTGGGGCCATTTGCGCGGCGACATTCCCTTTAACGCGGACCCCTTGCCTGTGCGGCTGGAGCGTGCCGCCGATCTGTTGGGGGACGCGCGCTTGCGCCTGCCTAAGGCCGGATTTGGCGCACGGCTGCGGGCGCTTTTCGGGGACTAGTCATATTCCTCGGCTTTGAGGATACCCTTTTCCAGCAGCGCGTCCAGAACCTGGACGTCGAACATATTGTCCAGGTTGATGCTGCGTTCGGGCGGCATGACATAGGGCAGGGTGGCGCCCTTGGGCATGAAGCTCTTGTTGGCGCGCAACTGCCCGGTATCGGTCAGGTAGAAAGCGCCATTGAGGGAATAGACTTCCGGCAGCGACTGCCGGGCCACCATGGATTCCTTGCCCATATAGGACGCGACGAAGCCGTCCTCGACCTTCTGGATCTTGTCGGGATGGGGCGAGTCATGGCGCACCAGCGTGACGATGGCGCGCGCCCCGGTCTTGTCTTCGTCGAAAGTACGGCAGAAGCCGTTAAGGTCCTCCAAGGTGCGCAGCGGCGAGGTGGCCTGCACCAGCAGAATATAACCTTCCGGAAGCGGAACCGAATCCATCGCCTGCAGGATCACATCCACCGTTTTGGCATGGTCGGTCGCCAGTTCCGCGGGACGGAGCGCGGGCATGGCCACGCCATATCTCTGCGCGATGGCGTGCATCTGAGGATGGTCGGTCGAGACGATGACCCTGTCGACGTAGGGGCAGCGTTGCGCCAGCTTGATGCTGCGCTCCAGCAATGTGTCTTTTCCGACGCGATGGAGGTTCTTGCCGGGGATGCCCTTGGAACCGCCCCGCACCGGAATGATCGCCGTCAGTTGCTTGCCGCGGATCATGGCTTGCGGAAAATGCCGATCTGGCGGCTTCCCAGGAAATTGCGGTGCAGATATTCCGGCGTGATCCAGTCGAACAGGTGCTCGGGATCGCCGTGTCCGTGATAGGGATATTCGCCCGACATGTAGCTTTTCACATTGTCGATCTCGGTTATCACCGTCTCGAAATGCTCGCACTTCAACTTGTGCAGTTCCATCAGCGTTTTCAGGCTTTGCGGGGTGAAATGGCTGACATGCTTCCAGTTGAAGGTCGGGGAGCGTTCGCGCATCAGCCGGGTCGCCAGGGATGCGGCATTGGGCACCAGGATGAACAACAGCCCGCCCGGCTTCAGCATTTCGTTGATGCGGTCGAGGATGTAGTGGAGATCGTAAAGGTGCTCAAGCACGCTCCACATTGAGATGACGTCGTAATCGCGGCCGATCTTTTCCGGATCCATCCGTTCGAAGGAGGAATTGATGAACTGAACGCCGGACGTCTGGCTGTAGATGTCGCTGTAATTCTCGTTGATGTCGATGCCGATGCAGTGCCGCCATTTGTTGCGGTCCGCCATCTTCAGGAAGACGCCGGCGCCGCAGCCGATATCCATGATCTTGTCGCGTGCCGGCGGATTCAACTGCTCGATCAGGTCCAGGCCGTATTGATACTTGATCTCGTCGATCTGAATCTGCAGCGGCTGGGTATAGATGTCGGCGGCCGTCCGGTCATCGCGGTAGATTTCGCCGACCGCCGCGAACGTCACCCTTGGGCTCATATAGCGATGCGAACAGGCCTCGCACCGGTAGATGTCCAGACCCATGCGGCTGAGAAAGAAGTGGCGCTTGGGTGAGCGGCAGGCCGGGCACTCATTGACATCCTCCCAGAAGCCCGGCTTGCGAACATAACGCTCGCGCCCCGTATCCTCGACGACTTTGGCGTGCTCGGGGATGAGATAGCCGGACGAGGGGCGGTTTACGCCGCTGCGATTTGTGACGGCGTGAAACTTTCCGGCGCCATGGACCAGGTTGCCGTCGAACTTGTTTTTTTCTTCCAGCCGTTCTTCGAAGGAATTGATGCGAAATGAGGGCGGCGGGCGGTCGATTGTGGTCATTTGATTGCGAGAAAGCCTTCGAAGCAGATGTATTTCTGAACCGTCATGATGTCCTGGAACCCGGCCCGCTTGAGCATGTCGATGTTGCCCTGTGTGGAGAAGGGTTCCATCACGCCTTTGAGGCTGCGGGATTTTGAGACAATCTCCTCGGGCGAATAGCCCTGTTCCAGCTTGTAATCGTCATACAGCCGCGCCGAGATGTCCTGGAAGCGGGCGTCCGCGCCGCGCACCTTTTCGAACAGCACAAAGGCGCCGCCCCAGTTCAAGGACTTGTAGATCTTGTCGATCAATTGCTGGCGCATCGAGGGACGCACGAACTGAACGACATAGTAGGAAACGATCATGTCGCAGGGTTCGAGTTCCATCTGCAAAATGTCATCGGCGATGAATTCCAGGTTTTTCTGGCCGCCATGTTCCCGGATTTTGTGGTTCGCCATTTTGACCATTTCAGGCTCGATATCGATCCCGACAAAGCGCGCTCCGGGCTTGTTCTCATTGTGCTTGGCGAGCTTGGCGGTCAGCGAACCGGTGGAGGAACCGATCTCGTAGCAGACGGAATCTTTTTTGATGAAGAAATCGCTCAGTTCACAGGTGAGATGGTGGCCTTCATGGTAAAGGGGCACCGACTTGGAGACATGGTCGTCGAAGCCCTTGGCCACGTCGCCGGCAAAGGTCCAGCTCGCGGATCCCGCCTTGATGCCATCGCCCACGCTACCCATGCTATTCTCCCGCCAATGATGTCACCGGAGAGAGCGCAAGCGCGGCGTCTCTTTCCCAGTTGAAAATCTGCCGTCCCGCGACCTTGTTGCTGAAGCGGCCCCGATAGTAAGCGCGGTTCAGCAGCTCGTCGTGACTGAGCTCGCGCTGCGCCGCGCCGATCATGGAGGCGAATTCCGGCACATTGTCTTTCAGATATTGCGCTTGATCGGCCTTGCTGAGGCCGGCGAAGTCGTTGATCTGGCGCAGATGCTCCTTGGTCACCGAAACCTTGCCGTCCCGGCTGGCTTCGGGGGGGAGAATGGTGAAATGGCGCTCAATGACGGACGCACCGAGATGGATGGCGGCCAGCGCCGCCTTGACGCCGTCGCGCGCGACCAGCGAATGGTCCGACAGGCCGACGGATGGCGTGAACTGGCGCAAATATTCCATCCTGGCCAAATTCATCTCGCTGAGCGGCGTGGGATAGATCGTCACGCAATGCAGCAGGCTGAAACTTTTCTTGCGCTCATTGAGCACGGCGGCGGCGGCGGCGATTTCCTCGTCATAGGTGGCGCCGGTGGAGACGATGACCTCGCTGAAATTGTCGGCCACGGCCTGGATCAGCGGCAGGGAGCCGCAATCATAGGAGGCGATCTTGATCGCCTTCCAGCCCAGCTCGCGGATGAAAGGAACGGTGCTGAGATTGAAGGCGGTGGTCAGCGGCGCGATGCCGGCGCTGTTGCAGGCGTCGCCGAACTTGCGGTGCTGCTCATACGAAATTTCCAGCGGGCGCAGGCGGTCGACCTCCGCCTGAAAGGGCCGCTTGATCGTCAGCGTCCGGCCATCGGGGGCGGTTTCGCCGGTCTCGAATTCGGGCCGGAAACTGACATCGTCAGCGAAGATGGTTTGAATTTTGCCGTGCGTGGCGCCGCCCTCCGCGGCGGCGTCTATCATGCGGCGGAGGGTGTCAAAATCTCCATTATGGTTCTGGCAAAACTCCGCGATTAAAAGCACTGTTTGACCCTCATTGCCGCGGGGCGGCGTTGGCAAAAAAACCCTTTACGGGAAGCACTTGGCTGGATATGCCTTACCCCTCTTTGCAAAGGAACCAGCCGGTCCGCTTTTAGCGAGGCGGTGGGTGCAACGCAATAGCCGTTTGTTTCGAGATGGCGCTAACGCCCCGGATTTTCTGAATAATTTCTACTATGCTGGATACATGCTTGCCTCAGGACCTTCGACACAAGCTGGTCTTCATATTCGACTGGGACGGAACATTGTTCGATTCGATGGCGGCCAAGACGGTTTCTTTCGCGGGCGTCGTGCGTGATTGGTTGTCGGAACGAGGCGTATCCATGGCACTGCAGGATGTCGCGCAACTCTATCGCCGTTACTCCGGCGAGCCGCGTCGCGTCATCTTCCAAAAAATCGCGCATGGCGCCGGACTCGAGGTCAGTCACGCCGATTTTGATGCGATGAGCGAAGCGCTTTTTGAGCGCAATCGCGCGGCGCTGGATGGCGCGGCGCTGTTCGACGATGCGTTGCCCTGCCTGGAGGCGCTGCTCAAGCGGGACCGGGTGATTTGCCTTTCCTCCTCCGTGCCGCAGGCTGAGCTGTCCTATTTCGTCGAGCGCAAGGTGCCCGCCGGTTTGCGCGCGCGTTTCGTCGAAGTGCTTGGAAGCCAGCCGGACCTTGCCAAGGGCAGGGGTCATCTGGCGCGCATCGGCGCGGCGACCGGCGCGGCGGCGCAGGGCATGCTGGTGGTGGGCGATGATGTCGCCGATCGCGAGCTCAGCGCAGAGGCCGGTATCGACTCCATTCTGGTGGACCGCGAAGGCCATCTGCCCGCGGGAATGCCGCATATATCTTCTCTCAACGAACTGTCCGGACGGTTATGACATTCCAAGCTGTGATCAAGCGTACGACGTCCATTCGCGAGGCGGTGCGCCTTATGGGCAGCCAGCCCAGCAACAGGTTCATCGCCGGCATCGCCGTTGTGGTGGACGATGCCGGCAAGGTTATCGGTGTCGTCACCGATGGAGATGTCCGCCGCGGCCTTGCCCGTGATGTGAGCGTCGACGCGCCCATCGATGTGATTGCCAAGTTCGATCCTGTTACGGTGGATTACCGTCTCAGCTCCAAGATGATGCGCCAGGCGGTGATCGAGAAGGCGCGCCAGCGCGGGACCGACTACCGCAAATACGACAAGCTGGTGCTGATCGACGAAGCCGGGAAGTTGAAAGACGTCGTGCGGCTCGCCGATATTCTCATTTCGCTGATCGAGGAGAAAACGGTCGCGGTTTACGGGCTGGGTTTTGTCGGCCTGACGCTCGCCTGCACCTTGGCCAATGCCGGGATGTCCGTGATCGGTGTGGACACCAATGAGGACGTGCTGGCCAAGCTGCGCAAGAACCAGCCCACCTTTTACGAGAAAGGCCTGGAGTCCCTGCTGCTGTCGCTGGCCGATACCAATCCCCTGCGCTTGACCAGCCGCGCCGACGAGCATGCGGCCGACATCCATCTGATTTCGGTGGGCACCCCGGTCAATGCCGACAAGCAGCCCGACATGGGCATGATACGCGCCATCGCCGCCACCATTTCCAAGGTTCTGAAGCGCGGCGATCTGGTGGTGCTTCGGTCCACCGTGCCTGTGGGCACCACGCGGAAGGAAGTTCTGCCCGTGTTGGAATCGTCCGGCCTGGTTGCCGGCCGCGACTTCTTCCTTGCTTTCGCTCCGGAACGCACGGCGGAAGGCAGCGCGCTGGAAGAGCTGAGGACGCTGCCGCAGATTGTCGGCGGCGTCGATGCCACCAGTGTGGAGATGACGGCGCGGCTGTTCGGGGAAATCACCAACACCATTGTCGAAGTCGGCTCGCTGGAAGCCGCCGAAATGGTGAAGTTGATGAACAACACGTTCCGGGACCTGGTGTTCTCGTTCGCCAACGAAGTCGCCTTCCTGTGCGATGAATTCAACGAGGACGCCTTTCGCCTGATCCAGGCGGCCAATGAAGGATATCCGCGCAATCCCATTCCAATGCCCAGTCCCGGCGTCGCGGGCCTGTGCCTGTCCAAGGATCCTTATCTCTATTCCCATCCCCAGGTGGCCACCGCCATGAAGCCCAGCCTGGGCAAGGCCAGCCGCGCGATAAATGGACAAGGCGCGAAGTATGTCCTGTCCAAGCTGAACAAGTTTGCCGGCCGCCATGGGCTCAATGTCGAGACGATGAAAATCCTGCTCGTGGGCCTTGCTTTCAAGGGGATGCCGGAGACGTCCGACTATCGCGACAGCGTGGCACTGGAGCTGATCAAGTCGCTGAATAAGTCAAATCTGGTGATCAAGGATTTCGTCGTCGGCGAGGCGGACATCCGCGCCTTGGGCTATACCCCGGCGGAGGATTTGGCGGGAGCGGTGCACGGCGCCGACGCCATCCTGGTCATGAACAACCACTATCTGAACAACAAGTTCAATGTGGTTCAGGCCTTGCAGGGACGCAAGAAACCCGTCCTTCTGTTCGACGGCTGGCACATGTTCAACCGGCGCGAGCTGGAAGGCATCGGCATCACCTACGCCACGATGGGTTATATGTCGGAGGGCTGATGCCGCGCTTCTATCAGATTGCGCGGCTGCGGGCGGGGACGACGATCTTCCCGGACGCTGAAGTCCTGCGCGTTGATCTGGACCGCGTGGAGCCGGGTGACCTGATCGAGAATGACGTGGCGTTCCGCGCCGCCGCCGCGCCGGAGAGCTGGTTCTGGCTGTCGGGCGGTGGCACCTTCCTGCTCAATGGGCGCTATCTGCCGGTGGTGCGGCGCGGCGCGGCTGCCCGCGTCAATCCGGGAAAATTCTCCCTTTTCACCGGACGGGCCG
This sequence comes from uncultured Alphaproteobacteria bacterium, assembly GCA_902825865.1. Taxonomy (GTDB): domain Bacteria; phylum Pseudomonadota; class Alphaproteobacteria; order Micropepsales; family Micropepsaceae; genus Rhizomicrobium. Next base: position 97,891 of record CADECX010000001.1, read on the forward strand.
ACAATGGCGAGGAGCGCGCCAATCCCGCGCTGCTGGTGCGCGAATTGTTCGAGGAGCTGCTGTTGTACGAAGGCGGCACTCTGTTGGTGCCCCAGCTTCCGGATTTGCAGCCCGCTATCGGCGCCGCCCATGCCGCGATGCGCAAAGCCGGCATCCTTGCCGAAGGCGCCACACGGGCGCTGTCATTGGCTCCCGTCGATCTTGCATCCACGCCGGTGCGCATTCGTCACGATGGCGTGGAACGCGAGCACAGGCTGACCTGGACCAAGGGCGCAAACAATGACGTCAACGTTCTTTTCCTGTTTGCCGCCGAATGCGATCTCGCTCTCCTGAAGGCGAGGGACGGCGAATTTCACAGCGAGCAAGGCGGCGCGATCCCGGCCGGCCGCGCGATTTATCTCTACGACAGGATCACAGGACGGGCACAGCCGCTCTCGCAGCCGGGCGAACCTCAGGCGCTGACGGAGGCGGAGATGACGGCGCCGCTGCGGTTCCTGCTGGGGCTTTGCCGCTAGTCCAGCCGGCCTTCAGCCAGGTCCAGGATATAGCGGCCATAGTCGCTGGATTTCAGGCTCTCGCCGGCCGCCTTCAGCTGCTCGCGGGAGATGAAGCCCCGGCGCCAGGCCACTTCTTCCAAACAGGCGATCTTTAGGCCCTGACGGTGCTCCACCATTCTCACATATTCGCCCGCTTCCAGCAGCGAATCATGGGTGCCGGTATCGATCCAGGCAAAGCCGCGGCCCATGGTTTCGACATGCAGCTTGCCCTGCCGGAGGTAAAGATTGTTGAGATCGGTGATCTCATATTCGCCGCGCGCCGAAGGCTTGAGCTGCCGCGCCAGCTCGACCACTTGCCTGTCGTAGAAGTACAAGCCGGTCACGGCGTGCCGCGAGCGCGGCTGTTTCGGTTTCTCCTCAATGCTGATGGCTTTGTGATCGCGATCGAATTCCACCACGCCATAGCGTTCCGGGTCACCGACGATATAGGAGAAAATCGTGGCGCCGGTTTCGCGTCCGACGGCGCGCTGCATGAGGTCCGGCAAGCCGTGTCCATAGAAGATATTGTCGCCCAGGATCAGGGCGCAGCGGTCGGCGCCGATAAAGTCCGCGCCCAGGACAAAGGCCTGGGCCAGGCCATTGGGCTCTTCCTGGGTGATGTAGCTGAGCTTAAGGCCCCATTGCGAGCCGTCGCCCAGAAGCCTGCGGAATTGCGGCAGATCGTGCGGCGTGGAAATGACCGCGATGTCGCGGATGCCGGCCAGCATCAGGGTGGAAAGCGGGTAATAGACCATCGGCTTGTTGAACACCGGCAGCAGTTGTTTGCTGACGATGTTGGTGATAGGGGCAAGCCGCGTTCCCTTGCCGCCCGCCAGAATAATTCCCTTCATGCTGATTTTCCGCTGATAGAGAACTGCATCAAAATCTCATCTCCGGCATTGGGATCGCCGAGGAGGGCGAGCCATTCCAGGCCTTGGAAAACATAACTCATAACCAGCCGCAGGACTTTTCCCGTTAACGGGGCCGCGCCGCCGCCTTCTATACTGGTGTGTCCGGCGCGCATGCGCACGCTCTGGGTATACATGAATCGCGCGCCGCGCACCAAAGTCGCGGCTTCGATCATGCCAAGGCCTGCGCGCTCGCCGGTGGCGCGCAAGGAGGCGGGCGAAAAAATCATCAGATGCCGCGGAATTTCCAATCCGCGCCAAGCAGCCCGAAAGCGGCGATGGGCAAAGCCGTCCAAATTGGGGGTCAGGACGACAATGCGCCCGCCCGGAGCCAGCAATCGCCCGCATTCGCGCAGATATGCGATGGGATCGGCGACATGCTCGATGACATGATTGAGGATGATGACGGCAAAGCGCTTGTCGCCAAAGGCAACCTGTCCCATCAATCCATGGTGTACGGCAAGGCCCTTGGCGCGGGCCGCGGACACCGCCTTATGGTCCGCCTCCAAGCCCACGGCCTCCCAGCCCACCTCCTGGAGCGCGGCCATGAGCGTGCCGCTGCCGCAGCCGACGTCCAGGACCGCGCCGCGCGCGGGCGCCGGCAAGCCGGCCAGCCGCATCGCCGCCATTTCCCTGCTGGGCCGAAAAAGATTTCGCAATCGCGCGGCAAACCGCTCGCCCAGGGAGGCTTTGACCGAATAACCCAGCGCCAGCTTGGCGGCGACAAGGCTGATTTGATCGCTGCGCAGACGCCGCCGCGCCCGCCAATTTCGGGGCGCCGTTTCGCCATGGGTATAATAGTGCGCATAGAGCGCGGCAAAATCGGCGGGCTGAGGGTCCAGCCAGGCCAGCTTGCAGGCGCGGCATTGCGACAAGTCCCAGCGGCCGCTGACGCCATAGAGCTGATCCTGCAGTTGGCGATAGAGGGCCGTTCCGGACTGGCCGCACAACAGGCAATGAGGCTGGCGGATCGTTGCAGGCGCGTTCAAAAAGCGGCGTCCAAAAAGGCGCGCCGACTTGACCATAGGCCTCTGGAAATCGCAAGTTCCGGCGTTTTTCGAGGCCAGCATGCGCCGTACCATCGCCGTACTCTCCGACATTGATCCCTCCGGCGGCGGTTCGCATCAATGGGCGCTCAACATTCTTCATGCCTTGAACGATTATCGGGCGGCGCAGGATGACCTGGATGTGCTGGTGATGCACTATCAGGCCTATCCGGACGGTCATCCTCTCCGGGTGCTGTTTCCCGAATTCCGTTTCGTCGAGATCGGGCGTTTTGGCGGGCTTCTGGCGCGGGTGTTGCGGCGCCTGGCGGTAATGGCGCCCGGGCTCTTGCCGTTGCTGCGGCCGTTCTTTCCGCTCAACCGGATCGCGGCGCGTCATCGCGCCCGGACGGTACTGTTTCCGGTGACGGGCCTGGACTCCGTCCTTTGCCGCCCGCGCAATATCTTCTGCATGGCGGATATCGCCCATGTCTATTTTCCCCACTTTCCGGAAGTGCGGGAGGGCAATGGGCTGCGGGTGCGGGACGTCATTTTCCGGCAGGGTTTGGCCAATGCCGATCAGGTGATGGTGGAATCCGAAGAGTTGCGCCGCGAAATCGCCAGGCATTATGGCGCCGGTCCGGCCAAGACCCATGTTGTCTACCAGGTGCTGCCGCGCCTGTTCGAGCTTTCCGCTCATCCCGATTTGGGCGAGGCGATGCCGCAACCTTATCTTTTTTATCCGGCGCAGCTGTGGGCGCATAAAAATCACCTCAACCTGCTCACCGCCTTTGCCCAAGTGGCGGCGGAGTTTCCGGACCTGCGTCTGGTGCTCAGCGGCTCGCGCAAGCCGGGCGACCAGGCGATCTTCGACCGCATCGACTCGCTGGGGCTTGGTGCGCGCGTGCGCTATCTGGGTTATGTACCGGACGAAAAGATGCCCCAGCTGTATCGCAACGCCGCGGCGCTGGTGATGCCGACATGGTTCGGGCCCAGCAACATCCCGACTTTGGAAGCCTTTGCCTTCGGCACGCCGGCGGTGATTTCGGATCTGCCGGGGGTGGAGGAACAGGTCAAAGACGCCGCGCTGCGCTTTGATCCCGCCGATCCTTCTGACCTGGCCGCCAAGCTGAGGATGGTCTTGAGGGACGAAGCCTTGAAAGCGGCGCTGGTGGAAAAGGGCAAGGCGCGGTTGCGCGAATTGTCCTATGACAATTACCGCCGCCGGATGTTCGGCCTGTTCGACGCCGCGCTGCGCTAGCGGCGCCAGCGCAATTCCCTGCAGCCACTGGCGGCGTCCAGGCTGCGCAGGACTTGTTTGATGCGCCGCTTCCAGGCCGGGGATTGCATGCTGATGCCGGTACTGCCGCTCAGACCATGGACATTGGGCTCATGTGCAAAGGCCCGCGCCGCGACATTGCCCGCCAGCGCGCGGTAATAGACATGCTCGGCCCAGATGCCCTGAGAGTCATCCATCTCGCGATGGAGGCCTTTGAGATGGGCGCCATAGGCAAGCCAGCTGGCGGAAAACAGGCTGGTCAAGGCCACACCGAGCGGGCGGTAGCGATCGATGAGGATATCTACCGTCGGGGCACGGCGGCATTCCTCCAGCAGAGCGGCGACGTTCTGCACCAGATAGCGTCCGGTGATCTTGAGGAAGCGCAGGGGGCGCTCGGTTTCCTCTGCGTACCAGGCATCCATCATGGCGAATTCCTGATAGCCCTTGCCGCGTTCCATCTCCGGCAGCATCGAAAACTTTCGGTGCACCACGCTATCCAGGGAGAAATCGGCGTCCGCCGCCAGGTCATAGGTGGAATTTTCCAGGAAAAAAACCGGTGCGAACCGGCGGTAAAAATTCAGCGCTTCCAGATACTGCGCCCGCCGCTGGGCGATATCGGTGACGGCGACAAAGGTGGCGGCCGGCTTGATGGAGCCGGTCAGGACAATCGCCAAGGGTGCGCCGCTCACGCCAAACCTGCTTCGCGCATATAGCGAGCCAGGCCGTCGCGCCATTGCGGCAGGTCGGCAAGCCCCAGCTTCTTGAAGGCGGCGTTTTCCAGCACGGAATAAGCCGGCCGCCTGGCCTTGGTGGGAAAGTCGGCGCGGGTCGTGGCAAGCAGTTCGGCGTCAGTCTTCGCCAGATCGAAGATGGCGCGGGTGAATTCATGCCAGGAGCATTGTCCGCCCGCTGTCAGATGATAAAGACCATAAGCTTGCGTCTCGACCAGGTCGGGCAGCCGTGCGGCGATGTCGGCGGTGAAAGTGGGGGTCAGAATTTCGTCCTCCACCACACGGACCTGGCCACGCTCCTTGGCCAGGCGCAGCATGGTGCGCACGAAATTCTCACCTTGCTTGCCCCGGCAAGGCGCCGCGCCATAGATGCCTGATACCCGCACGATAAAATGCTTGGGCGCATAGGCCTGCACGAAATGCTCGCCCGCCAGTTTGGAAGCAGCGTAGACGCCCAAGGGGTGAGGCGTGTCGCTTTCGACATAGGGCGCGTTCTTGGCGCCGTCAAAAACATAGTCGGTGCCGAACTCCAGCAGGGCAAAGCCGTCCTGTCCGGCCTGCCGCGCCAGATTGCGCACGCCCAAGGCATTGACGGCGAAAGCGCGCCCGGGCTCGTCCTCGGCCAAGTCCACCTGCAGCATGGCCGCGGTATTGATCACAAGATCCGGCGACAGGCTTTGCAGCACCGAACGAACACGCCCGGCATCGCAGATTTCGATCTCGGCATGGGTGAGGGGCGTGACGGCATGGCCGCGGGCGCCAAACGCCCTCGCCACATCCTGGCCAAGCTGTCCATTGGCGCCAACGACCGCGACCTTCATGACCGGAAACGATCCGCTTCCGGCCGCGCCAGCCATTGGCGCAGGCTCTGGGCGTCGCGGTCCTTGGCCGAAAGCGTGGGGGCGCCATCCAGTGGCCATGCAATGCCGATTTCCGCATCGTCCCAGCGGATACCGGATTCCCCGTTTGGGTTGTAGGTCGCGGTGCCGAGATATTCGATTTCCGCAAAATCAGTCAGGGCGCAAAAACCGCGCGCGAAGCCGGGCTCGCCGTAAAGCTGGGCATATTCGCCCTGGTGAAACTCCCGGCCGTACCACTTGCCCAGGGTGGGCGAATTCTTGCGGATATCGACCGCGACCAGGAAGGCGCGGCCCAGGGTGACGCGCATCAGCTTTGCCAGCGGCCGGTCCCATTGAAAATGCAGGCCCCGGACCACGTTTTTCGCGGAGCGCGATTTGTTGATTTGCATCACCGCCATGCCGACGCCCAGGGGACGAAACACATCGTCGCGATAGACTTCCTGGAAATAGCCGCGCTCGTCGCCCGCGATCTGCTGATGCACGATCACCAGGCCGTCCAGACCGGTCTGTTCCGTCCGGATATCCATGGCTAGTGCGAAGCCGCCATCACGCCCAGCCGCTCGCCGCGATAGGCCGCGCTTTTGAGCTTCTGGTGATTGTCGGCATACCAATGCACCGTCCGGCGCAGCCCGCTGTCGAAGCTTTGCGCCGGCGTCCAGCCCAACTCGCGCTTGATCTTGGAAGCATCGATGGCATAGCGCAGGTCGTGACCGGGCCGGTCTGTCACGAAACGGATTTTCTCGGCGCGGGGCGGGCCGCCGTCGGCGGCGATCTCGTCCACGATGGCGCAGATCGCCTTCACCACATCGATGTTGCGCCGTTCGGCATTGCCGCCGACATTGTAGGTTTCCCCGACCCGGCCGCGGCTGAGGATGGTCATCAGCGCGCTGACATGGTCCTCGACGAAGAGCCAGTCGCGCACATTTTCGCCTTGGCCATAGACCGGTAGTTCCTCGCGCGCCAAAGCCTTGAGGGCGGTGAGGGGGATCAGTTTTTCGGGAAATTGCCAGGGCCCATAATTGTTGGAGCAGTTGCTCATCACCACCGGCAGGCCGAAGGTATGGTGCCAGGCTCGAACCAGATGATCCGAACCGGCTTTGCTGGCGGAATAGGGCGAATTGGGCGCATAGGGCGTGTCTTCGCGAAACTGGCCGTCCGGCCCCAGGCTGCCGAATACTTCATCGGTGGAGACGTGGTGAAAGCGGAAACCCTCCTTGGCCGCGCCTTTCAGGCCCGACCAATAGTGCCGCGCGGCATCCAGCAAGCTGGCCGTGCCGACCAGATTGGTCTGGATAAAGGCGGCCGGCCCGTCGATGGAACGGTCGACATGGCTTTCCGCCGCCAGGTGCATGACGGCATCGGGCCGGTGCATGAAAAACACCTCCGCCATGGCTGCGGCGTCGCAAACGTCGCCTTTGACGAAAAGATAGCGGGAATCGGCTTCGACTTCGGCCACGGCGGCCGGGTTGGCGGCATAGGTAAGCTTGTCGAGATTGATCACCGAATGAGGGGTGTCGCGCACGATGTGGCGAACCACCGCCGAACCGATAAACCCAGTTCCGCCCGTCACAAGAATGCGCATGAAAAGCCAGCCTTTTGCCGAGTGTCTATAGCCTGATGGCCTCGCCGCGTATACGGGCAAACGGCATTTCCAGGCGAGTCAAAAAGCGTATAAGCCATTGTAATGCTAAAAAAAATAGCCGGCATGGACAATTTCTGGCAGGGGTGATAGCGACAGGGGGAAATCGTTTTTGCGCCGCAAATTGCATGACTGCTGCCGACGCTCAACTCCCCATCGCTTCAGTGACGGATGACCGGGTTGAAACCGTTCGTCACCAGGGCAAGGTGCTGTGCATTCTGGTGCGGTCCCGGCCGGCGCCGCTTCAGACCGAGTTCTACACCCCCAATGACTACAATCTGCAGATGGGCAACGTCGTCTATCCGGCCGGCGGCGTTATTCCGCGCCACAGTCACCGCCCGGTGACCCGTACCGTCACCGGAACATCGGAAGTCCTTGTGGTGCAGCAAGGCAGGATGCTTATCGATCTGTATGACGATGACAGGAACCTGGTGACGACGCGCGAAATGACGGTGGGTGACGCGGTTGCGCTGGTCAGCGGCGGTCATGGTTTTCGGCTGCTGGAGGACACTGTCCTGCTGGAAGTCAAGCAAGGTCCTTATTCCGGCGTTCAGGAAAAGGACCGTTTCTGACAATGATCCCGACCAATGAGCCTTTGCTCGCGGGCAAGGAACGTCAGTATGTGCTCGACTGCCTGGAGAGCGGCTGGATTTCCTCGGCCGGCTCATACATCGAGCAGTTTGAACGGAATTGGGCGGGCTATTGCGGCATGGCCCAGGGCATCGCCGTTTCCAATGGCACGACGGCTCTGCAGGTTGCGGTCGATGCGCTGAAACTGGGGCCGGGCGATGAAGTCATCATGCCCAGCTTCACCATCATTTCCTGCGCGCTTGCGGTGGTACGGGCCGGCGCCAAGCCGGTTCTGGTGGACTGCGATCCCTTCACCTATTGCATGGACCTTGACCAGACCGCTGCGGCGGTGACGTCCCGCACCAAGGCCATCATGCCGATCCATATGTATGGTCATCCCGTCGACATGGATGTCATCCAGGATCTGGCCGAGAAGCACGACCTGGCCATCATCGAGGATGCCGCCCAGGCGCATGGTTGCGAGTATCATTCCCGCCGGGGCGGCAACAATGCCTGGCGGCGTTGCGGTGGATTGGGGACCATTTCCACCTTCAGCTTTTTCGCCAACAAGTTGGTGACGACCGGAGAAGGCGGGATGGTTTTGGCCAGCGACCCCGTCCTGGCGGAACGTTCGCGGTCGTTGCGCAATCTGTGTTTCCAGCCGCGCCGCTTTTTTCATGAGGAGCTGGGCTACAATTTCCGTCTCACCAATCTGCAGGCGGCGATCGGCGTGGCGCAGGTTGAGCGCATGGATGACATACTGGCCCGCAAGCGCCATATGGGCGCGCGATACAATGAGGGTCTGGCCGGCGTGCAGGGTCTGCAACTCCCCATGCAGCGGGACTGGGCGCGGATCAATTACTGGATGTATGCCGTGCTGGTGGATGAGGGCCGGGGCATGAAGGCGGAAGATCTGGCCCTGGCCTTGAAAAAGAAGAATATTGAAACCCGTCCCTTTTTCCTCGGGATGCACCAGCAGCCCGTCTTCCATGAGATGGGGCTGTTCCGGGACCAGAAATTGCCCGTCACCGAGCGCATTTACCGGCAAGGCCTTTATCTGCCGTCGGGCCTTGCGATAACCGACGATCAGACCAGCGAAGTGATAGGCGCCATGCGCGAGATTCTGTCATGACGGTTTTCGGCCCGGGCTATGCGGGCGCCTATGATGCGCTCTATGGCGAGAAGGACTATGCCTCCGAGTGCGACGTGCTTGAAAGACTGGCCGGCGAGTTCAGCCGGAACGGGAAAATTTCCGCCATGGCGGACTTCGGCTGCGGCACCGGCAATCATGCGATCCCCCTGGCGCTGCGCGGCTATCGGGTCACCGGTGTGGATTTGTCGCCGAGCATGCTGGAGCAGGCGCGCGCCAAGGCGGCGGCGGCCGGCGTGACCGAGCGCACCAGCTTTGTCTTGGGCAATGTGCAGGATGCCGCCTTGCCTGGCGCGCCGTTCGATGCCGCCATCATGATGTTTGCCGTGCTGGGCTACCAGCGCACCGATCAGGAAGTGATTGCCGCCTTGTCGAATGTCCGGCGCCATCTTCCCACAGGCGCGCCGTTCATCTTCGACGTCTGGTACGGGCCGGCGGTCATTCAGGATCGGCCGGGCGCGCGTGAGCGCCAAGTGGACGGCCCATCCGGCACGCTGGTCCGGCGGACCCATGCCACCCTGGACGAGGCCAAAAACCTCTGCACGGTCCATTTTGAGCTGGAACGGCTTGAGGGCGGCAAGAGCATGCAGACGGTCCAGGAAGACCATGTCATGCGGTATTTTTTCCCTGAGGAATTGGACGGTTTTGCCGCCAAAGCGGGCTTCGCGCCGGTTGCGCTTCGGGATTTCAACGATTATCGAAAGGCCGCGACCAGCTCCAGCTGGAATGTGACGGGCGTGTTGCGCGCCGTCTGACGGACATAGGGACTATGGCAATGGCAAAGCGGGCACTTATCACGGGCGTAACGGGGCAGGATGGCTCCTATTTGTCGGAGCTCCTGCTCTCCAAGGGCTATGAGGTGCATGGCATTGTGCGCCGGGCCAGCCTGTTCAATACCGACCGTATCGATCACATCTATCACGATCCGCATGTTGCCGGCGCCAAGCTGCAGTTGCACTACGGCGATTTGACGGATGCGTCGGCGCTGCGCACCATTCTGGAAAAAGTCGAGCCGGACGAGATCTACAATCTCGGCGCCCAGAGCCATGTGAAAGTGTCCTTCGACGTACCCGAATATACCGGCGAGGCCGTGGGGATGGGCACGCTGCGATTGCTGGAGGCCATGCGCGGTTATATCGGCCGCACCGGCAAGGGTGTGCGCTTCTACCAGGCGGGCTCTTCGGAAATGTTCGGCGCCGCCAAACCGCCCCAAAGCGAAGCCACCCCCTTCTATCCGCGCAGTCCCTATGCGGTCGCCAAGGTGGCGGCGCATTGGTACGGGGTCAATTACCGCGAGGCGTACGGCTATTTCATTTCCAACGGCATCCTGTTCAATCATGAAAGCCCGCGCCGCGGCGAAACTTTTGTCACCCGCAAGATCACGCGCGCGGTCGGCCGCATCAAGTCCGGGCTGCAGGAAAAACTTTATCTGGGCAATTTGGATGCAAAGCGCGACTGGGGTTTTGCCGGCGACTATGTCGAGGCGATGTGGCTGATGCTGCAACAGGAAAAGCCGGACGATTATGTCGTCGCCACCGGCGAGGCGCACAGCGTCAAGGAGTTCGTCGAGCTGGCGTTCGACTATGCCGGCCTGGACTGGCAGAAATATGTCGAACTGGATCCGCGTTATCTGCGTCCCACCGAAGTCGACTACCTGCTGGGCGATCCCTCCAAGTCGCGCAATGCGCTGAACTGGCAGCCCAAGACCAGCTTCAAAGGCCTGGTAACGATGATGGTGGAACATGACCTTGAGCTGGCGCGCGGCGAAGCGGCCATGCACGAGGCGGGCTTTTCGGCAACATCGCGCGGCAACGCCTCGCAAAGACTCAGTGGCTAGGACATGACCGCGCCTGTTTTATTTCCACTGTCGGGCCGCAGCGTCTTCGTCGCGGGCCATGGTGGAATGGTGGGGCAGGCGCTGGTGCGGCGCTTGGCGCGCGAGGATTGCCGGGTTTTGACGGCCGCGCGCGACCGACTGGATCTGACCCGTCAGGCGGAAACCGAGCAGTGGTTCGCCGAGTACAAGCCGGACGCGGTGTTCATGGCCGCCGCACGGGTAGGCGGCATCCATGCCAACGCCACGTATCCGGCCGATTTTCTCTACGACAATCTCGCCATATCCCAGAATGTGGCGGAAAGCGCCCGCCGCGCGGGGGTGAAGAAATTTCTCTATCTCGGCTCGTCCTGTATCTATCCGCGCGAGGCGCCCCAGCCGATGCGCGAGGATGCGCTTCTGTCCGGCCCGCTGGAGCCGACCAACCAGTGGTACGCAATCGCAAAGATCGCGGGCCTCAAATTGTGCGCCGCCTACAGGCGCCAGTACGGGCTTGATTTTATCTCCGCCCAGCCAACCAACCTTTATGGCCCGGGCGACAATTACGACCTGCAAATGAGTCACGTGATTCCAGCCTTGCTGGCCAAGATGCACATCGCCAAGCAAGCCGGCGCGGCGCAGGTCGAGGTGTGGGGCAGCGGCAAGCCCCGCCGCGAATTCATGTTTGTCGACGATCTTGCGGACGCGCTTGTTTTCCTGATGCGCAGCTATTCCGACGAGAAGCATGTCAATGTCGGGACCGGGCAGGACGTTTCGATCGCCGAACTGGCCTTCCTCATCAAGGATGTGGTGGGTTTCCAGGGAGGCCTTGCTTACAATTCCGGCCAGCCCGACGGAGCCCCACGCAAGCTGTTGGACGTTTCACTGCTGAACTCTTCAGGGTGGTCCGCCAAGACCGGATTGCGCGAGGGGCTGGAGCAGACTTATGCGGCGTTCCAGCGCGAGCGCGGCGGCTGACCGGAGGACGAGATGGCGAACCCGCACGAGGCGTTTTTCCGCGATACCGTGGAATGTCCGCGTTGCTGCGCCGTGAACTGGTCGCCGGCGGACGACGGCATGACGTGCGGGCGCTGCGGCTTCTTCGCGGCCACCAAGGGGCGGATGATTTCCCTGTTGCCCGACCATCTCAGCGCCAACAACGCGCGCGAGGCGGACGCCTATGGCACGGAGGCGGAGCCGATGGATCCGGAACTCTATGAGTTTTTGATCAACAAGCCGTACAATTATCCCAAGATCGCGCAAGACGAGTATATGGCGGGCGCCAAACTGTTGCGGCAGATGGCAGCCGATTTGGGGCCGTCGCCGTCCATTCTTTTTGTGTTCGGCGGCGGCGGCATGGAAGCCCATCTCGCCGGCCTGCTTGGTCCCAATGTCGTGCTGGCGGATATCTCGTCAAGCCTGCTGGAGTTGGCGGAAAAACGCTATGACCATTACAAAGTGGCGCAGCCCGGGGCCTTCGTGACCTGCGACGCGGAAAAATTGCCGTTCCGCAGCGGCAGCTTCGATTTGGTGGTGGGCTATGAGGGTATCCATCATTGCCTTGTTCCCCAGGCGGCGCTCCAGGAAATCTGGCGCGTATCGCGCAAGCGGACATTCATTGTCGATAATTTGGAATGCGCCTTGACGCGGTTCATGCATTTCTTCGGCCGCTCTTCCATGGTCGAAACCTCGGGTGTGAAGCCGAACCGGTTCACCCGCATCGCCGTCGAAACCATGCTCTTCAACGCCAAGCTCGACAGCTATGTGATGAAACCTCACATGAGCATTCCCTATTGGGCGATAAAGTATTTGGGGACGTTCGGCGGCCGCCTGATCTCCCGGTTTCTGACTTCCATTGGTCAGACCAATATGTTTATGCTGGCGACTGATCGGAACGGCCGGCTGCCGATCTGACGACGCTCCCGCCGGGCAAGCTGAAGATTTTCATGTACACACTCGGTCTTGCCTTCATCATTCTGGCGCCTATCAGCTCGGCGATGTTCCTCATTGGGACCACGTCGCTTTATTGGGCGTTGATTCCGGCGGCTCTCCTGGCCGCGGCGGGCCTGTTCAACCTGGTTTCGGGCAATTGGCGGCTGCGCATCTCCGAATATCGTTGGCTATGGCCGTTCGCCGCCTTTCTCGCGGTTGCCGCGGTGTCGCTTTTTCTATCGCCCTATCGGGGTCAGGCCTTGATCAAGGGCGCCGTGCAGCTTGCCGGCTTGACCATGATGCTGCTTACGGTGGTGACGCTTCTGGGGCTGGTGCGTGAGCGCAAGGAGTTCCTGGTGAGAATTCTGCACGGAACTTCCGTCGTGCTGGGCGTCGTCGGCGCGATCGCGCTTTTTCAGTTCTTCGTCAACAATCTATTCCGGGCGGAGATCGTCAGCTTCGAATTTTTGCAGGTCTTCGGCGGCGGCACCGGCTGGCGGCCGCCCGGCATGCTGGGCGCCTTGTTCCGCGCCAATTCGATCGAGGGCGAGCCCGCCCATATGGCGACCTATCTTTGCATGGGCGCAGGCCTTGCCTTTATCCGTCTTGGCGGACTGGGAGAGACGCCGCGCCGGTCACCGATGCTGCAGAGGGTGATGCCCCTTTGGGCCGCGATATGCATCTTTGGCGGCCTCGCCACGTCCTTGTCCATCATCGGCTATCTGGGAATGATCGTGGCGGTTGCCGCAACGGCTTTCGTCTGGTTTCGGGCGCGGAGGCGTCAGAAAAAGAAACGCGGGCGGCTGGGGGGCAAAGCAATCGGCGCGGCGGCATCGCTTCTGGCCGTGGCTTTGATGATCTCTGCGTTTGCGGGACAGAGTATCGTCGAAAAAATCGCCACCATTGGCATGATTTACGACGATCCGGGCAATTTCGAGGAGACCGGCCTGGAGGGCACCGTCGATCTCGTCTCCCAAGGCGGCAATCGGCTGTCGGCGCTGGCCCTGGCGGTGAATGGACAGATCATGCTGGAAAATCTCCGCGCCCGGCCTGTCATCGGGATCGGGATCGGCGCCCATCCTGCCTCCTACGATCAGAATATGCCGGACTATGTGGAACTGGTGCCGGCCCTGGTGGACATGAACAAGGACGATGCCGGCGCCCTTTTGACGCGGCTGTTGTCGGAAACCGGGTTGCTGGGCACGCTGATTTTTCTGGCCAGCGGTTTCTGGGTTTTCTGGACAGGCATGTGCGCGACGCGGCTGTGCGCCCTGCTGCCCGGCAGCGGCAGCGATTCGCTGGCGCCGGTCCTGGCGGGACTGACCGGCTCGTGGGTTGGGATTTTCGTCCTCTATCTTGCCCGGTTGGGGCTTTATTATTCTTCGCCTTTCTGGGTGTCGATTTGCTTTATTGTCATACTGACCGATGTCGCGGTGACGGCGGTGCGCAAATCGCCGGACCTCAAGTTTCTGCCGCAGGGATTGTGGCGCCGAACGCTTCTATACGGCGCCTGAAAGGAACAAGGATGCGCTTCATTTCGACGGGAATATCGGCTCGGTGACGGACCACAAGCACGCCACGCTGGGGGATGTTTCGGACCGTTCGTGGGAAAGCCACGGCCGCCACCAGGCCTATTACGGCGTTCTTTCCATCGACAAGTTCCGCACCGAAAACCTCTCCGAGAGCGTCATCAGCGAATTCATGGCGTCGGGCGTCGATCATGTCGCGCGCATCTTGTCGGCGGCGGAGCAGAGCTTCGGTCCGGTCGCGCGCGGGCGGGCGCTGGATTTCGGCTGTGGCGTCGGGCGTCTGCTGTTGCCGCTGGCCCGGCAATTTGATCACGCCACGGGGATCGATATCTCCGACAGCATGCTGGCGGAGACGCAGCGCAACGCCGAACGTGCCGGCCAGCGCAATATCGCACTGCTCCACGCGCCGGGCGAAATCGACCCGGCCGGGCCCGGCTTTGATTTCATCCATTCCGTGATCGTCTTCCAGCATATCCCCGTCGCCCGCGGTGAAGAGATCATCGCCGCGTTGTTGCAACGCCTGGCGCCGGGCGGCGTGGCCGCGCTTCACATCAATCTGAAGACGCACCAGACTTGGTGGCGGCGGGCGGGCAGCGCACTGCGCAAGCGGATCACGCCTCTGAACATTGTCGCCAACTGGGTCAATCATCGTCCCTGGAACGAACCGATGATGCAGATGAACGAGTATAGCCTGGACAGGATTCTCGCATTGGTGTCCCGACTTGGCTTTAAACGCCTTTCGATCCAGCCTGATGGCGACGCCAAGGCGACCCAGGCCTTCCTCTTTGTCCGGAAGGACTGATGTCCGCGCGCGTCAGCATCGTGACGGTTTGCTACAACGCCGCTGAAACGTTGGAACGCACGATCCAGGCGGTGCTGGCGCAAACCTGGTCCGATCTCGAATATATCGTGATTGACGGGGGATCATCCGACGGTTCGGTGGATATTATTCGCAGGTACCAAGACCGGATCGCGTTCTGGGTCAGCGAAAAGGACGGCGGCATCTCCGATGCGTTCAACAAGGGGGTGCGCCACGCCACGGGCAAGTATGTCAGCTTCGTCAATGCCGATGACTGGCCGGAACCGGCCAATGTGGCCGTCGCGGTGGAACGCCTGGAAGCGCATCCGGAGGCCGCCTTCGCTTATGGAGATCTGACCGTTCACCGGCGGGGTACGCCCGTCTATCGCTATGACGGCGCGGCGAACTACATGGAAGGGTTTGGCCTTTCCATGGGCAGGCTCAATCATCCCACCATGATCTGCCGGCGGGACGTGTTTGACGCGATCGGGCTTTTCGATACAAGTTACCGCATTGCCATGGATTTCGACTGGCTGCTGCGGTTGCACAAAGCCGGGTTTCGAGGCCTTTATGACAGGCGCATCCAAGGTCATATGGAAACCGGTGGCGTCAGCGTAAGGCTGATGCTGCAGGCCTTGTCCGAAACACGCGACGCGGCGCTGGCGGCCGGCCAATCGCACCGGCGGGTTTGGCTTCATTTCCGGATCGCCCGGCTCAAGGCGAGATTGCGGCTGTTCGGCGAAACAGCCATTTCCCACGCGCTGGTGCAACGGATGAGGCGGCACCTGCTTGGATCGGTGACGGCGCCCTGAAGGAGACGGGCTGTCCCTAGTGCGGGTGCCTCGTTTTACCGGAATGGCAGCGGGGTTTGTCCCCGCAGCAGCTCTCCCTCGCTGGTGGCGCGCGTTACTTCGTAAAGATACGCGTCTCCCGTCAGGGGCTGGCCGCCGTCACGTTGAACCGGCCGCAGATCCAGGGCGAGCTGGCCCTGGCTTTCCAGAGGCGCGACCCAGCCCAGGGGAATGCGAATGACAATGCCTTTGTCGAAACTGCCTTCGCCAAATCGTGCCGCGGAGACGTTGGTCTTGGTGACAAAGGCGCCAATTTCGATGCCGGTTGAAAAGCGCCGCGTCACTTGGAAGGTGAGCCCTCTGTCACCGGCAAGATACTGTCCGGCCCGCAACAGGAAATTCAAATCATACCAGGGCGAGTCATAATAGAGCGACACATGGCCGGTGGTCTGGCGATAGCGTTGCAGTCCGAACAACCGGTCGTAATCGCGCTGCCAGACTTCGTAGACATCGGCGCCCAGCGCCCAGCGCGCGCCTTCCGGCCGCCACAGGATTTCGCCGCCCGCGCCGGCGAACATGCTTTCCAAATAGCCCCCCCGCACCGCGGCGTACACTGTCGGCGAGAGGCGGAAATGATAGTTCATCACCAGACTGCCGATCCCGGTCTTGCCCTGCGTGAAGTATTTCAGGAAATCGCTGCGGACATGGGGCAATTGGCTGTCGCTGGACCGGCTGGTATCGAAATTGTCGTAAAGACTGGCCTCCAGCGAGCCGAAGAGCGACAGGCCAGGCGCCAGCTCGAGGCCGGCAGAGGCCACGCCCAGAAATTGGACGCCGAAGGGCTGATTGGGATCGAACAGGGCCTGGCGGAATTGGGGATAGAGGCCCCAACTGAAGCGCGGATAGTTTTCACTCTCGGCCATGGCCAGAACGGGCTGGTTCATCGCCGGCGGCGCAATGCTCACCGAATGATCGAAGATGTGGCCGTCTTCCTGGCTGTAACTGCGCTCGACCGGACTGCGCAGGATGTCGAATTCCTGCACCGGCACGCCGCCTTGCACGGCGATCAGCCGAAATCTTTCTATGTCCGGCGGCGCTTGTTCGCTCAAGATGCGCGTCATGCGATCCAGCGCATCGCTTTCCGAAAAATAATGATAGTTGCTGTAGTAGACGAGCAGCTCGCCGTCGCCCAGCGACAAGGCATCGACCCGTAAATTTTGCGCGGTGATCGCCTTGCGGATGGCGCGCTCGAGCTGGGCGCGGCCTTGGCCCGCGGTTGCGGCCGAGGCGTCGATGGTTTGAACCTGCGCCGCCGGCAAGGCCATCGTCTCAAGGCTTGCGCCGGTCAAAAACACGGCGCTGACGAGGGTGGGCTCCACGCTGTGCGGCACGCGGCAGCCGACGCTGCGCCGCTCACCGGCATCATGCAATCGCACGCGCGCGATATTCGCGCTTTGCAGCAGCCGCGCCGCGGCCTCGCAACGGGCGCTGGAAATCGTACCGGAAACAGTGAGATCCAGCGTGCCTTGGCTGACCTGAATATCGGTATAGTCGCCACCCTGGCGCCACAGCGCATCCACCAGCCCGTTGCGCTCGATATTGCGGCTTTCAAACTGCCTGGCGGCCTGCACCTTGCGGGGATCGCGCGCTCCGAGCAATGCCGCCAAAGCCTGCTGCCGCTGTTCGTCGGTACGGACGGTTATCGGCGGCGGCGGCGGTTCGACCTTTTGCGGATACTGGGGCCGGGTCGGATCCAGCCGCAATACAAAGCTGCCGCCAACGGTGGTGCCATAGAGCCAATACAGGCTGGTCTGCACCTGGCTGGTAAGGTCGTAGGTCAGGCCGTAATTCACCTGGCTGCGGGGCGAGAAACTTCCGAAGGACTGTTCTTGCGCATAGGTGTCGCTGTCATACTCGACAGAAAGCGAAAGGCCATCGAGAGGTGTGTGCCAGACCGCGCCGCCGAACAGTCCCACCTTGGGGCCGCGAAAGAAGGCCTTGAAGTCCGCTTGCCCGGCTTGGCCGAAAAAAGACACCCGATTGTTGAATGACGGAATGACGATGGCGAGCGGATTTTTGAACAGGTTGGTCTCTGCGCGCCGGCCCCAGCCGATTCCCAGACTGGCATCGACATCGCCTAAGCGTTTGGACGCCACCACATACTCGCCCGTATAAACGCCGGTACCGACGATATCTTCGATGCCGACCGACACGGCGGGGAGGAGGGTGGTTTCGTCCCACAACCTGGCTTTGAAACCGAAGGCGCGGTCATAATAGACCGGGTAACTGGGATAGAAATTCTGCAGTCCCGAATAGCGGAAACTGGCCTCCAGCCAGGGCAGGACCTGGAAGCCCAGATTGTAATGCTGGTTGTTCTTCAGAAAACTGGCGCCTATCGACAGCTCGCCATCCGGCGCCATGCGGGCGCTGGGAGTTCCGATCAGTCCGCGGCTGCCAAACATGTTGGTTGGGCCGCTATTGTCTTGTGCCCTGACGGGGGCGGCCAAGCATAGGACGGCGCAGACCAGGCTGCAGGCGAGTCCCGCTTTTCGGCCGGCGCGCCGGGTGCCGGCTCTATAGCCGGGTAACAGAGCCCGTCCCTTCACTTCGCCAGACCTTCGTCTCGTACGCCCGGGATTCCCTTGCCTTTCACCTAAGCAATTGCAAGGAAAATCTTTTTCCTTCTCGGTCGCGGCAGCACTGTGCTAGACCAGCGCTTCGTCGAACCTGGGACTATCCTGAGTGTCACACCGGAAAAATGCCTGTGGCAAGCGCCGCGGCCTGGCTGCCGCCGGATTTTTCTTCCCCTTAGTCCTGGCGGCCGCCGGCGTCCTTGTGGCGCCACACGCCGGTCTTGCCCAGATTACCCCCAACGATCCCCTGGCGATCTTGCAGCAACGCGGCCTGGGTACGGGCGGAATCGGCGGGTTTGGCAATGGCGTGGTGGATACCACCACCCCGGCAGCGCAGCCTCAACTGTTGCAGCCGCAGCTTCTTGCGCCGGTGAATCTTCCCCAGTCCCGCCTCGAGCAGATCCTGTCCGCGCGGGCCGGGGCGAGGCTCTCGCAGTTCGGCTATGAGCAACTGGGCGTGGCGCGCTCGGTGATCGTCCCGGAATCCGGCGCGGTGCAGGACGACTATATCATGGGGGCCGGTGACGAAGTCGTAATGTCGTTGCGCGGTCAGGAGAACAGCGATTTTCGCACCACGGTGGACCGCAATGGACGCGTCGTGCTGCCGCGTCTGCCGCCCATTCCTGCCGCGGGGCGCAGCTTCGGCGATTTCCGCCAGGATATGGATGCCGCCGTCCGCCGCGCCTATGTCGCCAGCACCGCCTCGACCGCCATCGGCCGCGTGCGGCAGATCAGCGTTCTGGTGTCGGGTGAGGTGAACATTCCGGGGCAGCGCATTGTGACCGGCTTGTCTTCGGTGGTGGATGCCTTGCTGCTTTCCGGCGGCGTCAAGAAGAGCGGCTCCCTGCGGAATATCCGTATTCAACGCGCCGGCGGCGGTCAGACCGTCGATCTGTATAGCGTTTTGACCGGCGGCGGCGCCGGCGGATCCATGCGGCTTGCGGACGGCGACCGCATCATTGTTTCCCCCCTTGGTCCTACAGTGGCGGTGACCGGCCTGGTGCGGCGGCCGGGCATTTATGAGCTTCCCGCGCGCAGCGCCAGCATGACGGCGCGCGCCCTCCTCACCCTGGCGGGGGGGCAAGAAGTTCGCGGCCGCTATCGCTTCTCGGTCCAGCGCATCGAAGCCGACGGCCGTCTCAACTTGGTGTCTCTGCAAGGCGACAGCGGCGTCGTCCGTGAGAGTGAAATTCTGCGCATCGAACTGAGCGCCGATCTTGCGACATCCCAGGCGACCCTGTCGGGTGGCGTAGGTTTGGCAGGCCAATTCGCCGTTTCCGCCGGCGCCAAACTGTCCGAGGTGATCCGCGCGCCTGGTGCCTTGGGTCAAGCGCCTTACACGCTGTTCGGCATTATCGTGCGCAAGGATCCGCGGACGCTTCTGAGGAGCTTGATAGCCTTCACGCCTGTCGCGGTGCTGAACGCAACCGAGGACATGCAGCTGCAAAGCGACGACGTCATCCGGCCCATAACGGTCGGCGAATCGCAATTGCTCGCCTATGTCGTAAAAACCTATCTCGATAAATTGGCTTTCGATCAGAGCCGGATACGCAATCCCCTGGAGACGCAGCGCGACACGCAGCAATCGCCAAGCCCGGTCAACGCCGCCGCCCCCGCCCTTGCCCTTCCGCCCAGGCCCACGCAAACCAGTTTTGTTTCGCCCAGCAATCCCTTCGGTCTCTTGCCGGGACAGTTGGAGAGTTATTCCTCCGGGCAGGAGGATTTCAGCAGCGTCCCGGCCGACGTCCAGCGCGCCAATATCATTGCGCTTCTGGATGTCGCCGCACCGGGCACAGCCCTGGCGCAACAGCATGATGCGGCCTATCAGAGGGCGATGGCGGGCGGCGCGGCGGACCTCAACGCCGCGGGTGCCGAAGGCCCCGGACAGGTAACCCAGGCGCAGCAGGCGGCGTTGCAGGCAGCACGCAGCGCGGGCTCCATTCCAAACGTTCCAGCCGGATTCCAGCCTGGCCCGGCCCAGAATGGTGCAGGCCAGGCCAGCGGTGCACAGGGTGCGAATGGTCAGGCCTATACCGCGTTCGGGGCGATGGCTCCCGCGGTCCCCATGGCCCCCAACTATCAGGATCAACCGGCGGCGCCCGGTTCCTTCGCCAGCAACCAGGAGATTCAGACCTTCGGGGAACTGTCGCGCCAATTGGGCATGGACCCGCTGGTCCTGATCAACTTCCTGATCGACCATCGTGCCCGGTTGGACGGGGCGGTACGCGGTCCCGGGCCCTATTTCGTGGGTCCCAATGTGTCCCTGTCTGATCTGGTCCAGGCCGCCGGCGGCACCGTCAGCTGGGCCGATGAAAGCGGCGTCGAACTGCTCACCACTGCGGTCGACAACCGCAATGGCCGCGCCGCCAGCCAGCGCCAGACCCTGCCGTTGCGCCAAGGCACTCTGGCCAGCTACGTCGTGCGGCCCAAGGATCAGCTGCATTTCAACAAGGTCTTCACCGATACCGGAATAGGCTCGGTCTCGGTCCAGGGCGAAGTGCGCTTTGCCGGAAACTATCCCATAACCCGCGGCGAGCGCCTTTCCGATCTCTTGATGCGTGTGGGTGGTTTGAACAGCATCGCCTATCCCGCCGGCACCGTCTTCCTGCGCAAATCGGCGGCCCAGGTGGAAGAACAGGGTTTCAAGCGCGCCGCCAATGAAATTCAGAGCCAGCTCCTGGCCGGCATGGCGCGCATCGGCAGCGATAAAATCTCCGGCGAAGGCTTTACCGCCATTCAGGCCTTCATCTCCCAGTTGCGCAACCAGAAGGGGCTCGGCCGTATTGCGATTTCCGCCGATCCCAGTGTGCTGGCGGCCAATCCGCAATTGGACCCGCTGCTGGAGCCGGGCGATGTGGTCTTCATCCCGCAGCGTCCATCGACCATCACGGTACTGGGCGAGGTGATGCAGCCCGGCAGCTATACCTATCAGCGCGGCCGGAAAGTGGCCGACTATATCAGGCAGGCGGGTGGCTATGCCCAATATTCCGACGAAGACCTGACGTTCCTGGTCCTGCCTGACGGTTCGGCGCGCAAGATCGAGACATCCTGGCTGAACTTCGATGCGACGGCCCTGCCGCCCGGCAGTTCCATTGTTGTGCCCCGCGATCTGGCGCCGCTTACCGCCCGCCAGCTTTTGCTGGATGTGACGGGAATCTTCAGTTCGTTCGCGGTGACCGCGGCTTCACTGGCGGTTCTGGCCAAGCAATAGCGCGCGCTTAGCGTCTTGCGCCCCGGCGCACGTATGTGCGCCTAACTTCTTCCATAAGTATCTTCGAAGCGGACGATGTCGTCTTCGCCCAAATAGGAACCGGACTGAACTTCGATCAGGTGGAGCGGCTCGGTGCCGATATTCTCCAACCGGTGCTTGGAACCCAGCGGGATATAGGTGGACTGGTTTTCGTTGAGGGCGAAAACCTTGTCGTCGCAGGTCACCCGCGCCGTTCCCGACACCACGATCCAATGCTCGGCGCGCTTATGGTGCATTTGCAGCGACAGCTTGGCGCCCGGATTGACGGTGATGTGCTTGACCTGAAAATTGTCGCCATTGTCGATGCTCTCATAGGCGCCCCAGGGGCGGTAAACCTTGCGATGAGTGGTGTGCAGTTCGCGGCCGGATTTTTCCAGCTGCTCGACGATGCGCTTGACGTCCTGCGAGGCGCTTTTGTGGCTGACCAGAACGGCGTCCTGGGTCGCCACCACCACCACATCCTCCATGCCGACCGCGGCCACCAGCGGCCCTTCGCTGCGCAGATAGGAATTGCGGGTGCCGTGATGCAGGATATCGCCCTTGGTCGCGTTGCCCGCAGTGTCGCGCGTGGCGGTTGCCCATAGCGCTTCCCAGGACCCGATATCGCTCCAGCCCATCTCAACCGGAACCACACAGGCTTTTTCGGTGCGTTCCATCACCGCATAGTCGATCGAGATGGCCCTTGCCTCGGCGAAAGCCGCCTTGTCGAGGCGGAAAAAATCCAGGTCCTTGCCGCCTTTGGCCAAGGCCTGGCGGCAATGCGCCAGCATCTGAGGTTCCAGCCGCTCCAGCTCGGCGAGAAATACGCTGGCCTTGAACAGGAACATGCCGCTGTTCCAGCTATAATCGCCGGAAGCGACATAGCCGGCGGCGGTGGCCGCATCGGGCTTTTCGACAAAGCGGGCCACCGCGAAACTGTCCGTCAAGCCGTGCAGCGCCGCGCCGCGGCGGATGTAGCCATAGCCCGTCTCCGGCGCGTCGGGCGATATGCCAAAGGTCACCAGATGGTTTTGCCGTGCCGCCGCCGCGGCGCGGTCGACCGCCTGCAGGAAAGCCGTGCGGTTTCGTACGATATGGTCCGCCGGCATCAGCAGCATCAGTGATTCGGGGTCCTTGTCCGCCAGAATCAGGGCGGCGACCGCGGTCGCCGGCGCTGTGTTGCGTCCAACCGGTTCCAGCACGATGCCTTGCGGCGCGATGCCGGCCTGGCGCATCTGCTCGGCGATCAGGAAACGGTGCTCGGTGTTGCAGACGATCAGCGGTGGCGCAAAATCGGTTCCCTTGGCGCGCAGCACGGTGTCCTGAATCAGGCTGTGATCTCCCGCCAGCGCCAGCAGCTGCTTTGGGAAAAGGCTGCGCGAAAGCGGCCAGAGCCGCGATCCCGTGCCGCCGGACAAGATGATGGGATGAATCAGGGCCATGGTTGGGGCTCGTGTTGGGTGGGTTGATTCTTAGCAGAATTGGCCTGCGGGAAATGCGGTCCGTCCTGACATTTTGCCAGAGGAATGGTTGCTAATACGCAAAAATTGTTGCGCCGCAGCAACATAAGGCTTTTCTTTCCCTGATGCGGTGAACGCTTGGCGCGCCCGCGAATTGACAGGGTTGCGCAAGGACGCGTAGAAGTGGGTTAACGCCCTTTAAAATCATAGCTTATGGAGAAACTGATGCGGATTTTCGGTGCAGCCATCTTGGCCGCCAGCTTGCTGGTGACGAACGCATTTGCAGAGACCACCCTCACCGCGGGTAAGCCGGCCGGCGTGAAAAAGGCGCAGGAAAGCAACAATGCGATTCTGATCATCGGCGGCGTTGGTCTTGCCGGTCTGGGCATCGGCCTTGCCGCCAGCAGCAGTGGCGGCGGCCCCACCTCGGTCACCACCGCGACGGTCGGAACCTCCGCACCGTAATCTCTTCCGATTGACGATTTTGAATTGGGAGAGCCGAAAGGCTCTCCCAATTTTTTTGTCTGGGGCGTCAAAGGTCCGGGGGATTTTTTGCCCGGCGAAACGGCCAGCTGCCCGATGGTTCAGCCTGGCGGACGGAATACTTCGATCTCGACCGGTGGCCCTTTGGGGTGAACATGCTGGCGCGATCGCCAGACAAAGCCGTTATCCTTGTCCACCCAAAAACTGCTGGTGAAGGACCAGTCGGGGTTGCGGCTGGTGCAGGCTTCATCGACGCGCATGGTGGCAATTGCCTGTCCCAATATCCTGACGCTCTGTGCGCCCACCAGCTTGGCCTGGCATGAGAGACGCACGCCATACAGGCTTAGGTCCGTAAAATCCTCCAGCCGCGTGCTGGAGAAGGGGGCGCGGAGGGCGGCGGCCGGGGGCGGAAGACCTTTTTGGTCCCGCGAGGTCAGGTTGGACAGGTCTTTGCCCAGGCCCACGGTACGGACAATGCGTCCGTCGCGGGTCACGATCACCACACGGGCCGCGGAGGTCCAGAGCAAATCTCCGCCGCTGTCGGTGGCCAGGACCAGAATATCCTCGTTTGTGCCCTCGAGCCGGTAGCCCAGGCTGGCATAGGGAATAGCGGCCGCTTGCTCGCGGCTAATCCGGGCCTTGCCGACACTGGCTGTCCAGCTTTGCCGTATGACCTGGAAGAATTGGGCGTAACTCGTATTTCCGGAATTGCTGGAGCTGCAGGCGGACATTGCCAGCGCCAAGACGCCACAGGCGGTGAATCTGACCAGCCGTGATCGCGGGCGTTTCACACCAACGCCTTGAGAATGGCATTGAGCTGCGGCGCGATATCGGGGCGCGACAGTCCGACGGCGATATTGGCATGCAGGAAACCGACCTTGTCGCCGCAGTCGAAGCGGGAACAATCCGTCTTCACGGCATGGAACGGCGTTTTACCGATCATCTGCGCCATGGCGTCGGTCAATTGAATTTCGTTGCCGGCGCCGCGTTCCTGCTTGTCCAGGATGCCGAAAATTTCGGGCTGAAGAATATAGCGGCCGATCACGCACAGATTGGACGGTTCCGTGCCGGTGGCCGGCTTTTCCACCACGCCCAGGACCTCGGTGGCATTGCCCTTGACCTGGCCGGGATTGACCACGCCGTAACGCTTGACCTCGTTCTTGGGCTTTTCCTCGGCCGCAACGATGATGCCGCCGCCCACTTGATTGTAGGAAGCGATCATCTGCGACAGCGCGCCCGGCTTTCCCACCATCAAATCGTCCGGCAGCAACACCGCGAAGGGCTCGTTGCCGACGAAATGGCGGGCGCACCATACCGCATGGCCCAGACCCAGAGGCTGTTGCTGGCGGATCATGCCGACCGAACCGGTCTTGGGCAGCATTTCCAACAGGCTGTTCAGCTCCGTTGTCTTGTCGCGGGCTTCCAGCAGCGATTCCAACTCATAGGCATGGTCGAAATGGTCGGCAATGACGTGCTTGCCGCGCCCGGTGATGAAGACGAATTGCTCGATTCCGGCTTCGCGGGCTTCCTCCACGGCATATTGGATGACCGGCTTGTCGACTACCGGCAGCATCTCTTTGGGGATAGCCTTGGTGGCCGGCAGGAACCGTGTGCCCATGCCGGCGACGGGGAAAACGGCTTTTCGGACGGGCTTTATGGCGGTCATGCGTTTTCCGGGGGATGGTTCTGAAACACCCTGTTTCATCGCACAGGCCCGCCATTATTGTCCAGTTTCAGGCATTTGACGGGAACCATGGGCAAGCGGACGGCGGTCTGTATTTTTGTGGCTTTGGCCTTGGGCAGCCTTGCGGTTGCCCAGGCTTCGCCCGCCACCCCCGCGCTGATCGCCGAAGTGCTCACCGCCTTGGATCGCGGCGATGCCAGGGATGCCGCCAATCTTGCGAATGTCGCCCTGCGGGAAGAGGTGAGCGCAAGCCAGCGCGGCTCCCTGCTGCTGTATCGCGGTCTGGCACGGGAGCTGCTGGGTGAAAGCGATGCCGCGCTGGAGGATTTCACCCATGCGATCGACACAAACGCATTGCCGCCGGACGAACGGGAGCAGACGTTTTTGCAGCGCGGGTTCTTGCGCGATGCCTTGGGACGGCTGAGCGAGGCGATCGCCGACTATAGTACGGTCATAAAATTGAAAGGCCCCAGCTCGGCCACCGCGCTCAACAACCGCGCCAACATCTACCGCCGGCAGAACCGTCTCGAGGACGCGGAGCGGGACTATCTGGCGGCGCTCTCCGCGGGCGGCGGCAAGGCGCAGTATGTCTATTACGGCTTGGGCCAGATCGCGGAGGCGCGGCGCAATGTGAAGGCGGCGCGCGACTTCTACATCAAAGCGGCGAGCGCCGATCCCAATTATGCCGCCGCGGCGGAGCGCTTGACCGCGCTGGGCGCCCCGCCCACCGGCGTTGTGCTGACACAGGACGAAGAAATCGTTTTGCGCCCGCCGCCCGGCGCGGGCGCATCGGCAACCGGTTCACTGCGGCCCTTGAACGCGCCGCGCGAGCTGCCGAAACCAGCGCTGCGTCCTGCGCTGGATCAGCACGGCACCGCGCCGTCACGTCCCAATGCCAGCCAGATTCAATTGGGAGCTTGGCGCAGCGCGGGCGAAGCGCAAGCCGCGTGGGAGCATGCAAAGGCCTTGGCGGGAACCACGCTCGATGGGCTCAGCCCGCAAATATTGGAGGCAGACGTGCCCGGCAAGGGACGTTACTTTCGCCTCCGTCTCACGCTGGAGGCGGGCAAGAGCGGCAAAACACTCTGCGCCAGCTTGACGGCCAAAAGCATCGCTTGTCTTCCCGTACCGGGGTGACAATCGCTCAAATTTCATCGCAAGAACAAACTTGTTCGCATTTGCGAAATCGGTAATGTCCCAATAGGCGGGGGCCGTTACGGAGTCGCATGCATATCCGGTATTTGCGCAGCGCCATGGCTGTCTTGCTGTGGACCGCCATATGTTCGCCTGTCTTCGCTTCGCCTTGGGCCGAAGTTGGCGACAACCAGCTTCGCGCCGATATCGAATTGTTGCAGGCGACGGGGGCCGTGAGCGACGTCACAATCCACTGGCCCTTGCCGTGGCAATCCCTGATTGAGGACCTCTCCCGGGCAAATTTGGCGGCCCAGCCTGCCGGCGTGCAGGCGGCTGCCCGCCGCGTCCTGGCGCAGGCCCAGGCTGCCACAGCATCGGGCGTCTCGGCCTGGGCGAGCTTGGATCTCACCAACACGCCCAGCGTGGTTTATGGCTTTGACGGCATGGGGCGAGGCGAAGGCCAGGCCCAGCTCGTGTTGGAAGGCACCAGCGGCCCCTATTCCGGGCGGATAGCGCTCGGCGGCATCACCCAGAATTTCGGCGACAAGCCCAACAAGATCATGCCCGAGGGGACCTATTTTTCCGCCCGTTTGGGAGGCGTGCGGGTTTATGCCGGCTATCTCGACCATTGGTGGGGGCCGGGGCAAATAACGGCGCTGCAGCTTTCCAACAATGCCCGTCCCATGCCGCAGATCGGGATATCGCGTTCGAGCAGCCAAGCCTCAAGCTGGCCGATTCTGAGATGGCTGGGGCCATGGCAACTGGAATTCCTTTTGGGCAAGTTCGACGGCCCCCAGATCCAATCCAACGTCTATTACAATGCCGTGCATTTGACGGTCAGTCCCCTGCCGGGCCTGGAGATCGGCGTGGCCAAGACCGAGCAGTTTTGCGGACAGGGCCATCCCTGCGCGCCGTTGCGCGACTATTTCACCAATGTCGATTTGTCCAACCATCCCGACAACGTCAATGGCGAGGGTTCGCTCGAGCTCAAATACAGCAATGTGCTCGGCAAGCTTCCGTTCCAGGCCTATATGCAGGTGATGAACGAGGATTATTCCTGGTTCAGCCGTTCCGGCAGCAGCCATTTGTTCGGCGCCAGTGTTTTCTTGCCGACAAGAACCAATCCCGTGAAGCTGACTGTGGAGTATGCCAACAGCATCGCGACCAAAACCATTTTCAGCTTCGGCACCCATGTCTATGGGTTCACCTATAGAAACGGCCAGTATCCCGATGGCATGCGTTATCGTGGACGGACGCTGGGCTTCAGCCTGGACAACGATTCAACCTTGGCCTCGGTGCAAGCCAACTGGAGCGATCAGGTCGGCCGCTTCTATCAACTGAGCCTTCACCACGCCACGATCGCGAGCAGCCATTCGATCAACGCAAATATCCTGACCCCCACACCGGTGAACATGAACATGGCGGAGGCGCGGGTGTCTCTGCCGCTCAAGCTCGGCAACAACCGCATCTTGCATCTCGATCTGGCCGGCCGGCTGCAGGACGATCAGCCCCGTCCGCACAGGGGCTTTGCCGCCGCCGTGGAAGTGGCTTTGCGCGCGCCGCTCTAGGGAAAGCTAAAGGGCCGTGACCGTCACGGACGAGGGCGGCGCCGAACCCAGCCTGTTGCACAGTGGGAACAGGAAAGCATCGGCTTCGATTTCGAAGACATCGCCCGCTTGCGTCTTGACGCCGGCGCTGAAGGACAGGGTCGCGGTGCCGAAGAAATGGACATGGACGTCGCCCGGCCGCCGAAAGCCGGCATATTTGAAATGATGCGCCTCAAGATTGGCGATGGTGTGGCTCATATTGTCCTCGCCCGACAGGAACGGCTTGTCGAAGATGATCTCGTTGCCGCGGCGAACCCGCGAGCGTCCGGTGACGGCGCCGGGCAGGGGGCCGGTGCGCAGCTCGGGCCCGAAAGAACATTGTCTGAGCTTGGAATGGGCGAGCCAGAGATAGTTGAACTTCTCGGTGACATGGTCGGAAAATTCATTGCCCAGCGCAAAACCCAGCCGGTGCGGCGCCCCGTCCGGTCCGATCAGGTAGAGGCCGACAATTTCCGGCTCTTCGCCGCCGTCCTGGGCGAAGGCGGGGGAGGCAAAGGCGGCTTCCGGCGCCACCACGCTGCCGCCGTCGCCCTTGTAGAACCATTCCGGCTGCGCGCCCTCCTGGCCCGGCGCCGGTTTGCCGGCCTCCAACCCCAGTTTGAACATCTTCATGGAGTCGGTGAGCTTGGCGCTGTCGGAAAGGTCTTTGTGCATGCTGTCGCGTCCTTCCGCCGAACCCAGATGGGTCAGACCGGTGCCGGTGACGATCAGGTGCGCCGAGTCCTCGGGATGGTCCAGCGGCGCCAGGACACGGCCCTCGGCCAAGGCGGCGCGAATATCGACCGTCTCGCCAAAACCCAGCCGGTCGGCCAGCGCCTTCAGGGATAGTTTTTCAGCAATGGCGCGGTTTGCCAGCTCGTAGGTTGTGGCCGCGCCTTGGATGACCTGGCCCCGGGCGTCATCGCCCACCACGGCTACGGCCCGGCGTCCATCCTTTGCCAAAAACTGCACCAGCCGCATCCTGAACTCCCGCTTGAAATCCCTTGAGACAATGTTTGATCGCCATCATAGCGGTAAACCCTGTCTTTGACGCAATCCGGCCTTGTTATGGCTTTGGGCGGGCACCATAAGTCCTGGCATGCGCGCATTCGACAGTTTCGACGCCAAGGCTTTCGAGCCCGCCATCGGCTGGGCGCGCAAGCACGAGCGCAAGATTTCGGCCTTGTCGCTGGCCGGCGGCTTTGCCTTCGACAGCTGGGCTTTCGGCAGCATCGACCACGCCATGACCCAGGCGGCGTTCATCATCTATCTGCTGGTGGCGGGGATAACCATCGCGGTGCTGCATGTGCTGGAGTCCCGTCCCGACGGCAGAAAGCCCTCGGACCAGACCCGCACCATTCTGATCGCCATCACCCAATTCGCCCTGGGCTGTCTGTTATCGGGTTTCTGCGTCTTCTACATCCGCAGCGCTTCGATCACTTCGTCCTGGCCGTTCCTGCTGGCGATGGCGGCCATTTTCATCGCCAATGAGTATATGCACCGTTATCACGCAAGGCTGGTATTTTCCGCCCTGCTGTTCTTTTTCGCCATCTACTCTTACGCCATCCTGCTGGTGCCGCTGGTGATGAGCCGCGTCGGCCGCGTTCCCTTTCTGATCAGCGGCGCCGTCGCGGTGGTGATATTCTTCGTCTTCATGCAGGCGCTGGCCCAGTTGGGGCATGAACGCTATCGCGGCGCGCGCCGGCAGGTTTTGGCCGGCATGGTGCTGATCACCATTTTTCTCAATGCCGCTTATTTCCTGCGCGTGTTGCCGCCCTTGCCGCTGGTTCTGACCGACGCCGGCATCTATCACCAGGTCAAGCGCGTGGGCGCGGACTTTCAGGCGGCCGAGGAAGACGAGCCGCCGGAATGGCAGGCGCTGTTCGGCACCCGTGCGATCATGCATATCCAGAAGGGCGCCAAGCTCTATCTCTACAGCGCGATCTTCGCACCGCACGGCTTGAACACCCGCATCGCGCATGACTGGCAGTGGCTGCAGCCGGGCAAGGGCTGGGTCTCGCAACAGCGTATTTCCTTCCCGATCGAGGGTGGCCGGGAGGACGGCTATCGCTATTTCACCCTCAAGACCGCCCCCAGGCCCGGCCAATGGCAGGTGAATATCCTGACCGGCGACGGCCGCTCGGTGGGCCGGGTGCGTTTTGCCGTCGAAGAACAGGCTGTGCCGCCCGCCACCACCCTCAAGGTTCTGAAATAGCAGCCCTAATCGGAGCGCTTGCATCTGTTGCGGCGAAAGACTATTTCACAGTTCGAAATTGGGATACAGAAAATTGTCCAGTAATAAGACTGTTATATCACATCTGCGCCGGCTGGAAGCCGAGAGCATTCACATCATGCGCGAGGTGGCGGCCGAGTTCGCCAACCCGGTGATGCTCTATTCGGTGGGCAAGGATTCCGCCGTCATGCTGCATCTGGCGATGAAGGCCTTTTATCCCTCCAAGCCGCCCTTTCCCCTGATGCATGTCAACACGACCTGGAAATTCCAGGAGATGATCAAGTTCCGCGACGACACCGTCAAAAGGCTGGGCCTGAATTTCATCGAATATATCAATCAGGACGGTATCAAGCGCGGCATCAATCCTTTTGATTCCGGTTCGTCCCTGCACACCCAGGTGATGAAGACCGAAGCGCTGAAACAGGCGCTGGACAAGTATGGCTTCGACGCCGCTTTCGGCGGCGCGCGCCGCGACGAGGAAAAATCCCGCGCCAAGGAGCGCATCTTTTCCTTCCGCACCGCCAGCCATGCCTGGGACCCCAAGAACCAGCGCCCCGAACTTTGGCGCGTCTACAATACCCGCATCGCCAAGGGCGAAAGCATTCGCGTCTTTCCGCTCTCCAACTGGACCGAGCTGGATATCTGGCAATACATCCTGGCCGAGAACATCCCCATCGTGCCGTTGTACTTCGCCAAGAAGCGCCCCGTTGTGGAACGCGCCGGCACGCTGATCATGAAGGATGACGACCGCATGAAGCTGTTGCCCGGCGAAAAGGTGGAGGAGAAATTGGTCCGCTTCCGCACCCTGGGTTGCTATCCCCTGACGGGCGCCATCGAAAGCGAGGCTGATACGCTTGAAGGCATCGTCACCGAGATGTTCACCGCCCGCACCAGCGAGCGCCAGGGAAGACTGATCGACAGCGACGAGAAAGCCTCGATGGAGAAGAAGAAGAAGGAGGGGTATTTCTAAAATGAACGCCCCCACCGATCTTCAGAAATTCCTCGCCGCCCAGGAAAAGAAATCCCTGCTGCGGTTCCTCACCTGCGGCAGCGTCGATGACGGCAAGTCCACGCTCATTGGCCGCCTGCTGTACGATACGAAATTGTTGTTCGAAGACACGCTGGCGTCGCTGGAGAAAGACTCCAAGAAATTCGGCACCACCGGCGAGGATATCGATTTCGCGCTGCTGGTGGACGGTTTGGAGGCTGAGCGCGAGCAAGGCATCACCATCGATGTCGCCTATCGCTTCTTTGCCACCGACAAGCGCAAATTCATCGTCGCCGACACGCCGGGCCATGAGCAGTATACCCGCAACATGGCGACCGGCGCCTCCAACTCCGATCTCGCCGTCATCCTGATCGATGCGCGCAAGGGCGTGCTTACCCAGACCCGCCGCCATGCCTATATCGCCTCGCTGCTGGGCATCCGGCACATCGTGCTGGCGGTGAACAAGATCGACCTGGTGGATTATTCGCAGGCGGTCTTCGACAAGATCGTTTCGGATTTCCATGTCTTTTCGGCGCGGCTGAATTTCGTCAGCCAGGTGGCGATTCCCCTATCGGCGCGCTTCGGCATCAATGTCATCGAGAAGTCCAAGGAAACGCCCTGGTACACCGGCCCCGCGCTGCTGTCGCATCTGGAAGTGGTGGATGTGGATACGGCGCTGGCCGACAAGCCCTTCCGCCTGCCGGTGCAGTGGGTCAACCGCCCCGATCTGGATTTCCGCGGTTTCTCCGGCACCATCGCCGGCGGCAGGATCAAGCCGGGCGAAGTGGTGGCCGTGGCAAAATCCGGCAAGACCAGCAAGGTCACCCGCATCGTCACCATGGACGGCGATCTGCCCGAAGCGGTGGCGGGTGATGCCGTCACCCTGACCCTGGCCGATGAAGTCGATATCTCCCGCGGCGATGTCCTGGCCGATCCGCAGGCGCGTCCCATCCTTTCCGACCAGTTCGCGGCGCATCTGCTGTGGATGGCGGACGAGGAATTGCTGCCGGGCCGGCAGTATCTGCTCAAGCTGGGCACCGCCACCGTGCCCGCCCAAGTCAGTGCGCTCAAGCACAAGGTCGACGTCAACAGCTTGGATCATCATGCCGCCGCGACCTTGGCGTTGAACGAAGTCGGCTATGTGAATTTCGCGCTGACTCAGGCGTTGGCGTTCGACGCCTATCGCGACAATCGCGACACCGGCGGCTTCATCCTGATCGACCGCTTCACCAATGCCACGGTCGGCGCCGGGATGATCGATTTCTCGCTGATGCGCGCCACCAACGTCCATTGGCAGGCATTGGACGTCGACAAGGCTGCGCGCGCGCGGCTGAAAGGCCAGAAGCCGGTGGTACTGTGGTTCACCGGCCTTTCCGGCTCGGGCAAGTCCACCATCGCCAATCTGGTGGAAAAGGCCCTGGCCGCCGAAGGCAAGCACACCTATCTGCTGGACGGCGACAATGTGCGCCATGGCCTCAACAAGGATCTGGGCTTCACCGACGCCGACCGGGTGGAAAATATCCGCCGTGTCGGCGAGGCAGCGAAACTGTTTGTGGATGCCGGCCTGATCGTGCTGACCGCGTTCATCTCGCCGTTCCGGTCGGAACGCCGCATGGCGCGCGAGCTGGTGGGCGAGAGCGAGTTCCTGGAAGTGTTTGTCGACACCCCGATCGAGGTCTGCATGCAGCGCGACCCCAAGGGCCTCTACGAAAAGGCCAAGGCCGGCAAGATCAGGAATTTCACCGGCATCGACAGCCCCTATGAAGAACCCGAACGGGCCGAGATGATCGTCAAAACCGTCGCGGCCACGCCGGAAGCCCATGCTCAGGCCATCGTCAAGCATCTGCGGGACAAGGGGTATTTGGGCTAGGGGACCGGGGCGCGGGGCCACTGGCATCCCCGGGCCTTAGGCTTTATACGGGCAGCCCTGAATTTATTAGTGGTTCAGCTCCCCTGCGGTCCCCTCCGGGTCGCTGAACGAAGTAGCGGATTTGCCCCATGAAGACTGTCTCGAATTTCGATCGTATCGGCGAGGAGAATGCCTTCGCCGTGCTGGCCCGGGCCACCGCCCTGGCGGCTCAGGGGCGCGACATTATCAACCTCGGCATCGGCCAGCCGGATTTCCGCACCCCCGAGCATATCGTCGAGGCGGCCGCCAAGGCGCTGCGCGACGGTCATCACGGCTACACCCCCGCCAATGGCATCCTGCCGCTGCGCGAAGCGGTGGCCGGTGACCTGCACAAGCGCTATGGCGTCAGCGTATCGCCCGAGGAAGTGATGATCATGCCGGGCGGCAAGCCCACCATGTTCATGTCCATCCTTATGTTCGGCGAACCCGGAGTGGAGATCATGTATCCCGATCCCGGCTTTCCGATTTACCGCTCCATGATCGAATATACCGGCGCCACTCCGGTGCCGATCCCGATCCGCGAAGAGAATGGCTTTGCCTTTTCGGCGGAAGAGACGCTGGACCTGATCACCGACAAGACAAGGCTGATCATCATCAACTCGCCCGCCAATCCCACCGGCGGCGTGACCCCCAAGGCCGAAGTGGAAAAGTTCGTCGCCGGCATGGCCAAGTGGCCGCAGGTCGCGATCATGAGCGACGAGATTTACGACCAGCTGCTCTATGACGGCGAGCAGCATGTCACCCTGCTGAACTATCCGTCGATCCGCGACCGGCTGATCCTGCTCAATGGCTGGTCCAAGACCTATGCCATGACCGGCTGGCGGCTCGGTTATGCCATCTGGCCGGGCAAGCTTTACGACTATGCCCGCAAGCTGGCGGTGAACCTGCATTCCTGCGTCAATGCTCCCACCCAATATGCCGGTATCGCCGCCCTGACGGGCCCGCAGGATGCGGTTGCCCATATGCTTGGGGAATTCGACAAGCGCCGCAAGCTGGTGGTTGAAGGGCTCAATAAGCTGCCCGGCGTCTCCTGCATCATTCCCAAGGGTGCGTTCTATGCTTTCCCCAACATCAAGCAGACCGGCTGGAAGGCCAAGCCGTTGGCCAACGCCCTGTTGGATGAAACCGGCGTGGCGCTGATCGGCGGACCGGACTTCGGCATTCTGGGCGAAGGCTATTTGCGCCTGTCCTACGCCAACTCCGCCGAGAACATCCTCAAGGCGCTGGGCCGCATGGGCGAATTCCTCACCACCCGCAAGGCGGCTTAACCTGTCATCGATTTCCGCGGTCATTTTCGATTGCGACGGCGTCCTGGTCGATAGCGAGATATTGGCGCTGGAGGTCGAGCTCGCCATCCTTGCCGAACAGGGGCTGACCTTTGAGCGCGAGGACTATGTCACCCGCTTCATGGGGCTGAGCACGTCGGCCTTTCATGGCGAGATCGACCGCGAGGCGCAGAGCCGCATCGGCCGCCCGATTTCCGAGACGATCCGGGCTGAGCTCGCCACAAGGCTGCGCCAGACCATGATCGCGCGGCTGACCGAAGTGCCCGGGGCCGGCAAAGCGGTGGCGGGCACCGGGCTGCTGAAGGCCGTCGCCAGCTCCAGCACCCGCGAAGGTCTGGAGCGCAAACTGAGGCAGGTGGGGCTGTGGGACCATTTCGAGCCCCATGTCTATTCCGCCGACCATGTCGCCCAGGCCAAGCCCGCGCCCGATCTGTTTCTGCATGCCGCCCGCGCCCTGGGCGTGGACCCCGGCCAATGTTTGGTGCTGGAAGACAGCGTCAATGGCGTGATCGCCGCCAGGCGGGCCGGGATGCGGGTTTGGGGCTTTCTGGGCGGCGGCCATGCCCATGACCGGCTGGGTGCGCGCCTGACAGGCGCCGGGGCCGAGCGGCTGGTGCAAGGCTGGCTGGAGGCCGCGCCCTTGCTGGCGGCTCTCAACGACCCTCAGACCCGGTAATAATCCCGGAACCAGGCGATGAATTTGGGAATGCCCACGCTGATCGGGGTGGTGGGCGCAAAGCCCAGATCGCGGCTGCTGGCTTCGATATCGGCATAGGTCGCCGGAACGTCGCCGGGCTGCATCGGCGCCATTATTTTCTCCGCCTTTTTGCCCATCGCCTTTTCGATTTCCGCGATGAAGTCGGTCAACTTCTCGGATTTGTTGTTGCCCAGATTGTAGAGCGCATGCGGGGGGGCGCCATCTGCCGGGCGATCCAGCGCGCGCAGCACCCCCGCCACGATGTCGTCGATATAGGTGAAGTCGCGCCACATCTCGCCATGGTTGAACACCTTGATGGGCTCCCCCCTGGCGATGGCGCCGGCAAACAGGATTGGCGCCATGTCGGGACGTCCCCACGGCCCATAGACGGTGAAGAAGCGCAGGCCCGTGCAGGCGATGCCGTAAAGATGCGCATAGGTATGGGCGAACAGTTCGTCGGCGCGCTTGGTCGCGGCATAAAGTGAGTTGGGATGATCGACCGCGTCGCCCACGGCGAAAGGCGTTTTCCTATTGGCGCCGTAGACCGAGGATGAACTGGCATAGACAAAGTGCTTGAGGGTTGAGTTTTTGAGCGCGCGCGCCAATTCGAGCATCACGGCCTGGCCCATGACATTGGCGGTGACATAGGCGAACGGATTTTCCAGGCTGTAGCGGACGCCGGGCTGCGCCGCGAGATGGACGATGCCCGCGATATCGCGGCCCGCAAATCCCAGCATCGCGTCCTTGTCGGCGATATCGGCCTTGTGGAAAGAAAAATTCCGGCGGGCGGTGAGTTGCGCCAGGCGGGCATCCTTCAGCTTCGTGTCGTAATAGTCGCTGAGATTGTCGACGCCCACCACATGATCGCCCCGCGCCAGCAAGGCATGGCAAACCGCGGCCCCGATAAATCCCGCTGCGCCCGTGACCAATATTTCCGCCAAGAATCTGCCTGCTTATGACCGCGGCAGCGAACATCGCCGGGGATCAACTTTCGGTCAATGCGCCAAATATGCGTTCCGGCGGGTCCCCTGCCGCCCGGCGAACCGGCCGGTTGCTTGACGCGTTTGGGATTTTGCGGCTAAAGCGACCGCTTTCACACCTCGCCGCCGCAGACGATACCGAGCATGCCCGAGCCGCGACAACTTTATTGGATCAATCAGTTCGCCGGAGGCAATCTCGCGATCATGGCCGCGCCGCGCCCGGACGAGCAGCTGGAAGCCGCGATCATGGCCTGGAGGGACGAGGGCGTCGACACCGTCGTCTCGTTGCTTGAGCGTTCTGAAATTCCCAATCTCGCCGACGCCGAACGCATGCTGTGCGAGGAATTCGGCATCGAATTCTTTTCCTGTCCCGTCCGCGACAAGACCGTACCCGGCACGGTCGGGCCTTTCGCCAACTTGGCGCATCAACTTGCGGACAGGGTGGCGGCGGGGAAATCGGTGGCCATCCATTGCCGGGCGGGGATCGGCCGGTCCACCACCCTGGCGGCCTGCGTCTTGATCCTTTTGGGTGTCGATGGCGCGGTGGCGCTGGACATGATTGCCGCGGCGCGCGGACTGGAAGTGCCCGAAACCGAAGCCCAGCGCCAATGGATTCTGGATTTTCGCCAGGCCTGTTCGCGCGAAGGCATTATTTTCGTCGATTGACTTGCGCTAACGCGTTTCGGCTTGCCGGCGCCGTTCGGCGGCGGGAGTCAAAGTGGCGATCAAGCCGCGGGCGCTGGCGTTTAATTGCACCAGAATCTCGCAAAGATCGCTTGGTGGAGCATCTTTCTTGAGATGCGCGCGCAAGGCGTTCAACTGATTCAGCAAATCGAAGTGACCTTCCTGCGCAGCTCTGCCGGCACGCGCGGGCGGCGGCATTTGATCGAGCCTGAGGTGCAAAATACGCTGGCAAAGGAAATAAGCGGGGTTGCTTTCCTTTTCGCCGGGCTTTTCCCTGGGGTGGAGCAGAGATCCCAGCGCGGACCGGATCAGGCTGCGCAATTGCTCCAAACTGTTGAGGAGCTCAGGGGAGACGGCGGCCGGCGGGGATGGGCCGTCAGAAGCGGCGGGCGCGGGCGCCAAGCGCAAATCGGGTTGCGTCCTCGGCTTGGGAGCGGATTTTTCGGAGCCGATTTTTGCGGCGCGGACGGTCGCCCAGGCAATAATCACGGCCGCGACCACGACCAGCAGTCCGGCCAGCAGAATTTGCCATTCCTTCGCCCAGTCATAGGCGAGATAAAGCTTGTCCCAATCGATCGTCACGCAGTCCCGCTCCTGGACAGGCCGCACGGTGTGCGGGATGCCGAAAAAACCCTCTCAATTTTTGCCGGGATTGCCAAGGGCAGCCGCGCCGGGCGCGGGCATGACAGTGCCATCCGCCGCCGGCTCCTATGTATCCGTCATAAACATCCCCTTAATCGGTCGTCAAGGAACAGCTCCTAGGATGCCCTGGCTCGCACGTTGCGGGGCATGGGGGAATTGGGCGATGTCACTCGCAATTCTACTGGGAGGCTGGGTAGCAGCCTCGATCATCCTCTCGCCGCTGATCGGACGCTTCCTCGCCGGAACGGACAAAGGCGAGACCGAACGTCCCCGGGCGGCGGCAAAGGCCCCGGCCTCGGCTTGGGCCACGCCCAGGCATGCCGAGACGATGCGCCGGAATGTCGCGATCGGGCTCTATCGTCGCCAAGCCGGCTGGCCCCGTACCGGCTGATCACCGCGCCACTTCTGGAAAATTGACATCCCCAAGTTGCGTCCCTGGGCCTGACAGTCCCAGCGCACAACCGTGTCCGGCCGGTATTTGTATCGGCTGGCGCCCCACCACCTAAAAGCGGGAACTTGTACTGCGGCCGCGCTGTATTCAGAACGCGCGCGGTACGGCTGGAAGTTCATGGTTAATCGGGAACGAAACCGCCGCTTTCTTGTTCACACCGGGCGGGAACTTTGCCCGAATTGTTGTAGCATTTTGGGTCTGTTTTACCTCGCATACGCAACAAATATAGCGGATACTGAACGGGTCACGCGGGGTTGGCTTTCAAATTCATCGCATAATCGGTTGACGCGGGATGGACTGTTCGCGGCACAAGGTTTGCGTGGGGCGTGTGACGATCGTGGGGAATGGGTAATGAGTCTGGACCAGGTGTCTCAAAACAATACGCCTGCAAACGCGTCCGCTCCGCACCTCGTCAAAGCCGACGCCTTTGTCCGCCGCAGCACGTCGAGTGATTCGCCGTCGCTGAGAACGCAGCGCGCCCGGAATGTCCCGCCGGCGGATATTCCCGCCCAGCGGCGCTATCCCCGTTATGTCCCCGCCGCGAATCTTTCCCAGTGCCTGCTGGATCTGGCCCTGATCGGCGGATCGCAAGTGGTTGTGCTTTCGCTGATCTATAGCCGGCTTGCCCTGGTCGGACTGGTCCAAGCGGCGGCGGTGGTGGGCATTTCCATCGCCACCTCGATGATCTTGCTCTATGCCACCGGCTGTTACCGCCGCGACGCGATCCTCAACCGCACCACCGCGCTTTCGCGGGTGCCCACGGCGCTCGCCATTTCGGGTGCGGTGCTGTTCCTGGTGCTGCACTACGGTTTTCCGGTGCTGTTTCCCTCCGCGCGGGTGTTCTGGAGCATCAGCCGCTGCGTGACCATCGTGCTGGTCGGCACTGGGGTTTCCCTTGGCGCGGCGATCATCAGCCGCAACGTGGTGCGGGTGCTGCTGCACAGCAACTTCTTCCGCCGCCGGGTGCTGGTGGTCGGCACCGGCCAGCGGGCGCGTCATATCGAGGACATCAGCCACGCGCATGGCAATCTGCAGGAAATGCACTTCGTCAGCGAAGATGTGCTGACCCCTTCGGTTCAGGCCCATTCCGGTACCAACGAGGCCGCGCCTCCCACGGTGGGAGAATTGGCGGATCGCCTCAGCATCGATGAAATCGTGGTGGCGGTGGACGACCGCAGCCGCGTCGCCCTGGACAGTTTGCTGACTTGCAAGACGCGCGGTGTGCCGGTCACGGAATTCAATTCCTATCTCGAGCGCCAGACCGGCCGCGTCGAACTGGCCTGGCTGGAATTGCCCTGGTTGATCCATACCCCCGGATTCCAGTTCCGCTTGATCGACGACGGGGTGAAGCGGTTGATGGATATCGTGCTCAGCTTGACCGCCTTGATCGTCAGCCTGCCGGTCCTGGTGGTGGCGATGATCGCGATCCGGCTGGATTCGCCCGGATCGGTGATCTATCGCCAGCAGCGCGTCACCCGCGGCGGCCGCGTGTTCTGGCTCTACAAGCTCAGAAGCATGCGCATCGATGCCGAGCAGAATGGCGCCAAATGGGCCGCCGAGAACGACCCCCGAATCACCAAGGTCGGCAATTTCCTGCGCCGCAGCCGGTTGGACGAGATTCCGCAGCTGGTGAATATCCTGATCGGCGACATGTCCATCGTCGGCCCGCGTCCGGAGCGCCCGGTTTTCGTGGCCGACCTGTCGCGCCAGCTGCGCCTGTACGACCTGCGCCACACGGTGCGGGCGGGGCTGACCGGTTGGGCCCAGATCAATTATCACTATGGCGCCTCGCTGGAAGACGCCCAGCGCAAGCTGGAATACGACCTGTTCTACATCAAGAACTTCAGCCTGTTGCGCGATCTGGGAATCATGCTGCAGACCTTGCGCGTGGTTTTGTGGCCCGAGGGCGTGCGCTAAAGGCGTTTTGCGCCGGGTTGCAGGAATCCCCTTCCCGTTGCATATCTGACCGGCCGTAAAGCGGCTGTGGCAACCATCAGCGGGCCCCCTTTGAAGATCCTGTATCACCACCGGACCCGCTCCCGCGACGGCCAATCGGTTCACATCGACGAGATGATCGCCGCCCTGAAAGAGCAAGGGGTGAGCGTGCGCATGGTCGAACCGCAGCGGGTGGATGCGATGAAACCCGCGCGCAAGAAGCAGGTGATACCCAAGCTGGTCTATGAGCTTTTGGAATTCGGCTATAGCGGGCTGGAATTTTTCAAGCTCGCATCCGCGATCCTGCGCGAGCGGCCCGACGCCATCTATGAGCGCGAGAATATCTTCATGCTGTCCGGGGTCTGGGCGGCGCGATTGTTTTCCCTGCCGCTGCTGCTGGAGGTGAATGCGCCTTTGGCCGAGGAGCGCGGCAAGTTCGATGGCCTGGCGATGCCGGGTTTCGCGCGCTGGACCGAGGAAGTGCTGTGGCGGAGCGCCACCTATGTGTTGCCGGTCACGGCCGTATTGGGCGGATATATTCAAAAGGCCGGCGTTCCCGCCGCGCGCATTGCGGTGACCTCCAATGGCGTGGATACCGGCGCCTTCCGGCTTGTCGGGGAAGGGGCGCGGCCGCCTCTGCCGGATGCGTTCAGGCGCGGACCGGTGCTGGGTTTTGTGGGCTATGTGCGGGCCTGGCATGGCCTGCCGCAGGTGGTGGATTTGCTGGGCGCCGATCCCGTCCTGGCGCAGGCCAGCCTGTTGGTGGTCGGCGACGGACCGGCGCGCGGCGATCTGGAAGACCAGGCCCGCCAGCGGGGTGTCCAAGACCGCGTTCAGGTTTGCGGCGTGATCGGGCGCGATCGCCTGGCGGGCTATATCAGCACCTTCGATATCGCGCTGCAGCCCGAAGTCACCGCCTATGCCAGCCCGCTCAAGCTGTTCGAATATATGGCGCTGGGACGGGCCATCATCGCCCCCGATGCCCCCAATATCCGCGAGATCCTCACCCATGAGGTTGACGCCTTGTTGTTCGAACCGAACAATCCGGAGTCGCTGGCAGCCGCGATTCGCAGACTGGTCGGCGATGGCGCCTTGCGGGCGCGGTTGGGCGCGGCCGCAGCCGATAAGATCCAGCGGGAGGACATTACATGGACGCGCAATGCCCGCCGTGTGATCTCGCTGGTTCAGGGCCGTGCTTGACGTTGCCGCCGGGCTAGCCGTGTCCAATCAACCGGCAACAAACCAGCAGAAGCATCTGCTGCATGTCTTCCCCACCTTCGCGGTGGGCGGCTCCCAGATGCGCTTCGCGCAATTGGTGCGGTTGCATGGCGCGCGATACCGTCACACCGTGCTCTCGCTGGACGGCAATTACGACATGGCGGGCCGGCTGGGCGCGTTCCCCATCACCTATCCGAAATTGGAGTTCGACAAGCGCAAGACGCTGGCAAGCTGGCGGCTTTTCCGCAGGACTTTGCGGGACATCAAGCCGGATGTGCTGCTGACCTACAATTGGGGCGCGGTCGAATGGGCGCTGGTGAATCGTTTTGCACCACAAATCCCACATCTGCATATCGAAGACGGTTTCGGGCCCGAGGAAGCGCAGCGCCAGCTCAGGCGCCGCGTCTGGACCCGGCGGTTGGCGCTCACCGGGCGCCAAACAAAGGTGATTTTGCCGTCGCGCAACCTGGAGCGTATCGCGCGGGAGATATGGTCGCTCCCCGCAGGGCAAGTCCGCTATCTCCCCAATGGCGTGGATTGCGCGCGTTTCGCGGCCCCATCGCGCCGGGATGCGCAAGGACCGCTTGTCATCGGCACGGTGGCCAGCCTGCGCAAGGAGAAAAACATCGCCCGCCTGATCGAGGCTTTTTCCGAAGTGTCCTCCCAGCGCGCCGCCGGCTCGCTGGAGCTTTTGATCGTGGGCGGCGGCGGCGAACGCCAAGCCCTGGAGAATCTGGCGCGGCAGCGCGGCGCCCCCGTCCGTTTCGCCGGCCAGACCAACGAACCCGAAAAATTCCTGCCGCAAATGGACATTTTCGCTTTGTCCTCCGATACCGAGCAGATGCCACTGAGCCTGCTGGAAGCGATGGCGGCGGGCCTGCCGGTGGTGGCGACGGCGGTGGGCGATGTGCGCCAGATGGTGGCTGCGGAAAATCGCGATTATGTCGTGCCGGTGAAGGGCGACGCCTTTGCGTCCGCCTTGGCGCGCTTGATCGATGACAAAGATGCCCGGCAGGCGCTGGGCCGCGCCAATGAGAAAAAGGCGCGCGAATCCTTCGACGAGAATGTGATGGCGGCGCGTTACGCCGAACTTATCGGTTAAGGATAGACCGGAATATCGCGACTTGGCCGTCGGTGGTGGATTGCCAATCGAACTTTTCGGCATAGCGGCGGGTGGCGGCGCGGTCCGGCATGGCGCCTCGCAATTGGTTGATGCCCGCGACGATGCTTTCGGCGTCGCGGTTCTTGAGCAACAATCCGGCTTCCGGCGCCGCGATCACTTCGGGTGTGCCCCACACCGCGCTGCCCAGAACCGGGGTGCCGCACGCCATGGATTCCAACAGCACATTGGCCCAGCCCTCGCGGCTGGAGGCCAGAATGGAGATATCGGCGCAATTGTAGATATCGCACAGGGTCTTTTGATCGACGCTGCCCAGGAAACGGACGCGGTCCTTCACACCCAGGCTCGCGGCCAGCTCTTCCAGTTTCTGGCGATCGGGCCCGGACCCGGCCAGCAATAGCGTGGCATCCGGAACCCGCTTGAGCGCTTCGATTATCAGATGGTGGCCTTTGCGTTCGATCAAGAGGCCGACCGAGGCCAGAACCAGGCCGCTGACACCCAACTGGGACCGCAGCGCGGCGCGATCTTTGACATGAAACTTTTCCAGATCGACGCCATTGCGCAATGTCGTGATTTTGGAGGCGGGCGCTCCCAATTCGATCAAGCGGTCCTTCAAGGCCTGGCAAACCGTGATCATCGCCGCGGCATTGTCCGCCGCCTCCAGGATCAACCGGCGCGGGCGCGGGTATTCCGGAATCAGATTGATGTCGGTGCCGCGGGCGGTGATCACCACCGGCAGGTTGAATTCCGCTCCCAGCCAGGTTGCGGCGACGCCATCGGGATAAAAATAATGGGCATCGATCAGGTCGATCTTCAATCCCGCATCCAGCATTTTCCGCAGGCGCTTGCGCATGGCGCGGTAGAGCGTGTGTGGGGTCAGATTCATGCCGACCTTGGGGATCACCAGATAACGCGGATGGTCGACATCCAGCGTATTTCGCTGCTCGAAATCGGGAATGGCGCGTAATTTTTCCATTTCCGCGCTGGTGAGGCCGGGCGGCACCCAGGGAACAGGGGCCAGGACCCGTGCCTTCACCTTGCCGTCCGCCACCAGCCGGCGCAGCCGCGTTTCGACGAAAATTCCATGCGAAGGCTGCAAGGCGTTGGGGAACAGGGTCGACAGCGTCAGGATGGAAATCGTAGGTGACGGATCCTGCATTTTTTTTCCGGTGTGGCGGCTTGGCAGGGCGCTCGGCCCCGCGCCGGATGTACAGGTCCCAGCCGCTCCTGTATAGCCGCTTTTGGAGGGCGCGCCCGCGCATGGTCACACCGGATTTTTTCAAGCAGCGGCCGAATCGGGAGCGCGCCTTGGGCGGTTTTTGGGGGGGCTTGGTACGGTTTGCTCCCCTATTGATCGTGATGGGCGTGATCGTTTACGGCTCGCTTTATCCCTTTGTCTTTCACGATGCCGGTTCTCTGACAGACGCGATAGCGAGTCTTGCCGGAACCTGGGATCATCCGCCGCAAAGCCGCGGCGATATGCTGGCAAATCTTCTGTTTTATGTGCCTCTCGGCTTCGCCGTGACCCAGGCTTTTGGCCGGGCAGGCGCGAAAAGTTCGGCCGCGATCATGGCATTTGCCCTGGGCGCGGCTTTTTCGCTGTGCTTGGAGCTGCTGCAGTTCTACGAGTCCGGCCGGTTCAGCGCCTTGTCGGATGTCTATCTGAATAGCGCGGGTACGGCGTTGGGCGCGGCGCTGGCTTGCATGGCCGGTGAGCGGCGATTGAACCTGTCTTGGCCTTTGGAAGGGGCGGCGGTCTTTGCGCGGATTCTGCTTCTGGCCTGGCTGGCATGGCGCTTGTTCCCTTACGTGCCCACCGTCGACCTCCACAAATATTGGTACAGCCTTCAGCCCCTGTTTCATGATCCGGGAAACGCGCTTGGTGAGATCTGCCGCGATACGATTCTTTGGCTCAGCGTGATCTGCCTGGCGCGCATCGGTTTTTCGCCGAAAAACCTTGCCGGTTTTTTGTTGCCGGCGATTTTGTGTTTCTTCGCCGCCAAGATAGTGATCATCGGCCAGTATGTCGGCTTGCCGGACGTTGCGGGGGCGGTATTGGCCCTGGCCTTGTACCTGAGCGTCCGCCGCTGGTTTGATGCCGCCATTGTTCCCATGGCTTTTCTGTTCCTGGCCCTGGTCGTCCATACCAGGATAATGCCCTTGCAATGGGCGCCGGAACCGAAGCCGTTTCAATGGATTCCCTTTTTCAGTTTTCTGCACGGCTCCCTGCAGTTCAACATCATCGCCTTCTGGCAAAAATTCTATCTCTACGGCGCGTTGCTGTTGCTTCTGGTGAAAGCGGGGATGAGGCTAAGCGTGGCGGTGGCTGTGGAAGGCGCCGTTCTTCTGGCCGCCAGCGTGGCGCAGATATTCCTGCTCGGGCGATCGGCGGAAATCACCGATGCGCTGATGGCCTTGATTTTGGGCCTGGTCTATTGGGGTCTGCGGCGCTGGCTTCCGGCGCCGGCGCCGGCCTGACGAAAAAACTAGCCGCCCGCCAATTCCGCGTTGCGCGCGGGCAGGACGGGTACGGCATTGTTTTCGGCTTCCATGAATTCCTCGAACATCCAGATCAGCCACAGCGCGCGGCTGTTGTCGGCGCGGCCGCTTTGATGGTCGGCGATCAGCTGGTGAATGGTGGCGGCATTGAGATACTGCGCCGAGGCCAGGCCCTGTTTGGAACCCAGCTTCTGGTCGAGATGCTGCCCCATGGTGCCGCGGAACCAGCGGGCCAAGGG
This sequence comes from uncultured Alphaproteobacteria bacterium, assembly GCA_902825865.1. Lineage (GTDB taxonomy): Bacteria > Pseudomonadota > Alphaproteobacteria > Micropepsales > Micropepsaceae > Rhizomicrobium. Next base: position 142,501 of record CADECX010000001.1, read on the forward strand.
CACTGAAAAGCCTTGCTTGGGGCGGTGAAGCACATTGGGCGGAACCAGGCGGGCAAAGGCGCGCTTGAGCAGGATCTTGCCGTCGCTGCCGCGGCGATTGATGGCGGAGGGAAGCCCCAGGGCCCAATTGACGAAGCCGTGATCCAGCATCGGCACGCGGACTTCCAGGCTGTTGGCCATCGCGGTGCGGTCGACCTTGACCAGAATGTCGCTGGGCAGCCAGGATTTGAGGTCGATATATTGCGCCATGGTGACGGGATCGTCGGTGGGCGCGGCCTTGGCATGCCGGGCGACCACATCCACGGCGTGATAGCCGCCCAGGGCCTTGGTCAGGCCCGTGGAAAACAGCGATTTCCTGATCTCGTCCCCGACGACCGAAAGATTCCAGAAATAGCCGGTGGTCGAGTCCGAGCTGAGTTCGCGGAAGGTATGCCGCGCCCGCAGGAAACGGGGCGCGCGGTCGAGCTGGGGATAGAGGTCCGCCAAGGTCCCAAACAAGGGCGTGCGGATGGCGCCGGGCAGCCAGCGCCGGATTCTCTCTTCGCGGGCATGAAACCCATAACGCCGGTAGCCGGCGAACAACTCGTCGCCGCCGTCTCCCGACAGGGCCACGGTCACCGATTTGCGCGCCAGTTGCATCAAGCGATAGCTCGGCAAGGCGGAACTGTCGCCGAACGGTTCGTCGAAGATCGCGGGCAGGCTTTCGACCAGATCGGTTTCGCCGCCATCCATGCGCGCGATCACATGCTTGGAACCGTAGTGATTGGCCACCGCCGCGGCATATTCGGTTTCGTCGAAGGCGCGGTCGTTGAATCCGATGGTAAAGGCGGTGATCGGGCCCTGGGTCTGGCGCGCCATCAGCGCCATGGTGCCGCTGGAGTCCACGCCGCCCGACAGGAAGGCGCCGACCGGAACGTCGGCGACCAGTTGCGATTTGACGATCCGCCCAAGCCGTTCGAGCAAAGCATCGTCCAGATTGTTCAGTTCGTGCTGATCGATAGCGGCGGGTGCGGGGTCCCAATAGCTCTGCATTTGCGCTTTTTGTCCGCGGCGCAAGGTCAAGCTCATGCCGGACGGCAATTGGCGCACATTGCTGTAGATGCTGCGCGGTTCGGCGATGTAGCCAAGCGCGAAAAATTCCTCCACGGCGCAAGGATCGATGGTGCGATCCAGATTGGGGTGAACCCGCAATCCCTTGAGTTCGGAGGCGAAAATCAGCGTCTGGTCGGGCAGGATGGAATAGTAGAGGGGCTTTTCGCCAAGCCGGTCGCGCGCCAGGAACAGGGTCTCGTGGCCGCGGTCCCACAAGGCGAAGGCGAATTGTCCGGTCAGGTGGTTGACGCAGTCCTGGCCCCATTCCCGCCAGGCTTCCAGAATGACTTCGGTATCCGATTGGGTGGTAAAGGCGTGGCCGCGCCCTTCCAGCTCCAGCCGCAGTTCCTTGAAGTTGAAAATCTCGCCGTTGAAGACCAGGCAGATATTCTTGTCGGGACTGTGCATCGGCTGGGCGCCGGTGACCAGATCGATCACCGCCAGGCGGCGATGACCAAGGCCCAGGCCCGGCTCGTAATGATGTCCGTCCCCGTCCGGGCCGCGATGCGCCAACGCGTCGCTCATCGCGTGAAGCAGCGCGCGATCGCAGGAACGATGGTCCTTCAGGTCAAACCAGCCGACTATGCCGCACACTTAGCGCATCTCCCCCGCTTTGGAGACGGTTTGGCGATTGGTCGCTTCCAGGCGCGCCGGCAATTGATTCAGCTCCGGCAGTGCCGCGGAAAGGCGCTTGCGCGCTTCCTCGGGTCCTGAGTCCATGGTGGTCGAAAGCACGATCACGGCCTGGCCTTCATGGCCTTGCAGCGCGGCGGCGGCTCCGAGCAGCCTGATCTTCAGCATGCTGGTCGTGAAACGGCCGTTCACCCAATAGGTCGACCAGATCAAGCGTCTTTCGGCGTGGGTCGTCACGATCCATTCCTGGAACTGGACAGGGTTGCCCGCAAATTGCGCCGTGACACTGCCACTGTCGGCCAAGGTCCAAGCTTCATCATCCCAAAAGCGGTTGATATGGGCGGTCATGGAATGACCGGGACGGGGGCGCGCGTAATAGCCCAGATAAAGATCGACGGGAAGCGCGCCGCCGTCCGAGATGGATGCGGCCGCCTGGGTGTCGGCGCCGGAGAAGTCGGGACGCCAGGATGTCGAGGCGGAGCCGCGGCTCCAAGTGCCGGGCTGGAAGGGCTCAGCGATCGCGGTCATATCCGGCGGCGTGAAATAATTGTTATGCCACCAGGAAAGCGCCGGGCCGGTGCTGAGCAGCAGCACGGCAAGCGCGGTGACCGAAGCAAGCTTTTTGGGGGTTGCCGGCACCGACGGCCGGACGTCCGCCTTGTCGGAGAATTCGTCCCGGAAAAGATAGCCCAGAGCACCCAGCACCACCAATATGGCGACATTGAAGCCCCAGCCATAGACAAGGTGGTCGACGCCGGCGCCATATTTGTTGTCGGACAGATAGGCGACCATGATGATGCCGATGCAGCGCAAGCCGTTGCCGATCAGGGGCACCGCGACGCAGGCGATCAGGAACAGCGCCATTTTGTGGATTTTGCGGAACATCATATAGGCGAACAGCACGCCCAGGGTCACTGTCGCAATCAGGAAGCGCAGGCCGGCACAGGCTTCCGCGATCTCATAGCGCCCGGAGGTGAGTTCGAACAGCGTCCCTTGCCGGTAGAAGGTGACGCCGAGCAGGTTAAGGCCGATTTCGGTGAAATGGGCCGCGAAATTCTGCATCGGAACGATCAGATATTCGCCGGTCGGAACCAGGGCCAGCAGATAGAAGACCGGGAACCAGATCGCGCGAACCACGGAAAGTCCCAGCAGCGCGACGATCATGGCCTGCATCATCATGACCACGGCATATTGCTGGACCTCGTTGATGGCGGCCAACTCGCCCATCCACCAAATCAGCGCCAGCACCGGCAGGACTATGAGAGCTTGGGGATAGAGGCTGGGGGAAGCACGCTCCAGGACAGGCCGCTTTTCCCAGATCAGCCAAAGCACGATGGGAAGGATCAGGAAACAGTGGGAGTATGTCGGGGAGACCTCCCACACCGTAAGGGCGGCCATCACGGAAGACCGGAAGGCGATCAAGGTCAGCAGCAGCAAGCCGGCCAGCGCCACCCCGTGACGGAGCCAGGCTTTTGCCGCGATACGATCCGGCGCCGCGGCGGTCATGACTTGCATGGCGCGGAAAACTCCATTTGCGGGCGGGCGGCGGAACGGGCCGCGGCCGGATTGCCGCGCAGATCGCCGGACGGGCGCAGCAATTCTAGATGGCGCTCGAGATCCTGCATCAGGCCGGCCCAGCTGTGATGAACTTGGACATAGCCGCGCGCGTTGCGCGCCAGCTTGTCGCGGTCCGGTCCTTGAAGCGCTTCCACCACCGCGTTGGCGAACCGGCGCGGCTCTTTCTCGACCCAAAGATGGTGCCCGGCGGTAACCCCGAGCGACCGCGTCGCGTCATGGGTGGCGACCACCGGCTTGGCCATCGCCATGGCCTCCAGGACCTTGTTCTGGACGCCGCGCGCGATGTGCAAGGGCGCGATCACGGCCCGCGCGAATTGGATATAGGGGCGGATGTCGGGCACCGTGCCGGTGACCACGACACCGGCGCCGGCGGCTTCCCGCAGCTGCGCGGGTGGGCCGGCGCCGACAAAATGCACGCTGGCATTGGGAATGAATTTCAAGACCTGCGGGAAAACCTCGCGGGCGAACCACAGCGCGCCTTCATAATTGGGGCGATAGTCCATGCGTCCGGTCATGACGATCGGCAGCTCGTCCGCGGCGAACGGGTTCTCGAAGCCGCCGGGCGAAAATTGCTCCAAATCGACGCCGTTGGTCAGGCTGGAAATTTTCCCGGCGGAAGCGGGCGCGATCGCCCTGAAGGCGTCGGCCTCGAAATCCGAGACCAGCAAGGTGTGGCCGAAGGCGCCGGCGGCCAGGCATTCCAGCGCTTCCAGTTTTTCGGCCTCACGCCCATAGAGCCATTTGACGGCGCCGCGCGAGCAGGCGGCATATTGGCGCCATTTGTCGGAATCGATGTCGACCATGTCGAACAGGACCCGCTCCGGCGCGATGGGCGCCCCCAGCAGATAGGGCGCCATGGCGGAGCCGAAAACCACCACATCGTCCACGGTGAGGCTGCGCAGCGTTTGATCGACCCAGGCATGCAGGCGCGCGCTGCTAAAACAGGCGGTGGTGAGCGGCTTGCCGGCAGCCAGTCCCATCAGGCTGCGCCAGGCCTTGGCCCCTTTGTCCAGACGCTCGAAATAGCAGTGTCCGCCAGCCAATTCCCGGACCTTGTCCAGATATTGCAGGTCTTCGGCCTCGTCGACAAAGCAGGCCAGATGGACCGGTCCGCGCTGCGCCAGGTGGCGCAAGAGCGCGTAAGAGCGGATCTTGTCGCCCTTGTTTGGAGGAAAAGGCAGGCGATGGCACAGAAACAGGCTGCTGCGCGTCATTGTTTTGGCGCGGAATCTGCGAAATAGACCTGCTCCACGCTCGACCAGCGGAAATCCTTGAGCAGCTTTTGCAGCCGGTCGAACGTGCGCTCGAGATTGAGATAATGGCGGACCCTGGTCTTGACCGAGGTTCCGGCAATCCGCGGCTGGGTATGGTCGATTTCCCAAGGATGGAAATAGAACATGCAGGGCTGGCGGTCTTCGGCGCGCACGGTTTGAAGGTTGCGCTTGAAAAGAGAGTAGGGGAACAGCCGGAAATATCCGCCGCCGCCGGCCGGCCAATTGCGTCCGAAGCGGCGCACGGTGGTGATGGGGATTTCCATGAATTTGCTGTCGGCAAAGGGATAGAAGGCGAAGCGCGGCTGTTCGGGAATGCCGTACAGATCGTGGTTTATCGGGAAAGTGCTGGAACTGTATTTGTAGCCCACTTCCTCGAGCACGCTCAGCGCCCAAAGATTGCGCCTTGTGATCGAGAAAGACGTGGCGCGATAGCCGTTCACCGCGACGCCGCCGACCTCTTCCAGCACCGCTTTGGCCTTTGTGACGTCGGCCAGGAAGAGGGGGCGCGATTGATGATCGGCCCGAAAATGCGCCAGGCCGTGGGAGGCCAGCTCATGGCCTTCGCCGACGATGCGGTGGACGATTTGCGGATAACGCTCGGCGATCCAGCCCAGGGTGAAGAAGGTGGCCTTGGTGCCGTTGTCCGAAAATAGCTGCAGGATGCGGTCCATGTTGCGCTCGACCCGGCACTCGCGGTTGTTCCATTCCTCCCGCGGAATGTGGGGCGCCAGCGCTTCGACCTGGAAATAGTCCTCGACATCGACCGTCATGGCGTTGAGCGGCGAGCCAGTCTGGTCGATGACCGGACGCTTGCGCCAGCCGCTGATGGGGTCGTTGTCGATCGTGTTCGTGTTTATGTTCATCACGGCCCCTTAAGCCCCGTGCTTACGGAGTATCCGAATTCACCAAATTCAAGAATTGCTGAATGACCGTTCCGGCGCGGCGCGTAATCGCTTCCTGCTTGGCAAGACGGTCTTCGATGGCGTCCAACCGGTTCCCCAAGGCCGGATTGCCGGCCTGGCCCGATCCGTTCGCCGCACCATTTGCCCCTGGCACCGGAAGTGCGTCCGCACTGTCCGTCTCATTGGCAAGGTCGGCCGCGACACGATTGACATCGTCCGCCGAGAAGGCATGCAACTCGTCCAGGTAACCCAGGATCATCAGGCGATTGCCCAAGGTGTTGATGCGGCGCGGAATGCCGTTGGTGTGCTGATGAATGGCGCCGATGGCGCTCATGGGCAAAGAGGGGTCACCGGTCCAGCCGACCTGTTTGAGGCGGTGGAGCACATAATTTCCGGTCTCCAGGCTGTTCAGCGGGCCCAGGTGATAGGACGCGATGACGCGCTGGCGCAACTGCTCCAGATCCGGATTGGCGATGATCCGGCGAAACTGGGGCTGGCCGACCAGGAAGCTCTGGAAGGGCGCGGCGTTCTGAACCTGGAAGTTCGACAGCATCCGCAATTCTTCCAGCGCCCCCTCATTCAGGTTTTGTGCCTCGTCCACGATCAGCAGCGCGCGGCGGCCCTCGCGGTGTGTGGCGTCGAAGAATTCCTGCAGCTTGAGCAGTATCCCGCTCTTGTCGGACGGCAGGTCCTTGAGTCCGAATGCGGCGGCCACCATCCTGAGCAGGTCATGACCCGACAGCATGGTGGTGACGACATGGGCGGCAATGATCTTGGTGGGATCGATGGTGGCGATCAGGCGCTTGACCAGGGTGGTCTTTCCCGCCCCGACATCGCCGGTGATCACGATGAAACCTTCGCCGCGCTTCAAACCGTAGGTGAGATGCGCCATGGCCTGGGAATGAACGCTGCTCTCAAAGTAAAAGCGTTCGTCCGGCGTCAAGAGGAAGGGCTCGGCGCGTAGCTTGTAGAAAGTCGTATACATCGCGGCTCACCGGGATCTAGGTTTCGGTGGGCGCTGCCGGGGCCCCGGAATTGGCGTATCCGTAATAAGCGATGTACTCCGCTTCGTTCCAGCTCGGCGCCTTGTTGAACAAGATGCTCACGCTTTGGCACGAGGCGACGGTCTCTAGCGACTTGCGCAGCTGGTGACGATCGGTCTGGTCGGCCGCCACCACCATCAACAGATGGTGCACATAGCTGGCCAGGATCGCGGGCTCGGTCGAAGCCAGAACCGGCGGAGTGTCCAGGACGATGACGCGGTCGGGATAGCGCGCCGACAATTCCCGGCACAAATTGGCCATCTTGCCGCTGGAAATCAGTTCCGGCGTATTGGCGCTGGGATTGCCGGCAAAGATCACCGCCAGGTTGGGAATATCGGCGCAACGGTGCAGGACGTCGGAAACATGGCCGACCTTGCCGGTCAGCAAATCCGTCAGGCCTTCGGTCGGCGGGGCCATGAACATGTTGCCCACCGACGGACGGATCACGTCCGCATCGATCAGCAGCACTTGCAGGCCGCGTTCCGCCGCCAAGCTCAGCGCCAGATTGATCGAGGAAAAGGTCTTGCCTTCGCCGGGAAGCGAACTGGTGACCATGATCAGGTTGCTCACCGCGGCGCGGGTCTGCGGATCGCGGACCTTTTGCAGCAGCTTGCGCTTGATTCCGCGAAACTCGTTGGAGATCGAGGAGGTCATATTGTCCGGCGTGATGCAGCCGTTCTGACGCAAGGCGCGGAAGTCGAGGCGGACCGTCTTGCCGGGCAGGGCCGGGGCATTGGATGCGCGCAGCGAGCTCGGCGCAGGTTTGGACACGGGCGCGGAAGCCGGCATGCGGACGCTGTCATCGCCCGGACCGACCATTGTGACGCCGTCGCGGCGAAGCGCGGGCGCCTGGGCCTGAGCGGCATAAGCCTTGGCCGCGGTGTCGCTGTCCAGGTCGCGTTCCACCCCTCGGCCCACCACATTGGTGAGGGGGACATTGGCGGGAGCATTGGGTGCAGACATGGCCGCGTTTTCCTTTTCCAGGCGCTGGGCCATTCTTTCGATCAGATTCAAGGGAGGGGCGGGTTTATCGGTCACAGCATACCCCGCAATGTCAGGCGGAAAGAGGCGTCAAGAGCAACCAGCACGACGACATATCCGAACAGTAAGAGTCCGGCACATGCCGCCAGCGCGGTATAGGCGCGCCGCGCGTCCAGCCGGTCGTCGGCGCGGGCGAGGCGGCCCACCACGCCGATGATGGGATAGTCGAACTCCGCCGCCAGCTGTTCCTTGGCGAAGAAGCGTCCGGCATTGATGGAGAGGCCGATGGCGGTCGCGATGCCGGCGGCCAGGCCCAGCAGGATGATGACGGAATTCAGCACCGGGCGGTTGGGCGAAACCGGGAAGGGCGCCTTCTTGGGCGGCTCCACGATGCGCACCGTGATCGACGATTGTTCGTCATTGACCGACTGGGACAGCTTGGCGGATTCGCGGCGGGCGAGCAGGTCCTGATAGGTCTTGTGGACCAGGTCATAGTCGCGGTCCAGGTTGGCGAATTGCGCGCTGATCTCCAGCACCTTGGAACTCAAATTCCTGGCATGATCGAGCATCGACATGGCTTCGGAATAACGCTGCGATTGGAACGCCACTTCGGTCTGCGCGTCCGCCAGCTTGCTCTGGGTCTGGACATAGACCGGGTTGGGGATCGACTGGTTGCCGGTTTCCTGGGACGGTCCCGATCCCGCCGCCTGGGCCGCGGAAAGCTGGGCCTGCAGGCTGTTGATCTCGCGTTGAAGCGCTTTCACGTCGGGATGGTCGTCGGTGAATCTGGATTTCAGATCCGTGTGGGCCTGCTTGGCCTCGGCCAGGCGCTGAAACAGGCTGCCGCTGCGTCCGCCGGCGAAACCGCCGCCGGCATTGAGAATGACCGGATTGGGGCCGTCGATATAGACCATCTTGGGAACGCTGGCGAGCTGAGAGCGCAGGCTCGAAAGGCGGGCTTGCGCGCCGTTGAGCTGCGTGCGCGCCTCTTCCACCTTGGCGCGCGCCTGGTCGGGCGTGACGTTGCTGGTCAAGAACTCCAGATTGTCCTGATTGAACTTGGTCCGGCGCGCTTCCGCCTGGCGGACCAAGGTCTCATATTCGTTGACCTTGGTGTCGAGGAAGGATTGGGCGCCTTCAAGATCGTGACGCTTGTTGCCGATGTTGGAGTCCACGAAAATCGACAGCAGGGTTTGCGACACGTTCAATCCCTTGTCGGGATTGCGGTCGGTATAGGAAAGCTCGAAGAGATTTTTGGTGTTCAGCGGTTTGATGGTGATGTGCGACTGCAGGTTCGAGACCTGTCTCGCCATCTCCGCGCTCGACAGATTGTTGGCGTTGGGCGTCGTCAGATGCACCACCTGCTCGAGGTTGGGGCGGGTGAGCAGGGTGTTGAGCATCACCGACACCTGCTGTTCGGGGTCGGTCGACACCGTCAGGCCCCGAAGCAAGGGCGCCATCATGGTGTCCGTGTCGACATAGATCATCGCGACGGCCTGGAATTGATTGGGGACCAACGCGACGCCCAGCCAGCCGATCAGACAGACGGCCCAGGTGACCCCCATGCCGATCCAGCGATAGTGCCAGGTTCCCGTGAGGTAGGTTCGAACAAGGATTTTCCAAGGTTGCATGCTGACTTAGCCCGCTCTGCCGATGGCCCCACAATTGCTGCGGTGCCGTGAAATGATTTTGCCCTTTAAGCTAGATGTACACCAGACCCGTTAAACAAGTATTTCAGCCTTTCCGGCCCTGGGAACTCGGTCAAGCGGCTGATGGATAATCATTTTTAGCCGCAGGCAGTGGCCACTTTTGCGGCCGTGATGCCGCATCGGCGGGTAGCGAACTTTCACCTTACCGCCCGCCGGTCGGCGGGCTGGTGCACGGCAGCCGTGCACCCAGGCCAATTTAGGCGGCGATCGGCCACAGCGCGCTGGTCAGCGCCGAAACCGGCAAAGTGGTGCGATAAAGCGTCTTTTCGACGAACCAGACGCAAGTGACGTTGGCGATATCCGAACCAGGATTGCTCTGCACGGACTCGATCGTCATGTCCGGGCCGCCGGACTTCAAGCAAACGACTTCACCAGCCTGAAAGGAATGCATGGGTCACCTCAGCTATAATTTGAGGCGAAGTATCACATTACACTTATTGGGCATTCGTTAACGCAATCGCCCGAAGCGGCAGTAGACGCTTGATTTTGCGCGCCCTGTGCGGTCAACCCTAACCGGGCGTTAAAACGGGGCGCCTCCGCCCGGACTAGCCTGCCAGGCGGCGCTCCCAATTCAACGCCGTTTCCACGATCTTGTCCAAATTGTCGTGGCGGGGTTTCCAGTTCAGCAGCCTGGACAGTTTGGCGGTATTGGCGACCACAATCCCGAGATCGCCGGGACGGCGCGGCGCCAGGTCGACCGCCAGGGATTTTCCCGATACCCGCTCGACCGCCGCGACCACTTGGCGGACGGAGAAGCCGCGGCCATAGCCGCAATTGATGAGCAAAGACTCGCCGCCGCCGCGCAAGCGGTCCAACACGCATTTGTGGATATCGACCAGATCGGAAACATGAATGAAATCGCGCACGCCGGTGCCGTCGGGCGTGTCATAGTCGGTGCCGAAGATGGTCAGCTTGGCGATTTTTCCGGTCGCCGCTTCGCAAGCACGCTTGATCAAATGCGTGGCGCGCGGCGTGGATTGTCCGGTGCGCCCCTGCGGGTCGGCGCCGGCGACATTGAAGTAGCGCAGGATGCCGAATTTGATGTCATGGGCCGCGGCGGCATCCTGCAAAATCCATTCGGTCATCAATTTGGAGCGGCCATAAGGGCTTTCGGCCGGTGTCGGGCTGTCTTCCGCGACCGGAATGGCGGCCGGGGTGCCATAGACCGCCGCGGTCGATGAAAAAATGAAATTGCCCACGCCTTGGCGGACACAGGCCTCGATCAGGGAGCGGGCGGCGGCGGTGTTGTTGGCGTAATAATCCAGCGGCTTTTCCACCGATTCCGGAACCACCACCGATCCTGCGAAATGGATGACGGAATCGATTTTCTGCGTCTCCAGAATTTTGGCAACCAGCGCCTGGTCGGCGATATCGCCGCGCACGAAAGTGATGTTGCGCGGCATGTTTTTCTCAACGCCGGTGCTGAGATTGTCGAGAATGGTGATCTTTTCGTTCTCGCCCACCCCAAGCAGGTGGTGCGCCATATGGCTTCCGATGTAGCCCGCTCCACCGGTGATCAACACGCTCATGCCGCAAATGCCTCTTTGTTGCCGGATCAGGCGCTGTCGGGCCGTCCGACGCTGATATAGCGGAAACCTGCTTCGTGCATTTGGGAGGGACGATAGATGTTGCGCAGATCCACCATCAAGGGCGTTTTCAGCGCCGCCTTGACGCGCGCGAAATCCAGCGCCCGGAACTGGTTCCATTCGGTCAGGATCACCACGCCGTCCGCGCCTTCCAGCGTGTCATAGGTGTCGGAGCGGTAGTCCAACTGCATATGCTTGGCCGCTTCCTTCTGGCCTTCCGGATCAAAGGCGCGGATGGTGGCGCCGGCTTTCTGCAGGTAAGGCACGATAACCAGCGAAGGCGCGTCGCGCATGTCGTCGGTATTGGGTTTGAAGGTCAGGCCCAGCACGGCGATGGTCTTGCCCTTGACGCCGCCAAAGGCGGCTTCGACTTTGCGCGCCATGGCCAGCTTGCGTTGATCGTTGACCGCCACGACGGCTTCGACGATGCGGCTGGGGGCGCCCAATTCCTGCGCCGTCTGCACCAAGGCAAGCGTGTCCTTGGGAAAGCAGGAGCCGCCATAGCCCGGACCGGCATGCAGAAATTTGTTGCCGATGCGGCCGTCCAAGCCGATGCCGCGCGCCACATCCTTGACGTTGCCGCCCACCTTTTCGCAGATGTCGGCCATCTCGTTGATGAAGGTGATCTTGGTGGCGAGAAAGGCGTTGGCGGCGTATTTGATCAGTTCGCTGGTTTCGCGGCTGGTGAAGACGATCGGGGTTTCGTTGATATAGAGCGGACGATAGACCTCCCGCATCACCTCGCGGGCGCGCTCGGTGTCGCAACCCACCACCACCCGGTCGGGGCGGCGGAAATCTTCCAGGGCTGAACCTTCGCGCAGGAATTCGGGATTGGATGCCATGTCGAACAGGGCATCGGGACGCTTTTTGCGGATGATCTCTTCCACTTTGCGGCTGGTGCCGACCGGCACGGTGGATTTGGTCACCACCACGGTATAGCCGGTCAGGGCATCGGCGATTTCCTCGGAAGCGGCGAAGACATAGGACAGGTCGGCATGGCCGTCGCCGCGGCGGCTGGGTGTGCCCACCGCGATGAACACGGCTTGCGCGTCTTTCACGGCGCTCTTGAGATCGGTGGTGAAAGAGAGACGGCCGGCCTTGCTGTTGACCGCCACCACATCGTCCAGACCGGGCTCATAGATGGGAATGCCGCCGGCCCGCAGGGTTTCGACCTTGCCCGCATCCTTGTCGATGCAAATCACCTCATGGCCGAATTCCGACAGACAGGCGCCGGAAACCAAGCCCACATACCCCGTGCCGATGATGGCGATACGCATGGAATCTCCAAGAAAATAGTGTCTTCTTCTGGCCCGAAAGGGCCACTAATACAAGGGAATTGCCAAAGGAACGGTTAAATTGTCCCTTTGATGACAAAGGCTTACCACCATTGTGACGCAGTGGTCACGCCGTGGCGCCTTCAATAGGTCGAGATGCGGTCGTAAATCTTGCGGATCGCCGATTGGGGAACGCCCGCTCTCAGGGCGTCCTGCTCGATAGCGTCCTGCCAGCCATAGCTGGAAATGACCAGTGCGCAATCCGACCAGTCGATGCCGGGCAAGACGGCCTTGGGCGAATAGGCATGCAGCCCGCGCCATGTCATGACGGACTCTGTCACGGCGCTGTCGACCATGATGTATTCGCGATCCCGCCGTTGCCGGAAATATTCCGTGGTCTGATACAGGACTTCGGTATGGGCGCCGGCGCCCCAAATGACGGCGCGGGAGGTGTTCGGCCATTTGCCGATTTTCTCGCCAACGTCGGCGAGGTTTTGGAAATAGGATTGAAGATATCGCAGCGCGGTAACACGATCCGCCAAAGCGCCGGCTTTGACATCAACCAGATTGTCCGTCCCTGGCTTGGCGACGATGCGGTAGCCGTTATAGGGCATGGTCTCGCCGTCGAGAATCTGCCAACCGGCCCGTTTCATTATCAGTTTCAGGCTGTTGAAACTGAAATGGGTCGAGTGGTGAACCGAGAAAAAGCCGTTCAGATCGTTGGTGAAGCCTTTCTCGATGACGGGCACTTCAATGACCAGGCGCGTTTCGGCATGGGAATTCTGGCGCAGATTTCTCAAGGTTTTATAGGGATCCGCGAGATGCTCCAGCACATGAAACATGGTAATGACGTCCGGCTGGGCCGGAAGACGGAAGTCTTCGAAGGCGCCCGCAATCAGATCCAGGCCGGTGGCGCGGCCGCGTTCGATCGCCGCGGCATCGATATCGACGCCGGATTTGCGCACATGCGCGGGCAGCATATTCAGAAAGCGCCCATCATAGCAGCCGACATCCAGCAATGACTGCCCAGGCGCGGCAAGGCCCCGCTGCTCCAGCCAAGTCACCTGCGCGGTCTGGTGTTCGGGCCGCGAGCGATAGCTGCCCCCCGCCACCGCAAACAACACGCGCTGTCCCGTCTCTGAATAGCCGGGATTCATGAAAATGGCCTGGCACGTCAGGCATTGGACCTGCTGCACTGGTGCGCGCGTGGGCAAGTCCACCGAGTCCCGGTAAAATTGGAAATCGTCATATGCCAGGAGAGTGCGGCATTCAAAGGCGCCGCAGACGGGGCAGGGGCGCCAAGCGGTCAGGACCGGAGAAGTTGTGTTTCCCGCAAACGAGTCAATCTTTTTCCAGATGACCGGTCCTGCATTTATGGTCTTGTTCATTTTTTCTGACCTGCGAATTCGCGGGCATTGCGAACAGCCGTTGGCATGTCAATCTGTGGATCGGAATAGAGCGGAACGATGCGCGGCGCGGCGACGCCGTTTGCCAATAGAACGTCGACGATCTGTTTTTCACTGACATAAGACGAAATGACGACGGGCGCCGACTGCGCATCTGCGAACAGTTCCGCGGGGCTAATCACCGGCTTTCCGGCAAGCTTCTGCCCCCATTTTTTGGAATCGCGGTCTGCGATGGCGATTACTTGAGGTGCCAAATCGGTATGATCGAGCAATTGGGAAGTGTGGATTCCTGCACCGTAGAGGAAAACCGGCGTCCGAATGCGTTTCAAGCGTTCGGCTGTGGCGGCCCATAGTGCCGTGTCGCGAGCAGCATAGGTTTGTGCCAAGCGGATGCCGGCGGAGGGATTGTGATCCGCGACGGCGGGATCGCGATCCGTCCCCTTGCGCGCGGCAATGGCGATAACCGGATAATGCTGGGCATTTATCTCGATGCGGCTCTCTACTGGCTCGAATCCGGCACCGCGCAGCATATTCTCCAGGATCGCCGACTGGTAGTAATGCAAATGCTCGAAAGTGAACCAGCCTGGGGGAAGCTGCTCTGGGCCCACGGCGCAGGGCACTTCCAGCACAAGGTATCCGTGCGGCGCCAGTGCGGCATGGAAACGAGCGAGTGCCGCCGGCGGATCGTAGAGATGTTCAAGCACATGGCAAAGCAGGATCAAGTCAAGGTTCTCTTGGCGGGGGATGGCGTCTTCTTCACCGCCCAGATCAGCATCGATGCCGAAAATATTTTTGGCTTGGGCAATCGCCGAGGGCGAGGGATCGCAGCCGCGCACTTGCCAGCCGCACTTGCGAAAATGGTGCAGCATCGAAGCCGATGCGCAGCCCACCTCATAGGCGCGTCCCGGCGCAATAGCGAGGTCTTGAACCAGGGATAAAAACCTTTGCACATGCGGCTGGGGAGGCGCAGTGCGCAACCGCTCGACATCGCCGAACAGTTCATAGGTGGCGAACGTCCGGTAATGATAGGCCATCAGTTCTGGCGATACTGGCGGCCATTGCTGCAGATGGCCACAAGCGCGGCAGACGCTGAAATCGATCCGGCAGGGATCCTCCCGATTGAGAAGCGCGAGGGATTGGGTTTGAATGATCTCCCGATCGCCGCTCTTGCAAAGGGCACAGTGCCCTATGGCTTGGGGAGGCATCATTTCAGCCGGCGGCATAGGCGGAAAAGTCCGCGGCAAAACGGGGCAGCACCGAGTCCCAGTCACCGAGCCTTTTCGGCGAATAGACACGCGTTTTGGCATGCCAGGGATACTCCGTAGTTCCCAGTTGCGGCCAGCCATAGCCGGCCGCGAGAAACCAGACCTCGGCCCCCACGCTGCCGGCGGTGTGGGCCGCCGCGGTGGGCGCCGACAGGACCAGGTCCAGCGCCTGGCAAAGCGCCGCGGTGCCGTCGATATCGTCTTTCAGGTCCAGCCCTTCCACTTGGTGGATTTCGACGCCGAATTTTTCCTTGGCGCGCGCGATATCCGGCGCGCTATCGCCATACTGCAGATTGACAAAGGTAATGCCGGGTGTCCGCAGGATGTCGCCCCAGGCATCGATGGCGGTGAAGAATCTGCCACGCCTGTTGGCTAACGCCATGGAGCGCCAGCAGATGCCGACCTTCTTGCCGGGAAGCAATGCCAGCTGATTCTTGTACTTGGCCACCCGTGCCGGGTCCGGCGTCAGGAAGGGCTTATGGGGAAAGTCGGACAGGGATTTGCGGTAATATTGCAAGGCCGAACCCATCGGGGCCCAGAAATCCGGCTTGTTGTCCTTGGAGGCGAAGGGGATCAGGCGCAACGCCTTGTTGCCATTGTCGTCGATCAGGGTGCGATCGTCATAGGTGCCGACTTCGGCCTTGGGATAGGTGCGTTGGTATAGAGGTATCAGGCGCGGATCGACGCAGATCTGCAATTTGCCTTCTTCGCCCACCGCGGCATAGGCGTCCGGCAGGATATTGGAGAACAGGATCTCGTCGCCAAGTCCTTGCTCGCCGACAAGCAGCAGCTTCTTGCCGCGCACATCTTCGCCATGCCAGCGAGGCGAATCCATCATGTGATGGAAGTAGCAGCGGAAGCGCTCATTGTTGCGGATTTCATAGGCGGGGAAACCTTCTTCCAGCCTGCCCAGCCCGATCAGGCAGATGCTGCGCGAATGCAAGGTTTCGATGCGCTCGGCGGGGTCGATCACCAGCTCCAGCGCCTTGTCATACGAGATCAGCGCCTTATCGAGCTCGTCGAGATGCTGGTAGGCATAGCCCAAATTGTGATAAGCGCGCGCAAAGGTCGGGGCCAGCCGCGCCGCTTCTTCATAGAAGATCAGGCTTTCATCCGGCCGGTTGCTCTCGGCCAGCACGGTCGCCAGCGAATTCCACAACATGGCTTGCTCGGGCATGCGATACAGCGCCGCGCGCAGGGTTTCGATCGCCTCTTCGGTCTGGCCCATGTCGGCCAGGCAGCTTCCCAGGTTGTTGTAGCCCAGGGGCGAGTCCGGGCAGCTGGCGATGTATAGCTTGAACATCTTGGTCGCGCCCTCGGTCAGCTTGAGATTCCAGGCAGTGAGGCCGAGATTGATCAATAGTTCCGGATCTTCCGGATCCAGTTCGAAAGCGCGTTCATAGGTGATCAAGGCCTTGTGCAGATGGCCCATCCGTTCCAGCGCCATGGCCAGAACGTGGAATGCCTTGGGATTTTCGCCATCGACCTCGGTGGCTTTCAGAGCCCATTGGCCGGCTTTGACGATGTCGCCCCTGCGCCATGTCCGGACGGCGCGCTTCAGTGCCACATTGGAGCGGCGGCGGGCCTTTTCCCGCACCACCTCCTCGACCAGTGCTTCCAGCTTGTCGATGGCCTGAAGGCGGGCATCGACGCCTGTCAGGGTGTCCAAAGTCGGCTGGGGCAGGGCGGCCATAGGACTCTCGGCTTGAAATCGGCCTGCATCAAAGCGGTTTAAGGTTAATCACTCGTCAATAAAATCGTTGAAAAATGGGGCATTCGCGGAAGCTTTGTGCTTTTGGCGATAAAAGTACATTGCTGGGATCGCCATGAAAATTGCCCAACGTGCGGCCGACGCGCCCGCCCATCACGGTCCGGTCATCGCCACTGTGGACGGTTATGACGTGATCGAATGCCAAGCCTGCGGCTTGCGCCATATCGATCCGCTGTTCACCGATGCCGAGCTCAAGAAATTCTATGAGCAGGAATTCTACGAAAGCGAGCGGCCGGATTATTTCGAGCGCATGGAAGCCGACAAGGAGTGGTGGATGCTTCGCTACCATCACTATTACGGCTTGCTGGAGGCGCATACACCGGGCCGCCGCATTTTGGATATCGGTTCAGGGCCGGGTTATTTCCTGGAAGCAGGCCGCGAGCGCGGCTGGCAGGTTCTGGGTTTCGAGCCTTCGCCCATTGCCTGCGATTACACCCGCTCGCGCGGTCTCGATGTGGTCAACGACTTCTTCACCGGCGCCAAAGCCAAGGAGCATGGACAGTTCGACGCCATCGCTCTCAGCATGGTGCTGGAACATGTGCGCGACCCGATCGGGCTGATCGAGGAAGCGCGCAGCCTGCTGGTGCCGGGCGGGCTGCTGCTTTTAATCTCGCCCAATGATTTCAATCCGCTGCAGATGACCTTGTGGAAGCAGTTGGGCTTTGCGCCCTGGTGGGTCAATCCCAAGCATCATCTGAATTATTTCAATACCGAATCGGCCGGCCGCTTTTTGAAGGCGCGGCGGTTCGACGTCCTGCATTTGGAGACCAGCTATCCGCTGGAAAATTTCCTGTTGGCAGGCCGCAATTATGTCGGCAACCCCGCTCTGGGGCGGGAATGCCATAACGAACGCAAGGCGTTCGAGAGCATTCTGTTTCGCCACGACAAGCCGCGCTTGCAGGCGCTAGCCGCCTCCTGGGCAGCGCAGGGGATTGGACGCGAATTCATTATTCTGGGGAAGAAGCCGTGAAAATTGCCAAAACGGAAGTCCAGCTCTCCACCGCGCCTTGCGAGGGCGCCGATCTGGTGCTGGATGCCTTCCTGCGCCATCAGGTCAAGAAGGTCTTTATTTTCCCGGGCGGCACCATCGCGCCGATTCTCGACCGGATTGAAAAGCGTTCCGCCATCGAGATCGTCTGCCCGCGCACCGAGCAGGGCGCCGGCTATGCTGCCTTGGGCTATTCGCGCATGACCGGCGAAACGGCGGTGTTCATGGTGACGTCGGGTCCCGGCGTGACCAATGCGGTGACGCCGGTGGCCGACGCCTATTACGACAATATCCCGTTGGTGGTGATTACCGGCCAGGTCGGAACCGGCGATATGCGCGGCGATCTTCCGGTGCGCCAGCGCGGCTTTCAGGAAGTCGATACCGTCGATCTGATGAAGCCCATCGCCAAGGCGGTTTTTCAAGTCAAGGACATCCGCGAACTGTCCGATGTGATGGAGCAAGCCTTTTTCCTGGCCGCTTCGGGGCGCCAGGGTCCGGTGGTGGTGGACCTGCCGATGAATGTGCAGCGCGGCACCATCGACCCGGCGGCGTGCCGGCCGGCCGTCAAACGCACCGAATTGGTGCCGTTCGTGCCGTCGGACAAGATCGAGACTTTGGCGCAATGGATAAGTACGGCGGAACGCCCGGTGATCCTGGCGGGCGGCGGCGTTGTCGCCTGCGGCGCTTATGCGGAATTGCGCGCGCTGGCGGACAAGTACCGCATTCCCGTGACCATGAGCATGCCAGGAATGGGCGCCTATCCGTCCGCTGCGCCGCTGTCGCTGGGCCTGTGCGGCTATGCCGGCAGCCAGTATGCCAATATGGCGATGTACAAATCCGATCTGCTGATCGGTATCGGCACCACCTTCCATCTGCGCCAGACCGGCAGCCTGCCCGCAAAGACGGTGGAGAAGGGCCGCGTTGCCCGCATCGATCTGGACATCAATGAATTGCGCCACAGCCGCGTGCCGCTGGACATGGATATTCATGCCGATGCCAAAGCCGCGATGGCGGCTTTGGACCGCGCCCTGCAACGCTTGCCCGCGCCGTCTACCGCCGCCTGGCTGGATCAGATTGCGGCCTGGAAGGCCAAATATCCCTTGCTGACCGGCAAGCCCAGCCATCTGCCCAAGCCGCAGGATGTCATCGCCGCCGCCAATGGCGCGGTGCGCAGCAAGAAGGTGATCGTCACCACCGGTGTCGGCCAGCATCAGGTCTGGGTGCCGCGTCATTTCGATTTCGATGCGCCCCAGCGCGTGCTGCTGACCTCCTCCGGGCACGGCACCATGGGTTTTGATCTGCCCGCCGCGATCGGCGCCAAGATCGCCGAGCCCGATGCTTGCGTCATCTGCTTTGTCGGCGACGGCAGCCTGCAGATGAATATCCAGGAACTGGCCACCATCGTGGAGCGCGGCATCGACCTCAAGATCGTGGTGCTGGACAATCACGCGCTTTCCATTGTCGCCCAGTTCCAGCGCCAGAATTGGAAATCGCATCCTTCCACCGGCGACAAATACAATCCCGACTTCGCGGCAATCGCCCAGGCCTATGGCATCGCTTCGGTGTCCATCACCTCCAGCGAAGGCATGGCGGACAAATTCCGCTTTGCCTTGAACTGCAAGGGTCCGGTGCTGATCCATTGCCAGGTCGATCCCGAGGAGGACCTGCTGCCCATGCTGCTGGGCGGTCACACCTTGGACGACATGTCCAATGAAACGTCGTTCTGACATGGCGGCCCCCGCCAAAATCGCTTTGGTGACCGGCGCCGGCAGCGGCATCGGCAGGGCGGCGGCCCTGGCCTTGCTGGGCGCCGGTTATCGCGTGGCCTGCGGCTATAACGCCAACCGCAAAGGGGCCGAGACAATCCAAAAGGCGCACCCGGCGGCTTTTGCGGTGAAAATCGATATTTCCAGCCGCACCTCGGTGAAGCGCGCGCTCGTGGCCAGCCGCAAACATTTCGGCAAAGGCTTCGACATTGTGGTCAACAATGCCGCCTTGGTGCAGGAAAAACCTTTCGAGACCATCACCGACGCGGACTGGGACCGCATGCTGGCGGTCAATCTGCGTGGCGCCTTTATCGTGGCGCAGGAAGTCTTGCCCGGCATGCAGCTGCGCAAATGGGGCCGCATCATCAATATCACCTCCATCGGCGGGCAGTGGGGCGGCATGCGCCAGGTCCATTATGCAGCGGCCAAGGCCGGCCTGATCAATCTGACTCATTCTCTCGCCAAGCTTTATTCCGGCGCCGGCGTCACCGCCAATGCCATCGCGCCGGGATTGGTGGCGACCGGCATGATCGCCAAGGAATTGAAATCCAAGGCCGGCAAGCGCAAGGCGGCGCAAATTCCGGTGGGCCGCATCGCCGCGACGGACGAGATCGCCGCCGGGGTGGTCTATCTGGCCTCCGACGATGCCGGTTACGTTACGGGTCATACCCTGAACATCAACGGCGGACTTTTGATGTCATGAAGTGGGTGATGTCATGAAGACACTGCTGATCCTGGGAGCGGGCAAGGAGCAGGTCGCGGCCATCGCCGCCGCCAAGGCCAAGGGTATCCGTACCGTGGCGCTGGACTTCAATCCCAAGGCCGATGGGCGCGACCTGGCCGACGAATTTCATCTGGTCAGCACGCGCGACAAGGCCGCCATTCTCAATTTCGTGGACGGCTACAAGGCCCGCATCGACGGGGTGATGACCATCGCCAGCGACATTCCCCATATGGTGTCGGCGGCGGCGGAAAAACTGAGCGTACGCCATATTCCCGTGGCCGTGGCCGAATTGTGCGTGCACAAGCTGCTTATGAAGGAAAAGCTGCGCCATGCGGGTGTGAATGTCCCGGTGTTCGCCCGCATTTCGACCCTCAAAGATCTTGAGGCCTTCATCGCCAAAGCGGGCTTTCCCATCGTCATCAAGCCGGTGGACAATTCCGGCGCCCGCGGCGTTCAACGCCTGACGGCCGGCATGGATATCGCCGAGGCTTTCGACTATTCGCGCGGCTTTGCCTATTCCGGCGAAGTGATCGCGGAGAAATTCGTCACCGGACTGCAGATCAGCACCGAAGGCTTGATCCATGACGGGATATTCCATTGCACCGGCTTTGCCGACCGCAATTATACGCGGCTGGATGATGCGGTGCCTTTCATGGTCGAAGACGGCGGCGACATTCCCACCATACTGGCTCCCGCCCAGAAGAAACTGGTCGAACTGGAATTTGAAAAAGCCGCCCGCGCGCTGGGCATCGATTGGGGCCCGGCCAAGGGCGACATGATTTTCGGCGATGACGGCAAGCCCTATGTGATCGAGATCGCGGCACGGCTGTCGGGCGGCAATTTCTGTTACGACAAGGTACCCTGGTCCACCGGCGTGGATATCGTCGATATACTGGTGGACATGGCGGTCGGCAATGAGGTCGATCCGGCGCGGTTCGTGCCCATACGCGATCTGGCGACCTCGCAGCGCTATTTCTTCCCTTCGCCGGGCACCATCCGCAGGATTGATGGCCTGGGCACGGCCCAGGACATGCCGCATATCCGCAAAGTCGATATCTGGGCGCGGCCGGGCGAAACGGTCGCCACGCTGGAAAATCATCCTTCGCGGGTCGGTTATGTCATCTCTTGCGCGCCGACGCGCGAAGAAGCGGTGGCGGCGGCGCAGGCCGCGGTCGCCAAAGTCGCATTCACGGTGGAGGCGTAATTGGTCAAGTTCATCGCCGAAGTCTCCAGCAATCATGCCCAGGACCTTGGCCGCTCGCTGGCCTTTGTCGATGCCGCCGCGGATTGCGGCTTCGATGCCGTCAAGTTTCAGCTGTTTCGCGTCGCCGAACTGTTCGCCCCGGAAATCCTGGCCAAGAGCGAGCAGCACCGCAAGCGCGTTGCCTGGGAACTGCCGCTGGCGCATCTGGAGCCTCTGGCCCGGCGCTGCCGGGAGCGCGGCGTGGAATTCTCCTGCACACCCTTCTATCTGAATGCGGTGGCGGAACTGGAGCCCTATGTCGCCTTCTACAAGGTGGCGTCCTATGAACTGCTCTGGAGTGATCTGCTCAAGGCCTGCGCGGCGACCAAAAAGCCGGTGATCATTTCCACCGGCATGGCGATCATGCCGGAAATCCAGGCGGCGGTTGACACGCTCGCCAAGGCCGGCGCCAGCGATGTGACCGTGCTGCATTGTGTTTCCGCTTATCCTTCGCCGCCGGAGCAGTCCAACCTGGCGGCGATCGAAGCCATCCGCAAGGCGACGGGCGCCAAGGTGGGCTGGTCGGATCATTCGCGTTCACCCGCCGTGATCGAGCGGGCGGTGCATCACTGGAACGCGACGACCGTGGAACTGCATCTGGATCTGGACGGGACTGGCGAAGAGTATCACACCGGCCATTGCTGGCTGCCCGATGAAATCGCGCCGGTCATCCGCCGCATCCGCCAGGCTGCAACCGCCGACGGCAAAGGCTTCAAGGAACCGGTGCCGGCCGAATTGCCCGACCGGGAGTGGCGCGCCGATCCGGCGGATGGCCTGCGTCCGTTCCGGCACGTCCGCCAAAGCTGGTCGCCCTGATGACCGGCCGGGGGGTGCCTGGTCCGTCCGGTCCCGTCGTCGCCGTTGTCCAGGCGCGCATGGGGTCGTCACGCCTGCCCGGCAAGGTGTTGATGCCGGTCGCGGGCAAGCCGCTGCTGTGGCACATCGTTCATCGGCTGAATCAATGCCGCAGCGTGGACTCGGTGGCGATCGCGACGTCCGTCGACTCGCGTGATGACGCCATCGAGCAATTTTGCGCGGATATCGGCGTGGTCTGTGTGCGCGGACCTTTGCAGAATGTGCTGGAACGCTACCGATTGGCGGCCCTGAAGACGGGCGCCCGCACCTTGCTGCGGGTCACCGGCGACGCTCCGTTGATCGATCCGGATTTGGTCGACTATCTGGTCAACGGCTTGACCGGCGCCGGCGCGGATTTCGTGCAGTTCGAAGCCGGCGTGCTCTGCGCCCATGAAGGGGTGGATGTGTTCTCGCGCCAGGCGCTCGACTGGCTCACCACCCATGCGGGAGGCAATGCCATCGCCCGCGAGCATGTCACCAGCTATCTCAAACGGCGTCCCGACAAGGTTCGCACGGCCTATCTGCCTGCCTATGAACCCCTGGCGCGCCCGCACGAGCGTCTCAGCATCGACACACCGGAAGACCTGGCATTCCTGCGCGCGGTCTATGCCAGACTCAAGGCCCCCGCCGGCGAGTTGCCGCTTGCGGCTGTTCTGCAACTGCTCCAGGACGAGCCCCATTACCGGGAAATCAATGCCCATATACGGCAGAAACCCGTTACCGAGGTCGAGCGTCCGTCCTTGGCGTCGCGGCTTGGCATCGGTACGGTGCAATTCGGCCAGGCCTATGGCATTTCCAACAATCGGGGCCAGGTGCCGTTCGAGGAAGCGCGCGCCATTCTCACCCGCGCCACGCAAGCCGGTATCGGCTTGCTGGACACGGCGGCCAATTACGGCGAAGCCGAAGAAGTTCTTTCGCGGATGGACACAGGCGCGTTTCGCATCGTCAGCAAAACCATCCCGGTAGCGCGCGGCGTGGACGCGGTCGTGGCGCGCGCGCGGCAGTCGGTGAAGAAACTCGGCCGCGTCGATCTGCTGCTGGTGCATACGGTCGGCGATTTGCTGGGACCGCAAGGTGCCGAACTCTGGCGCGCGCTGCAGGCCTTGAAAGCCGATGGCACGGTCGGCGGCATCGGCATCTCCGCCTATGTGGCGGACGATCCCGCCGGCCTGGCTGAACGCTTCCGCCCCGACGCCATGCAGGTGCCGGTCAGCCTGATGGATCAAAGACTGTTGCATGACGGCTCCCTGGCCCGGCTGAAAGCCTTGAACGTCGAAGTGCATGCCAGATCGCTTTTCCTGCAAGGCCTGCTTTTCATGGATAGGTTGCCGGAAAGCCTGGCCCATGCCGCCCCGATGCTCTCGGCCGTGCGAAAGCACATCGCCGACGCGGCAGCGACGCCGTTGGAAGCCGCCCTGGCGTTTGTGCTGTCACGCCCGGAGGTGGATGTGGCGGTGATCGGCGTGACGGCGCGGCATCAGTTGGATCAAATACTGGACATTATCGCCATGCCGCAGCCCGAGATCGACTGGACCGACTGCGCCCTGGATGACGCGCGGGTGCTCACACCGTCGCTGTGGTAATCAGGCTCTCGTCAACAAGCCGGCGACATGCGCCGCAATCGCCAGTGAAGCGGTCAGGCCCGGCGATTCAATTCCAAACAGGTTGACCAGGCCGGGCAGGCCGTGAACCTCCGGCCCTTCGATGCGAAAATCTGCGTTGGGCTGGCCTTGGCCCGAGAGCTTGGGCCGCACCCCGGAATAGTCCGGCGACAGCATATCTTCCCGGACATCGGGCCAATAGGTTGCGATGACCGGCGCGAAGCGGGCGGCGATATCCGGCGATACGGTATAGTCGATGTCAGCCGGGTCCTTGCCGGCCAGCCATTCGACATTGGGGCCGAAGCGCGCGCGTCCGCCCATGTCCAAAGTCACGTGAACGCCAAGCCCCCCCGGTTCGGGTATTGGGTAGACCAGATGCCGGAACGGGCTTTTGACGGACAGGCCGGCATAATTGCCCTTGGCCAGGAAAAGCGGGGGAATATTTTGCAATCCTTCAATGCGCGTTGCCACCGACCGCGCCCATAGGCCCGCCGCATTGACCACCAGGCGCGCCCGCAAAGCGATCTCTTCATCGCCGCTTGTGACCGCAAGCGACCAGTGATCGCCCTCGCGGCGCATGGCGTTCACGCAAGCTCCTCGCACCAGGGTCATGTCGCCCAGCAGCGCCAGCATATATTGGTGGCTGTCTATGATGCCGGTGGAGGGTGAGAACAGGCCTTCTTCCGCCCGGATCTCCGGCTCCAGCGCCGCGATCTCTTTCTTTCCCAATGGCCTCAGATCGTCCACGCCATTGTCCGCCGCCGCCTTGGCGAGCGTGGCCAGTTGGGCCTCTTGGCCGGCTTGGCCCACGATCAGCTTGCCCAGCCTTTTGTGGGGCACGCCATGACTGTCACAAAACCGATAAAGCAGGCCTTTGCCCTCGACACAAAGGCGCGCCTTTAGCGAGTGTTTGGGATAATAGATGCCGGCATGAATCACCTCGCTGTTGCGGGCGCTGGTCTCCATCCCGAAATGATCGTTCTTTTCCAGGATGATTGTGTCGATCCCGGCGTGAACAAGCTGCCGCGCCGCCGCCAGTCCCACGGCGCCGGCGCCGATCACCACCGCTTCGGCTTCAAAACTCTCCATCGCCGCTTCTTGCCGCGAAAGCGGGGTCTCGGCAACCCGGTTGCCTGAATCGCTCTTTTATGACGCTATGCGGCCATGTTCTTTGTGTTCTCGAAGCTATTCTGGATATTGGCCCAGCCCAGCCATTGGCTGGGCTTTCTGGTGCTGGCCACTGCGATCTCGCTGGTGTTGCGCTGGAACAGGGCGGCGCGTGTCTTTGCCGTCGCGGCGGCGCTGCTGCTGGTGCTGGCCGGCTTTCTTGCCATACCGCTGGTGCGCAACTGGGAAGACCGCTACCCGCGTCCGCCCCTGCCGGCCCATGTCGACGGCATACTGGTGCTGGGATCGGGATTCGACACGGCGCTGCTGCACGCCCGCGGCGCGCCGGCAACCAATGACGGCATATGGCGGCTGGAGGCGGGATTCGCCGTGGCGCGCCGTTTTCCCGGGGCGCGGCTGGTCTTTTCCGGCGGCTCCGGGGTGCTGGGTGGCGCGCGGTTCTCGGAAGCGGAGACCGCGCGCATCATCCTGGATGAAATGGGCCAGGATCCCAAGCAGCTGATCCTGGAAGACCGTTCACGCAACACCTACGAAAATATTCTGTTCTCCAAAGCCATTGTGAAACCGAAACCGGGAGAGGTTTGGCTGCTGGCGACGGCGGCGATGCATATGCCGCGCGCCATGGCGATCGCGCGCAAGCTGGACTGGCCGATGACGCCTTGGCCCAGCGATTATTACACCGCGCCCAGCGGCGGCGGCGATATGCTCAGTTTCACCGGCAATCTGGGCTATATCGATTATGTGGTGCATGAGTGGATTGGGTTGCTGGCCTACAAGTGGAGCGGAAAAGCGGCCTGAAATCGCCGCAATTTTCGCATGATGGTTCCCTATCCGGTTCCGATGGAACCGGCGCAACCACTTCGCGCGCGTCTCGTTCTCTCCTCACAACTCATGCAGGAGAGCAGGATGAAATTCATCACTATGGCCGCCATTGCGGCTTTTGCCGCGAGCCCCGCCCTGGCGGATCCTCTAACGCGCGAACAGGCGCGCGCCGACTTTCATCAGAACAGGGCGGATGCCGCGCGGGCGCAAATCCAGAAGGAAGATGCGCAGGCGGAGGCCGACGTGCAACAGGCGAATGCCGCAAGCGCCCAGGTTCAGGCCAACGTGGCCCAGGCTGACGCCAACGCCCTGAAGGAACAGGCCGATGCACGGCAGGCGCAGGCAAATTCGGCCCAGGCGCAAGCTAGTATCGCCCAGTCCCAAGCGGCCAATGCCGAGACACGCGCCGCTCAGGCTGAGGTCAATCGCGATGTCGCGTTGGATCGGGCGGCAGAAGCCCGCGCCACGGTTCGCGCCAACTAGATTTTTTGATGGTTGCGCTGGGAGGCCCTGCGTGGCTGCGATGCAGCCACTCCGGGTTCCCGGTCGCTCCTTTAATGGTCGCACCGCGTCGCTACGCTGTCGCTAGCGACCCCGTCGCTCCGCTCGGGTTCGCGGCTGCTCCTCGAAAGAAGCCCGCTTCGGTGGGCTTCTTTTTTATCCGGTTCTTAGATAACGAACTGCTTCATCGCGCCCAAACAAATAGAGCAGCACCCGCAGCGCCTCGCCGCGCGGCGATTTGAGATCGGGATCGCGGTTGAGAATAAGGCGCGCATCGTCGTGCGCCACGGCCAGCAGGTCGGCATGCGCGGCCGGATCGGCCAGCCGGAAATCCTCCAGCCCGCTTTGGCGTTTGCCCAACACATCGCCGGGACCGCGCAGCCGCAAATCCTCCTCGGCGATGACGAAACCGTCATCGGTCTCGCGCATGGTTTTCAGCCGCGCCTTGGCGGTTTCTCCCAGCGGTTCATGCCACACCAGGATGCAGCTGGACTTGCCGCTGCCGCGTCCCACGCGGCCGCGCAACTGATGCAGCTGGGCAAGGCCGAAGCGTTCGGCATGCTCCACCACCATGATGGTGGCTTCCGGCACATCGACTCCCACTTCAATGACGGTGGTGGCGACCAGCAATTGCGTTTCGCCGGTCTTGAACGCCAGCATCGCCGCGTCGCGCTCGGTGGCTTTCATCTTGCCATGCATCAGGCCGATATTGAGTCCCAAGGCTTGCCGCAGCATCAACGCCCGGTCCTCTGCGGCAGCCAGATCGATTTTTTCGGATTCCTCCACCAGGGGACAGACCCAATAGGCCCGGGCGCCGCGTTCCAAAGCTGTGCGCAGATGACTGATCAATTCGTCGAGCCGGTCGGCGCTCATCACCCGCGTCTCCACCGGTTTGCGGCCCGGCGGGCGGCCGGTGATCTTGGAGACATCCATGTCGCCATAGGCGGTCAAGGCCAAGGTGCGGGGAATGGGCGTCGCGGTCATCACCAGCACATCCGCCGAACTTTGTTTGCTTTTTTGGCCTTTGGACTGAAGCTGCATGCGCTGATGCACGCCGAAGCGGTGCTGCTCGTCCACCACCGCCAGCCCAAGGTCCTTGAAGCTGACATCTTCCGAGAACAGGGCATGGGTGCCGATCAAGATGTCGATTTCGCCCGCCGCCAGGTTGGCCAGGATAGTGTCGCGTCCCGCGCCCTTTTCCCGTCCCGTCAGGCAGGCCAGTCGCACACCGGCGGCACGGGCATAAGGTTCCAGCGATGCCAGATGCTGACGCACCAAAAGTTCGGTCGGCGCCATCAGCGCCGCCTGCAATCCCGCCTCTACCGCACTCAGCATGGCCAAAAGCGCCACCACGGTTTTGCCGGAGCCGACATCGCCCTGCAGCAGCCGCAGCATGCGCTTGTCGCTCTTCATGTCCTGTTCGATCTCGGCCAAGGCCGCCAATTGCGGATCGGTGAGAGCAAAGGGCAGGGCGGCCACGGCCAGGGCTTTCAGTTTTCCGGTGCCGGAGATGGTGCGGCCTTTCCCGCCGCGAAGATTGGCGCGGATCAACAGCAGGGCCAGTTGATTGGCCAAGAGTTCGTCATAGGCCAGGCGCTGCCGTGCCGGCGTGCTCGGTTCCAGATCGCTGTCATGGGCAGGGCCATGCGCGATCTCCAACGCCGCGCCGAAATCGTCCCACTTGCGCTGCTTCACAAAGGCCGGGTCCTGCCATTCCGGCAGGACGGGCAGTTTTTCCAGCGCTCCGCGCACCGCCTTGGCCATGGGGCGGGCTGTCAGGCCCTCGGTCAGGCCATAGACCGGCTCATGCAGGGGAAAGCCGGCGGCTTCCTGTGGCGCCACCACATAGTCGGGATGCGCCATCTGCAGCCGGTCTTTGAAACGCTCAATACGCCCCGACAAGATGCGGCGCGCGCCAACCGGCAAAAGTCCGGTCAAATAGTCGGCATGGGCCCGGAAGAAGACCAACTCCATCAACGAAGTCTCGTCCGACACCATCACCTTATAGGGCTGCGCCTTGACCCGGTTCGGCTTGTGCTCCAGCACCGTGACCTCGACCGTGGCAATTCTTCCTGTTTCCGCCTCATTGAGCTTGGGCCGATAGCTGCGGTCGACCACCACCACCGGCAGGTCGAATACCAGATCCACCAGCCTGGGCCCCGCCACCTTGGCGATCAGCTTTTCGAGCTTGGGGCCCACCCCCGAAAGGGTGCGGATCTCGGCAAAGACGGGGAAAAGAATCGAAGGACGCATGAGGCGGAAACATTATGGCCCGGCCCAATTCTACTCAATCGAGGTTGTTCTGGGCGCTGGGGGTGGCTATATCCCGCCCCATGACGGACCTCGAACAGGGTGGCTCTTCGGAGAACCGCCGGAAACGGCTATTGTTTCGCGCCCAAAGACGCGGCTTCAAGGAAGTCGACCTGATTTTCGGCGCCTATGCCGAAAACCATCTGGCGCGGCTGGACGCGGCGGGTCTGGATCAGTTCGAGGCGCTGCTGACCGCGCCCGACCAGGATGTCTATGCCTGGCTGCGCGGCGCCGCCGAAGTGCCGGCAGAGCATGACAATCCGGTGTTCGCCGGGCTCAAGGCGGTTTGCCTGCAAAAAAATCCGCGCTGGGGTTCATAGTGGATCGTCTGGACTATATCGCCAAACATCCTTCGCGCCTGACGGTCGCGGGCGCGCCGCAGGGTTATGACGCCTATCTGGCGGCCGAGGCGGCGCGGCGCCGGGCGGGTCCGGTGCTGTTTGTGGCGCTGGATGATGTCCAGGCCGATGCGGTGGAACGGGCGCTGCGCTTTTTCGCGCCGTCCTTGAGCCTTCTATCCTTCCCGGCCTGGGACTGTCTTCCCTATGACCGGGTTTCACCCAAGCCGGATATCGAAAGCCGCCGTCTTGCCACCTTGGCGATGCTGGCGCGCGATGCCGACAGGCCCGCCGTCATCGTCACCACCATCAATGCCTTGCTGCAGCGGGTGCCGCCCAAAGAGGTGATCGCTCGTGCCAGTTTCGCCGCCAAGAACGGCGCCGAGGTGGACCGCGAGGCGCTGGTCGCTTTCCTCTCCGGCAACGGTTATGTCCGCGCCGGCACGGTGCGCGAGCCCGGCGATTTTGCCTTGCGCGGTGGCATCGTCGATCTTTGGCCGCCGGGTGAAGAACAGCCGCTGCGGCTGGATTTTTTCGGCTCGACCCTGGATGCGATCCGCCGCTTCGACGCCGAGACCCAGCTTTCCGATAAGACGGCGGTGGCGGAGATCGCGCTGTTGCCCGCCAGCGAAGCGCCCCTGAATGCCGAGGCGATCAGCCGTTTCCGCGGCGGCTATGTCGCGGCCTTCGGCGCCGCGGGCGACGATCCGCTGTATGAAAGCGTCAGCGCCGGGCGCAAGACTCAGGGTATGGAGCATTGGCTGCCGCTGTTCTATGAGCGGCTGGATACGCTGTTCGACTATCTGCCCCGCTGCCTGGTGATGCTGGGGCATCAGGCCGAGGAAGCCAAAGCGGCGCGGCTGGAATTGGTGCAGGACTATTACGAAACCCGCGAGCAGTTCCGTCATGCGAAAGACGAAAAGCACGCCATCAAGAGTCCGCCCTACAAGCCGCTGAAACCCGCAACGCTTTATCTCACGGATGCCGACTGGAAAGCGGCGCTGGCCAAGCAGATTGTGCGCGAGCTCTCGCCGTTCCAGGCGCCGGAATCCACGGGCAGTGTCGATGCCGGCGGCCGCCAGGGGCGCGATTTCGCGCCGGAGCGGCAAGGCGGCAATCTCAATGTTTTCCAAGCCGCCGCCGATCATCTGAAGGCGCTGCAGGCTGGCGGCAAGCGCGTACTGGTGGCGAGCTGGACCGACGGTTCGGTCGAGCGCATGGGCGGGGTGATGTCGGATCACGGCGTCACGCCCATCCGCAAAGTCGCGGACTGGCCGGAAGCGCTGAAACTGGATGCGTCCGCTTTCGGCATCACCTGTCTGGGCATCGAGCGCGGCATCGAGGCGCCGGACCTCGCCATTCTGTCGGAACAGGATGTGCTGGGCGACCGCATGGTGCGCGCTCAGGGGCGCGTGCGCCGGGCGCAGAATTTCATCGCCGAGGCTTCGTCCCTGACCCCGGGCGATCTGGTCACCCATATCGAGCATGGCGTGGGCCGTTATCTGGGCCTCAAGGCCATCGACGCGCTGGGCGCCCCGCATGATTGCCTGGAGCTGCAATATGACGGCGGCAAGCTGTTCCTGCCGGTGGAGAATATCGAGCTTCTGACCCGCTATGGCTCGGACGAGGGGGCGCAGCTCGACCGTCTGGGCGGCGCCGGTTGGCAGAAGCGCAAGGCCGAGATGAAGGAGCGGGTGCGCGCCATCGCCGCCGAGCTGATCAAGATCGCCGCCGCCCGCCAGCTCAAATCCCTGCCGCCGGTCGAACCGCCCAGCGGCCTTTATGACGAATTCGCCGCGCGCTTTCCCTATCAGGAGACCGAAGACCAGGACAAAGCCATCACCGACACCATCGCCGACCTTGCGGCCGGCCGCCCGATGGACCGGCTGGTGTGCGGCGATGTCGGCTTCGGCAAGACCGAAGTGGCGATGCGCGCCGCCTTTGTTGCCGCCATGGCGGGCGAACAGGTAGCGGTGGTGGTGCCCACCACCTTGCTGGCGCGCCAGCATTATCGCGGCTTTGCCGAACGTTTCGCGGGTTTTCCGCTCAAGGTGCGGCAGCTGTCGCGCTTTGTGGACCCCAAGGACGCCAAGGAAACCAAGGAGGCGCTGGCCGAAGGCACGGTGGATATCGTGGTCGGCACCCACGCGCTGCTGGCCGAAAGCATCAGCTTCAAGCGGCTGGGCCTGGTGATCGTGGACGAGGAGCAGCATTTCGGGGTGGTGCACAAGGAACGGCTGAAGAATCTGAAAGCCGATGTCCATGTTCTGACCCTGACCGCCACACCCATCCCGCGTACCTTGCAACTGGCGCTGTCGGGGGTGCGCGACCTGTCGCTGATCACCACCCCGCCGATCGACCGTCTGGCGGTGCGCACCTTTGTGACGCCGTTCGACCCCTTGGTGGTGCGTGAGGCGCTGCTGCGCGAACATTATCGCGGCGGCCAGAGCTTCTTTGTCGCGCCGCGCATCTCCGACCTGCGCGAAGCCGAAGCCTTCCTGAAATCGGTGGTGCCGGAGGTCAAACCGGCGGTGGCGCATGGCCAGATGTCCCCCAAGCTGCTGGAAGAGGTGATGACTGCTTTTTATGAGCGCAAAGTGGATGTGCTGGTCTCCACCAATATCGTGGAGTCGGGGCTCGACATTCCCACCGCCAACACCCTGATCATTCAGCGCGCCGACATGTTCGGCCTGTCGCAGCTC
Source organism: uncultured Alphaproteobacteria bacterium (assembly GCA_902825865.1). Classification (GTDB taxonomy): domain Bacteria; phylum Pseudomonadota; class Alphaproteobacteria; order Micropepsales; family Micropepsaceae; genus Rhizomicrobium. The sequence continues at coordinate 173,993 of CADECX010000001.1, forward strand.
TATCAGTTGCGCGGCCGCATCGGCCGGTCCAAGCAGCGCGCCTATGCCTATCTGACGACCCCGCCCGACAAGAAGTTGACCGAAACCGCGACGCGGCGGCTGGAAGTGCTGCAATCCCTGGATCAGCTGGGCGCCGGTTTCTCGGTCGCCAGCCATGACATGGATATTCGCGGCGCCGGAAACCTCTTGGGCGAGGAACAGTCCGGCCATGTCCGCGAAGTCGGCATCGAACTCTATCAGGAAATGCTGGAAGAGGCGGTCGCCGGCCTGAAGGAAGGCGGCGAGGCCGAGGTTACCGACCAATGGTCGCCCACCATCAATCTGGGCGCATCGGTGTTGATCCCCGAGGATTATGTCGCCGACCTCAATGTCCGCATGTCGCTGTACCGGCGGCTGGCGGGGATCGAGACAGGAACGGATATCGACCGTTTCGCCGCCGAACTGATCGACCGCTTCGGGCCGCTGCCGGACGAGGTCAAGCATCTGTTCGAGATCGTCACCATCAAGCAGCTGGCCAAGGCCGCCGGTGTGGAGAAGATCGATGCCGGTCCCAAGGGTGGCACCATCGCCTTCCGCAACAATCAATTCGCCAATCCGCTGAAACTGATTCAGTTCATCAGCCAGCATGGCGGCACCATGAAGGTGCGGCCCGACCAGAAGATCGTGGTCACCCGCGACTGGCCAACGCCGGACGACCGGCTCAATGGCGCCAAGGCGCTGCTGGGGCAGTTGGCGAAGTTGGCCAGTTGATCGGCCTATGTCCGCCGATATGATGGCGCGACATGAACCAAATCGAATTTTGCACCGAGCACCGGCTCAGCGACACCATGGCGTTGCAGCTTTTCATGCTGCGGGATCATTTGTTGCGGCGTGGCTTGATTCTGGCCGTTCTGATGCTGGGCGGGTTGACGGTCACCACCGTGATGAACGGCGCGCCGCTGGCGGATTCCCTGGCCGACCTCAAGCACAATGCCGGCCTGTATCTGGCGCTGGTGCTGGTGGGATTGGTGGTCATTCATCTGGTCGCGTTGTTGTTGGCTTTTCTGGCCTGGCGGCGTCTGTCCAAGCCCCGCCAGATACGCGCCTTTATCACGGGAGACGGCCTCACCATGCGCAAGGATGGATTCAGCTATGACGCGCGCTGGGCCGACGCCGATTTCGTCACCGAGAACCGCGCCGCCTATTTGATCAAGTTCAAACAGCTCTATATGCGCCTGCCCAAGCGCGGCTTCGCCCCAGGCGAGGAAGGGCTATTTCGCAAGATTACAACTGGCGCGGTTCCCAAATCCGCCAACCGGTTGCGCTAGCGCCGTCCTATTTGGCAAATGCGCCGGCAAAGGCCTGGGCGCGTTCCTGCGTCGTGATGGGGCGCATCTGTGGCGTGGTGCTCAGCGCCATCACCTCGTTGCGGCTGGAATTGAACGCGGTCCATTTGGGCAGCTTCATTCCATTTTTTGGGCCGCCATTGGGATTGCCGGTCTTGATGAAATTCACCCAATAGGCCTGCGACAGCGCCGAGACCCGATAGTCGCTTTCGGTCCAGGGCCGCTTCAAGGTGTGCAAAGTATCGAAGACATAGGGCAGTTCCGAAGTGTGGTAGCTGCCGTAAGGAACGGCCTCGGCGCCGGGCATTACATGCTCGAAATCATAATAGAAGACCGGGCTTTTGGTGCGGGCCTGGCGTGCCGTAATCCAGCCTGCGCCGCTCATCATCACCGCATCATGACCGGACCGGCGCGCCGCTTCGCCGGCGTCGTCGCCGGACGGGTATAGGCCGACAATCGCCTTGGCGTTCGCGCCCAGCGCGGCTTCGTTTTGCTTTTCGAAATCGGCGCGGCTGACCGGCGTGTTCAGAAACCGGCCATTGCCGATGGCGCCTTCGCCCGCATTCCAGCCGGTCAGCACCGGCACATCGATCACGGTGGTGCTGGAAACCGGAACAATCGCGCCATCCACCGACAATCCGAAGCGGAAGGACTGGCCGCGCACCGGCACCAAGGCGCTGGCAGGCAGGGCGCGCAATTCCGCCAAGCTTTTGGCGCCGCGGCTGGCGGCCCATTCGGCGCTCATCTTTTCGCGCTCTTGGTTGCTGGCCAGGACGGTGTTCGCCCGCACGCCGCTGTCGAGAATGGCGGCGCGGAACAGGCCTTTGGCCTGCGGCGATTGCAGCAGGGCATTGATCGCCGCGGCGCCCGCCGATTGGCCCATCACGGTCACCTTGGCGGGGTCGCCGCCGAAAGACGCGATATTGGCTTTGATCCAGCGCAGCGCCGCCAGCACATCGGTCAGGCTGTAGTTGCCCGAGGCATGGGCGGGAGATTCCGCCGCCAGCTCCGGATGGGCAAGCAATCCCGCCGCGCTTTGGCGGTAATTCATGGTGATGAAGACGATGCCCGCCTTGGCCATCTGTGCGCCGTTGTAAACCGGCACATCGCCGCCGCCGCTGTTGAAGCCACCGCCGGGGATGAACAGCGCCACCGCCTTGTTTTTTCCCAAAGATTTGTCTGACGTGGTCCAGACATTCAGGCTGAGGCAATCCTCGCTATAGGGCGGGCTGGCGAGGTATTCCATGGACCAGGGCCCCAGCGGCGCTGCGTCCTGCTGCATGCAGGCCGGGCCGAATTTTGTGGCATCGCGCACGCCCTGCCAGGCGGGCGGCGGAGCGGGCGCCTTCCAGCGCCGGTCGCCCACCGGCGCGGCACCAAAAGGAATGTTGAAATAAGCGTCGGCGCCGCGATCCTTGAAGCCCGCCAACGCACCCTGGGCGACGCGGATATGCGGCGTTTGTTGCGCCGCTGCTGGAAGGGCCAGCAAAAGCAACAGGCCGGCGACACGTATTTTCATCTTCACCATCGCATGATCAATTTGCCATTGCTGACGCTGTAGGATTTCAGGCGCTTGAGGAACGTCATGCCCAGCAAGGACGAACCCATCGGCGCGCGATTGACCGACACTCTCACATTGGAAAAACGGATCGGCCCGACCGAAAGCTGCGCCAGGTCCAGGGACGCGCCATAGCCGACGCCATTGGCCGAGCCGAAGGGCCGGTCAAAGGTCAGGCCGCTCATATCGATGCCCGCGCGCTGGGCATCGGCCGGGTCCAGCACCGTGTCGCTGGCGCCGGTGTCGATCAAGAAACGGATGCGCGTGCCATTGATCTCGCCATAGACATGGAAATGCCCGTTCTCCCCTTCGGACAAGGTGATTTCGCGCGGACCACTTTCCACCGGATAGCCCGGCACCAGTTGCGAGCGCAGCCTGAGGCCCAAATCGCGCAATTCATTCTGGAAGGAAAAGCCGATGATCAACACGCCGCCCACCGCCACCCAGATGAGAATATTGCGGACCGTCTGCTTGAGGTTGATCTCGCGGACAAACAACAGACCGGTGGAAATAAGCGCCAGAAAGCCAATGGACCGGACGAAATAGGGATCGCCCAACGGGGAATCGCCGGTGGGAAAGGTGCGGTCGAGGATGAAGATCAACAGGCCCGCGGCGGCCAGCAAGCCCAGCCAGAGATAAAGCCCGAGCCGGCTGCGCTTGGGCGCTCCCCACGGCGCGGGTGGAGACATCAATCCAGCTCCATGATGCTGCTGCTGCCGGCCTGGACGCGCTCCAGCAGCATGGGGCATTCCGGCACCATGCGTTCCATCCAGTAGCGGGCGCACATCAGCTTGTCCTTGTGCAATTTGCCGTCCTTGCCCAACGACACTTTCGCCATTTTGCCCCACATCAAGGCCAGCATGGTGATGCCCATCAAGCGCAGATAATCGGAGGCGCCCGCGCCCGCATCATTGGGATTTTTCAATCCGTTGGCGGCAAGCCACATTGTGGCGGCCTGCAGCGCCTCGGTGCCGCGCTTCACGCCGGTCACGAAGGGCTGCATGGCTTGGTCTTTTTCGTTTTCCGCGATCCAGCCGGCGAGCAGCGCGAACAGCGCCATCGGCGCGGCCCCGCCCTTGCGCCCCAGCTTGCGGCCCACCAGGTCCATGGCCTGCACGCCATTGGCGCCTTCATAGACCTGGTTGATGCGGGAATCGCGCACGAACTGCTCGACGCCATTGTCGCGGATATAGCCATGGCCGCCATAGCATTGCATGCCCAGATTGGCGGCCTCGAAACCCATATCGGTGCCGAAGGATTTGATGATCGGGGTCATCAAGTCTTCCAGCAGCGCGGCGCTTTCGGCTTCGGGGCGCGAAGACCGGGCGATCGAACTGTTCAACGTCGTCCAGGCCGCCAGCGCGCGCAAGCCTTCGGTGGCGGAGCGCGCCTGCAGCAGCATGCGCTTCACATCGGGATGCACGATTTCCAGATCGGCGGGCTTGTCCGGCTCTTTCGGCCCGGTTAGGGCACGGCCCACCCGGCGCTCATGGGCATAGGCATAGCCGTTCTGATAGGCGACCTCGCCAATGCCGATACCCTGGACGCCGACCCCCAGCCGCGCCTGGTTCATCATCCCGAACATGCCGGCCATGCCGGCGCTGGTGGAGCGTTTCTCGCCCGGCTTGGGCGGCACGGGCTTTGGGCCCAGCCGCCAGGCGATGGCGTCGTCGAAATTCAGCACGCAGGTGGCCTGGCCCTTGATGCCCATCTTATGCTCGATGCCGCCGACATTGACGCCGTTCTTCGCCGCGACTGTGCCGTCTCCCTTGACGATGAACTTCGGCACCATGAAGAAATTGACCGTCGCAAGATCGTCATGAATCTGGCCGTTCTCGTCCGGAATCTTGGCGATCACCATGTGAATGATGTTGTCGGTAAGGTCCTGGTCGCCGCCCGAAATGAAAATCTTGGTGCCGTTCATCTTGTAGGTGCCGTCGGGCTGTTCCACCGCCTTGGTTTTCATCAGCCGCAGGTCGGTGCCGCAGCCGGGTTCGGTCAGGGCCATGGTGCCGGCCCATTCGCCCGACACCATCTTCGGCACGATATGCTGCTTCATCCAATCGGGCCCCGTGGCCAGAAGCGCGCCATAGGCGCCCGCCGTCAGCATGGGATACATGGCCAGCGACTGGTTGGCGCTCATGCCCATCTCGCTCACCGCCATGGTGAGGATCGGCGGCATGCCGGCGCCGCCCGCGCTTTCCGGCGCGCCCAACCCGCCCCAACCGGCTTCGCTATAGGCTTTATACGCTTCCTTGAATCCTTTGGGGGTGCGGACGGTGCCGTTCTCGAAGTGGCAGCCTTCTTCGTCGCCGGATTGGTTCAGCGGTTGAAGCACCTCCTCGCAGAATTTTCCGGCATTGGCGAGAATGTCATCGATCAGTTCGGGTGACAGATCGGCAAAGCCGGGCAGATCGCGATGTTTTTCCAGTTCCAGCAGTTCGTGGAACAGAAAGCGGAAATCTTCGACCGGTGCGCGATAGAGGGGCATGGAGAAATCCGTTTGGGGACCAAATAGTCATACCCCGGCGGCGCTTGGCCCGCCATTGTGCAATCGCAACAGAATCTTTCACGCGATTTGGCGCGCGATCTGGCAAAATCCGGGCAAATGGGGCAGAAGGTCCCGCGAGTGACCCCGTAGCTCAGCAGGATAGAGCGGCGGTTTCCTAAACCGTAGGCCGGTGGTTCGAGTCCCCCCGGGGTCACCACGCAGCGAGCGTGCACACCTACATCAGTCGGCCGGGGCTCTTCATGTAGCGGTCGCGGATCGCCTCGGCCGCCCAATAGGCCAGCGCGCCCACCGTGCCGGTGGGATTCTGCGCGGCGTTCTGCGGAAAGGCCGACGCACCGACCACAAACAGGTTGGAGACATCCCAGCTTTGCAGATAGCGGTTGACCGCGCTGGTGGTGGGATCGGTTCCCATCACCGCGCCGCCGGTATTGTGGGTGGTCTGATAGGGCACCGAATTCCAGTCCTTGCGCACGGTGCCCATGGTGAGGATTTTGGGATTGAGGGAGCGCGCGATCTTCTCGACCTGTTTGCTGACCCAGGTCTGAATGTGGATGTCGTTGTCGGGATAATTGAAAGTGATGCGCAGCAAGGGCCGGCCATGCCGGTCGGCATAGTTGGGATCCAGATCCAGATAATTGCCGCGGATGGGATAGCTGGAGCCAGAACCGCCCACGCCCATCACCCTTCCATAGGTTTTGGCGGTCGCCTCTTTCCATTGGCTGCCCCAACGCGGCGTTCCCGGCGGGGTGGGACGGTTGTTGATCGGCCGGCCATTGCTTTCGCCCGTGCCGATGGTGGCGCCGCCGATGAAATCCAGATCGGAATGATCGAAGGCATCGGCGTTGAAATCATGCACCGACATGCTGAGCGCGCCGGCGCCGATAAAAGAATTGAATCTTTTGTCGTCGAAGATCAGCTGGGCGCCGCCGCCGCCGGTCTGATAGCAGTAGTTGCGTCCCACCGTGCCCTTGCCGGTCTTAGGATCATAGGGTTGGCCGACGCCCGACAAGAACATTATGCGCACATTCATCAAGCCATAGCCGCAGAGAATAACGATGTCCGCCGGTTGCTCATACTCGGTGCCGGCGGCGTCGAGATAGGTGAGGCTGCGGGCGGTCTTGCCGTCGCCATGCAGGTTGATCTTCATCACCTCGCATTCGGTGCGAACCTCGAAGTTCGGGTTCTTCATCAGCACCGGCAGGATGGTGGTCTGCGGGCTGGACTTGGAATAGTTGCCGCAGCCGAACCGCTCACAGAAGCCGCAATAGGTGCATTCGCCCATGGCGATGCCCAGTGGATTGACATAGGCGCGCGACAGATTGGAGGAGGGCGCGGGGAAAGGATGCAGCCCCAGGTTCCGCGCCGCTTCTCCCATCAGGGTGGAAGAGTAAGGCAGCCTGAGCGGCGGGTTGGGATATTCGCGGCTGCGCGAGCCTTCGAAGGGATTGCCGCCGGCCTGGACCTGGCCCTTGATCACCCCGGCCTTGCCGGAGACGCCGCACAGATACTCAAACTTGTCGAAGCAATGCTCGATCTCGTCATAGGTGACGCCCCAGTCCTGGAGTTCAAGGCCGGCGATCTTCTTGGCGCCATAACGTTTGATGTGATGGCTCTTGCATTCGAAATCGCTGGGATAGTAGCGCCAAGTATAACCGTTCCAGTGCACACCGGCGCCGCCCACGCCATGGCCCGGCAGGAAGGAGCCGTAATCGCGCATCGGCAGCGCCGTTTGCGAAATGTCGTTGCGCATGGTCATGGCTTCGATACTGGGATTCAGGAACAACTCCTTGCGCACCGCATAGCGCAATTCGTCCTGCATATAGGCGATGTTGAAATCGGTGGCGGTGTCGCGCCAGGGACCGCGCTCGATGGCCACAACCCGCAAGCCCGCCTGGGTCAGTTCCTGCGCCAGGATGGAGCCGGTCCAGCCCAGCCCCATGATGACGACGTCTTTCTTGGGAAGCGTTCTTGCCATGATCCCCTTGGGCCCCGGTCATTTTGTCCAGCCGGGTTATGCCGATATGACCGCCAATGGGCGGAAAATTCCAGCGAAATTCCGCCCCTTGCCGCCGGTCTTTTCTATTGCGGCCGGTCCAGGCGGCGAACGATCAGTTCATTCACTTCCAACCGGCCGATTCGGGCGCGCTTGACGGCCACCTTTCCGACCGCCAGCGCACCGATGGCCAACGAGCCGATCGCCAGAGCGCCAATGGCGAAGGCGCCCAGGGCCAGCGCCCCAAGCGCCAGAGCGGGATAGCGTTTGGCCTTGATCATGTTCGGGTTCCTTCTTCGCTCACTTTATCCAAAGCCAGCGGCTGCGATTGAAATCCCGGGCATTCGGGACATAACCACCGACACGCGGCCCCACCGCTTCGCTTTGCGACAAAAAACGGATCGGCAGCCAGGGCATGTCGGCCAGGGCGATGCGTTCGGCCTTCCGGAGCCGTTGCATGCGTCCGGCGGCGCTCTCTCCCGTTTCCACCACCATGGCGGCATCGAACTTGGCGTTGCGATAGCCGGCATAGTTGCCGGGATTTCCCGGCAGCAACAGGTCCAGAAAATTGGAAGCGTCGTCGAAATCCGCCAGCCAGGTGGTATAGGCCAGTTGATACCGGCCCTGGCGCAGGGCGCTGAGCACCGTGGGATAATCCGCCACCGCGATCCGGACATCGACATGGATTTGGCGCGCCATGGCCTGAAACACGGCGGCCAGACGTTTGCTGTCGGGATTGCCGCTGGTGGAATAGGTCAGGGTCAGTTTGTTGAACTGGCTGTAGCCCGCCTCCTGCATCAGCTTTCTGGCTTCGGCCAGCCGCGCCGGATAGGGCCTGGCCTTGAAATCCAGCTGCGGACCATTGGCATAGTTTGAGATGGTGGGCGGGACATAGGAATAAGCGGGCTGTTCTCCCAGCTTCATCACTTTCTGCGCCACCGCTTCGCGGTCATAGACCAGGTTGAGCGCGCGGCGCACACGGATATCGGCCAAAGCGGGATCGCGCATATTCATGGCGATATAAGCCAGTCCCAGCGACGGCATGACATGCAGGCCGCCGGGCATATTGGCCCTGATCCAGGGAAGCTGCGCCACCGGCAGCGGTGTTTGCATGTCGAGCTCGCCGGCGCGCAACCGGCGCAGCGCCGCCTGGGTGTCGGCGGTGGGATAGTAATTCACCGCATCGATCTTGACCGATGCCGCATCATAAAAGAGCGGGTTCTTGACCAGGCCGATATGATCATTGGGTTGCCAGCTTTTGAGCAGATAAGGCCCGTTGGAAACAAAGCGGCCCGGCGCGAATGCGGGGGCGGCGGGCAAGGGCAAGGCGGCGGGAAGGGTCAGAAGCTCCGGAAGATAAGGCGTGGGCAATTCCAGCATGATTTTCAGGATCGATGGCGACGGCGCGGTGACGCCCAGGGCGGAAGGCGGCAGCCGTCCCGCCGTGATCGCCCGCGCGTTTTTTATGACCCACAGCATTTGGCCTTGCCGCGCCGCGGTCTTGGGGTCGAGCACCCGCCGCCAGGCAAAGAGAAAGTCTTGCGCCGTCACCGTCCTGCCGTCCGACCAGCGCGCCTGGCGCAGGTGAAAGGTCCAGGTCAGGCCGTTTTGTGAGGTCTCCCAGCGCTCGGCGATGCCAGGAATAGGGCGGGCGGCGGCATCATGGGTGGTGAGGCCGACCATCAGATCGCCCAGGATATTGGTTTCCACCGTGCTGCCGGCAAAAGCGGGGTCGAGGGTTTCCGGCTCGGCGCCTGCGCCGCGATTGAGCATGCCGGCGGCTTGCGCCGGAAACGACGCCAGCAGCAGACATGCCAGCGCCAGCCTTTTCATGCGAATTGCTTTTCGCGCGCGGCCTGATCGATCGATATCCAGCGCGAGCGATGCTTGTCCATGGGATTCTCCTGCCAGCCTTTGACATAGGGCCACACCATATTGGGGCTGGCCCAATTGAAGAGCGGCATGATGGCGTGATCCTTCAGCGCGATGGTTTCGGCTTCGGCAAGCTTGCTTCCGCGGCTTACCAGATCGGGGTCCTGTTGGGCCGCCGCCAGCGCCGCGTCGAAGGCGGCGCTGCTGTAAAGCCCGTTATTGTTGCCGCCGCCGGTTTTCAGCAGCTCCAGGAACGTCGCGGCATCATTGAAATCCGCGCTCCAGGCGCCTTCATACATGTCGAAATCATGGACATGGGTCTGTGCCAGATAGACCTGAAAATCGGTCGGCAGAATGGTGATGTCGATATAGGCCAAGGCCAACATCTGTTGAATGGCGGCGGCAACCGAACGGTATGGCCCGGGCGATGTGCTGCGGATCATGAAAGTGGTTTGCAGCCGGTTTTTCTCTCCGAATCCGGCCGCACGCATCAGGGCCTGCGCCCGCTCTATCCGCGCTGCTTGCGGCATGGGCTTGAAGGCCAACTGTACGCCGGAGGGATAGTTCGCGGTGCCGGGCGGCACCAGCGCATAAGCGGGGACATCGCCGACCCGGCGGATGCGCTGGGCGATGATTTCGCGATTGAGCGCCAGGTTGATCGCTTCGCGTACCCGGATATCGCCGAACGGTTCGCGGGTGTGATTGACCCACACATATTCGGTGATGAGGGTGGGGACCGGTTTGTAGATGTAGGGCAGGTTGGCTTTGATCCAGTCGATCCGCTGAACCGGCACCCTGTCCTGGACATCCAGCTCGCCGGCGCGCATGCGCTGCAAGGCGGCGCTGTAGTCGGCGGTGGGATAGTAATATATTTTTTCCATCGCGACATTGGCGGCATCGAAGAAGCGCGGATTTTTTTCCACCAGAACATATTCGTTGGGAATCCAGCGCGTCAGTTTGTAGGCTCCGTTGCTGACATGGTTGCCCGGGCGGGCCCAGTCTTTTCCTTTGGCAGTTACGACATGGCGCGGCAGGGGAAAGGTCGCGGTGTGCATCAGCAATTCCAACATATAGGGCGTTGGATGCGCCAAGCTCATTTCCAGCGTGTTGCTATTTACGGCGCGCGCGCCCAGCGCGGATTTGGGCATTTTTCCGGCATTGATAGCCGCCGCATTCTTGAGGAAATAGACAAAATAGGCATAAGGCGCTCCCAATGCCGGTTCCAGGATGCGCTGCCAGGAAAAGACAAAATCTTCCGCGGTAATGGGGACGCCGTCGGACCACAGCGCGTCACGCAAGGAAAAGGTCCAGGTCAAGCCGTCCGGTGAGGTGGTCCAATTTTTTGCCAATCCGGGAATAGGGCGGCATAAAACGTCTTCAGTCATAAGCCCAACCATCAGGTCGGCGACGATGGCGTCATCCTGCGTGCCAAGGGCCAGGTTGGGATCCAAGGTCTGAGGTTCCGCCCCGTTCCCGCGCATAAAGGTCCCGGCATCGGTCACGCGATGGCGCGTTTCGCCTACCGGCCCGCGCAATGCCAGGCTCGCGCCCCCCGCCGCCAGCGCCGCGCCCCCGGCCAATGCCAGCCGCCGGTTCCATGTCTTGCCTGGTGCCATAGAGACCTTCTACCATGCGCCCTGGCCGAGATTTGCCGGTTTTGCGGCGGCAAGTTCAATGATTTTTGTATGAGGAATGCGATGCGTAAGGTGATTTTGGCGGTGGTCGTGACGGGCGGGGCGCTGACACCGGGCCTGGCCTGGGCGGATGCGCGCGAGGACGTGGTCTCCGGCATTCAGCGTTGCGCGCACCTGACCGACGACCGGCTATGGCTGGATTGCTATTATGGCGCCGCCCAACCGATGCGCGCCTGGCTCGGTTTGTCGCCTGCCCCGCAGGCGCAGCTCAAGCTGCTTTCGGAACAGCCCCGGCCCACCGCGCTACCCGCCACCGTCGCCCGCGCCGCGGTCCGGACCGGTCCGCCGCCAAAGCCCAAATCGTCCGGCCTGTTTGATGTGTTCGGTGGTTCCGACGTCGTCAACAACGCTCCCGTGCAATCCTATGACCTCAAGCCCACCGGCTTCACCATCACCCTGCTGGATGGCCAGGTCTGGCAGCAGACCGAGGACGATGCCGACAAGAAGCCGGTGAACTGGTATCAGCCGGCCTCAAGCATGCGCGTTACCATCAGCCAAGGCGCGATGCGCAGCTTCAACCTGATCGTGGGCGACGAAAATACACACCACAAGGTGCGGCGCATCCGCTAGCGGGCGCCCGGCTGTTCAATCCGGTCAGTTCAGCGCGCGGGAGCGGGGGTGTCCAGGATCGGAGACGGCGGGTGGACGGGACTCCATACCTGGTCATAGACATAAACCCCGAATGCCACACATACGAGCGCTATAATAATCGCCACCACCGTCCGGGACTTTACGTCCGCTGCCTCCGGCGCATGATGGAATTCCTGCAGATTGCTCATTTGTGATCTCCTCGGTTTCGCTATGGCGTTATGGCGTCTCCATGTTCAAAGCGGCGCCGCGCTTAGTCGGCGCGTCGCCTTTTTATAGCATATTCCGGGGGCGCCGGTTAGTCGTGTTCGGCGACCCAATGGCCAGTTGCGACTTGCTCTAATTTGGGCCGGTAGTCCGGTTCGCCCAGCCGGGATTTCAGGAATGTCAGCTGGGCCCGCGGGTCCAGAGGCGAGGGCAGATCGCCGGTCAGGAGTTCCCGTTTTTTGGCGCGTTCGGCGCGGGGATCGGGAGAAAGCACCGCCGACAACAGGGCGCGCGTATAGGGATGGCGCGGGTTTGTATACAGCATGGCGCTCGGCGCCAGCTCGACCACGCGGCCCAGATACAGAACCATAACACGATGCGACAGGCGGCGCACCACCGACAGATCGTGACTGATGAAGATTAACGCCAGCCCGGTCTCCTTCTGGAGATCACGGATGAGCTCCACGATTTGCGCCTGGATCGAAACATCCAGCGCGCTCACCGCCTCGTCGCAGACCAGCATCTTGGGACCGACAATCATGGCGCGGGCCAGCCCCACGCGCTGATTTTGTCCCCCCGACAATTCATGGGGATAGCGGTTGATCCAGGCGGGGTCCAAGCCGACGCGCTGCATGATGGCGCGCGCCCTGCCGCGGACGGTCTCGCGCGGCAGATGCGGCTCCAGCGCCTTGAGCGGTTCGGCGATGGAAAGTCCTATCGGCATGCGGGGGTCCAGGCTGGCCAGGGGGTCCTGAAATACGATCTGAAATTCCTCGCGCAGCTTTCGAATGTCCGCATGCGCATCAAGGTCGCGGCCCAGCCACACCACCCGGCCCTGGCTTTTGGGCAGCAATTGCAGCACCGCGCGCGCCAAAGTGGATTTGCCGCAGCCACTTTCGCCCACCACGCCCAAGGTTTCGCCCTGATGCAGGGAAAAACTGATGCCGTCCACGGCGCGCAATTGCCGCGTCTTTCCGAACAATCCCTTATCCTTGACGGGAAAGCTGACCTTCAACTCTTCCACCGCCAGCAGAGGCGCGCCGATCGCGGTGGCGGGCGGCGGGGTTTCATCCGCCTTGGGAATCGCCGCCAGCAGCAAGCGGGTATAATCATGCTTGGGGGCGTAGAAAATTTCGTCCGCGTTTCCGCTTTCCACGATCTCGCCGTGACGCATCACCTGCACCCGGTCGGCCAGTCCGGCGATCACGCCCATGTCATGGCTGACCATGGCGATGGCGGTCTGTTTTTCGTTTTTCAAGGCGCGCAGGATTTCCAGGATCTGCGCCTGCACCGTCACATCCAGCGCCGTGGTCGGTTCATCGGCGATGATCAGGTCGGGGCCGGTGATGGTCGCCATGGCGATCATCACCCTCTGGCGCATGCCGCCGGACAATTCGTGGGGATACTGTCTGAGGCGCCGCGCGCTTTCTGGAATGCGGACATAGTCCAGCATGTCCCTGGCGCGCACTTGCGCCTCGGCACGCGAGATTTTCCGGTGCAGCATGAGGGCTTCGGTGATCTGAGCCCCCACTTTCAAATGCGGGGTGAGTGACGTGAGCGGGTCCTGGAAAATCATGGTGACGCCGCTGCCGCGCAACGTATTGAGGCGTTCGGGCGACGCGCCCAATATTTCCTCGCCGCGATATTTGACGCTGCCGGTGGCGCGGCCATTGGCGGCCAAGAGCCCGAACGCCGCCAGGAACAGCTGGCTCTTGCCCGAACCGCTTTCGCCCACCACCCCCAAACATTCGCCTTCCTGGATGGTGAGACTGGCATTCTTCACCGCATGGACGTCGCCGTCGGCAAGCGCGAAATGCACATTGAAATCGGTAATTTCCAGCAGGGCGCTCATCGGTCTTTGGGATGCTTATCTATCTTTGGGGTCCAGGGCGTCGCGCAGTCCGTCGCCGATAAAATTGAAACTGAACAAGGTCACCGCCATGAACAGAGCCGGAAAAAGCAGCATCCAGGGCGCGGTTTCCATCTGGTCGGCGCCGTCGGAGATCAAGACGCCCCAGCTGGTCAGCGGCTCCTGGATTCCCAGCCCCAGGAAGGAGAGGAAACTTTCGGTCAGGATCAAGCCCGGAACCGTCAGGGTGACATAGACCATCACCGGGCCCACCACATTGGGAATGATATGGCGGGTAATGATCCCCGGCGTTCCCACACCGCCGGCGCGCGCCGCCTCGATGAATTCCTTCTGCTTGATCGACAGGGTCTGGCCGCGCACGATCCGCGCCATGGTCAGCCATTCCACCGCCCCGATGGCCACGAACAGCAGAATGAAGTTGCGGTCGAATATCACCATCAGAATGATCACGAAGAAGACGAAGGGCAGGGAATAAAGGACATCGACGATGCGCATCATCAGGCCGTCGATGCGTCCGCCCAGATAGCCGGCCGTCGCGCCATACAGGACACCGATCAAAAGCGAGACCAAGGTCGCCACCAGTCCCACCGCCAGCGATACCCGCGCGCCGAACAGCACCCGCACGAAAAGGTCGCGCCCCACCCCATCGGTGCCGAAAATATGGCCGGGCGCGCGGCAGACCGTTTCCGCCGGCCACCAGTTGGGGGCGCAGGCGATGATGTCGTAATTGATTTCGTCATAGGCGAAAGGCAAGAAGAACGGCGCCAGCAGCGCCAGAAGCGTGATCAGCGCCAGGATGATCATGCCCGCCATGGCGGCGCGATTGCGCAGCAGCCTGCGGCGCGCATCCACCCACAGGCTGCGGCCCTTGACCTCTTCCACCGCTTTCAGCGTTTGGCCCGTCGCTATCATGTGAGCCTCACGCGCGGATCGAGCCAGGCCACCATCATGTCGGCGAGGAAATTCAGCGCGATGATCAGGCTGGCGTAGCAAATCACCACTCCAAGCACCAAGGTATAGTCGCGGTTCAAGGCGCCTTGCACGAAATAGCGCCCGATCCCCGGCAGGCCAAAAATCTGTTCCACCACCAGCGAACCGGTGAGAATGGCGGCGAGCGCCGGGCCCAGATAGGAGACCAGGGGCAGGGCGGCGGCGCGCAGGGCGTGGCTGAGCACGATGCGCCCCACCGCCAAGCCCTTGGCCCGGGCGGTGCGGATATAATTGGCGCGCAGCACTTCCACCATCGAGCCGCGCATCATCCGCGCCACTATGGCCGTCTGGGGCAGCGCCAGAACGATCACCGGCAGGATCATGTTGCGCCAGGCGCCGCCATTCCATCCCCCCACCGGGAGGGACAGGTCGTGACCGAACAGGGTGATGCCATAGATCCCGAACACCAGGGTCAAAATCGGCGCGGTGACGAAGGTGGGAATGGTGATGCCCAGCATCGCCACGCTCATCACCGAATAATCCTGCCACTTGTTCTGTCTCAGCGCCGCGCAGATGCCGAGAAAACTTCCCAGCAGCAAAGCCAGCGCCATGGCGGTCAATCCCAGCCGCGCGCTCACCGGCAAGCCGGTGCCGATCAGCTGCGTCACGGTGAAGTCCTTGTTCTTGTAGGACGGGCCCAGATCGCCCTGCGCCAGCTTGCCCAGATAGATCAGATATTGCTGGGCCAGCGGCTTGTCGAGATTGTAAGCGGCCTTGACGTTGCGCTCCACTTCCGGCGGCAGGCGGCGCTCGCTGTCGAACGGCCCGCCGGGCGCGGCGCGCATCATGAAGAAGGCCAAGGTGATGATCACGAACAGGGTGGGAATGGCGCCCAGGAAGCGCCGCAGGGCATAGCGCATCATCGCGAGACGAACTCCCGCCAGCGCGACGCGATAGCCGGACCGTGCGTCAGCCACCAGCCGTCATCGACGGCGAAGGCGTGACGGAAATTTTCCGGCGCGGTGGGCAGAAGCGGCCGCATGTGCGTGCCCAGCTCGGGATTGTTGGTGACCAGGGCAATGGCTGAGCGGCGCGCCGGACCGAAACCAACCCAGTTGGCGACATTGGCCAGTGCGCTGCTGCCGGTGGCAAAGACGATGAAATCCAGCGCCTGTTCCTTGTTGGGATTGCCGGCGGGTATGGCGAAGACATCCATTTCATAGAGCTGGTGATCCCAGATCACGCCGGGGGAAAAATCCTTCTGGGCCTGCACGTCGCCGTTCAGGGCTGTGGCCATGACGGCTTGGCCGTTCTTCACCCAGTTCAGCGCATCTTTGCTGTCATGCGCCCAGATCGGGCGCAGTGCCAGCAGCTTAGCAAAGGCGCGGTCCAGGCCTTCCGGCGTTTCCAAAGTGCGGTAAATTTCGCCCGGCGCGACATGATCGGCCAAAAGCGCCATCTCCAGATTGAATTTGGCATTGGCGCGGCTCAGGGCGCGGCGGCCGTGGAACTTCCTGGTATCGAAAAAGTCCGCCAGCGTTTGCGGTGTCCGTTTGATGCCGGGTGAGAAAACCATCACCTGGGAATAGACCATGCTGCCCACCCAGCAAGGCCCGATGGCGCCGGCCACGAAATCACGCGCCGCGGGCACGCCATCGGCGCCGGCCGGCAAAATGGCGGCGTCGATTTTTTCCAGCAGGCCTTCGCGGCAGGCCTGGACGGCGGCGGGCAGCTCGAAATCGACCACATCGGCTTTGTATGCCTTCGTCTTCACCATGGCGCGGATTTCGGCCAATTCGCCGTCCCACACCGCCGGGCGGACATCGACGTCCTTTTCCGCGCCATAGGGGCGCATCTGGGCGCTGGCCTGGGCCCGGCCATAGGCGCCTGGCCAGGTCATCACCGTCAGGATGGGGGCGGGTCGGGTGTGCAGATAAAGGACCCCGATCAGGGCGATCAGCAGAAATGCCAGGCCGAAAAGAACGCTACGTCGCAACCTCATGGGCGCCAGACTAGCCGAGCAAGGAGAAAGGTACAGAGAAGCCAAGCCTTATCGGGGGCGGAAAATGGGCGATTCCCCTGTTTTGCACCGGCCTAAACCCTTGCTTTTGCTGTGGGCGGCCCATAGAACGCCGGTCCTTGGCCACCAGGCCGCGTGCAGTTGTAGCTCAGTTGGGTCCGAGCGTTAGCGAGGACGGGCGCGCGCCCAAGCGCGCCCCGGGGAGAGCGCCGAAAGGGCTCAAGAGTTGGCCGCAAGGCCGTGTGTGCAGTTGTAGCTCAGTTGGTTAGAGCGCCGGATTGTGGATCCGGAGGTCGGTGGTTCAAGCCCACCCAACTGTACCATTTTCCGCATCGGCGCGTTTTGGCCGCCGGATTGCCGGCGCGAGCGCCATGGCAGAACCGCAAAGTTTCTCAGTACAGCCCATTCAAACAAAAACTGCGCCCGAAGGCGCCGCATCTGCATGACGATCACATAGGTCTTACTTCTGAGCCTTGCGACGGCGCATCGCCGCGGCACCGGCCAGGCCGGCGCCAAACAGCGAGAGTGTCAGCGGCTCTGGAACTTCGGAAACCACGCCTTGCGTGAACGAAATCGTGTCATATCCAGTTCCGGCCCCATCGGTGTTGTCGTGAATCACGAGCTGGGTGATGTCGTTGTAGGCCGAGAGATCCTGATGATCGGCCTGGAGATTTCCCAGGCTGACCAAGAGGGCTAGGTTCGAAACGGTAAGGATTCCGTTCTGGTAGATATCGGCCAATGCGAAAGCAGTGCCGATCGCATTCTGATTTCCCACGGCATCAAATTGGAGGTTGTTGACAGGGGCCGAAAAACTGAAAATCACGGTCCCGGTGCAATTGATCGAAGCAAAGCCGGTACAAATGAAGTTGGGCGGCGTGCTCTGATAGCTGGGTTGCGCGGTTATCAGGATCTGTTGGCCGCCAGCTGAGGAGAAAGTAATGCCGTCCGCCGCGAACTGGTTGGTGACAACGTTGCCATCGGCGAGGCCGTCAAAAGTAATAACCGCCGCATGGGCGGGCGCGGCCACCGCCAAAATTCCCAGGGCAGCGGCGACGTTCACAGTCAATTTCCGGATTGGCGTGCTCAACTTGGTGCGCATATGACTTCTCCCCACCGTCATGTTGACTTAGTAAGCATTACGCAAAATTTGGGCCACGAAATAAAGCCGATTTTCATCATAGGCTTAGAAGCTTCAGCCGCGAACCCCAAGCAAGAAATGTAAACGGATTTGACGGTTTTATCCCGTCGCCGGCGGGCTTTCGACTTCAGCCAAACACATCTAACGCGGCCTACCGTGCCTCGGTGATCTCCTGCGGCGATGCGGCATACAGCGTGGTCCATAGTCTTTCGCGCTTGGACCATTGCGGACGCAGACCGTTCAGCTCGGGCGGCGGATATCCGTCCTTCAGATCGCCCCTCGGCGCCGTTACCATCCATACCCGCGTCGCACCCGCCGCTTGATCCGCGGAATCATTTCCGATCAGCAGGGTTGCGTTCTTGCCATGCACGATCTGCGATTGCGGCTCCAGGCCCAGCATGCCCACCAGGCGCGGTCCCAGCTTGTCGTACACTTTTCGCCATTGCGGCGAAGGCGGCGGCGCGATGGCGAGCGGCGATCCCCAGTGCGGGCCTTCCAGGTACCAGGCCAAGCCGGTGAAATA
Organism: uncultured Alphaproteobacteria bacterium; assembly: GCA_902825865.1. Lineage (GTDB taxonomy): Bacteria > Pseudomonadota > Alphaproteobacteria > Micropepsales > Micropepsaceae > Rhizomicrobium. The sequence continues at coordinate 192,223 of CADECX010000001.1, forward strand.
CGATGTTTGGGGCACATAGACGATGTCGCCAGGCTTATAGTTGGCGCGGATAAGACCGGCGAGAGCGCGATAGCCTTCCGATTCCCGCACTGTCAGGCGGGTGTCGATGTTGATCGCCAGGAGCGCAAGAACGGTGCATGCCGACACAAGCCGCGTCACGCGGGTCGCCGCAAGGCCGTGCGCCAGAACGATGGCGAGGAACGGCGCCACGAGCGTGGAAAAGAAATTCCACTTGAATAGCGGTTTGTGGAGGATCTCGGCGGCCATCGCCAGCAGGAAGGGCAAAACAAGAAAGGCCAAGGTCATGGCCCGGGCGCGCCGGTCCGCAAGACCGAAGGCAACGATGCCAAGCCAAATCAGTGCGCCGGCGACACGGAGCAACGCGTCATGGAAGGCGATGGGGCCGATCGCCATGGTCGAGAGGGCGACAAGAAAATGGCGGAAGCTCTCCCATCCATCCAGATTGGCGTCATGCATCATGCCGTTGACGATCCAGGGCACGGCGCAGACCGCCGCAAGGCCATAGATCAGAAGCCATGTCTTGAGTGGGCGTTCCGCGCGGGGGCGGATCAGGATCAGGCCGAGGGCATAGATGCCGTTGCTGAACACCGCGATGGCGCCGATGGCGTGGGTGTTGCAGATGGCGATGAGCAGAAGCGCGAGATAAATCAGGTTTTTGCGGCTGTGGCCTTCGCGGCCGAAGGTGATGGACGCATAATAGAAAGCCCAGATGATCAAGGTCGCCAGCATGGCATACATGCGCAGCTGACCGGCCATATAGGCCGGCGACGGCAATATCGCGAAAACCGCGAGTGCCAGCAGCGCCATCCGGCCGCCGTATAATTTGTTGGCCGTCCACCAGAGCGAGACCATGGCAGCCAGGCCCCAAAGGAGCGAATTGACCGTCAGCCAAAGGTCCGATTGGCTTACCAGGGACCAGGCATGCAACTGCAGGAAATAAAGCGGGGGGTGGACGTCGTTGCGCAAGGTATCGACCAGCACCTGCCAGGAAGGTTGCATGGCATGGGTGGCCGCAATGATCTCATCCTCCCAAAAGTCGGTCGGCGTGCGAATCCAGAGCCGCACAGCGACGCCCAGAAAAATGAGTAGCCACGCCAAACGCTCATAGCGCATCGGGCTATCGTCCTTAACCGGCACAGTTCAATCCCCCGCCTCATACGTCAATTGATCGGAGGGTGCCTCCACTCCACCGGGACGGCAAGGTGACAGAGTTTCCGGCCAAGCGCAGCCATGCCAGCCCGCGACAGGACGGCCGGTTTCCCAACACTGTCAAACAAGCG
>CADECX010000002.1:0-110013 GCA_902825865.1 uncultured Alphaproteobacteria bacterium
GAAACGGGATGCCCAAGGCCGAAGCAAGATCCAAGGACTGCATGCCGCGCGGATCCAGGCCCAGGACCGCGAACCAGCCGCGCAAATCATAAAACACCGGCAGGGCGCGAGCCCGGGTCATGCCGTAAAGACGCACATTCTCCTGCAGCGCACGGTCGTCGCGGCCGAAGGCGGCGATGGGCCCCTCGCCCGCAAATTCCAGAAAAGCCGCATAAGCGGCGGCGAAGTCCTCGCCATGCCGGGCGAGCCGGCTATTGGTGATGCCGGTGAGCTTTTCAAAATAGGGCGACAGGACCGGATTGAAGCGCGGACGCACCAGCCTGTCGAACTCCTCAAGCACCGCGAAACTATCGGCATCGAGCTTCACCGCGCCGATCTGCACCACTTCCCGGAATTCGCCCGGCGCCAGCCAATGGCGCGCCATCGAACATTCCCAGGCGGTATATTCCAGGTCGAAGATGGTGATCGTGGGTGACGCCAACCGCAAACCCCGACTGTGCGCATCGGAACGAATCATCTAATGCTGCGATTAATACATTCTTGAGCATGTGCTCCTAGCGCCGAATTCGCCAAAGGCGTTTCATGATCCTCACCGGTCCGGTTTTGCCAGCTCCCGATGCGCCGCGCCCCCAACAGGCGCTCGCCGCCGCCATCCCGCATGCCGCGCTGGCCCGGCTGCCGCTGCTTCGCGACCAGGCCCGCCACGATCTCGACCTGCTTTCCTTTCTGGGCCGCGTGCCGCAGGCTTGCCTGATGCTGCTGGCGGCGGGTGCTTGCGTCCTGATCTGGGCCCGGTTGAGTGCCGGCCCGGCCGCCCTGGAGCGGGAATTTGTCTGGGCGCTGTTGGTCCTGACCGGCATTGCCGCCATGACCGGCCTTCACATTATGAGTTATGCGCAGGGGCAGGCACCCATGCCACTGCACAAAGCTGCCCCGGCCATGCGCCGGCTGCTTTTTTATGCCGGCATCGCCTGGGGCACGGGCGCCTTCCTGATAATGCCCGGCCAACCCTCGCCGGCCTTGGTGGTTGGCTTTGCCGCCGTCCCCTGCCTGGGCCTGGGTCTGCTGCTCGGTGATCAAAAGGGAACAACCGCTTTTACCGCCACCGTGATATTGGACACCGCCGGCGCGGCCTGGCTTCAATCCTGGCCGCATGGCTTTTGGGTGGCCGCGATCCTTCTCGCCACAGGCTTGGCGGTCTTCTGTCTTGCCATGTTGCAACGCGAGATATCCCTGCGCCACGACCGGTTGCCGACGCCCCCCATCACCTTGAGCCGATCTAAACGGAGCACGGTTGCCGCCGCCGGGTTATAGTTGCGTGGTCAAATCACCGCGTTTCTTCGCGAGGCTCCCATGACCGTGATGACCGCCATCCGATCCGCCGAGACCGAAGAGGCCAAAAGCGCCGCGGATCGCATCGCTGAGGCCCGCGAGCTGCTGCCCCAGGATGCGCAACTGCTGCGCTTCTTCGACGCGCTTTATGCCAGCGCCATGCCCGACGATGTGGTGCGCGCCCGCGCCGACCAGCTGGCTGCCTTGGCATTGGCGGTGCATGCCGAAACCGGCAAGCGCGCCCCAGGCGCGATCCATGTGATGGCGCTGGACCATGCGCAAGAGACGGTACTGGTCAGCATCAACGACGACCGGCCTTTCCTGTTCGACTCCTCGCTGCAGGCGGTGATGGCGGGCGGCGGACGCATCCGCGCCGCCTATCACCCGGTGATCGAATTGAACGGCGTGTTGACCAGCGTCATTGCCCTGGTCTGCGATGCCATGCCCGCGGACATGCGCCAGAAGTTGCTCGTCTCTCTGCGCGAGACTTTCGCCCAGGGCGCGCTTGCCGTGCGCGACTGGAAGCCGATGCTGGCGCGGCTGGCGGCGGCGCGCACCGATTTGACCCGCCATCCGCCCCTGATCGCGGGGCAGCGCGCCGACCTCACCGAAGACCTCGCCTTCCTGGATTGGCTGGCGGACAATCATTTCACCTTCCTGGGGGCGCGCGACTATATCCTGAGCAAGGACGGCGCCAACGGCATACTGGAGCCGGTCAAGGGCAGCGGATTGGGTGTTCTGTCCGACGAGCATACCCGCGTGATACGCAGCGGCGGCGAACGCGCCGGCCTCACCCCGGAAGTGCGCGCCTTCCTCAACGCGCCCGACCCCATCATTGTCACCAAGAGCGCCACCCGCAGCCTGGTGCATCGCCGCGCCCATATGGATTATATCGGCATCAAGACGTTTGATCCCAACGGCAATTTCATCGGCGAACGCCGCTTTGTCGGCCTCTTTACGTCCAACGCCTATTCCACGCCGCCGCGCGCCATTCCGATTCTGCGCCGCAAGGTCGAAGCGGTGATGGCGCATGCCGGCCTTGCGCCCACCAGCCATAACGGCAAGGCCCTGACCCATATCCTGGACACGTTTCCGCGCGACGAACTGTTCCAGATTTCGACAGATGAACTCTATGTGATCGCCACCGGCATCCTGCATATGGGCGGATTGCCGCGGCTCAAGCTGTTCCTGCGCTTCGACCGTTTCGACCGCTTTGTTTCCGCACTGCTGGTGGCGCCGCGCGATCATCTCACGGCCAAGATTCGCGGCGACATCCATGCGCTTTTGGCCAAGGCCTTGAACGGCCGCACCAGCGCCTTCGAGGCGTCGATGGATGAGGGCGCGCTGGTGCGGCTGCATTTCATCATCGGCCGCAATGACGGCCCGCTGCCCAAAGTGAATGTGCGCGAGCTGGAACGGCAGATTTCCACCCTGCTCACCACCTGGGACGATCATCTTGCCAATGCGATGTGCGCCGCCCATGGCCGCAGCCAAGGCCCTGCCCGGCTTGCCGCGCTCAGCCCCCGCTTTTCCCCCGGCTATCGCGGCGCCTTTCCCGCCCATGAGGGCGCCGGCGATCTTGCCGCCCTGGAAGAACTCGCCGGCGCGAGTGACGGGCTGAATCTGCGCGCCGGGGTGTGGCGCCGCGAGGGCGACGCGGCTTCGGCGGTGCGCATGAAGCTCTATGTGTTGGGCGAGGTGTTGCCGCTCTCGGCTTCGTTGCCGGTGTTCGAAAATCTGGGCCTGAAAGTGATCGCCGAGGATTCCTTTCCGGTCTCCTTCAATCGCGACGGCGGCTGGCGGCAGGAGGCGGTGATCCTGGATTTCACCATGGAGCGCGCCGACGGCCTGCCGGCGAACATCGACCAGCTGCGCAAACCGCTTGAGGACGCCTTTCATGCGGTTTTGCGGGGAGAGGCGGAAAGCGATGATTTCAACCGGCTGGTGATCGGCGCCGGCCTGGAATGGCGCGATATCACCATCCTGCGCGCCGTGGGCAAATTCCTCCGCCAGGCGGCGATGACCTTCAGTCTCGCCTATATGCAGCAGGCGCTGGTGCGCAACCCGGACGTCGCTGGTCTTTTGGTGGCGCTGTTTCGCGCCAAGCACGATCCAGATTTTTCCGGCGAGCGCGCCGCGGAAGTGGACGCGATCGAAAAACGCATCGCGGCGGCCTTGCGCGATGTGCCCTCGCTGGACGACGACCGCATCATCCGCCGCTTCAAGAATGTGATCGATGCGGTGCTGCGCACCAATTTCTTCCAGACCGTCAATGGAAGTGTCCGCCCGGCCATGGCGATGAAATTCGACTCCGCCAGGCTGGACGAGCTTCCGGCACCCCGGCCTTGGCGGGAGATTTTCGTTTATTCCCCGGTCCTGGAAGGCGTGCATCTGCGCTTCGGCCGCATCGCGCGCGGCGGCTTGCGCTGGAGCGACCGGCGCGAGGATTTCCGCACCGAGATATTGGGCCTGGTCAAGGCGCAGCAGGTCAAGAATGCGGTGATCGTGCCGGTTGGCGCCAAGGGCGGCTTTTTCCCCAAGCTGATGCCGCCAAATCCCAGCCGCGAACAGTTCATGGAAACCGGCATCGCCGCCTATAAGATTTTCATCAACACCCTGCTGGACGTCACCGACAATCTGGACAAGGACGGCGGAATCGTGCCGCCGCCGGATGTGCTGCGCCCGGACGGCGATGATCCCTATCTGGTGGTGGCGGCCGACAAGGGCACCGCCACTTTTTCCGACATCGCCAACGGCATCGCATTGGAGCGCGGCTTCTGGCTGGGCGACGCTTTCGCCAGCGGCGGCAGCGTCGGCTATGACCATAAGAAGATGGGCATTACCGCCCGAGGCGCCTGGGAAGCGGTGAAGCGCCACTTCCGCGAGCTCGGCACCGACATCCAATCCACCGACTTCACCGTGGTGGGCGTGGGCGACATGTCCGGCGACGTGTTCGGCAACGGCATGCTGCTCTCCAGGCATATCCGCCTGCTGGCCGCTTTCGACCATCGCCACATCTTCCTCGACCCCCAGGCCGACGCCGCTTCCGCTTTTGCCGAGCGCCAGCGGCTGTTCGACCTGCCGCGCTCCAGCTGGGACGATTACAACAAGGCGCTAATCGGCAAGGGCGGCGGCGTGTTCGCGCGCAGCTTGAAGGAAATTCCGCTATCGCCCGAGGTCAAGGCGCTGATCGGCAGCGACGCCGACACCATGACTCCGTCCGCCCTGATGAACGCGCTGCTGAAGGCCAGGATCGATCTTTTATGGTTCGGCGGCATCGGCACCTACATCAAGTGTTCGTCGCAGTCCCATCTGGAGGCGGGCGACCGCGCCAATGACACTTTGCGCATTGATGGCAACGAGGTCAGGGCCAAGGTCGTGGGCGAAGGCGCCAATCTGGGCATCACCCAGCTGGGCCGCATCGAAACGGCGCGCAGCGGAGCGCGCATCGACACCGATGCGGTGGACAACAGCGCCGGGGTGGATACGTCGGATCACGAAGTCAATCTCAAGATCCTGCTGGGCGGACCGGTGATGCGCGGCGCCTTGAGCACTGATCAGCGCAACACCCTGCTCGCCTCGATGACCGACGATGTCGCCGCCCATGTCCTGGCTGACAACTATAACCAGACCCTGGCGCTGTCGGTGGCCCAGCTGCGCGGCACGGCCGACCTGGATGCCCATGGCCGGTTGATGCGCGATCTGGAATCGCGCGGCAAGCTTGATCGTGCGGTGGAATTCCTGCCCAGCGACACGCAACTCCAGACCCTGGCCCATGACGGCAAGGGACTGACACGTCCGGAACTCAGTGTGCTTCTGGCTTACGCCAAGCTCGATCTGGATGCCGAAGTGCTGGCGAGCAGCCTGCCGGACGATCCTTTCTTTGCGCCCTTGCTGGCGGGCTATTTCCCCCGCGCCGCCGTTGCGGCCTTTCCCGAGGAACCCGGACGCCACCGCCTGAAACGGGAAATCGTTTCCACCGTGCTGATCAACACCATCGTCAATCTGGCGGGCCCGGTCTTTGTCTTGCGCACCCGCGAGGTCACCGGTCTTGGCGCCGCGGAAGTCGCGCGCGGTTTTGTCCTGGCCGACGGCGCCTTCGGCCTGTCGGCGCTGAAAGCCCGCATCGACGCCCTGGATCTGAAAGTGGACGCAGGCGTGCAGACGCAACTCTATGCCGAGATCGCCGACCAGTTCCGCCGCGCCACCCGCTGGCTGCTCAGCCATGTGACGGGCGCGGCGCCGATCGCCGATACGGTGGCGCAGTATCGCGCCGGTGTGGAGGCCTTGCGCGAAAATTATGTCCTGACCGGCGAGGACCAAGCCCGCATCGCGGAACTGTCCGAGGCCGGCGTACCGGAAGAATTGGCGCGGGACATGGCGCTTCTGACGCCGCTGGCATCGGCGCTGGATGTGGCGCTGCTGGCGCATGAAACCGGCTCGCCGCCGGCAACCGTGGCGCCGCTGTATTTCGCGCTGGGCGAAACATTGGGGCTGGACCGGCTCCGCGCGCTGGCGGGCAAATTCGCGCCGCCGGAGCATTGGGACCGGCTGGCGCTGCGCCGGCTGATGGACGATCTTTCGCAATCCCAGCGCGCCATAGTGGCGCGCTTGCTGAAAAACCGGACCAGCGTGGCGGACTGGGCGAAGGCGCAAGGCGAAGCGCTGGAGCGCACCCGCACATTCCTCAACGCGCTGGAAGCCAGCGGCGAAATTTCCGTCGCCAAACTGATGCTGGCCTCCAGCCAAATTCAAAGCTTGAGCTGATCTCCCGCAAAACTTTTGTACCAACTTCCTGTCGCTCCCAAATTGTCGTAAGCTGTCGCGTCTTTCGCAGGTAGCAAACAAAAACAAACGCTGGGGGCGGCATTTGGGGGGATCACCGTATTTATCCGGCGCGTTGGTGGCCTGGCCGGGCGTGTTCAACGCCGCGGAGTTGGACACAATCGTGCGGCTCGGCGACGGGCTGGCGATGGAAAAAGCCGAACTGTCGGGCGGCGGCGCGGGCTATGAAAATATCCGCGCCACAAAGGTCGCCTGGGTGGCGCGCGGGCCCGAGACGGAAATGCTGTACCAGCGCATGGAACAGGTCATTCTGGACATCAATGCCCGCTATTTCCGTTTCGACCTGTCGGCGCTGGCGACCTTCCAATACGCGCTTTACGGCGGACCGGAAGGCGGGCATTTCGACTGGCACAAGGATTATGGCCGCGATCCTTCCGATCCTGGCCAGGAGCCGCGCAAGCTGACCATCAGCCTGCAACTCAGCGACGGATCGGATTATGAGGGCTGCGATCTGCAACTGCGCGCCGGGCATCAGATCGACACAGCACCGCGCGAGCGCGGCACGGTGATCGCCTTTCCCGCCAATGTGCTGCACCAGGTGACGCCGATTCGCAGCGGCATCCGCCGTGCATTGGTGGCGTGGGCTGTGGGACCGGAGTTTCGCTAGGGAGCGACCGGCAACCCGGAGCGATTGCGCAGCAATCGCGTAGGGCCTGCCGGCGCGACCATCAAGAAAAGAGCGAATGCGAACGCAGTCTTGAACCGCGTTTTGGTTAGAAGCGCACCAGATTGATATTATGCGCGGGCTCGTGCTGGGTCTTTTCCTGACCGATGAACTCGATGCCGATGCCGTCGGCATGATGACGCGCCACGCGGCCCGCGATCTGGGCAATCAAGACGAACTCACCGATCGGCGGTTTGACGTCGGTTTTCAGCGACACGCCGCCCACCGAGATATCGGTCACTTCGCAATGCACGATCTGGCCGTCGGCGCGGGTGAATTTTGCAAAACCCTTGCGGCTGGAGCGCTCATGACGGCGCAGCACATTGTCGTCCACCAGCGTCTTGTTCAGGAACAGGATCAATTGCTCGGCGGTGCGTTCGCGCTTGGAGGGCGTGCAGACGAAGGCCAGGCCGAAGCCATCTTCGTCACAGCGCACCACGGTGCCTTCGAAGCGGCCGAAACTGTCGACATACAGAACAACCGAAGTGCCGGCTTCCGGAATGATCTCGCACGAGATCGCCGCGCCGCCGGGCGACAGATCGGTAACGGTGCAGCGGGCTTCGCGGCTATCGGCAGGGACGAACAGACGGCCGGGAAGATCGATTTTGACGCGGCGGAAGCGGCGCCGTTCGGCACCACCCTTCGCGACTACCGGTTCTGCCTCTTCCATGGCCACTGACAAGCCCGGTATGGGCCAGCCCCAAATTGTTAATTCCGGCTCCCGTTTTACGCCCGCCCGCGTCAACAGGAGGTTACCAAAGCGGGTGGGGATCAACCAAAATGAGCCTTAATCTGTGCGGGCCGCCGGTCTTTCCACCGCCGGCGGGTCAACCATTTTGCATCAGGGGCTTTTGCCCCTTTGACTGCCGCGCTATAGGAAAGACCGGGTAATTTTCGCGGCAAGGGCAGGGCTGGGGCTCTGACACCAAACGCCGCCCAGTGGGGACGTATAAATGCGCTTTCTTGGAGCTTCGGGTGGCCAGGGCCGCCGTCTGATCATGCTTGCCGCGGCCGGTATTCTGGCAGCTGGTCTGACCGCCTGTTCCAGCGATGATGAAGAGGCCTTTGGCACACCCTTCACTCAGGCTTTATATAAAGATTACAGTGATTTAGCTGGACAGGCGGCATCCCTTCCGGCCGAGGAAGCGGAAGCCGGTTTCTTCGATTGGCTGGACCCCTTCTCCAGCAGCAGCTCCTCCAGCGACCTGCTGTCCGAGGCCTTCACCACCAAGGCCGATCTGGCCAATTCGGGCACCGAGCCTGAGCTTGAGGCTGCCTCGAATCCTGCCCAGACCACCCTTCGCGCCCGCTTGGAGCGTGCCCTGGCCGCCGGCAAGGACCAGTTCCCCGAACAGGCGTCCCGCGCCCAGGCCGATTATGACTGCTGGGTGCTGTACGGCACCGTTCCCGCCGCCGCGGCTGCCAGCCAGACCTGCAAGACCGCGCTGGATGCCTCGCTGGTCCGCCTGGAAACCGCCGCCCGTCCGGCGTCGGCGCCTGCCCCCGCCCCGGCCCCGGCGCCCGCGCCGGTATCGACGGCCCCGGTGGCACCCGCCTCTGCCCCGGCTGCATCTTCCAACTTCTCGGTCTATTTCGACTTCGACTCCTGGACCCTGAAGGCCGAGCAGTTGAAGGTGTTGGACGATGTCATCGCCACCGCGCGTACCGGCGGCCAGGCCAATATCAACATCGTGGGCCACACCGACACATCCGGCGCGTCCGACTACAATCAGAGGCTGTCGGTTCGCCGCGCCAATGTCGTGGTCGAGGCTCTGGTGCAGATGGGCGCGCGCCGCGCCGCGCTGCATGCCAGCGGCGTGGGTGAAACCGATCTCGCGGTTCAGACCGAAGACGGTGTCAAGGAAGCCCAGAACCGCCGCACTGTGATTTCGCTGCAACCGTAATCATTAAAACGGCGATAGTGATTAACCCGGCCCGCGCCGTAAAAGGCGCGGGCCGTCGCTTTTGCGGCTGTCCAATAACGCACAAAGCGCCTAGTCTCTTGCCCATGAAACGCGCGCTTCTTGCCGCCCTGCTTTTGACTGCCGCCGGTCCCGCGCTGGCGCAGCGCAACGGCAATTACCAGGTCATGCAAATGAATTTCGATCTGTGGTGCCAGGAACAGGCTGGGCTGCCGGTCGAGCGTTGCGACAAACACACGCCGCAGGACATCGCCACCTTCGAAGCCTATCGCGCCAAGGTCGAGGCCTACGAAATCCCCTATCTGCAAAGAAAGAACAGCGCGGCGCGGCTGGACCGCGATATTTTGCGCAACGATCCGGTGGACAATCCCGTGACCAAGGATCTTGGCGGACAAAGGCCTGATCTGAACACGCCGTCCACCAGCGTGCCGCCCAGGCCGTAGCTGCGGCAATCAGAGCTTGCGGGTCAGATCTTCATTGTTGGCGGCCCGGTTGAAGAGAACCGCCATTTTTTCGAGCAGATCGCCCGAGCCGAAATTCAGCAGAGACGGCCGCTCACGCGACACGACCAGACGCAGATAAGGCGCCTTGGGATGGCTGGCCATGGGCTTGGCCGGCGGCGGAGGCGGCGGCGTATGCTGATCGTAATTGGGCAGCGGCTCGGCTTCCTGAATCAGCTGCGAGCCCATCAATCTTTCATAGGCGATGGAACGTCCCAAAAGCGGGGTGGGATCGCCCAGCATCTGCACCATGCCGAAGAAACGGGTCGGGACGCCGCCGTCCAGGGATATCGGGGTGAGGATGGTTTCCAGCTCCACCATGCCATTGTCGGCGGTGGCGGCGATGGAAGACAGGCAAATGGGCTGCGAGGCGCTCAACGCCTGGCGCAGCAGCGAGGTCAGCGACAGGCCGGACTGGGCCTCCCAATGGGCGAGGAAACTGGTGCCCTTGAGCTCAAAGCCGAAGCGCTCACACAGAGCGGTGCCGGCAAGGCGATAGACCGGGCGGGCGGGATTTTCGCAATCGAGAATGAAAACATAGGAGAGCAGACGCTTGATGGCGCGCGGATCGATATCGCCTTGAAAGGGAACGCTGCGGCCCCGGCGTAACCGGCTCCAATATCCCACCAGCAGATGCGAATTCTTGTGCTTCATGACCTAAGCTGACCTGTTTCCACCAGGCCGCACTGCTCCGTAACGGAACGTTTTGCGGCCCTTGGCAAGGAACCCAGCGAAAGCCGTGCCAAGGCAAAGCTGTGCCGTTTCATGACGGGATGGGTGTCAGCGATGCCTGGAAAGCGGGTCAGTCCGCGCCTTTTTGGGCCATCTGCCGCGTTGCACAGGACTTTTGGGCTGCTATTGTGCCCCCGCTTCTTCCTCCCTTTGGGGCTAACTCCATGAATATCCACGAATATCAGGCAAAAGAGGTGTTGCGCGGATTCGGCGTGCCCGTCCCCAAAGGCAAGGCCGCCTTCACGGTGGAAGAAGCGGTCGCCGCGGCACAGGAATTGGGCGGCCCGGTCTGGGTGGTGAAGGCGCAAATTCACGCCGGTGGCCGCGGCAAGGGCGGCGGCGTCAAGGTGGTCAAATCCATCGAAGACGTGAAGAGGGAAGCCAGCCGCATTCTGGGGATGACCCTGATCACCCACCAGACCGGACCGGCGGGCCGCCTGGTCAAGCGCCTCTATATCGAGGACGGCTCCGCCATCGAGCGCGAACTCTATCTTTCGGCGCTGGTGGACCGCGCCACCAGCCGCATCGCCTTCATCGTCTCCACCGAAGGCGGCATGGATATCGAGGAAGTGGCGCACAAGACGCCGGAAAAGATTCACACCTTCCAGATTGAGCCAGCCGCGGGTTATTCGCCCTATGTCGGCAATGAGATCGCCGTCGCTTTGGGGTTGAAGGGCGAGCAGGCCAAGCAGATCGGCAAGGTGGTCAAGGCGCTTTATGAAGCGTTCCTGGCCAAGGATATGAGCCTGCTGGAAATCAATCCGCTGGTGGTGACCAAGGACGGCAACATTATCTGCCTGGATGCCAAGGTGAACTTCGACGACAATTCGCGGTACCGCCACAAGGATGTGCAGGCGCTGCGCGACCTGGATGAGGAAGATCCGGCGGAAGTGGAAGCCAGCAAATACGATCTGTCCTATATCAAGCTGGATGGCGAGATCGGCTGCATGGTGAACGGCGCAGGCCTGGCCATGGCGACCATGGACATCATCAAGTTGTACGGCAGCGAGCCGGCCAACTTCCTGGATGTGGGCGGCGGCGCCACCAAGGAAAAAGTCACCCAGGCCTTCAAGATCATTGTCAGCGATCCCAATGTGAAGGGCATCCTGGTCAATATCTTCGGCGGCATCATGAAATGCGACATCATCGCCGAAGGCATCATCGCCGCCGCCAAGGAAATTTCGCTGAGCGTGCCGCTGGTGGTCCGCCTGGAAGGCACCAATGTCGAATTGGGCAAGCAGATCCTGGCCAAATCGGGCCTGGCCATCACCAGTGCCGACAATCTCGCCGACGCCGCCGAGAAGGTGGTCAAGGCCGTGAAGGGTTCGAAATAATGTCCATTCTGGTCGACAAGAACACCAAGGTCATCTGCCAGGGCTTCACCGGAAACCAGGGCACCTTTCATTCCGAACAGGCGATCGCTTACGGCACCAAGATGGTCGGCGGCACCACCCCGGGCAAAGGCGGTTCGACCCATTTGGGGCTGCCGGTGTTCGACACCGTGCGCGAGGCACGCGAAAAAGTCGGCGCCGATGCGTCGGCCATCTATGTTCCCCCGCCCTTTGCCGCCGACGCCATACTGGAAGCGATCGACGCGGAAGTGCCGCTGATCGTCTGCATCACCGAAGGCATTCCGGTGCTGGACATGGTCAAGGTCAAGCGCGCTTTGTCGGGTTCCAAGTCGCGGCTGGTGGGCCCCAATTGCCCCGGCGTGATCACGCCGGGCGAATGCAAGATCGGCATCATGCCCGGTCACATCCACAAGCGCGGCAGCGTCGGCATCGTCTCGCGCTCCGGCACCCTCACCTATGAAGCGGTGTGGCAGACCACCGCCGTCGGCCTGGGCCAGACCACCTGCGTCGGCATCGGCGGCGATCCGGTGAAAGGCACCGAACATATCGATGTGCTGGAAATGCTGTTGGCCGATCCGGAAACCAAGTCGATCATCATGATCGGCGAGATCGGCGGCAGCGCCGAGGAAGACGCCGCCGACTTCATCAAGCGTTCCAAGGCGAAGAAGCCGATGGTGGGCTTCATTGCCGGGGTCACCGCCCCGCCGGGACGCCGCATGGGTCATGCCGGCGCCATCATTTCGGGCGGCAAGGGCGGCGCGGATTCCAAGATCGAGGCGATGAAGGCGGCGGGTATCCGCGTCTCGCCCAATCCAGCCGCGTTGGGTACGACCCTCATCGACCTTCTGAACGGCAAGTAGTCCGTTTTCTTACCCCCTCCGGTTTCAGCTTCCGCTCGGCTCCCGCCGGTCGCCTTCGCACGCTGAAACCACCTCCCCCTTGGGCGTGCTTGCGCACGCATAGGGGGAGGCGGACCTGTGCTTTTGTCATCTCGACGTCGTCGCGCTGCCCAAATATCGGGCGCGTAAGGAATAGACATTTGGGCATGCGTGAGCGGGTGGTCTGTTGCCCTGGTTTTGCCGGGTTATTGAGCCCATATTAACCGCATTCAGCGTTGAATCGGCTGGCAGAAGGCGCTACCACCCACCGCCGCAAACGACGCGCCACCAGGAAGGGGACAGGCCCAACAAGCCGCCCTATAAGCGTTTGAAATGACTGAGCAATCCCCCGCAGACCGCATGAATCGCGCTTCGAATGAGATTTTCGAGGCAACCTCTTTCCTCAACGGCACCAACGCCGCCTATGTCGAGCAGATGTATGCCGCCTGGCTGGCCAATCCCAATTCCGTCGATGAAGGCTGGCAGACTTATTTCGCTCAGACCGGTGATCAGGGCGCGACGCCCACCCAACTGGGCCGCGGTCCGGCCTGGAAACGCGACAGCCGTCCCGACTTTGCCAGCAGCGATTTGATCGCCGCCCTGACCGGTCAGGACCCGCCGGCTGTACCAGGCAAGCCCGGTGCGAAAGCCAAGCCCGCCACCGCGCCTGCCGCCGCCCCCGCCGGCGACACCAGCGAAGCCGCCAAGCACTCCATTCACGCCGTCCAGATGATCCGCGCCTATCGCATGATCGGCCATCTGGAAGCCGATCTCGATCCCCTGAAGATCACGCCGCGCACGCCGCAACCGACCCTGGACCCCAAGCAATATCAGTTTGAGGGCCCGGTGCTGGACACGCCGGTCTATGTCGACGGCATTCTGGGTTTCACCACGGCCACGCCGCGTCAGTTGCTGGACAAGTTGCGCAGCATCTATTGCGGCCGCATCGGCTATGAGTTCATGCACATCAACGATGCCGAGCAGAAAATCTGGCTGCAACGCCGGATCGAGGGCGATGCGGTCAATTTCACGCCCGAAGGCAAGAAGGCGATCCTCAACAAGCTGATCGAGGCGGAGGGTTTCGAGAAATTCGCCTCCAACCGTTTTGTCGGCACCAAGCGTTTCGGCCTGGACGGCGCCGAATCCACCATTCCCGCGCTGGAGCAGATCATCAAGCGCGGCGGCCAGCTGGGCATCAGCGAGATCGTGATGGGCATGGCCCATCGCGGCCGCTTGAACGTGCTGGTCAATGTGATGGGCAAGCCCTATCGCCAGCTGTTCCATGAATTCCAGGGCGGCAGCGCCAATCCCGACGATGTCGAAGGCTCGGGTGACGTCAAATACCATCTGGGTGCTTCGTCGGACCGCGAGTTCGACGGCCAGAAGGTGCATCTGTCACTGACCCCCAATCCTTCGCATCTGGAAATCGTCAATCCGGTGGTGCTGGGCAAGGCCCGCGCCAAGCAGTGGCAGTTGCACGACATCGATGCCCGCAGCTCGGTGCTGCCCGTGCTGATCCATGGCGACGCCGCCTTTGCCGGCCAGGGCGTGGTGGCGGAATGTTTCGCCATGTCGGGCATCAAGGGCTTCCGCACCGGCGGCACCATGCATTTCGTCATCAACAACCAGATCGGCTTCACCACCGCGCCGATCTTTTCGCGCTCCTCGCCCTATTGCACCGACATCGCACTGATGGTGCAGGCGCCAATCTTCCATGTGAATGGCGATGATCCCGAAGCGGTGGTGCACGCCACCCGCATCGCCATCGAGTTCCGCCAGAAATTCAAGAAGGACGTGGTGCTCGACATGATCTGCTATCGCAGATTCGGGCATAATGAGAGCGACGAGCCGGCCTTCACCCAGCCGCAAATGTACCGGGTGATCAAGGATCATCCTTCCACCCTGCAGCTCTACTCATCCAAACTGGTCAAGGAAGGCACTTTGAGCCAGGCCGAGGCCGATGCCATGGCCGCCGAGTTCAACAAGCGGCTGGATGAGGAATTCAACGCTTCCAAATCCCATCTGCCCAATCGCGCCGACTGGCTGGACGGCCGCTGGCAGGGATTGGAAGTCGCGCCCAAGAACAGCGACCGGCGCGGCGAAACCAGCGTCAGCGAGGACGAACTCAAGAAAGTGGGCAAGGCGCTGGTCGCCGCGCCCCAGGGCTTCAACCTGCACAAGACCATCGTGCGGCAGTTGGAAGCCAAGGCCAAGATGTTCGAGACCGGAGAAGGCTTCGATTGGGCCACCTGCGAAGCCTTGGCTTTCGGCACCCTGCTGAACGAAGGCTTTTATGTCCGCCTGTCGGGCCAGGATTCCCAGCGCGGGACTTTCAGCCAGCGCCACGCCGCCCTTGTCGATCAGCAGAGCGAAGAACGCTATTTCCCGCTGCAGCATGTCAATGAAAACCAGGGCTGCTTCGAGGTGATCGATACGCTTCTGTCGGAAGAAGCGGTGCTGGGCTTTGAGTATGGCTATTCCACCGCCGAACCCAAGGCCTTGGTGTTATGGGAAGCCCAGTTCGGCGACTTCGCCAATGGCGCGCAGGTCGTAATGGACCAGTTCATCGCCTCGGGCGAAATGAAATGGCTGCGCATGTCGGGCCTGACTTTGCTTCTGCCGCATGGCTATGAAGGCCAGGGGCCGGAGCATTCCAGCGCCCGGCTGGAGCGCTATCTGCAGCTTTGCGCCCAGGACAATATGCAGGTCTGCGTGCCCACCACCCCGGCCAATTATTTCCACATCCTGCGCCGCCAGATGCATCGCAGTTTCCGCAAGCCGCTGATCGTGCTGACGCCGAAATCACTGCTGCGCCACAAGAAGTGCACCAGCTTCCTCACCGACATGCTGCCCGGCACCTCTTTCCATCGCGTCTTGCGCGACCAGGCCGAGGTTGTGCCCGGCGCCACCACCATCCAGCTGGTGCCCGATCACATGATCAAGCGCGTGGTGTTGTGCACCGGCAAGGTCTATTTCGACCTGATGGAAGAGCGCGAAAAGCGCGGCGAGAACCGCATCCAGATCCTGCGCATCGAACAGCTTTATCCTTTCCCGGAAAATGTGCTGGCCCAGGAACTCAACCGCTTTCCCAAGGCCGACCTGGTCTGGTGCCAGGAAGAGCCCAAGAATCAAGGCGCCTGGAACTTCATCAAGCCGCGCATCGAGGACACGCTCACCAAACTGGGCGGTCAGGGCAGCCCGCGCTATGTCGGACGCCCCGAATATGCCTCAACCGCTGCGGGCCTGATGAAACAGCACCTGGCCGAACTCGCCAAATTCCTCAACGAAGCCCTTTCTCTCTGAGAGCCATTCCATGACCGTCGAAATCAAAGTCCCCGCGATGGGCGAGTCCGTCACCGAAGCCACCATTTCCAAATGGTTCAAGAAGGAAGGCGATGCGGTGAAGCGGGACGAACCGCTGCTGGAACTGGAGACCGACAAGGTCACGGTCGAAGTGCCATCGCCCACCGACGGCGCGATTGAATCGATTTCCGCCCAGGCCGGCGCCACGGTGCAGGTCGGTGCGCTTTTGGGCGCTATCGCCGAAGGCAAAGCCGGCAGTGCCCCTGCCGCAGCCGCCCCGAAAGCGGAAGCACCCAAACCGGCAGCGGCGCCCGCCCCTGCTCCCGCCGCGCCAAAGGTGGATGCGCCCGCCATGCCCTCGGCCACGCGCATTTCCGAAGAAAGCGGCGTGCCTTTGTCTTCCATTGCCGGCACCGGCCGCGACGGCCGCGTCACCAAGGGCGACATGCTGGGTGCGCTTGCGGCGCGTTCCTCCGCCCATGCCCCGGTTTCCGCCGCGCCCCCCTCTCCTATTTCAAGTGGCTCACGCCACAATGAAGCGCGCGAGGAAAAGGTCGCGATGACCCGGCTGCGCAAGACCATCGCGCTGCGCCTGAAGGAATCCCAGAACACCGCCGCCCAGCTCACCACCTTCAACGAGGTCGACATGACCGCGGTGATGGGCCTGCGCGCCACCTATAAGGACGCGTTCGAAAAGAAGCACGGCGTCAAGATGGGCTTCATGGGCTACTTCACCAAGGCGGTGGTGGCCGCGCTCAAGGACCTGCCCAACGTCAACGCCGAGATCGAAGGCGATAACATCATCTACAAGAATTACTATGACATCGGCATCGCGGTCTCGACCGAGCGCGGGCTGGTGGTGCCGGTGGTGCGTGACGCCGATCATCTGTCCCTGGCCGGCATCGAAAAGGCCATCGCCGATTTCGGCATGCGCGCCCGCGACAACAAACTGAAGCTGGAAGAGCTGCAGGGCGGCACCTTCTCCATCACCAATGGCGGGGTGTTCGGTTCGCTGATGTCGACCCCGATCCTGAACTCGCCCCAGTCGGGCATTCTGGGCATGCACAAGATCCAGCCCCGCCCCATGGCGATCGGGGACAAGATCGAGGTCCGCCCCATGATGTATCTGGCCCTGTCCTATGATCACCGCATCGTGGATGGCCGCGAGGCGGTCACCTTCCTGGTCAAGGTCAAGGAAAACCTGGAAGATCCGCAGCGCCTGTTGCTGGAAATCTGAAAAAAAAGGCGGCGCGAGCCGCCTTTTTTATTGCCCAATTTGTTGGTCAGCTTTTGTCGGATCGAAGCGGGTTCCCGCGTCCTTGGGAAGAAACCAGGAGGAAAGCCATGGCCTATGTTGACGGTTTTATAATCGCGGTTCCGAAGAACAAGCTGGATGCCTACAAGGATATGTCCCGCAAATGCGAGCCGGTCTGGCGGGAAAACGGCGCCACCGACTATGTCGAATGCGTCGGCGACGATGTGCCGTATGGCGAACTGACCTCTTTCCCCCGCGCCGTGCAGGCCAAGGAGGATGAGGTCGTGATCTTTTCCTGGATCGTCTATCCGTCGAAAGAAGTGCAGGATGCCTGCAACAAGAAGGTGATGGAAGATCCGCGCCTGAAGGACATGGACAAAGACATGCCGTTTGACGGCAAGCGGATGATCTATGGTGGCTTTGCGCCCTTCTTGGGCCTTTAAGCGACGCGCTTGTCGAGGACTTCGAGCTTTGCGAGTTCGACATGGGCGCGCAGCTCGATCTGGTCCAGCACGTCCTGCAGCTTGGGATCGGCGAAAGCTTCGTGACGGCGGGTGACCGCGGCCGCCAAGCGGTTCAAGGTGGCGCGCGGAATTCCGCCCGCCAGCAGTCCGTCGCGCACCGAATCCAGAAGATCGAGCAGCTGTTCGCCATGCGCCAGGCCCTTGGACTTGCCTTGGGTGGAATCGTCCAGCTGTTGCAGCATCAGAATGGAGTCGAGCGCGGCGATGGGACCGGGACCGGCCACGATCTGAGCGTGGCTTTCACCAGCGCCCGCCACGGAAAAACCGCCGCCGGCAGCGCCAGACGTGGTCTTGCGCTTGATAGCGGCTGTTTCGATCCTGCCGGGGCCTTTGATTTCCACGAGAAAGTCCCACTACGACAGCTCACCATCGCCGATTATGGTTAAGGAAGGGTTAGCCCCCGACTAACACAGGTCCGCCTCCCCCTTGCGTGCGTAAGCACGCTCGAGGGGGAGGTGGTTTCAGCGTGCGAAGGCGACCGACGGGAGCCGAGCGAAAGCTGAAACCGGAGGGGGTAAACTAAGCGCGATGATACGGATGTCCCGCCAGGATGGTGAGAGCACGATAGACTTGCTCGGTGAGCAGCGCGCGCGCCAAAAGATGCGGCCAGGTCTGGGGGCCGAACGCCAGGCTGCGGCCCGATTTCTTGCCCGGCAAGGGCGCCAAGCCGTCCGGCCCGCCGATCACAAACGCCATATCCTTGGTGCCGACATCGCGCAGGCTTCCCAGCATTTCGGCGAAATCCTCGGATGTCATGCCTTTGCCGCGCGCGTCCAAGAGCACGATATGGGCGCCTTCGGGCAGGCGCGCCGACAGGCGCTCGGCCTCGTCCTTCATGCGGGCTTCGGCGCTGCGCTGCTTGGAAACCGGCAATTCCTCCAGCACCACGGCGGCAATGCCCATATTGCGCCCCAGCTTGCGGGCGCGGTCGCAGAAGTCCTCGCACAGCTGGCCTTCCGGCGTGCCGCGCATATGGCCGATGGCGTAGATCCACAATCTCATGAAAAAGAACTCATGCCGCGCGAGACACTATTTCTTGCTACCGACCGACCACATGCCTTCCAGGTCGTAATAGTCGCGCACTTCGGGGCGGAACAGATGCACGATCACATCGCCCGCATCCACCAGCACCCAGTCGCCCTGGCCCTGGCCGCTGACCGGGCGGGTGCCGTAACCGGATTCCTTCAGCCGGCGCGCCAGATGCTCGGCCATGGCGCTGACATGGCGCGAAGAGCGGCCCGAAGCGATCACCGCCGCGTCGCACAGCGCCGTGCGGCCTTCCAGATCGATGGTGACGACATTCTCGGCCTTGTCATCGTCCAGCGACGTCAGGATCCGCTTGAGCAAGTCGGTTTGCGGCGCGGGTTTGCGCGCCGGCGCAGCCGATGCCGGCTTTCTGGCCGGCGGCTTTTTGGCGGCTTTCTTGACGGATTTCTTGCCAGAATTCTTAAGGGGGGACCGGGCCGGAACTTTTTTGGCTTTTTTCGCGGGCTTGGCCTTTGCGGCGGGCTTCTTCGCGGATTTGGGAGCGGCTTTGCGAGTCAGGGCTTGGGGTCCTTTGCGGTCAGGTTACGGGATTTAGCATGGCTTCGGCCGTGACACCAAGCGCCCGTTCCCGAAGCTCGGTCGAGCTCTCGGAACTGCGCGGCCCGTCCAGCACAGTCAGGGACGGCGCGGATGCGAGGTGCCGCGCCAGCCCCAAGCGCCGCGCCAGCCCGGCATGCAAAGACGCCAGAACCGTTCCGGGACGGCGCACCACCGCAATCGGGATGCGATCGGCGATGGCCTGCCACCGCCGCCAACGGGAAAATTGTTCCAGATTGTCGCTGCCCATCAGCCAGATGAAATGGACCCGCGGAAAACGTTTCTGCAGCGCGGTCACGGTATCGACGGTGTAGCGGGTGCCCAGCCGGGCCTCGATATCGGTGACGAAGATATGACGATCCCGCGCGATATGACGCGCCCGCCGCAGGCGCACCGCCAAGGCATCCGGCGCGGGCTTGAGCGGGTTGCCCGGCGACACCAGCCACCAGACATGGTCGAGGTTCAGCGCTTTGCGCGCGATGGTGCTGACATAGAGATGGCCGCCATGCGCCGGGTCGAAAGACCCGCCCAAAAGCCCGATGCGCATCCCGTCTTGGACGGGTCCGGGGGCGGTTATCCAATGGCCGTTGGTGCCCAATCAGACGGCGCGCCCGTTGAAGAATTTGACGTCCAAGGCGCGGGGATCGACATCCTCGACACACCGCATATTGATGCAAACCATCTTGTTGCCCTTGGGATCGGCGCCTTCGGTGAAAGGCGAGACGCCGCAACTGGGGCAAAAATGGTGGGACAGCAGATGCTTGTTGAATTTGTAGGTGCCCAGATTCTCGCGCGGCGTCTTCAAGGTAAAGGCGCTTTCGGGAATGAAATGCAGCAGCCCGCCGCGCTTCTGGCAAAGCGAGCAGTTGCAATCCAGCACCGTGCCGATCTCGCCCTCGAACTCATAAGCAATCTTGCCGCAATGGCAGCCGCCCTTGTGGGTCATGCCAGAGTCCTCATAAACAGATCCTCATGGCCGCGTTTGCCCGTTGCCGCGAACCACATATTTGAAAGTGGTGAGCTGCTCGGCGCCCACGGGGCCGCGGGCATGCATCTTGCCGGTGCCGATGCCGATCTCGGCGCCCATGCCGAACTCTCCGCCATCGGCGAACTGGGTCGAGGCGTTCCACAACACAATGGCGCTGTCGACGCTGTTCATGAAAATTTCGGCGGCGGCGGCGTCTTCGGTAACGATGGAGTCGGTGTGATGCGAGCCGTAATGCTCGATATGCCGGATCGCCTCTTCCAAACCGTCCACGGTCCGAACCGCAATGATGGCGTCGAGATATTCAGTCTTCCAGTCTTCCTCGGTGGCAAGTTTGGCGGAGGGATAGACCGCGCGCACCGCTTCGTCGCCGCGGATTTCGCACCCGGCCTTGGCCAGGTCTTCCAGCACCGGA
Source organism: uncultured Alphaproteobacteria bacterium (assembly GCA_902825865.1). GTDB lineage: Bacteria > Pseudomonadota > Alphaproteobacteria > Micropepsales > Micropepsaceae > Rhizomicrobium. The sequence goes on from CADECX010000002.1 coordinate 20,292, forward strand.
AGGCCGTGGGACTTCAGCACGGCGCGGTCCACCAGCAGGGTCTCGGCGGCGCCGCAAACACTGGTGCGCCGCATCTTGGCGTTCAGCGCGATGCTACGCGCCTTGGCCAGATCGGCCTTGGCATGAAGGAAGACATGGCAAAGCCCTTCCAGATGCGCCAGAACCGGCACCCGCGCCTCGTTGAGGACGCGGCCCGTCAGGCCCTTGCCGCCGCGCGGAATGATCAGGTCCACCGTGCCGTTCAAGCCTTCCAGCATCATGCCCACTGCGGCGCGGTCCGTGGTCTTGACCACTTGGATGGCGGTCTCGGGCAAGCCCGCCGCCGCCAAGCCTTCCGCCATGGCTTTCTGGATGGCGCCGGAAGACCGGATGGAATCCGAACCGCCGCGCAGGATGGCGACATTGCCGGCCTTCAGCGCCAAGGCGCCCGCATCCGCCGTCACATTGGGGCGGGATTCATAGATGATGCCGATCACGCCGATAGGTGTGGAGACACGGGCGATATCCAGCCCATTGGGCCGCGACCAGCGCGCCAGCTCGCGCCCCACCGGATCGGGCAGCGCGGCGACAATCTCGACGCCAGCGGCCATGGCCTCGATGCGCGCATCATTGAGCGCCAGCCGGTCGATCATATTGGCGGGCATGTTGGCGGCTTTGGCGGCTTCGATATCGCCCTGGTTGGCGGTCATGATTTCGGCGGCGCGGCGGCGGATGGCGGCGGCGGCGACTTTAAGCGCCTTGGTCTTGGTCTCGCCGCTGGCTTCGCGCATGGCGCGCGCCGCGTCGCGGGCGGCAGCGCCGATCGCCACCATCTCCGCCGCGAGTGCATCACTGGAATTGTGAACCGTCATGTGCCGTTTCCCGTCAGGATCAGGTCGTCGCGATGGATCATTTCGTCCCGGCCACGATAGCCCAGAATGGCCTCGATTTCGACCGTCCGTTTACCGGCGATCCGCTCTGCGTCCGACGCATTATAGGCCGTCAATCCGCGGCCAATCTCGCGGCCTTCCCGGTCTTTCACCAGCACGGCGTCGCCCCGTTCGAAGCGGCCATCGATCTGGCGGATGCCGGCCGGAAGCAGGCTTTTGCCTTCCTTGAGTGCGCGCACCGCGCCCTCATCGATCACCAGCGCGCCTTCGGGGCGCAGCACACCAGCGATCCAGCGCTTGCGCGCCGCGGCGGGGGTAAGTGACGCGCGGAAGATGGTATGGCGCGCGCCTTTGGTGATCGCCGTCAGAGGATTGAGCGTTTCGCCCTTGGCCAGGATCATGTCGCAGCCCGCTCCCATTGCGATCTTGGCCGCGCTCAGCTTGGAGCTCATGCCGCCGCGGCCCAGGCCGGAAACCGACCCGCCCGCCATGGCTTCGATCTCCGGCGTGATGGTGGTGACGGTGGCGATATGCGTGGCGGAAGGATCGCGGCTGGGATCGGCGGTGTAGAGACCATCGACGTCCGACAGCAGAATCAAACGGTCCGCGCCCATCATCGAGGCCACCCGCGCCGCCAGCCGGTCATTGTCGCCGAACTTGATTTCGGCGGTGGCCACCGTGTCATTCTCATTGATCACCGGCACCGCCCCCAACGCGACCAAGGTTCCCAAGGTGGCGCGGGCATTGAGATAGCGGCGGCGTTCCTCGGTGTCGCCAAAAGTCAGCAGCACTTGCGCCGCCACGATACCGCGCGCGGCGAACATGTCGGCATAGGCTTCCGCCAGCCGCACTTGCCCGGCCGCCGCGGCGGCCTGGCTTTCTTCCAGCCGCAGCTCGCCGGACGGCAGCTTGAGCAGCCGCCGCCCCAAGGCGATGGAGCCCGACGACACCAGCACCACCGCCAAGCCCTGTTTTTTCAGACCGGCAATGTCGTCACACAGTGAAGCCAGCCATTCGCGGCGCAGTTCACCCTTGGCGCCATCCACCAGCAAGGCGGATCCGACCTTCACGACAATCAGTTTGGCGCCTGAAAAAATATCGCTCATCGCCGTTGCTTCTTTTTCGTCCGCTTTGCGGTCTTGCTCAATGCCTTTGGCTTGGCCTTGGCCTTGCCGGTCGGCCTGGATTTGGACTTCGCAGCTTTCGCCTTGGGCCTGTTCTTGGTCTCAGCCTTGGCCTCGGCGATCTTCGCCTTGGCAGCCTTGGCCTTGGCAAGGCGAAGCCCCGCCTTGGCGCCGGTCTTTTTTGACTTGTTTGATTTGGGCGCGGCGGAGGGCACAACTTTCTTGGATTCTTCCATCAGCCGCGCCTTGGCCACCACCGGCGCCTTGTAATTCACCGTCTGGCGTTCGTAGCGGGTGCGGGGCGCACGCGCAGGCTGCGCATAGTCGCGTTCCTCAGCCTTGCGGATGCGGCGCTGATTGATCTCTTTCGCCATGGCGCGCAGCACGGTGTTGATGCCCTCGCCGCTGACGCCGGAAATCACATGCACCTTGTGGCCGCAGGCCTTCTCCAACGCCGCGCGCTTCTTGGCCAACTCCCGTTCGGGAACGGCATCGACTTTGTTCAGCGCCACGATCTCGGGCTTTTCGTCCAGGCCTTGGCCATAGGCTTCCAGCTCGGCGCGGATGGTCTTGTAGGGCTTGGCGATATTGTCGCCGGTGCCGTCGATCAAATGCAGGATGGAGGCGCAGCGCTCGGCATGGCCGAGAAAACGGTCGCCCAGCCCGACGCCCTCATGCGCGCCCTCAATCAGGCCCGGCAGATCGGCGAGCACAAAATCCGTCTCATCGATTTTTACCACACCGAGCTGCGGTTCCAGGGTGGTGAAAGGATAATCCGCGATCTTGGGCTTGGCGGCCGAGACGCGGCTGAGGAACGTGGATTTTCCCGCATTGGGCATGCCGATCAGCCCGGCATCGGCGATCAGCTTGAGCTTGAGGATGAAAGTCTTTTCCTCGGCCGGCTGGCCGGGCAGCGCGAATTCCGGCGCCTGATTTGTGGGGCTTTTGAAATGATGGTTGCCGAAGCCGCCATTGCCGCCTTTGAGCAGGCGATAGCGCTGCCCCGGTATGGCCATGTCGACGATCCGGGTTTCACCGTCTTCCTCATAGATTTCGGTTCCCACCGGCACCTTCATGATGGCGTCGGCGCCGCCGGCGCCGGTCATCACCTTGCCCTTGCCGCCTTCGCCGCTCTTGGCCTTCACATGCTGCTGGAAGCGGTAGTCGATCAGGGTGTTGAGATTTTCCACCGCTTCCGCGATCACATCGCCGCCGCGCCCGCCGTCACCGCCATAGGGCCCGCCATATTCGATGAATTTCTCGCGCCGGAACGCGACGCAGCCGTTGCCGCCAGCACCGCTGGCGGCATAGACCTTTGCGACGTCGAGAAACTTCATAGCGAGCCTACTCTTTAATTTGGTCGCGCCGGACGGCATTCGCTGCGCTCATGTCGCCGGTCACTCCCTATGCGGCCTGTTTTCGCAGGAAATCGGTCCGCGTCAACAGCATGTCATGGCACAGAACCGGCCGCCCCCTGGCCCGGCAATCCCGCATCGCCGAGCCGTTATGGCGCGCGCCCAGCTTGGCCAGGACGCGGCCCGAAGCCGGATTGTCGTAGAACCAGCCGGCATGGACGGTGTTTTGGCCTAGCGCTTCGAAGGCATGGCGAACCAACCGGTGCGCCGCCTCGGTGGCGTAGCCGAAGCCCCAGAAAGGCTTGCCCAGCCAATAGCCGAATTCATAGCCGTCGTCCTCGGCGTGCAGGCCGGTAGCGCCCATGAAAAGCCCGTCGCTCTTGCGCTGGATGACGAAGCAGTGCGCCTCGCCCAGCGCCAGAAACGCTTCGGCATCCCCTTCGCTGTAAGGATGGGGCACGCGCGAAGTCATCTTCGCCACGTCGAAATCGCTGAGCCACACCGTCATGCTTTGGATATCCGTGGGCCGAGGCGGCCTTAAGATCAGTCTCTCACTCTCCAGAATGCACATGTCATCCCCCGCGTCCTTATCGTTGCGAGGAATAAAAAAGGGAGATGGCGGACCATCTCCCTCGCGCATAATGGGCCGCCAATTTCTTGGCGGCCTATGTCTTCAGCCGCCTATTCTGCCGCGATCTTCATCGCCGGATTCGCACCGGTGATCACGGATACGAAAGTACGGCGCTTGTAGCCGGTCTTGAACGCAACGCGGCCGTCGCGGAGTGCGAACAGGGTATGGTCCTTGCCCATGCCGACGCCTTCACCGGCATAGAATTTGGTGCCGCGCTGGCGCACGATCACATTGCCGCCGGCAACGGCTTCGCCGCCGAACAGCTTGACGCCCAGCATCTTGGGATTGGAATCGCGACCGTTGCGCGAGGAACCGCCGGCTTTCTTATGCGCCATAACTTACTCCTTGCCGGCCGTGATGCCGAGCACCTTCACGGTGGTGAAGTGCTGGCGGTGACCGCGCTTGCGGTGGGTGTTCTTGCGGCGCTTTTTCTTGAAGGCGATGACTTTCTCGCCCTGGCCATGCTCGACGATCTCGCACTGGACGCTAGCGCCCTTGACCAGCGGCGCGCCGATTTTCGGCTTGTCGCCGCCCAGCATCAGGACCTCGAGGTCGAGCTTGGAGCCGACATCGCCAACCAGGCTTTCGACCTTCAGGACGCTGTCCTTGGCCACTTTATACTGTTTTCCGCCGGTGCGGACGACCGCATACATGGTCTAAACCTTTGAATTTAATTGTTTTTCCTAGGGAACGAGTCCCCCGGAGAGCGGCGGAATATACGCATAGACGCTTTGCGGTCAAGGACAGCTTTCTTAAGCCCCGTTAGCCCGTCTCAGACGGTGCTGCAGCCGCTCCTGCTGGCGGGCCAACAAGGCCCCCAGCCACAGCACCGCCCCGACATAAATCGCCACCCATTTGGCGTTGGAGACGGACAAGGCAATGGCGGCAATCCGATCGGTCGGCGCCGACAAAAACATGCTGAGCTGCAAGGCGTTCTCGACGCCATCCAGAAGCGCTCCCGCGATGGGCACGGCCGCCAGCATGGTCAGAAGACGGCGCGGCAGCCCCGGGCGCAGCGCAAAAGCTTCCCGCGCCAGGATGCCGGCATAAAAAAAGGCGCACCCATAAAGCAGCATAAGCAAATAATCCAAACCCCAACCGAATCCTGCCCGCATCGCATAGCGCGACGGCCAGACCAGGAAGGCCTGGCGATATTGGTCGGCGGTGGCAAAGCCTTGCAGATCGGCGGTGCCGAAGCCCGACAGGCTTTTGAGGCGCATATCCGACCAGGCCAGGACGGCATACACCAAAGCGGCCAGGACCGAGGAGACGGCCCAGCGATAGGCCAGGACTTGCTTGGTGATGCGCATGAGGATTCCAAAATATGCTAAAGGCCATCTTATGCGATCGGTCCGGGCCCGAACAGTCGGAGATATTCTCTACAACTTCCACTGGGTGATACCGGGCGAGGCCGCGCGCGCGATGCAGGCCTGGGCGGGCGGCCTGAGCCCTTTCCTGAAACGCCGCGGCATTGCCGCCATCATCAACCTGCGCGGCCGCAACGACGATCTGGACTGGTGGAAAAAGGAAACCGCCATCGCCAAGCATGCCGGCATCGTCCATCTCGACGCCATGCTGGATTCGCGCAAACTGCCGACCCGGGACATGCTGGTGCAATTGATCGCCGCCTTTGACGCGGCGCCGCGCCCCTTCATGCTGAAATGCTCGGGCGGCCAGGACCGCACCAGCTTTGCCGCCGCCCTCTACATCATCCATCGCGACGGCTGGGGCGCCGTGACAAAAGCGCGGCGGCAGTTCGACCGCTTTCCCTATCTGCACTTTCCCAAAACCCAACAGCGCTGGCTGAAGGTTTTTCTGGACTTCGCCCAAGCCGATGCAAGCGGCCAAGCCTTGGGGCGCTGGATCGCCGATAGTTATACGCCGGAAAAATTAAAGGCCTGGCTGGATGCCAATGGCTTGCAGGGCAGCTACGCCGCGATCTTTTCCGCGCCGACGCGTTCACCTTTTCAATGGTGACCCCCTCCGCCCTTCGCAGCGCAAGCGCTGCTACGGGCACCTCCCCCTCCTGTGCGCTCACGCGCACGAGGGGGAGGCGGGCCTGAGTATGCCGCAACGAATTGCGATTGCGCCTGGCGTGTTTCTGTGGCGCGAAAAATTCTCCCCGCTTGAGCAAAAGAAATTGCACGACGAGGTCATGGCGCGGCTGGAACAGGCGCCGCTCTATCGCCCGGTGATGCCAAACACCGGCAAGGAATTTTCGGTGGAGGAGAGCAATTTCGGGACTTTGGGTTGGGTCTCGGACAAAAGCGGCTATCGCTATCAACCAGCCCATCCGGTGACGGGGATGCCTTGGCCCGCCATCCCCCAGCCGCTGCTGGATCTGTGGGCAGAGATCAATGGCGGGCGCGCGCCGGAATGCTGCCTGGTCAATGTCTACCGCGCCGGCGCCAAGATGGGGCTGCACCAGGACCGTGACGAGAAGGACACAAGCGCGGCGGTGATCGGGGTGTCGCTGGGCGATGAGGCGCTGTTCCGGATCGGAGGCACCAGCCGTGCGGGGCGGACCGTCAGTGTGTCCTTGGCCTCGGGCGATGTGATTGCCTTTGGCGGGACAGCGCGGCTGGCCTATCACGGCATCGACCGGATCAGGCCGGGGACCTCCCGCTTGCTGCCGGGCGGTGGGCGGCTCAGCCTGACCTTACGGCGGGTTTCAAAGGCGACCGGCGGCGCCTAGCGACAGCGTAGCGACGCGGACAAATCGGTCCGGTGGACCGATTTGAGCCTTGAAAGCCCCGAGCTTGAGCGAGGGGCCGGGGGGCGAATAGAGCAAAAAAAAGCCCCCCGGCGGGGGGCCGGGGGGCGAAAGCGCTTTTAGAGCGCAAGGAGCAACCGGGAGGGGATAACCGGCTACCCCAGCGAAGACGGGGGCTGAAAGCGAGCGGGGGGCAGTGCTAGCAGCCCAGGGCCGTCTTCACCTTATAAAATAGGCAAAGATGCAACAGGTTTCAAGAAAATTTGTTGGAATGAAAGAATTATAATGACAGTGATATTTCTGTCAGCCTTATTTTGGCCAAATCAAGGGGGTTAGGCGGGGCTTTGCTTACTCGCCCAACACGCCCGGAACCTCAAATTTCCGGCATTTTTGGCTGCGGGAACCGCGATCAGCCCCAACTTTCACTGACACCTTTACGCCGCGCCACGGCGACGGGAGCAGCTGGCAACTGCGCCAACGGCGCCCCCAGCCATTTGCCCTGGCCATGCTGAAAGCCCAACGCGCGGGCGGCATGGGCCATGGCTTCACTCTCGATCCATTCGGCGATGGTGGTCACGCCCATCTCGCCGCACAGTTTCGCCAGACCGGCGAGCAGCGCATCGTCGCGCTTGGAGCTGCCGATTTTCTTGATCATGGCGCCATCGAATTTCACGAAATCCACCTGGAAGGCGTGCAAGTAATTTATTGATGCCGCGCCTGCGCCGAAATCGTCCAGCCCGACGCGATAACCCAGGGCGCGAAGCGCCGCGATCGCCTTGCCGGCATTTTCCAGATCGGCGATGGCGGCGGTTTCAGTGATCTCGATCAGGGTGCGCGGCGCCAGCTTGCGGCGCTTGGCGAGAATCCCGGCCAGCATCCCGAAGCTGGAGGGCGAGGCGATGGTCGCGCCGGAGACATTGAAGGCGATATGGACGCTGGATTGGTCTTCAATGATATCCAGGACCTTGCTGGCCACCGCCAGGTCGAAGGCGTTGGCGATGCCCAAAGCTTCGATGAACTTGACGGTTTCCTGCGTGCCTTCCGGATTGGAGAAGCGCGCCAGGGCTTCATAGTGCGAGACCTTTCCGCTGCCCAGATCGCTGATCGGCTGATAGGCGATCTCAAACGCGCCCTCGCCCACGGTCTTGGTCATCGCGGCCAGCCTCTGCTCGGTCGCCGCCATCATGCCCGCGAAGATGCCGGCAATATCGCCGTCCCGGTCATCGACCTTGCCCTTCCCGGCAAACTGCTCGATCACATAGCGCATCGCCAACAGACGCTGCTCGGGACTTAAGCCGCCGCCTTTGAGGCCAATGCTGGTCTCCGCCACTTTGAGCGGTGTCAGCCCGCCGGCGGAAAACGCCTCGGCGACCTTTTTCGCGATATCCAGCGAACCTTTGGTGGCGGGCGCCAAGGCGCCGAAAATGGATTCGGAAATGCGCCCCGACGCGCTGGCGCCGGAGTTCTGAATACTGTCTCCGATACGCTGCAACAGCGCGTCGGCGCCTTCCTTGGGAAGCTGGGCGCAGAGTTCCGGCAACCCCTGCACATGCAGCAGGGTGAGTGTGTCGCGTTCGCCGGCTTTCTCGGCGGCGGCCATGAAGCCTTCGCGCGAGGCGAGTCCGGTCTTGGGATCGATGGTGGCGCTGGGGGTGCGCGTGCCCGGCCGCGTCAGGGTGCAGGATATGTTGGCGCCATTCTCCGGCAGGCGGAACATGGCGAGATTGGCGTCGGCCCCGGTCGCCAAAGTAAGCGTGAAAGGACCGGCGCGATCGCCGCTTTTCAGCGCCTGGGCAAAGGTGGCGAATTTCGCGCCTTCGGACGGCTTGAACAATCTGGCGGCGGGCCTGCCGATCAGCGCTTCACCGCTTTCATGCACCAGATCGTTGGCCGCGCCGGCGGCAAATAGAATTTTGCCTTCCTTGTCGGTCTCAAACAGGAAGTCGGCATTGGTGAAGGCAAAGCCAAGCAGGCGGACGGGCAAAGACATGAAAGACCGGATCTGAAACAGGCGGCCCGGCACTGTGTCAGCAATATCTTAGGATGCTGTAAACGGATGTTTACAGCTGTGTCCCGAAGGCTTGGAATATGGCGCGGCTCAGCGCGTCTGCGGCAAAGCGCCATTCCGGATGCCATTGTACGCCCAAAAGAAAGCCCGGCGCGCTCGCGTGCGATACGGCTTCAATCTGCCCGTCCGGCGCATGCGCCTCTGCTTTCAGACCGGGCGCCAGCCGGTCGATGCCTTGATGATGCAGCGAATTGACTTTTGCCTCGCTCTGACCCGACAGCCGCGCCAACAACCCGCCCGGCACAATCGTTATGGAATGTGCCGGCGCATACTCCTCATCGCGCGCGCGCCCCGATGGCTCGCGATGATCCAGCCGGCCGGGAATTTCATGGACGTGCTGATGAAGGCTGCCGCCCAACGCAACATTGAGTTCCTGAAAGCCGCGGCAGATCGCCAGCAGCGGCTTGCCGCTTTGGACGGCGGCGCGCAGCAAAGGCAGGCTGGTGGCGTCACGTATCTCATCCAGCTCGGTGCCGGGCCGCGCAGTTTGGCCGTAATGGGTGGGCGCGACATTGGACGGCGCGCCGGTGAACAGCAGTCCGTCGACTTGCGCCAACACGCCTGCGGCATCCAGCGGACGATCTGTTGACGGAATCAGCAGCGGAAAAGCCCCGGCGCCATCCCGGATCGCTTCGATATATTCGTCATTGGCCTGATGCACCGCCATGCCGTCAAAGACGCGGCGGTCGCTGATGATCCCCACCCGCTTCACTATTTGCGGGCCTGCTTGATCGGCTTGGCCGGCGCGGTGAACTGCGCGGTGTCGAGCTTGGCGTTGGGCTGCACATTCTGCAGCGCCACGGTGGTGTTGCCGCCCTGATCGTCGCGCACCGTCCATTGCCGCAGCTCGATGCCGGGCGTGGCGAAGACCAGGGTGATATTGGAATCGTTGCGATTGGCGCTGGTGCGGGCGCGCACGACAATGGCGCCATTCTGTTCGCTGACCCCGATCACCGCCTTGTTGGTCTTGAGATCGACGCGCGCATTGAGCAACAGGCCCAGCGGGGTATCCGACAGGTCATACTGATCGCGGGTATTGAGACGCGAATTCTTCACATAGACGCTGCCGCCGGTGGCCACGATCAGGATCGGGCTTGGCGGGCGGTATTCAAAACGAATCTGGCCCGGCTTCTGGATGCTGACTTCACCTTGATCCATGCCGCCTTCCGGGCCGACCTGAATGAAACTGGCCTTGAGGCTTTGAAAGCCGTTGAGATAGGCGCTGACCTTGTCCAGGTCGGCGCGCTGCTGATCGCTATAGGCCTGGTACAGGCGCTGCGGCACAGGCTGGCCCGCGCCGCCCAGAAGAGCGATCGAGAGGGTGGCAGCAAGGCAAAGGCAAAAGCGGCGCATCAGCAAGCCTCGCACGGCAGTATGGAGAAATTCAGGCGGCAATTTGCGATCAACAAGGCGGCACGATAGATTTCGGCCCCGAATAAGCAACTAACGATTTGATGTCCCAACCGGTTTCCTTTTCCCATATTGCGATTCTGGGCGCCGGCGCCTGGGGCACGGCGCTGGCGCTGGCGGCCCTGGCGGCGGGGCGCAGAACCAGCCTTTGGGTGCGGGAAGACGATGTCCTGGCCGATATGGCGCGGGGACGCGGCAACCGCTTCCTCCCCGGTGTGGCCATCCCTGAGTCTCTGCACGTCACCGGCGATCTGGCGGAGGCGTGCAAGGCGCAAGTCCTGCTGCTGGCGGTGCCCGCCCAGGTGCTGCACGCCTTTGCCGATAATCTCAAACCGCACCTGACCAAGGGTCAGCCGGTGGTGGTCTGCGCCAAGGGCATCGAGAAAGACAGCGGCAAGCTGGTGACCGAAGTCGCGGCGGAAAGCTTGCCGGGCGCCGCGCTTGCCATTCTGTCGGGACCGTCCTTTGCGCGCGATGTGGGGCGCGGCTTGCCCACCGCGGTGACCATCGCGGCAAAGGGCGGCTTGGCTTCCCAGCTGCAAGCCGCGCTGGGTTCGCCCGCCTTTCGCCCCTATGCCAGCGACGATCTCATCGGCGTGGCGCTGGGCGGCGCCGCCAAGAATGTCTATGCCATCGCCTGCGGCGTGGTCGAAGGCATGGGACTTGGTGAGAATGCCCGCGCCGCGCTCTTGGCGCGCAGCTTCGCGGAATTGACCCGGTTGGGCGAAAATCTCGGGGCCAGACGCGAGACCTTGATGGGTCTGTCGGGGCTTGGCGATCTGGTGTTGACCGCCACCAGCCCCTCCTCGCGCAACTTCTCTTTCGGGATCGAATTGGGCCGCGGCAAAACGCTGGCGGAGTTGAGCGCGCCGGGCCTGCCGCTGGCGGAGGGCGTTGCCACCGCACCGGCGCTGGTCAAGCGCGCCCGCGCGGGCGGCGTGGAAATGCCCATCGCCGAAGCCATGGCCGACCTCTTGAGCGGTGCGCTGCCCATGGGCGAAGCGGTGATGCGGCTGATGAGCCGCAAGCTGACCGTGGAATAGGAAAGTCATGAATTATTGGCTGCTGAAAAGCGAACCCGAAACCTGGTCCTGGGAGATGCAGAAAAAGAAGGGCGCCAAGGGCGAGCCCTGGAGCGGGGTGCGCAATCACACCGCCAAGCTGAACATGATGGCGATGAAGAAGGGCGATTTGGGCTTCTTCTATCATTCCGGCGAGGAAAAAGCCGTGGTCGGGATTGTCGAAGTGATCGGCGAATACCGTCCCGATCCCACGGACGAGAAGGGCATATTCGGGCTGGTGATCGTCAAGGCGTCAAAGGACGTGCCCAAGCCCGTGACCCTGGCGGACTGCAAGGCCAATCCCAAGCTCAAGGAGATGAGCCTGGTGAAAAGCTTCCGGCTCTCGGTTCAGCCGGTCACGCCTGCCGAGTGGAAAGAAGTCTGCCGGATGAGTGGATTGAAGTAATTAGAACTTCTCTTCGCCTTCCCGCCGCCCGGGATCGGGAAAATCGCGGTATAGGCCGAAGCGGATATTCTGCACCTTGGCATTGACGCCAAAATGCACGCTCTCGACTGGCTCGGCCCGACTTGAGACATGCTGGAAGGCTTCCTCCAACTGCGCCATGTTTTTGGTCTCCATCACCAGATGGTATTCGCCGAACTCCGCCGGTCCCAGCCCCAACTTGCGGCGCGCGAGCTTCCAACCCTCGATCAGCTTCTTTTCCGACAGATAAGACATATAGCGCGCCAGATCGCGCGCGAAATCCGTGTCCTTGACGCCGGACTTCAGATCGAACCAAGCCTGATAATAGTCCATCGCCGCCCCCTTCAGTCTTGTTCAGAATAGCCGGACAAATGTGATTGAGAAGCGCCCATGGTCACGGTGCGGCCGGGGCAGATCTCTTGACGAATTTGTCCGCAAAGAAATCGCCCTTGTTCCAGGAGGGGCGCGCGCCGTCCGCCAATTCGCGGGTGATCTCGAAATTCAGGCGGGCGAATTTTGCCCCCGCGTCATAGCGGATCGGCTGGCTGAGATCATCGCTGGGCTTGTGATAGTTGTTGCGCATGAAGAATTCCGTCGCCGCCTTGCCGCCATTGGCATAGCCGGTGGTGACGAAAACCGCCGGTATGCCTTGCTCAACAAAGCGGTAATGGTCGGAGCGGGTAAAGATGCCCTCATCCGGCACCGGATCGGGCGAAAGCTGGATGTTCATGCGGGCGGCGGCGCGCTGGACCGAGGGGCCGATGCTGGAACGGTCGGCGCCGAACGCCGTCACATCGGTGAAATCATAGGTCAGGATCGGCATGTCGAGATCGACATCGGCGACCATGCTGCCCTTTGGCACGGTGGGATTGCGGGCGAAGTAATCCGCCCCGATCAGGCCTTTTTCCTCCGCCGTGTCGACCAGGAACAGCACCGAACGCTTGGGCGCGGCGCCCTGGAACAGGCGGGCCACCTCCAAGGTCGCTGCCACGCCGGACGCATTGTCCAGCGCGCCATTGTTGATGGTATCGCCCTTCACCGGCGGGGTGACGCCGATATGGTCGAGGTGCGCCGAGAGCACGATATACTCGTTCTTGAGTTTGGGATCGGAGCCCGGCAGCAGGCCGACGATATTCTTGCTTTCGGCCGTCTTGATTTCGTTGTGCAGCACGGCCTGCAGCGAGAAAGGCAAGGCAAAGCCGCGCACCTCGCCTTGCCTTGTCTCGGCGGCGGCAAGAATTTTATCCGTATCGGCGCCAAGAAGTTTGTGCGCGCCCGCTACGCTGATCCCGGCCAGATTCGGCAAGGGCGTTGCGACAAAGGGCTTTCCGTCGGCCTGGCGCCAAGTCATCGTCCATCGGCGATACTGGCGCACGACATTGGGGAAGGGATACAGCTTCTCGCCGGTGAGGGTGTTGATCAGCACCGCACCCACCGCGCCGCGCGCCTTGGCCGCCGCCAGCTTGACCTTGGGGCTGCGGTAATAGGCGCGCTCTTCGGTCTGCAGGAATTTCGGCGCCCCGTTCAGCGCCACCACGATCTTTCCCTTCACATCCAGCCCGCGATAGTCATCGCGGCCCGGCGTCACCAGACCGAAGCCGACAAAGACCAGGTCTGCGTCCATCGTCACGGTCTCGGCCAGCGGGCTGCCGGTCACGACATAGTCCTTGCCGAATTCCAGCGCCGTGACGCGGCCCGACGCATCTTTGAGCGTGAGCTTGCCCTGGTCCTTGATGCGGGACGCCACCAGCGGCACCGGCTGAAAATAGCCCTGCTTGCCGAGCGGCTTCAGGCCCAACTGCTTCATCTGCGCGGCGACATAATCCGCCGCCAGGTCGAATTCCGGCGATCCGGCTTCGCGCCCTTTGAGCTTGTCGCTGGCCAGGAAGGCCATATGGGCCTTTATGTTCGCGGCCGATTGATCCGGCTGTGCACTGACGTCAGCTATAATGGCCGAGCCCAGAAGCAGCGGAAAGGCGAGAACAAGCGCAAGAGCTTTCATAGATACCTCCGCAACGTGACCCAATAAGGCGCATAGCCCGCGCCTTCATAGGCGCGAATAGCGGAAGGATTCTTGGCCAGAACCCCGACCGTCAGCAATTTGTGGCCGCGCCCGCGCGCCCAGGCCTCGCAGCCCTCGATCAAGGCCCGGCCCAGGCCTTTGCCGCGCGCACTCGGCACCACATACAGTTCCGCCAGAGTGCCGTGATGGCGTTCGGCTTCGATCACGAACAGTTCGGCGGTCTCGTCATGGGCGAAAGCCCAGCCCACCGGGCACGCCCCCACTCCAGGAACAAAGTCCTCGGCGATCAGGAATATGCCGTGCTTTTCCGCATGGCGGCGCTGCTGCTCGCGCCAATGATCCATGGTGAAAGCGGAATCGCGGCGGCGATTGGGCTCGAACGCCGCTTCATAGTCTTGCAGTCCGTCGATGAAGGAAAGGATCGCCGCTTCGTCGGCGGGCAGACGTGCTTGCCTGATACTAATGGTCCAGCGCCTTGACGATTTCTTCGGTCATCTTCTTGGCGTCGGCGAACAGCATCATGGTGTTGTCGCGGAAGAAGAGTTCGTTTTCGACGCCGGCATAGCCCGAGCCCATGCCGCGCTTGATGAACAAGACGGTCTTGGCCTTTTCCACATCCAGGATCGGCATGCCGAAGATGGGCGATTTGGGATCGGTCTTGGCGGAGGGATTGGTGACGTCATTGGCGCCGATCACATAGGCGACATCGGCCTGGGCGAACTGGCTATTGATGTCCTCCAGCTCGAACACTTCGTCGTAAGGCACATTGGCTTCGGCAAGCAGCACGTTCATATGGCCGGGCATGCGGCCCGCCACCGGGTGGATGGCGTAGGAGACTTTGACGCCTTCCTTTTTCAGCTTGTCGGCCATTTCGCGCACCGCATGCTGGGCCTGGGCCACCGCCATGCCGTAACCCGGTACGATGATCACGCTGGCGGCATTTTTCATGATGAAGGCGGCGTCGTCGGACGAACCCTGTTTCACCGGGCGGGTTTCCTTGGCGCCGGTCGCCGGCCCGGCATCGCCGCCGAAGCCGCCCGCAATCACCGAGATGAAGCTGCGATTCATGCCCTTGCACATGATGTAGGACAGGATCGCGCCGGACGAACCGACCAAGGCGCCGGTGATGATCAGGGCGCTGTTTTCCAGGGTGAAACCCAGGGCGGCGGCGGCCCAACCGGAATAGGAATTCAGCATCGACACCACCACCGGCATGTCGGCGCCGCCGATGGGGATGATCAGGGTGATGCCGAACAGAAGCGACAGTGCGGTGATGGCCCAGAACATCCAGTTGGCCTGGTCCATGGTGAACCACCCAACCAAAGCGATGATGACCAGGAAGATCACCAGATTCAACAGATGGCGCGCCGGCAGGATAATGGGCGCGCCGCTCATATTGCCGTTGAGCTTGGCGAAGGCGATGACCGAACCGGAGAAGGTGATGGCGCCGATGGCGACACCCAGGCTCATTTCCACCAGGCTCTGGGCATGGATGGCGCCAGCCGTGCCGATGTGGAAGGCTTCGGGCGAATAAAGCGCCGCGCCGGCGGTCAGAACCGCCGCCAGGCCGACCAGGCTGTGAAATGCCGCCACCAGCTGGGGCATGTTGGTCATGGCGATACGCTTGGCCATCACCGCGCCGATGACGCCGCCAATGCCGAGGCCGCCGATCACCAGCGCCCAGGTCAAAGGATCGCTGACACCCGAAATCCACAAGGTGGTCAGGACCGCGATGGTCATGCCGATCATGCCGTTGCGGTTGCCGGCGCGGCTGGAGGCCGGCGACGACAGACCTTTCAAGGCGAGAATGAAAAGCGAACCGGCGACCAGATAAAGCAGCGCGGCGATATTGGCGTTCGCGCTCATTTCTTGTCTTTCTTCTTGTACATCGCCAGCATGCGCGCGGTGACCAGGAAGCCGCCGAAGATATTCACGCTGGCCAGCGTCAGAGCGACAAAACCCAGGCCCTTGGAGGTCCAGGATTCCGCACCGATCTCCGGAACCGCCACGGCTATCAGGGCGCCGACCACGATCACCGAGGAAATCGCGTTGGTTACCGCCATCAGCGGCGTGTGCAGCGCCGGGGTGACGCCCCAGACCACGAAATAACCGACAAAAATCGCCAGAACGAAAATCGAAAGCCGGAAAACAAACGGATCGATCATTTCCATGGCTTATCCCCGTGAAACGACAGCACTGTCTTTGGTGACGGCGCTGCCTTTTACGATCTCGTCATTCCAATCGATGTTCAGCGCGCCGGTCTTTTTGTCGACAATCAGCGAGATGAAATTGAACAGGTTGCGGGCATAGAGCGATGATGCATCCGCCGACAGCGCGCCCGGCAAATTGGTGTGGCCCATGATGGTGACGCCATGCGCTTCCACCACTTCATCGGGTTTGGACAAAGGCGTGTTGCCGCCCGCGCCCGCCGCCAGATCCACGATCACCGAACCCGGCTTCATGGTCTTGATCATCTCTTCCGTCACCAGGATTGGCGCCTTGCGGCCCGGAATCAGGGCGGTGGTGATGACGATATCCTGCTTCTTGATGGTCTCGGCGGTCAGCGCCGCCTGCTTGGCTTGGTATTCCGCCGACATCGGCTTGGCATAACCGGCGGCGGTCTGGGCGTTCTTGAATTCCTCGTCCATCACGGCGACGAAAGTGCCGCCCAGCGATTCCACCTGTTCCTTGGTGGCGGGGCGCACATCGGTGGCGCTGACGATGGCGCCCAGACGCTTGGCGGTGGCGATGGCCTGAAGCCCCGCCACACCAACGCCCATCACCAGCACCCGCGCCGGGGCGATGGTGCCGGCCGCGGTCATCATCATCGGCATGGCGCGGCCATACTGGGCGGCGGCGTCGATCACCGCCTTGTAGCCGGCGAGATTGGCCTGGGACGACAGCACGTCCATCGACTGGGCGCGCGAAATGCGCGGCAGCAATTCCATGGCGAAGGCGGTGACGCCCCGGCCCGCCAGGCCTGAAATCGCCTCACCCTCGGCATGCGGCGCCAAGAGCGACGCCAGCACCGCGCCGTTCTTGATCTGGGAAATTTCGGCAGCCGAAGGCCCGCGCACTTTCAGGACGATGTCGGCGTCCTTGAGGGTTGAAGCGGCATCGGGCGCGATGCTCGCCCCGGCGGCGGCATAATCGGCATCGGCAATCTTGGCGCCGGCGCCGGCGCCGGCCTGCACCACCACATCCAGCCCAAGCCCTTTGAGCTTCTTGACGGACTCAGGCGTCGCGGCGACGCGCGTCTCTCCCTCTCGACTTTCCTTCGGGACCGCCAGCCGCATGTGGGAAAGCTTAGTGGGTACGGAAAAGGGCGAGGAACACCATGATCAGCATCACAAACCCGAAGGTCCATTTGGAACCGGTCAGAAAGCCTTGATAGGCCTTCTTGTGTGCGCTGATGTCCATGGATCCCGGCTGATAGTCGGATTCGTGTGCCATTAAATGGGCCCCTTATTGACGGGCGGTCCGGCTCTCGCCTAACGCCCCGTACCTTGAATTTGGGGGGACTATAGCAAAGGCCCGCCGCCCGGCAACTTGGTTTATTGGGCCTTAAGCCGTGCCGGTCCGGCGCTTCCCAGAATCGCCGTTTGGCTGCGTATTTGGTGCGGTTCAGGCTTGATTAAGCATCGAATCCGCCGCTCGCCTGTACCGCAAAGGAACAGGCTTAAACGCCACATTTACCTGTGTTCCCGCAAAATCCCGTCTCATTTCGAGAGGCTTGGGTTTATGGCGCAGACCATTCTAGTGGTGGATGACGATCCGGTGCAGCGGCGCCTGCTGGAAGCCGCGATCAGCCGTGGCGGCATGAACGTCGTGACCGCCCCCGGCGGCCAACCCGCACTGGACCTGATCAACGGTCCCCGCGGCGACCAAATCACCCTGATGCTGCTGGACCTGGTGATGCCCGACATGGACGGGTTGGAAGTGCTGGCAAAGCTGCGCGCCACCAATCCCGACTTGCCGGTGATCGTGCTGACCGCCAAGGGCGGCATCGATTCCGCGGTCGACGCCATGCGCGCCGGCGCCAACGACTTTCTGGTCAAGCCCGCCAGCCCGGAACGCATCGCGGTCTCGATCCGCAATCAGCTCAAGATCGGAACCCTGTCGGGTGAAGTGAAGCAGCTCAAGAAAAAGCAGGACAACAAACTCACGTTCGACGACCTGGTCGCCGGTTCGCCCGAGATGAAGCAGGTCTTCCGCCTGGGCGCGCGTGCCGCCCAATCCGACATTCCCGTCCTGATCGAGGGCGAAAGCGGCGCCGGCAAGGAATTGATCGCCCGCGCCATCCAAGGCACCTCGGCGCGCGCGGGCAAGCCGTTCGTGACCGTCAATTGCGGCGCCATCCCGGAAAACCTGGTCGAATCCATCCTGTTCGGCCATGAGAAGGGCTCGTTCACCGGCGCCAGCGACAAGCATCTGGGCAAGTTCCAGGAAGCCGATGGCGGCACCCTGTTCCTGGACGAGATCGGCGAATTGCGCCTGGACATGCAGGTCAAGTTGCTGCGCGCGCTGCAGGAAGGCGAAGTCGATCCCGTCGGCTCCAAGCGGCCGGTGAAAGTGGATGTGCGCATCATCGCCGCCACCAACCGCGACCTGGGCCAGATGGTGAGCGAAGGCGTGTTCCGCGAGGACCTTTATTATCGCCTGAACGTATTTCCCGTGACCGTGCCCGCCCTGCGCGACCGCTCCGGCGACATCGCGCCCCTGTCGCGCCATTTCATCACGCGTTTCGCGGCGGAGGAGAACAAGCAGGTCTCCGGCATGACGCCGCAGGCCAGTCAGTTGCTGGAACAGTTCAACTGGCCGGGCAATGTGCGGCAGCTGGAAAACACCATTTTCCGCGCCGTGGTCTTGTGCGATGGCACGATACTGGATGTCTGCGATTTTCCGCAGATCGCTTCTGTCCTGGGCGTGGAAAGCGCGCCGCGTTCCACCAGTGCCGCGCCGGCAGCCACGGAAGGCCCTGCGCTGCAGGCCACTTCGCCCTATGCGCTCAAGGTCACCGACACGTCAGGCAATATCCGCAAGTTCGACGAGATGGAATGCGAGATCATCCGCATGGCCATCAGCCGCTACAACGGCCATATGTCGGAAGTGGCGCGCCGCTTGGGCATCGGCCGCTCGACCCTGTACCGCAAGCTGAAGGAATATGGCCTGGAAGGCGATGTGCCGGCGGAACAGGAAGAGAGCGCGGTTCTCAAAGTCGGCTAGGAAGATCTATCGTAGGAAAACGGCTCCCGTTTCGCAGCGGGAGCCGTTTTCATTTTCAGGGTTTGGCCTGAGACACAATCCCCAGCGGCCTTCCGTCATTATCCTTGAAGAAAGCCATCCATTCCTCGGTGCCGTCTTCGTGGCGGTGGATCATATGTGGCGCATTGATGAATTCCACGCCGCGCGCGGCAAGCCCTGTATGGGCGGCACGGATGTCGGGAACGCGGAAATAAAGGATCGACTCGCCATCCCCCTCGCCTTGGGACAGAAAAAGCCGCGTGCCGCCGCAGTCGAAAAAGGCCAGATCACCGAAAGAATAGAGATGGGTGAGGCCCAGCACCTCGCCGTACCAGCGCCGCGCCTCGGCGATATTTTTCACCTTTCGCGCGATCTGGCCCAGCGGCCCCAACTTCAGGGCTTCGTCCATTTGCATCTCCTTCGAATATAGGGCGGACCCGCGCGACACACCGGTCCAGCGCTTGAGTTCGCCGCGGTTTTCCAGATTCAATTTTTGCAAAATATTGGCGACATGGAATTTGACGGCATCCAGGCTGATGCCGCGGCGCGCGGCAATCTCGGCATTGCTCATGCCGTGACGTACGGCTTCCGCCACGCGCCATTCGGCGGGGGTCAGTTGGTCGGCATGGGGCGGGCGGCCGCGCTTGGACATGGCGCAAGCCTAGCAAGCGGACAGGCGAATTACCCTCCCCCTCCCCCGAGCGGCTTGGCACTGAAATGGCGATTTTGCAGCGGCGAAAAGAACCCGGCCGCGCGAGGAATTTTGGGGCGTGAGCAGGAGCGCCGAGCGAAGTGTACCGAAGACGTACATGAGCGAAGGCGCGACGAACTCACGACCCAAAAGAACCGCGCGGTCAGCGCATATCCATGGCGGTGAGATACAGGTCCAGCATGGCTTCCTGTTCCTGGAAGTCCGCCTTGTCCAACTTCCGCATGCGAATGACCTGGCGCATGATCTTGGTGTCGAACCCGGTGCCCTTGGCCTCGGAATAGACTTCGCGGATATCGGCCGACAGTGCGGCGCGTTCTTCTTCCAATCGCTCGATGCGGTTGATGAAGGATTTGAGCTGATCTTTGGCGAAGCCGGATTTGGCCATTGGGACTACCGAAAATTTCAAAAGCCGGGGAACCTAGCTTACCGGCATCGCGCGGCGCAACGCGTAAAATCATTCCTGCCTGTGCATATCGGAGATGGCCAAATCCAGTATGGGTTTCAGGCGCGACGCAAACTCTTGTGCCGCCGCCTCACTTGCGATCAAGTCCTGCCTTATTTCGATCAGCACATGCGGCAGTCCGCGCAAGGTGCCGTGCTGATAAAGCGTGTCACCTTCCAGCGCACCGGTATAGGGCTCGTTGTCGCCGACGGTGAATCCGGCCTCGGCCAGGCGCGCCATCAGCGGCGCCGACAAGCGCGTATCACGGTCATAAAGCACACCGACCTGCCAGGGACGCGGCCGCCCTTTCCAGGCTGGCGTGAAACTATGCATCGAGATGACCGCCGCGTCTTTGCCCATGCGGTTCAGCTCGGCGTCGATCGCGGCATGATAGGGCGCATGATAGGCCGCAATACGCCGCGCCACTTCCGCGGCATCGGCATCAGGGTTGCCTGAAACATTGCCGGGGATGATGCTGCCGTCCGACAATTTCATCACCAGGGTGGGATCGTCGGCGCCCCGGTTGAGGTCGATCAAAAGCCGCGACCAGCCGCCCAGCAAGGCGGGCGCGCCATAGGCTTTGGCCAGGGCGCGGGTCAGGGCGCCCGCCCCGATATCATAGGCGATGTGAGTCGCCAGCAGAGCGGGATCCAGCCCCAGCCCGCCTTCGGGCAGCCGGTTGGAGGCATGGTCGCATAAAAACAGCAGCCGGCTGTTTACGGTTTTTTGATCGCTTCGGCCGGGGATAGTTTCAAAGGCATTTTCCGCCATGGGCCGGTTATAATAGAATCGATCCCCTGGGACGCGCGGTATTTTGGCCGCCCGGCAGGAGCGAGGAGCGCGGTGTACTTCTAAGTACATAAGCGACGAGCGACGAACCGGGAGGGCAAAAGACTGCACGTCCAGTTGACCGCTGAGTGGTTTCGCGCCAAACCGGAGTCCAAGATGCGCCGCACGACCCTGCTCCTGGCTGTGACTTTGGGCATGCTGTCCCTGACGGCGGCCCCGGCCTTTGCCGCCTTCACGATCTGCAACAAAAGCAGCCAGGCGGTCCGCGCCGCCATTGGCCGTTTCGACGGCACCAACTGGACCAGCGAAGGCTGGTGGGCGATCCAGGCCCAGACCTGCGCACCGCTGCTCACCGGCCCGCTGCAGGGGCGCTTCTACTATGTCTATGCCAGCGACGGCGCGGCGGGGACCTGGGAAGGCAAGACCTTTTTCTGTGTCGCTCCCGACAAGCGCTTCCGCGCCGTGGGCCGCCGCGATTGCGCCAAGCGCGGTTTCGACCGGCGTGGTTTCTTTGAGGTGGATACCGGCAAAAAACCCGACTGGACCCAGTCTCTCTCCAACTGAAAGCCGCTATGCGCCGCCGCCGTAAAACCAAGATTCTCGCCACCCTCGGTCCCGCCTCCAACACCCCGCAAATGATGCGGGCCTTGTTCGATGCCGGCGTCGATGTGTTCCGCATCAATATGAGCCACACCAGCCACGAGATGCTGGCCACCATGCACCGGCAGTTGCGTACCCTTTCCGAAGAGGTCGGCCGACCGATCGGCATTCTGTGCGATCTGCAGGGCCCCAAGATCCGGCTGGGCAAGCTGTGCGGCGGACCGCGCATGCTGCAGGACGGTGAGCGCATCAAGCTGGTGCTGGGCGAGACCAGCGACAAGCCGGAAGAGGTGCCGATCCCGCATCCGGAAATCTTCCAGGCGATCAAGCAAAAGCATGCCCTACTGATCGACGACGGCAAGGTACGGCTGCGCCTGCTGCGCAAGGCCGACACTTTCGCGGAAGCCGTCGTGGAAGTGGCGGGCGAGATCAAGGACCGCAAGGGCGTCAACATGCCCGACACCTTGCTGCCGATGTCGGCCATGACGCCCAAGGACCGCGCCGACCTGGATGCGGCGCTGGAATTGGGGGTGGACTGGATCGCGCTGTCCTTTGTGCAGCGGCCCGAGGATGTGGCGGAACTGAAAAAGATTGTGGCCGGGCGCGCCGGGGTGCTGGCCAAGATCGAGAAGCCCAAGGCGCTGGCATCCTTGCACGGCATCCTGGAATTGGCCGACGCGCTGATGGTGGCGCGCGGCGACCTGGGCGTGGAAATGCCGCTGGAACGGGTTCCGGGCCTGCAAAAACAGATCACCCGCGCCGCCCGCAAAGCCGGAAAGCCGGTGGTGGTGGCGACCCAGATGCTGGAATCCATGATCAATTCGCCCATGCCCACCCGCGCCGAAGTGTCGGATGTCGCCACCGCGGTGTTCGAGGGCGCCGATGCGGTGATGCTGTCGGCGGAATCCGCCAGCGGCTCCTATCCGGTGGAAGCGGTGCAGACCATGGACCGCATCGCCTGTTCGGTGGAAGACGATGAGCTCTATCAATCCATCATCGAATCCCAGCGCGGCACGCCGGAAAAGACCACGCCGGACGCCATCATGGCGGCGGTGCATGAAGTGACCGCCACCATCGAAGCGCGCGCCATTGTGTGCTGGACCAAGTCGGGCATCACCGCCATGCGTGCGGCGCGCGAGCGCAGCCAGGCGCCGATCATCGCCCCCACCCCCTCGATCGAGACGGCGCGGCGGCTGTGCCTGGTTTGGGGCACCCATAGCGTCACCACCGAGGATATTCGCGACTTCGACGATATGGTGAAACGCGCCAGCCAGATCGCGCGCCAGGAAGGTTTTGCCCAGGCCGGCGAGCGCATCGTCATCACCGCCGGCGTGCCGCTGGGCACCACCGGCGCCACCAATATGCTCCGGGTGGCGTTTGTGACCGACGAAGATTAACTGACCAGTTGACAGTCGGGCATGACGAATTTTTCGTCCACCCGATGCTCGTCAAAGGGAAAGTTCAGCGGCAGATAGATATCCTTGAACCGTGTGGGCGTGACCAAGGTCAAACGGTAGGTTTCGCTGCGCGGCGCGGCCACGCCGTTATGCCGCTCGACATTTATGGTGAGAATGTCGCCCTTGACCGACCAGGTGCCGTCCTCATGGCTGTCTTCCGCCTTGTCCTTGAGGCAATCGCGGAATTGCGAACGGTATTTTCCGTTGGCCATGAAGTGATCGATATACATCGACCGTTTGTCATAGGGTTGGCCCTGGCCGAACCAGAAGCCCACCAGGCTTGGCGCGGCATAGGCCTCCAAACTCGCCAGACAGAAAATCAGGCAAAGTGCGGCGCCTTTCATCTCAGCTCACCAGGTCGCAGGGCGGCATGACGAACTTGGCGTCCACCCGCTTGGAGCGGAACACAAAACCCGACGGCATGCTGTAGGTCTGGCTTTTTCCGTCATGCGACAGGATCTTGTAAGGCGTCTCGTGGAACATGATTTGGCCGTCCGACTGGGTGATCTGGATGGTTTCGATCCCGTCCTGAAACCACCATTTGCCTTTCTGGAACAGATCGCTGGCTTTCCCCTTGCGGCAGGCGCGGAATTGCACCGAAAAATCGCCATTGGGGCCGGCATGCGCCAGCCACATTTCGCTTTTGTCATGCGGCTCGCCCTGCCCGAACCAATGGCCGGTCAGAAAAGCGGGATGTTCGGCGGCAAAAGCTGGCGCACAAAGCAACGGCGACAGCAGAGCCACGACCGCCAGCGCGCGCATCCAGGTCAACTCATCGGGCAGGACGGCATTTGGAAATCGTCCGCCACTTTCTTGGGCGTGTAAGGAAAGTTGAAGCCCATGCTGATGTACTTCTGTGTCGTGGCGGTGTGGGCCAGCATTTGGTAATTGTCGGTACGCGGCTCGCGGCGGCCATCCACCAGTTCGACTTTCAAGATCAACGTATCACCCTTCAGCACCCAGCTTCCTTCCTGCACCTGGTCGGACAACTTGCCCCTGCTGCAGGTGCGGTACTCGCCGCGCCACTTGCCGTCGGCGCGCATGCGGTCGATATACATGGACTCTTTGCTGTTCGGCTGGCCCTGACCGAACCAGGTGCCCACCATGTAGGACTGGGCGCATGCCGGAGATGCGAGCAGGACAAGAAGAGACGCCGCCAATAATTTTCTGGAATGAGGCATGGGATCAGATATCCCGTCCCTCGACCTTGGTGGTCAATTCGCGCACCTTCTGGCCGGTGCCGGGCAAATGCGGATTGAGTTCCAGAGCGCGTCGGTAGAGCTTCAGGGCGCCCGCCTTGTCGCCATACTCTTCCAGCATGTCGGCCAGTTCGTCCAAGGCCCGGAAATGCCGGGGGTTGAGCTGCACCACTTTTTGCAGGCTCACCAGCGCGGCGGTGTCGTCGCCGGCCGCATGCTCCAGGCCGGCGCGGATGTGCCAGCCTTCGGCATAGGTGGGCGCGACGGCGGTAACGGCGTCAATCAGCTTCTTGGCGGTCTCCTTGTCGGTAGCCACCATTGCCGCCTGGACCCGCGTGATCAGCAGATCGACGCTGGGGCTGCCCGAAGCGCGAAACAGCGCCATCAATTTCTGTTCGATGGGATGGGCATCCTCTTCGCGCTCCACCGCCTTGAGCTGGGCGAAAAGCTTGTCTTCGCTCGAGACTTCCTTGGGCTTGGGCGCGGACGCTTGGGGCTTGGGCGCAGGCGCTTGCATCGGCGCGGCATAAGCCGCGCTGGACAAAAGCAGCAGGACAAGGGCAAGCGCGGGGCGCATGACCTCCAGCTTAGACGGACTTGCGCGGCAATTCCAGATTGGCGGGTTTGGGCCCGCCCTCAGCCCAGTCCAGCAATTCCGCGATGTGCAGAATGGGCTGATTCAAGCCTTTGCCGGTCGCCAGATGCTGCAGGCAGCCGATGTTGCCGCTGACCAGGACGTCCGGTTCGGCTGCCGCGATATTGCCCAATTTGCGGTCGCGGAGCTGGCTGGAAAGCTCCGGCTGCAGGATGGAATAGGTGCCGGCGGAACCGCAGCACAAATGCGATTCCGAAAAGGGCGTAACCAGGAATCCCGCCGCGTCCAGCATTGCTTCGCCCGCACCGCTCAGCTTCAAACTGTTCTGCAGGGAGCAGGCGGGGTGATAGGCGACGCGCAAGGCTTGCGGCGGCGTCACAGTCCGCGGCGTGCAGAGTTCCGCAAAATCGCGCGCGGCAGCGGCGAATTTGGCGGCGCGCGCTTCCCATACGGGATCGCCGGCGAATTGATGGGCATAGTCCTTCAACTGCGCCGAACAGCCGGTGGCGGTGATCAGCACGCCGTCATACTGGCCTTGTTCATAAGCCTCGATGGCCCGCTTTGCCCAGGCGCGCGAATCCTGCTCGCGGCCCATATGATGGGGCAGCGCGCCGCAGCAGCCCGCGCCTTCCAGCGCCACCAGCTCGATCCCGCGCCGCGCCAGCACCCGGCCCACAGCGCCGTCGATCTGCGGCGCCAGCGCCCCCTGCACACAGCCCGGCATGATGGCGATGCGCTGTTTGACCTGAGCAGGCTTGGGAAATTGGGTCGGCTCCGGTCCCTGCGGCCGCGCCGAAAGACCGATACGCGCCATGGCGCCCAACCGACCCGGCAGAAGAAGCGCAATGGGCGCGCCGATCTTGGCCAGCAGCAAGCCGATCCGCACCAGCGCGGGCCGGGTCATCACCTTGGCGATGGCAAAGCGCAGCAGCCGGTCGGCCAGCGGGCGTTCATAATGATCCTGGATATGGGCGCGCGCCTGATCCACCAGCCGTTGATAATTGACACTGGAGGGACAGGCGGTTTTGCAGTTGAGGCAAGACAGGCAGCGGTCGATGTGAAAGACCTGCTCCTTGGTCGGCGCGCCGCCCTTTTCCAGCATGTCCTTCATCAGCACGATACGGCCGCGCGGACTGTCGCGCTCATCGCCCAAGACGACATAGGTGGGACAGGTCGCGGTGCAGAAACCGCAATGGACGCAGGAGCGCACCGCCTGGGTGGCGGGCCCCAGTTGCGGATCGGCGATCTGTTCGGCGGTGAAGTTGTATCGCATTACAGCCGGCCCGGATTAAAGAGTGACAACGGATCGAACGCCGCTTTCACCGAGCGATTGAGCGCCGCCAAAGCATGCGGCTGTGGCGCGAAAAGACCCAGGCTGGCGCGGCTGGCGGCGGAGCCACGCAACAACATCGCCTGGCCGTTCGCCTTGGCGGCAATGGCGCGAATGCGCGGGGCTTCCGAGGGATCGGCCGCCATCCACAGCACCGCGCCCGCCCAATCGCCCAGCCAATGGCGGACATTCAGTTCCTTGGCCAGGCGCGGCGCATCGGCGCGCGCGATCATCACCCGCCAGATATCGCCAGGGATATCGGCGAATTGCTCGCCGCTGCCGATGGCGGCGAAAGGATCGTCCTCGATCCGACGCAGGGCATTGCCCAATAAGCCATGCGCCAGCGCGATCTTTTCCTCCAGCGGCTGGCGCGCGCCTTCCAGTTTGATCAACGCCGCGCCCTGACCAGACTCGGCCAGCATGTTGCCGGGCAGATAAGCCAGCCCCGCCGGTTCCAACGCACTGAGCGCGATCTTGCGCAAGTGCGCGAAACCGTCTTCCGGCGTCACATCGGACAGGCACAAAGTGGTGGCGAATTGCGGCTGAGGGTAGACGCGGAAGGTCAGCTCTGTCAGCACACCCAGGGTACCGAAAGCGCCGCACATCAGCTTGGGCAAGTCAAAACCCGTGACATTCTTTACGACTTTGGCGCCGCCGCGGAAGCTTTCGCCCAAGCCGTTGACGGCGCGGAAACCCAGCAGCGAATCCCGCGCCCCGCCATGCCGCAACTTGCCCGACCCCGAGGCATCGCAGGAGGCCGCACCCGCCAGAGTCGCCACACCATTGGAGCCTAGCAGCATGGACCAATCGGCGGGATCAAAACCCAGCCGCTGATTCTTCTGCGCCAGCACCGCCTTGATCTCAGCCAACGGCGTGGCGGGCTGGGCGGTGACGATCAGTTCGGCCGGTTCATACTTGACGATGCCTGACAGGCCCGACACATCCAGCATCGGCAGGTCGGCCCCCTTAGAATCAAGAAGAGGCCTTCCCACCGCGCGGCGGGTGCCGCCCGCCACGATCTCGAACGGCGTCTTGCCGGCGCGCGCGGCGTGCACAAAATCCACGACCTGATCTTCGTTGGCGACCCTGCTCATCAGTAGCGCGGCAGATGGGGATGCGGCAGTTGAGCGCCGTGAACATGGATATGACCCTGTTCGACACAGGCCGAAAGAGTCGGGAAAACCTTGCCCGGATTGAACAGGCCTTGCGCGTCGAAGGCGCATTTGACCCGGCCCTGCTGTTCCAGCTCGGCGGTTGTGAACATGTCGATCATCAGATCGCGCTTTTCCACGCCGATGCCATGCTCGCCCGACAAGACGCCGCCGACCTTGACGCAGAGCCGCAGGATATCGGCGCCAAAGGCTTCCGCCCGTTCGAACTCGCCGTCCTTCATGGTGTCGAAAATAATCAGGGGATGCAGATTGCCGTCGCCGGCATGAAACACATTGCAGAAGCCCAGACCGTAATGCTCGGAGAGCTTGGCCATCTCCTCCAGCACTTGCGGCAGGGCATGGCGGGGAATGGTGCCGTCCATGCAGATCATGTCAGGTGCCAGCCGCCCCATGGCGGCGAAGGCCGCCTTGCGGCCGGACCAGATGCGGGCACGCTGTTTTTCGTCGGTGGCTTCCACCGTCTTGCCGCCGCATTGGGCGACGATAGCGATCACCCGCGACACGGCATAGGCGACATCGGCTTGGACGCCATCGGCATCGATGATCAGAATGGCTTCGGCGCCCTTGGGATAGCCCGGCTGGTTGAAATCCTCGATCGCCTCGGCGGCGCGGCGGTCCATGAATTCCATGGCGGCGGGCACCACGCCGTCGGCGATAATCGCGGCGACGCAGGCGCCCGCGGCGGGCACGGTGTCGAAGGATGCCATCAAGGTGCGGGTCACCGGCGCCTTGCGCAGGATTTTCACCACCACTTCCACCACCACGCCCAAAAGCCCTTCAGAGCCGGTGATCACGCCCAGCAGATCCAGACCGCCCTGCGCGCCACTCTTGCCGCCCAGCGTCACGATCTCCCCGCCCGGCAAGACCATGGTCACGCCCAAGAGATTGTTGGTGGTCAGGCCGTATTTCAGGCAATGCAGACCGCCGGAATTTTCCGCGACATTGCCGCCGATGGTGCAGGCGATCTGGCTGGAAGGATCGGGCGCGTAATAGAAGCCGTTGGCCTCCACCGCCTTGGTGATATTCATATTGGTGACGCCGGGCTCGACCACGACGCAGCCATTCTCGTAATCGATCTCGATGATGCGCTTCATGCGCCCCATGCCGATCAGGATGCCGTCCTCGCGCGGCAAGGCACCGCCCGACAAGGACGTTCCGGCGCCGCGCGGCACAATGGGCACGCCTTGGCCTTCCGCATATTTGAGAATGTCACTGACCTGCTGGCGATTGGACGGCAGCACGCAGACCAGCGGCATCTGGTGATAGGCGCTGAGCGCGTCGGAATCGAACGTGGCAAGGCCCGATGGATCGGCCACCACGCCATCGGGCACGATCTCTTTCAGCGCCGCGACGATTTCGGCGCGGCGGGCGACGATGCTGGCGTTGGTAATAGGAAGAAGCATGTGCGCCTATGACAAAGAGCGGCGCAGTATCGCTTAACCCTGGCGGGCTTTGAACCGCGGATTCTTCTTGTTGATCACGTAGACGCGGCCCTTGCGGCGGATGACGCGGCAGTCCTTGTCACGCTTCTTGAGCGACCGGAGTGAGTTGCGAACCTTCATGACACTGCCTTTGGACCGTTTTTTCGGCCGGGAAGGCCGTGTACCGCGAGAGGCGCGGAAACTATGCAAGGGGCCTACCCCTGTCAACCCGCCAAATCCGCTAAAAAATGGCGGTTTTCCGCCAAAAATCCTGCGAAGCAGTGTACCAATAGGGGGTGCTTCGCGCTTGGCCCCATCCCGCCCGCCTAAAAGTCCTCGCCGCCCTGTGTGGCCTGTTGGCTCTGGCGGCCTGCGCCACCCGGCCTCCGCCGCCCAAACCGGCCCCCCCGCCCCCACCACCCGCCGCCCCGATTCCCACACCGCCGCCCCCGCCCAGTTCGGGCGATGCCAAATTCGATGCCTTTCTGGCGCAGGCGCGGACGGAGGCGTTGGCCCAAGGCATCACCATGGAAACTTTTGACGGCGCCACGGCAGGCATCGCACCCCTTCCCACCATCACCGCCATGAATGCCAATCAGCCGGAATTCAATCGGCCGATCTGGGGCTATCTGGATTCGGCGGTATCGGCGCGGCGGATCAAAGACGCCCAGTTCATGCTTGGCCGATATGGCGAGGTTCTGGACGCAATCGCGGCGCAAAGCGGGGTGCCGAAGGAGATTCTGGTTTCGGTCTGGGGCATGGAAAGCGACTATGGCGCCGACAGCGGCAGCTTTAATCTTTTCGCGGCGCTGGCGACCCTGGCCTATGACGGGCCGCGCACCAACTACGCCAAACCGGAATTTCTGGCGGCCCTGCGAATCTATCAGCAGCAACGCTATTCGCTCAGTGAGATGGTCGGCAGTTGGGCGGGCGCCTTCGGCCAGACCCAATTCACGCCGACCACCTTTCTCAAATATGCCGCCGACGGCGATGGCGATGGCAAGATCGACTTGTGGCGCTCGCCACCCGACGCCTTGGCTTCTGCGGCGCGGCTTCTCTCTGAGCAAGGTTGGACCCGGGCACAAAATTGGGGTTACGAAGTCAGCCTGCCGGACAATTTTGCTTATGAAGATGCCGATCTGGAGAATGACAAGCCGGTTTCGGAATGGAGCATGCGCGGAGTCCAGACTGTGAACGGTGATCCGCTGGCGGTGCTGGACGGAAATGCGGCAATCTTTTTGCCTGCCGGCGCGCGAGGACCCGCCTTTCTTGTCTATCCGAATTTCCGGGTTCTCCTCAAATACAACAATGCCGCCAGTTACGCCCTGGCGATATCGCTATTGGCCGACCGGATGATGGGCGCGGGTGTCGTCAAGCATGCCTGGCCGCGCGACGAGCGTGCGCTGTCGCGCAGTGAGCGGCTGCAATTCCAAACCAATTTGCTGGCATTGGGTTTTGATCCCGGCACACCAGACGGTGTGCTGGGACGCCGGACCCGCGCGGCGCTCAGGCAGTATCAGAAATCCAAGGCGCTGACCGCCGACGGCTTTCCCACCGCCGCGCTGCTGAGCCTGCTGGAAGCCGACACGGCGCAAAAAAAATGATCAGCGCATCCGCTTGAAGCGCACGGTGCTGGAATCGCTGCGGCCTTCGGCATCCACCACCGTGACCCGGGCCACGCCCTCACCACCGGGCTTATAAAATGCGGGCGCGAACCGATCGAAACTGCCGACAAGCGCACCATTGACCAGCCAGGTGAGTGGCGCGCGCCCGCCCTGTGCCTTGAATTCCAGCGCCGCGTCCCTGGTTTTGGTGTCCGGCAAAGCCACCACCGCGCCATTGGGTGGAAAGGCGATGGCCGGGGGCGGCAGTGATGCCACTTGCGGCAATGACGCCGGCGCTGGCTCGCGCGAAAAAGTCCGCAAGGACGCGGGCAGGCTTTCGGTTGACGACACCCGCAAGACTCCCGCCGGTGCCGGCGGTGCGGGACGCCGGTCAGGCGGCAGCAAGCCGAACATCTTGAGCAGGATCGGCGCGCCAACCTCGCGTCCGACATGGCCGGGGCGCGGTGTGCCATCGGCGCGGCCAACCCACACCGCGACGGTATAGTCGTTGGAGAAACCAACCGACCAGGCGTCGCGGTAACCATAGGAGGTGCCGGTCTTGAATCCGACGGTGCGATTGCGCAGCAGCCCCTGCCCCATCGCCCAGCCATCCGGCAAGGCCACGCCATCCAGAATGTCGCGCAGATACCAGGCCGCGGCGGCACCGAACAGCCGGTGACTTGGCGCATCCGGCGCACCTGAGACAAAACGAAGGCTCCGCGCCGTGCCGCCTTCGGCGATGCCGGCATACAGCATGGCGGTATCGGACAGCGAAATGCCCAAGCCACCCAACGCCACCGGCAGACTGGGCGCATCCTGGGTTGGAAAAGTCAGACGCGCACCGGCATTTTGCAGCGCCAGGGTGAAAGCCAGCGGACCGACCCGGTCCAACGCCATGACAGCCGGTATGTTCAACGACATGCGCAGCGCATCCCGCGCCGTCACCGCGCCTTGGAACCGGCCGTCAAAATCACGCGGCGCATAGTCACCGAAGTTGGTCGGAACATCCTCCATGCGGCTGGCGGGATGCAGAATCAGATTGTCGAAGGCCAGCCCATAGATGAAAGGTTTGAGCACCGAGCCCGGTGAACGCGCGCGCGCGGCGAGATCCACCTGTCCGGACCTGCCCCAATAATCGGTGCCGCCGACATAGGCGATGACATTGCGGCTCTTATTCTCGATCACCAGCAAGGCGACATCGGCCCCATCGTCGAAATAAGCGCGCTCCCGCCGGGCAAGCCGTTCCGCGGCCGCCTGGATTTTGGGGTTCAGGGTTGTGACGATGCGCGGCGACTTGTTTTCCAGCACCAGCCTTTGCGCCAAATGCGGAGCCGACAGCGGCATCGGCCTGCGGGCCATGGGCACGGCGTCTTGCTTGGCGATGACGGCATCGCCAGGGCTGATGACCCCTTGATCGGCCATGCGGGTGAGGACTTTGTCGCGGCCCTTGCGCGCGGCGGTGGCGTTGCGGTCCGGCCGCTGGCGCGCCGGCGACTGCGGCAAGGCCACCAGCAGCGCACTTTCCGCCAGATCGAGATTTTTCGGCTCCTTGCCGAAATAGGACAAAGACGCGGCGCGCACGCCTTCCAGATTGCCCCCCATCGGCGCCAAGGTGAGATACAGCGCCAGGATTTCATCCTTGGAGTAACGCACTTCCAGCTGCGCGGCGCGGATCAGCTGATGCAGCTTGCCGGGCACGCCATGGCCATGCGGTTCCAACAGCCGCGCCACCTGCATGGTGAGGGTCGAGCCGCCCGATACCACATGCCCCGCACGGACCAGTTGAAGGACCGCGCGCAACAGCGCCGGCGGATCAACCCCCCAATGCCGCTCGAAACGCCTGTCTTCATAGGCCTTGAGCATGGCGAGATAGCGCGGGCTGACCTGATCCGGCGTGGTGCGGATACGCCAGGCGCCGTCCGCACTGAGGAAAACCCGCATCAATGTGCCGTCGCGCGCCACGACCTGCGGCGAGAGCTCTTGTGCCCGCGTCATGTCGGGCGGATTGAGGCGGTCGGCGATCACCGCCGCGCACACACAGCCCGCCAGAAAAAGCGCGATGAGCCGCCGCCTGGTCATTTGTTGATCGTCACCTCGCCCATGGCGGTACGCGCCCGCACAGCGGGCGCGTACATGTCCTCAACCGAGGCGGCGGGAAGAACAAAGCGGCCGACGGAAACAGCCCGGGCAATATAGGCGACATGAAAGGCCCGGCGCTTTTCCATCGGATCGCTTTCATAGCGCCGGTAGATCGTATCGATGGTGAAAGCCGCGACATAACGGTCGTCGCGGGCATCCTGCATGTTGGCCTCGGTCAGGCCGCCCAGGAAGGAATAGGCTTTGGCATCGGGGCCCCGGAGAGGCTGCTCGATCTCCAGGCCCGCGGGCAACAAGTCGATGATGCCCATCTGGCGGTGCACGCCTTCCGGAACGGTGCCGGAAATCTGCACAATCACCCGGTCGTTCTGGCGCAGATTGGCGAGGTCGGCGGGCGCGCCGGACATGGTCCAGATGCTCTTTTTGACCGTAACGCCATTTTCAGCCGGCGGCAGCGCCGCGCTGGGGGTGCCGGTCACGGCGCTGGAACGCCATATCCCCGCATCGCTGCGATTCACAAAGGTGATGCCGCTATTGAGCTGGGCCAGGTTCGGCGTCAATCGCACCGCGCCCCGGCGCGGCGTGGCGGGCGCGCCATTCACCGTGACATCCAAGGGCAATTTCTGGCGCGTCAGGGCATAGGCGGCGCGCAGCATCCAGCCTTTTTCCTGCGTGCTGGTGTCCTCGATGTGCATGTCCAGCGACTTGCCACGGTCCAGCAGGAAGGGCACCAGATCGGCGCGGCCATTTTCCGCCGCCAGCGCCAGCACACCGGACAGATCGCGCAACACGGAGCCGTATTCGTACCAGTAATTGTGCTGCGTATAGGCGGTGGCATAGGACATCACATCGGCTTTTGCGATCAGCGACCGCGCCTTGTCGAAACCGAACGTGGCGCGGGCGCGGTCGCCAACCTGATTGGCGGCGGCGCCGGTCAGCGCCGCGGCCAAGGCCGAATACATGCCGGTCACCTTGGTATCGCTGAAATAGCGCAAGTCGCTGACATTGGCCTGGCCATTGAGCGCCAGAACATAAAACGCATAGGCGCGGGACAGATCGCTGCCATCCTCGGAAGCGGTGGATTTCAGCCAGTCGATGCCGCGGCGCATCGCGTCATTGGGCACGACATAGCCCTTGGCCCGGGCCTGGGTGAGAAAATCCAAGGCATAGATGCTGATGAAATTCTCGGCATCCTCGCCCGGCCCCCACAGGCCGAAGTTGCCCGCGTAATTCTGCATGTCGAGAATGGCGTCGATGGATTCCTGCACACGGCCGCGCAGCGCCTGATCTTTGGGATAACCGACCAGGTCGGCCATATCGTTGAACCAAAGCAGCGGCAAAGCACGGCTGCTGGTCTGTTCCAGGCAGCCATACGGATATTTGTCGAGCCACTTGAGCAACCCCGGGACATTGTTATAGCCGTGCGCCGCGGAGATGCTGAGACTGACATTGGCGGTCGATCCGACCAGATTGCTGACCAGGCTCTTGTCGGCGACATAAGTAGCGCCGCCGGCAAGCGGCACGTCTTCCTCATGCGTGACATCGAGCTGGGCGGGGCGCACCTGGATCGGCCAGTTGTGGCTGACATGGAAACCGCCCGGACCACGCACATCCAGGGTGATATCGGCAATGCCAAGTCCCGCACCACGCAACTGCACCGGCACCACGGTCCGCTGTCCGCGCTGGAGTGTCTGGTTCACCACCGTTCTTGCGCCCGCAGGCAGCGAAAGCGGCCCTCGCGTCTGGATGGTGGCGACATAGGTTCCCGGACCGCCTTCCACATTGTCCAGATTCAAGCCGGCGGCGACATTGTCCCCGGGCGCCAGGAAGCGCGGCAGGACCAGATCGGCCACCACAGGATCGCGGACAATCAGCATCCGGTCGCCATGACCGAGCTTGTTGCCGCTCCAGGCGACCGCCATCAAGCGCAAGGAGCCATTAAAGTCGGGCACATCCAGCGGGATATTGGCGACACCGCCGGCGCCGACTTTCACCAAGCCGCTGAACAGCGCCACGGTCTTTTGCGGCACCACCGCCAGGCTGCGGCCGCCGAAACCGTCACCGCCCTGTTGCAGCGCGCCCAGCGCGCCTTTCTCGGCGCGGATCAACCGGCCATAATCGTCGCGCACCAGCACACCCAGCCGCCGCTTGCCGAAATAATAACCGACCGGATCGGGCGACTTGAAATCGGTGAGCTGCAGAATGCCCTCATCCACCGCCGCCAGGGTGACATAGGCTTCCTCGCCCGCGCTCAAGCCCGCGACCGTGACCGGAAGGGTGAGCTTCTGGCGCGGCAGGATCTTTGGCGCGCCTCCGACCGTGAGCTTGAGGGTGCGCGGCGCGTTATCCACCCCCAGCCAGGCGACGCCGATCGAGCGGACCGGCTCGCGGCCCGTGACGTCGGCCAGCGGACGGTACGTGGTCACCAGCACATAGGCGCCCGCGCCCCAGTCGGCCGAGACCGGAATATCCACCGTCGCGCCGGCGGCAGGCGCATCGATCAGCCTGGAGGAGAACAGCCTGTCCCCCGCGACAACCACCAGCGCCTTGCCGGTGCCGTCGGGCTTGATGCGGACACGGGCCACCGCGCCGGGCGCGTAGCTGGGCTTGTCGGCGGCGACAGGAATGCGGTCGGGACGATCGCCCGCGCCGGAGGCGGACCAGCCGGAATAAAAACGGAATGCCGACGACGTTCCGGATTTGGGATCGCTGACCGTCAGCCTGTAGCTGCCCCAGGGCAGCGCCTGCTCAAGGCGCGTGCTGGCGCCGGCTGCCACCCGCGTGCCGCCGCTGGAGACCATCCGGTCGCGGGTGCTGGGCTGATACCGCCATTCGCCATTGCTCTGGAACCACTGATAGCTGGTATCTTCACGCACCCAGCTGTAGGTCAAGCCGTCGAGGGCAATGCGCTTGCCTTCGGCATCCACCGCAATCACTTCAAAGCCGGCGCGCGAATTCTCGGCGACCTGCCCGCCGTCGAATTGCGGGCGGATTCCGATCATCGCGGCATGGGTGCGGATGGGAATGGCGACGGTCTTGTCGGTGGTGCGTCCGCCGGGCTCATGGATGGAAATCCGCACCGTGGCTTTCAAAGCCAGAGTCGTATCGGCCAAGGCGCCGGTATTGCCGGTAATGGTGCTGATGCCGGCGGCATCGGTTGTGGGCACCGCCAGATCGACCTTGGTTTCGGAAAAACTGTCGTCCACCCGGCCGAACTGGAAGCCGTGATGCTGGGGATAGGGATCGCTGTCGGCGGCGATGGTGGCTTCGCCGTCGCCGGAAAGATCGCCGGCCGGGGCGCCGTAAAGAAAGCGGCTCTCCGCGCGGATGTGGAAATCCCCGCCGGGCTTGAGGCTGTTTTCCTGTGCGGTGAGGGTCACTTTCAGCCGCTGCGGGACAAAGTCCGCCACATCGAACTGAACCCGGCCCACCTCTTTGGCCTTGGGGTCGATATAGGCGGAAATTTGCCAGCGGCCATGCGGCGCGCCTTGCGACAAGGCCAGATTCCATCCGGCGCTGCCCGCCGACAGCTTGTCGCCATCGACCGTGATGCGGCCCACTTCGATGCCGTCCGGCCGTTGCGCCACCAAGGTGAGCGGCGCGCTAAGGGCTGCGCCGACACGGTCGCGCAGCATCGCCACCGCCCGAACCGTCTCGCCGGGGCGGTAAATCCCGCGCTCGGTATAAAGCCAGGCGTCGACCGGGCCGGGCGACGAGCGTCCCCCAACGCCGCGATCGGCCAGATCGAAGGCCGCGCGCCGCAGGTCCAGGAAACTGAAATCGCCGTCCGGGCCATAGGCCATCACCATGACGGGTTCGTCGCCGCCGGTTGCCTTGAACAGGCCGGCGTCAAAATCCGCCCTGCCATTGCCATCGGTGGTGGCGCTCGCCAATAGGCTGTTGTTGCGCGCCACCAGGGTCAATTTGACCGCCGCCACCGCCGTCGCGCGATTGTAGGAACGGGCAAAGACGCTGAGGCCGGAGCCGGTGGCGGCATTGGCGCTGGCAAAGCTGGTAAGGGAAATATCGCTGTCCACCACCCATTGCATCGCCATGACCCGGCGGTAATCCTCTTCATTGCCGGATTTTTTGGCCGCGTCCTGCGCCAGCAGCACATAAGCGCCGGGCTTGCCGCTCTTCAGCAGGTCCCGGATGGGGATCAAGGTCACCACGGTGTCGTTCTTGAGATTGTCCACCGCCATGGTGCCCTGCCACACCAGGGTGCCTTGATTGTTTTCCAGCTCCCGGATGCCCCAATTGTAGAGGGTGGCATCATCTATCGTGCCGGTTTGAATCTGCGACAGGAGCCGGTCGCCGACCCGGATGATCTTCAGCGACAGCTTGCCGATATTGACCGTGGTGACCGGTACGCCGGCGGTGTTTTCCCGCGGCAGGATGATCCCGCCGGAAAAGCTTACCAGGGACGGCTTGTCCCGCAGTTCGACCGGCACCGTTTCCGCTTCGACCAGCCTGTCGCTGCCGGCCGAGGGCAATCCCGCCTTGAGAGCGACGCTATAAGTCGTCCCGAAATCCAGGCCGGCCAGGCACAGGCGCGTATCCGCCACCCGCGCCGCAACGCGGACGACAGGGTCGACGGTCAGATAGTCTTCATAATGGGTTCGGCCGCTGGCATCCAAAGCCCGGGTAAAGACCAGGCAAGCCTCGGCCTGGGGTTTGGTGACGTCGATCTCCAGCCGGCGGAAGGCAAAGGGTCCGCTGGCGGTAATCGGCGTGCCGGGCACCGCGCCGGTGACAACGGAAAGTCCGCTCTGCAGCCGCGCCAGCACACCCGCATTCCGGTCGCCGCTTCGCGCGCCGATGAAGTAGATCGCCACCAAAGCCGCCAGGATAAGCGCGCCAAGTCCGCCGCCGACAACAAATAAAAGCCGCCGATTGTTGTTCATTCCACGCCCCGAATCTTTGCGCAAACCTAGTGCAAGCGCAGGTGTAAGCGCATGCCTGAATCACGGCGGGACTTTGACAAAGCGGTTGGTAGTTTCAGTTTATTTTTTTGGACAGTCGAGACGGCCGCGTTTGCCGTCTTGCGCGGTGGCGAAGCGGCACTGGCCGGTCGCTTTGCCGGCGGGATCGTAAAGATCGATTGTCCAACCGCCTTCGGCGCGGGTCATCAGCAGAAAACCGAAGCCATCTACTGACAGGCCGTCAGCGACGGTCACGCCGGAATGACCCTGGAATTGCGCGCCCCTGAGATTTTCCGGAGTGGCGTGAAGATTGTCGCCGCCATTGCCCGCCACGATCTGCGGCGGCACCTTGCCGTCATAGTTAATCGCTTCGAAGCTATGGATATGACCCGACAGCATCAGCTCGACATTGGACGCGATGGGCGGAGAGCCGGACTGGGTTGCAACACGCACCGCATCGATCAAGGCCAGATTGCCACCTATCGGAATGCCCAAAGGTCCGGTGATCGCCGCCCAGATCGGACGGTGATGAACGAACCAGACCGGCGCGGGGATGGCGGCAAGTCCCGTCAGCTCCGCGGCATAGAGAGGGGAGTCGTCGCGGTTGAGTTCGGTGTCCTGGGCGGTGGCATCGTCCATCACCGCCAGCCGAAGCGCTCCCAGATCAACGGTATAGACCGGCAGATGCGGGATGCAGGGCGCGGCGGGGTCAAAGGCGGACGGCCCTTGCAGCCTCAGCCAGCCGGGGCCGGTGCGCAGGCAATCCTCATGATTGCCGCGCACCAGCACAATCGGCGCCGCCTTCAACAGCGCCGCGGCCGGAGTGTAGAAATCGGCTTGCCAGGTGGCCCAGTTGTCCCCCCAGGGCGAGCCGGCACAGCCTTGATTGCCCGGCGGACAGGGGCTTTCGCGATAAAGATAATCGCCGACATGGATCACCAGGTCGGGCTTCAGCGCCGCCGCGGCGTCGGCCAGGCGTGGGAAGGGCCATTTGTCCGGATCGTTGCAGGCCTGCAGGGCCCCGCCCTTGATGCGGCAACCGGTATCGCCCAGCACCAGTATACGTTCGGGCTTGGCCACCGGCAGCGGCAGCGTTTCACCCGCGATATCGCCCCGCACCGCGCCGGCCGGAAGGACGGCGGCGCAGACTTGCGGGAAGTCGGCTGTCGCCGCGGCGCGCGCGGTCATCGCCACATCGCCCTTGTCGGTGCGCAGGACGGGACAAGCAGCGGCTTCGGTGACCAGGCGGGCTTCAAAGCCGGATACGGTTGCCTGGACCCAGGCGCTGTCGGCAGCGACCGCCGTCATCGGACTGACACAAAACAGCAGAGACAGCGCCAGCCTTTTCATGACGCGAGCCTAAGCGGGCCCTGAAGCTAGAACAATCGCTTGCCTAAAAAAGCCTTTTAAAAGTGACTTTCCAGGTGCGGCCGACACCGGGCAGAGCGCTGAGATTGGCATAGGTGTCGGCGCCCGGTGTGAAATAGCGCTCGTCTCCCAGATTGTTCACATTCAGGCTGGCCTCCCACACATCCCATTGCACAAAGGCGGAGGCGTTCAAGGTGACATAAGACGGATAGAGGATGGGGCTGGGCACCGGCTGCTGGGTCTTGCCGACATAGGTGCCACCGAAAGTCGCGCCCCAGCTGCCCCACGACGCCGCATCACTCGTCCAGGTGACATAGGGGCTGATCACCGCATGCGGCAGCAGGGTGTTTTCATAATCGCCGCCCCGCCCAGGCAAAGTGGAGAAATCGAACGTGATGTAGCTGCCGCCGAAACCGTTCTGCGGCGTCACGCCATACGTACGCGCCGGGACATAGGAGAAACTATGATCCGGGCCCTTGATGGTGGTGTGCTGCAGCGACCCCGCCAGAGTCAGGCTGAGATTGGGGGTGGCGACATAGCGCAACTCCGCTTCAACGCCTTTGGCGCGGGTGCCGATCACGCTGGTAACCCCGCCGCCCTGGCTGAGCTGGGTGCGGTTCTGGACGTACCAGTCCAGGCTGCCGACCAGATGGCCATCCAGGGCGGTGAATTTCACGCCCACTTCATTGAGGAAGGAATTGGACAGCCAGTTACGCGCCGCCAGCAGACTGGTCAGAACCTGGCTGGCCTGCCCGATTTCCAGCGCCGACGACTTGGCGGTGGTGACATAGGGCACCAGTCCCCAGGGGGTTTTGTAGGAAAGGCTGGCGGAATAGGTGAAGCGTCCGGCATTGCCGCGGCCGCTGGCGGGCTCGAAGGCCAGCACACCCATATCGACCGAACGCACATTATAGTCGTCATAACGCCCGCCCAGGACGAGGTCCAAACTGTCGTTCCAGTTCAAGTCGGTGGTGACAAAGACACCCGCATTGCCGCTGTTGGTGCGGACGTCATTCTCCCAACCCAGGCCAATGGCGCCCGGCGGATCGCTGTTGAAGGGGGAATCGATAATGTCGTTGGCGGCCGCGCCCGCAGCGATGTCGCGGCGGTCCAGCGCGATCACGCCGCTGTTGAAGCTTTCTTTCCCGACGGCATGGACAGTGCGGTAGGACAGCCCCGCCACCGTCTGGGTCTTCAACAAGCCGAAATCGCGTTTGAGGTCGTAACGCAGCCGCACTTCGCCGATCTGGGTGCGATAGGAGCCGGGAAAGCCATAGGAAACAAAACGGTCATTCTGCAGCGTGTCGCCGAACAGCTGCAGGCGCAGGCTTTCGCCTTCACCCAAACTGTTTGCCAGTTCCAGAAAGGCGGTGTGGGTGGTGGTGTTGGAGAAATCCACGCCGCGCGCGGTGTAGACGGTGCGCGGGTCGAGTGTGGTTGTGCCGAAACCGCTGTCCAGCCGGTGGGCCGCGTCCTGGCAGGCGACACAGGCCAAGGCGCGGAAATTGGGATCGAAGAAATAGGGATTGCCGCCCAACTCGTTCAGGGTGAGGCGGCCATTGCCGTCCGCATCGGTCAAGGATGTGTTGCGGCCGGTGATGTAGCTGCCGCTGTCGATCAACGGCTGAGTCAGGCGGTTCCAGCCCGGGGTTTGCACGTCACCATCGGAATGAAAATACATATAGTCGGCGGAAAGCGACCAGCCGCCCCAATCCAGCCCGCCGGTCAGCTGGATCAAGTGATGACTGGGATGGATGCCGCGATAAAAGCTGAAACTGTCGTCCAGTTCGCCATAGGCATGCAGCCCGCCCATAGCTTCGCCGATCGCGATCGGCGTGCTGATCTGGGCGGTGGCATTGCGTTTGGAATAGCTGCCATAGGTGACGGTGACTTCACCGCCGAACGCGTCAGTGGCGCTGGCGGTCTTGGGCAGGAAATTGACCAACCCGCCGACCTTGCCGGCGCCATACAGCGGCGATGGCGGCCCGCGCAGGATCTCGATGCCCGCCGCATCGGCCAAGGGCGTGGAATAAGTGCCGCGATTTTCCACCCGCTTGAAACCACGGAAATAATTCTCCGCCAAGGTGCCGCGCAACGACACCGCGCCTTCGACGCCATAATAGCTGGCGGTATAGGCCGAAGGGGTGATCGCGGTGAGATCATTGATCCCGGAAATGCCATAGCGCGCGATGGTCGTGTCGCTGACCAGGGTGATGGCGCGCGGGGTTTCGATCAGCGGCTTGTCCAACCCGAAGGCGGCGCTATTGGCGCGGGTTTCCAGCAAGCGCACCGGATCGCCGGTGACGGTGATGGCTTCCACCCCCTGCCCCCAGGCCGCGCCCGCGCAAAAAACCGCCCACCCGGCGGCGGCAAAAATCGTCCGGCCCCATCTCATGGCGCGGTACATAGGCACTTCCGGACGGAAATGCCATGTAACATTTTACATCAGCCGCTCAACAGAACTGAATGGCAGGCCACAATTTCTACTTATATACTTGAATTATATGGATTTTTTCCAATTTTCGGCCAATTCCTGCATCGAAGCCACCGTCGCCCCGCTCAAGGCCAATGCCTTTAGCGCATGGCTATGCAGGTCCGGCTCATAGGCCGCGCAGGCGTCCTCGGCGATGAAAATATGGAAGTCGTGCTCGAAGCCGTCCCAGGCCGAGGCAGCCACACAGCATTCGGTGGTCAGGCCCGCCAACACCAGCGTGTCCACGCCACGGGCATGAAGCTGGTCGGCCAGGCCGGTGCGGGCGAAGGCGCTGAAATGAGTCTTGGAAACGATCATGTCATCCGCCTGGGGCAGCGGCCCGATGAAATCCGCGCCGCGGCTGCCTTCCACGCACAAATCGCGTTCGTCATCGTGACGGCGCGCCTTGGCCTCGCGCGCGATTTTATTTTCGACGCCCGCGAGCAGACGCACAAAGACGATCTTCACCCCGGCTTGCCGCGCCGCATCGGCCAGCCCTACCGCTTTGGCCAGCGCCGCCTGGGGCGCGGTCATGTCCGCCCCCCGCCGCGCCATTTCGCCGTCGGGGGCGCCGAAATCGACCTGGCAATCAATCACGACAAGGGCGGTACGGTTCGGCGCGATCCAATCGGGTTTCATGGGAAGGCTTTGCGAAGAACGGGAAGGATGTCGCGGGCGGTAACGCGCAAACCTTGAACATAGTCGTCATAGACGAACATCAATCCGTCGATATCGCAGTCGCGCAGGAATTGCTCGATTTTGGCGGCGCAGGTGGCAGGCGAACCCACCGCCGCCTGGGTCATGAAGGCGCCTTGCGCCCGCGCCGTCATGGCATTTCCGGCAACACCATAGCTTTCCAGCATGCCCAGCACCGCGCCCTCGTCCAGGCCGTCGCGATATTTCTGCGCCTTGGCTTCGGCCTCAGCATCCGTCGGGGCGGTGATCACCGTCATCATGCAATAGGTTTTGATCGGCTTGCCCAATTTTGCCGCCAGGGCGCGGGCGCGCGCCGACGCATCGCGCGTCTCCGCCTCGTTGCGGCCGCCGATGAAACAGCCGTCCGCCTCGCGCACCGAAAATTCAAAGCCGCGGGCCGACATGCCGGCACAGATCAGGAAAGGCAGCTTCAGCGGCTTGGGTTCGCTGACGCAATCACGGAAATCGAAGTGGCGGCCCTTGAAGCTCACGCTGGGTTCCGACCACAGGCGCTTGACGATCTGGGTCCATTCCTCGGTCAAATCGTAGCGCGCGTCATGGTCGAGCGCGGGGTCCCAGGCGCCCATCTGCTCGAACTCACCGCGATAGGCGCCCGCCACGATATTCAATCCGGCGCGCCCGCCGCTGATATGGTCCAAGGTGGCGATCACCTTCGCCGCCACCGCCGGATTGTGCAGAATGGCGTGCAAGGTCGCCCAGATCTTGATTTTTTTGGTGACGGCGGCGATTCCCGCCATCATGGTGACGGCTTCCAGACTATGGCCCCAATGACCGGTATCGCCGCCGAAGCCGCGCCACTTGCCCATCGCCATCACGAAATCGAAGCCTTCTTCCTCGGCGATCAGGGCGGCGTCGCGATTTTGCGCCCAGCCGCCATCCAGCAGCGGCGTGTTGCGGCTGACGATCCAACCGCCATTCGCCACGGGGAGGAAGACACCGAACTCTTTCATGCCGGCCTCTTATGCGGCGGGCGCATCAACACCACGGCGACAAGGACCAGCGCCACCATCACGGCAAGGCCGATAAAGAACGGCGTGAATCCGCCGGTATGGTCGCGGGTCAACCCCGCAAAGGTCGGCGCCACCGCGCCGATGGTGGAGATCAGATTGACGGTGGAAAACAGTTCCAGATAGGGGCCGCGCCCGAAATAATCCAACAGCAGAATAGTGGCGGCAAAAAGCGTCAGGCCATAGCCGACACCGATGCCGGCGGCATAGATCAGCATCATCGGCACGTCACGCGCCGCACCCAAGGCCAGCAAGCCGACAATCAGGCTCGCCAGCGACACGATCAGCAAGCTCTTGGCGCCGACAAAGCGGGTGAGAATGCCGCCGGCCAGCCGGGCGCCGGAATTGAGCAAGGCTTCCACGCTTAAAATACCGGCGGCGGTCGCCGCCGCCACGCCATGCTGGGTCAGGTGCGCCACCGACACCGAACTGGCGGTGATGCCACAGAACTGAAAAGCGGCATAGGCGGCGGCGATAATCCAAAATTGGCGTGTCTGCAGCGCCTCGCGCATGGTCCAGCGCTCGGTGGAAATTTCGGGATCGCTCTCCGCGGCATGACCGACGTCGGTCTTTGCATCGATCAAAAAGGCCGCAATTATTCCGATCAGCACAATAAGCGCGCCCACCACCAGCCAATAGCTGCGCCAGTCGCCGGTGATCCCCAACACTTGCGAATAGAGCAACGGTCCGGCCACACCGCCCAACCCGCCGATGGTGAAAAACAGGCCAATGGCGAAGGACGGCCGGGGAAACAGCCGCGACACAAGATAGGTGCCGGGCACCGAGTCCAGCAGGGTGAAGCCCAACCCCGCCAAGGACGCGCCCACAAAATAAAGCAGCAATCCATCGGTGCGGGCCAGGCAAAGAAAAGCCAGTGCCATCACCACGCATCCCGCCAGAAGACAGGCGCGCACGCCGAAACGGCGGATCAAGGTGGCAGGGATGGCGCTGGTGATGCCGCAAAGAAAGCCCAGCAAGGTGAAGCCGAAGCCCGCGCCGGTCCAGGTCCAACCCAATTCCGCGACCATGGCGGGCAGCGCGAGGCCCAGGCTGGCGAAGGTGGCGGCCGTGATGATGAAGTACAGCGCGCTCATCAGACCCAAGGTCAGCCAGCCGCGACGCTCAATCATCGTGCTCTATCGGCTTTCAAGGCTGCGCTTCACTTCGGCGGGAAAATCTCCCAGCACCTTCAGCATCTCCGAACGCGCGCGGTCGACGTTGCGGCTGGCGATAATATCGGCCAATCCGCGATGCTCGTTCAGCGCCGCCATGCCGTCATCGCTGGAAGGCCCGCGCATGGCGTAAAGCCAGTAGCGCGCGGTCTGGTGGTGCAAGGTCACGACCATCTTGGCCAAAGTCCGGTTGCCGCTGGCCGCCGCCACCGCGACATGAAAGGCCTCGTCCATCGCAGCCAGCGCGGCCTGGTCATTGTCGCGGATCGCCTTTTCGCCGTCATCCAAGGTGGCGCGGATCGCAGAAACTTCCTCGTCACTGGCATGCTCGGCCGCCAGGCCCGCGCAATGAACCTCGATCAGGCGGCGCGCTTCAAAGGCTTCGCGGGCGCCGACCAGGTCCAGCGGCGCCACCGAGGTGCCGACCCGGGCGCGGCGAACCACCAAACCTTCCAGCGACAGGCGGGCGAGGGCTTCGCGAATGCCGGCCAGCCCGCCGCCATAGCGCTTGGCCAGGGCTGCCTCGTCCAACTGCTCGCCGGGGGCGAGCGAGCCGATAATGATGTCCACCAGGATGCGCTGATACAGCCGCGACTTCAGGAGTCGCGGCGACCATTCATCCAGCCTGCTGTCGCGAGGACTTGCCATTGCCGACCCTTTCGGGACGGGACAATGGGTACGGTGGGGTTCCTTGGCAAGGGGTTGACCTTCCCCAAAAGCGCGCAAAGCGCGCTTTCATTTGGGGGGTGAGGTCGGCGACCAAGCCGACCGAACGCCGTAGCAACGCCGTAGCAACGCCGTGGTGCACAGGCATTTAGCCGAGCACCACGGCAAAGTTGCGAAGGGTGAGGTTGGCGGCCAAGCCAACCGAACGCCAAGCGCCGTCAGGCGCGCAGGCCGGACCGGAGGGGGAGATG
Source organism: uncultured Alphaproteobacteria bacterium (assembly GCA_902825865.1). Classification (GTDB taxonomy): domain Bacteria; phylum Pseudomonadota; class Alphaproteobacteria; order Micropepsales; family Micropepsaceae; genus Rhizomicrobium. The sequence goes on from CADECX010000002.1 coordinate 65,208, forward strand.
TCAGACGAAATTGATCTCGAAAACATAGCCGGCACTGGGACTTCCGGTACCCTCGAAACCCGGCGGGCCCACACCCGCATCGCAGGAAATCAGCTTGCCGTTGCGCATGTCCAAGCCATGCGCGTCGGCGGTGCCGTCCAGGAATTCCGCGGTTTCCAGCACCTTGCCGGTGGCAGCCTCATACTTGACCAAACCGCAGGTGGTGGTGTGGTGCAGCTTGCCGTCGGCCTGGCGGATAAAACGGTTGATTTCGGATGTGCCGGTCACCATCCAGATCGCGCCGCCGGGATAGCTCGAATCCCAGGCGCAGCCATGCCAGCGCGAGGCGGTGAAGGGGATCATGAATTCCGGCGCCCATGTTTTGGGATCGACACGCAGGATGGCGCGCAGCCGGTTGGCCACGATCCACAATTTGCCGTCATGCCACATCAATCCGTGGCAGCCGCCGCCATTGTCTTTGGGCCCCAACGGAATCTGGCGGTGAGAAACGGTTTTGCCGTTCAGATCGACTTCATAGATGCCTTCCGGACCGCCATTGGCGCCCATCCAGACATGGCCATTGCCGAAGCACATGCCCGAAGTGTTGTAGGAGTCGGTCATCACCGTCTTGAGCTTCTTGCCGTTCCAGTCGAACAGCCAGGCGCCTTCCTTTTCGTGCTTTCCGCTCTGGCCGTAACCGGCGGCCTTCTGCTCGGCGACCCAAACACCTTCCGGCACCACCGCGACACCGTTGGGATAGGCGTTGGGCACCTTGAAGAGATTCTTTGTGGTGACCTTGCGATGGGGAATTTTGCGCGGCGGCGGCGGTGCCACCGCGCCGAGATCCTTTCCCTTTAAAGTGCCGGATGCGGCCTGAGCCAGCGCCTCGGCAATTCCCGCACCGGCGGCAAGGCCCAATCCCGCCAAAAAATCCCGTTTGCGTAAAGTCATTTTTCTCTCCCAAAAATAAAGGGCGTTAGGCAGCCCATAGCGACAGCGTATGGGCGGACCGCCCCATAAAAAAGGGCATCCGCATTCAGCGGATGCCCTTTTGATTGTCGATCAACCTGTCATCAGTTCGGCAGCGAGAACGCCACCAACTGATCGGCCAGGCGCGGCGTCAGGATGCCGTTGCCGCCGACCGCGAAGACGACATACTGCTTGCCCTTGTAAGTGTAGATCGCGGGCTGGGCCACGGCGGGCGAGTCCACGATATGCTTCCACAGCACATTGCCGGTTTTCACATCGATGGCGCGCACCCGGCTGTCCATCGAAGCGCCGATGAAGATCAGGCCCGACTTGGTGATCGCCGGCGCGCCGATGGTGATCGAGCCCCAGCTGTCGGGCATGTAGAAGCCCCACTTCTGGACCACGCCGAACGGCTTCTTCCAGTTGAGCTTGCCGGTGTTCATGTCATAGCTGGACAAGGTGCCGTACGGCGGCGCCCAGCAGGGCATGCCCCACATATTGAGGAAGTTTTCCAGCTTGAAGCCGTAAGCCGAGCCTTCCTGGGCGGCATAGCCGTCCCGGTCGCGTTGCGCTTTGCCGTATTTCTTGTCGGCTTCGGCGCGCGGCACCAGGCTGTAGATTTGCGGCACGATATTGCTGTTCACCACATAGGTGTTGGTGGTGGGATCCAGCGCGCCGCCGCCCCATTCCACGCCGCCCAAGGTGGCCGGCCAGGAGATCGCACCCCGCACCGACGGCGGCGTATAGCGGCCTTGGTCATCGATGCGCGCCTTCCAGCGGCTGCATTGCCCAAAGCTGACGATATCGGCGAACTTGGAAACCGGCGGCATGTGATCCGGAATCGTCGGCTCGGGATAGGGCACATAGGGCTGAGTCTTGGCCGCCACTTCGCCCGGCACATTGGAAGCCGGATAGGGGCGTTCCTCGATCGGCCAGACCGGCTCACCCGTATTGCGGTTGAGCACGAACAGGAAACCCATCTTGGTCGCCTGGATCAAGGCGGGAATGGTCTGGCCGTCTTTCTGGATATCAACCAGCGTGGGCGCGGAGTTGATGTCCACGTCCCAGATGTCGTGATGCACCAGCTGACGGCTCCACACCACCTCGCCGGTCTCGGCCTTTACCGCCACGGTCGCGGTGGCATAGGGCATCTCCTTCAGACGGTCGCCGCCATAATAATTCGGGCTGGGCGAAGAGGTCGGCAGGAAGGCGAGGCCGGTTTCCGGATCGACCGAAATGCCGGCCCAGACATTGGCGGTGCCGGTCTGGTCCTCCATGTCGGGCGGAATGATGTTGAAGGTCCATTTCATCGCGCCGGTGCGCGCGTCGATGCCGTAGACGGTGCCGGGATTTTCGGTCTTGTAGACCCAGTCGTTGCCGGCCCAGCCCATGATCAGCGTGTCTTTATAGACCGCAGGCGGTTGCAGCAGGCCGATCTTCCATTTGCTGTTCTTGGGCGCCCAGGCATTGACGTCGACCACGCCATTCTTGCCGAAGCCGGTACAGGGTTTGCCGGTATCGGCATCCACGCCATGCAGTTCGCCGGTCATGGTGCCGACATAGACCATCTTCTGGCAGGCCTGTCCGGCTTGCGGCTCGGACGCGGCCCAATAGGCCACGCCGCGATTCTTGAGGCCCTGATTTTCCGGCGGGCCTTCATGGCCATGCGTGGCATAGGTCCATTTGGTGGCGCCGGTGTCGGGCTCCACCGCGACGATGCGGTACCAGGGCGTGCCGACATAGACCGTGTTGTTGATGAAGAGCGGCGTAGCGCCCCAGGTGGTCGACCGCGCGCCACTGGAAACGTCGCCGGTATGGATGCTCCAGGCCCGCTTCAGGTTTTTCACATTTTCCGGCGTGATCTGGGTGGCTGTGGAATATTTCTGCGCCTGCTGGTTGCCGCCAAAGGCATCCCAGGTCTGTTCGTCGCCGGAAGCCACCACGCCACCGCCTTGTGCGATCGCCTTGATGGAGGGCAGGAAGGTGACAGCGGCCGCCGCGGCAGCAAGACCCAGCGCGCCAAGGGCAAGGGTTCTAATCTTCGACATCGTCAATCTCCACGCTGCGGTCGGCGGCGTCGCCGATCACGTTCATCAACCAGCCGATCAATGCCAGGGCCTGCGCGGCCATGATGACGGGGCTCTCCAGGAAATAGCCCGCGACGGAGGATCCGACGATATCCAGAATGATGGACACCACCAGGAACCACTGCAGCGCACAGGAACGGTTGGGCACCAAGGCCATGACCAGGGAAGCCAGGAACATCAGCAGCCCGGCGACCGCGACCAGGACGACGCCGCCGGTGCCGATCAGGCCGGTCTCGGGCGTGTAATAGTCGTAGACGCAGATGATCATCGTGATAAGCGATGCCGCTGCGATCAGCCACGCACCACGCGTGGAATGTCTTTGAGTCACCCTGCCCTCCCCACTAACTGGCCCGATATGGATTTGTAGGACATGATCCTAGCGGGCTTTCGCCCAGACGCAAAACCTCGCTACTTCGCAGCAGCAGCAAATTGCAGCCGATCCCAGCGCCTATTCCGTCTTGTGTACAAACGGGGACGGCGCGGCGGCCAGCGTCATGATTACGGAAGATTGATCTTCTGCACCCGCCAGTTGCCCATTTCCGCCACGTAGAGCTGATTGGCGGACCGGCAATCGATGGCGTTCGCGGCATTGAACTCCTTCAGCGACCGGCCGGCGCGTCCGAACTTGCCCACCACCGTGCCGGACAGTTCCAGCTTGTAGATTTCACCGCCTGCGTCGATGTCGTTCACGGGATTGGAGTTGGAAGCAAAAAGATACTGATGCGCGCCGGGCGAGATGCAGATCGCCTGCGGATTGCCCGCAGTGGTGATGCTGCTCTTATAGGCGCCGTTATTGTCGAACACCTGAATGCGGTTGTTGCCGCGGTCCGCGACATAGACATTGCCCGATGCATCCACCGCGATGGAGCGCGCCGTGCTGAACTGGTCGTTGCCTTGCCCTCGCCCGCCCCAGCTCTTCACGAACACGCCGTTGCGGTCGAACTTGGCGACACGGGCATTGGCGGTGCCGTCGGCGACAAAGATGTTGCCGTCATTGTCGAAGGCCACATCGGTGGGCATTTCGAACAGGTCGGCCTGCATTCCGGACGCCGCCGGGGCGCCCGCCGGAGCGCGGCCGGTATTAGGCTGGGCCGGAACTTGCACGGCTTCCGGCTTTCTGCCCAGCATCATCAGAATGCGCAACTGGGGATCGAACTTGATCACCATGCCGCTATAGGTGTCCACGATCCAGACATTGTCGTTGCGGTCCACCCGCACCGCGGCGGCGGCAAGGGCGCCATACAGATTCTGGCCCACCGAGCGGACATATTTGCCGTTCCGGTCGAACTGGGTCAGCACCGAACCGCCGCGCACAAAGGGACGCGCTCCGCCCAAGGTCGCCACCGGCGTGCCGGTGCGCGAATAGACAAAGACCTGGCCCTTGGAATCACTTGCCACACCCGCCACCGCGCCGAAGAAGAAGTTGCGCGGCAGCTGCAGCGGCTCGGAGCCGGTGAAAGTGATTTCCTGGGCCGCGGCGGGAACAGACAAGGCCGCGGCGGCGGCCAAAAACAGGGTTGCGAGACGCTTCATGTTACTTGCTCCCCTTCAGAACAAACTTCTGCATGCGCCAGGATTCGATTTCGCCCGTATAGATCACGTCGGGATTGCGGCAGTCGATCATGTGGACCACCTGAAAGCCCGGCGCCAGCTTGCCGGCATGGCCGAACTTGCCCAGCACGGTGCCATCCAGCTCCATCTTGTAAATCTGGCCGGTACGCGTCCAGCTTCCCGGCGGATTGCCGTTGGGATTGGCGTTGTTGGCGAACAGATACTGGTGCTGACCGTTCGAGATGCAGGCCGACCAGGCGCTGCCGACATTGTTATAGCTGGTCTTCCATTTCAGGTTGTTGTCCAAAACCACGTAACGGGCATTGCCCCGGTCGGCGACGTAGACATTGCCGGCGCGATCGACCTGCAACCCGTGCGGCAGATTATATTCATTCTCGCCCTTGCCGACTTTCTCGCCGCCATTTTGCGCCAGGAAGCGGCCATTCTTGTCGTACTTGACGACCCGGTTGTTGCAGTAGCCGTCACCGATGAAAATATTGTCCTGCATGTCCCAGGCCACGTCGGTGGGACGGCACAGCGTATACTTCTCCGCCGGGGCATTGGGTCCGCTCGGCGAGGCGATGGGCCCCAGCGCCGCATCGGGATGGTGGCCGATCACCATCAGCACCTTGGTGCCGGTGGGATCGAACTTGGTCACCACATTGGTGCCCTCATCCACCGTCCAGATATTGTCGTGACGGTCGACACGCACCGAATGGGCGAACATGAAGCCGTAAAAATCCTTGCCGATTTCCCGGACGAACTTGCCGGTCTGATCGAACTCCCACAGCCGCGAATTGGGGCCGCGGAAGAAAGCGAAGATGTGGCCCTTGGAATTGGTGGCGATGCCCTGCAGCTCGCCCAGATAGTCGCCGGCGGGAATGCCGTGGAAGAAGCCGGGCACGGCTTCATAAGGCATCTCGGGAACATTTTGAGCCGTGGCCGCGACTTGGGCCGAGGCCGGAATGGCCACCAGCAACGACAAAGCAATGGCGGACGCCAGATGTGACTTCACTTGAGACCTCCCCGATAAACCCGCGCTCTATGGCGTTTTGGGTTGCGGCGGGAGTGTATACGCCAAGCCGGCCAGGGCAATATCCTGCGGAACTGTTGCAGCTTTGTAATGGTCGCACGGCGAGGCCGTCCCTACGGGGGGCCGCTGCCGCTAGTCGAGATCGTGCAGCGGCGGCGGGATAATCTTGATCCTTCTCAGGGCCTTCTCGCCGGGCTGGGCTGAGGATTTGTCACCGTCCGCGCTACCTTTGCTGCACGGCTCAGGCAGAGATGGGTCTTTGCGGCATCTTGCAACTGACCTCGGCGGTTTTAAGCAAAACCGGCTCGGGATCATCGGTGGCGGGGACCGTTTCCATGCTGTCCCGTTCCATACTGCCCTCACAGGACGCGCTAGGTTCGGGATCTGCGATGCGCAACGCGCGCGATGACGCGCGTTCGGCGGCGGCGGCGGACACAGTCATCATCGCAAGGCACAAGCATTGAGAGACAAACTTCTTCATCGCGGCAGCCCGCCTTTTTGCAAGGACCTTGCGCGTCCGCCCCGGACGCATGCGGTCAATATGGCAGGTATTTTGCGGCGCAATATACGTTTTTTCACTTAACCGACGCGTCAAAACTGCGCACGGAACCTGGAACTCGTGAACGACATGAAGTTCCGAATGCACAAAAAGAAGGCGGCTCAAAAGCCGCCTTCCCGTCTGCAAAAACAATGGCTCAGAGCTTGCCCTTCAAGAAGGCGGCGCTCTGCTGGACCATGCCGATGGGCGAAGGATCGTAAGGCTCCTCGAGTTCCAGATAGGCGCTGGTGACGCTGCTCTTCTTTATGGCGGGCAATACTTTGTTCCAGTCGATGATGCCCTTGCCGATGATGGCGCTGTCCATCTTGCCATTGACGTTTGGAATGCCGACGCTCTTGAGGTCCTTGATATGGACCGCGCTATAGCGCTTGGGATATTTGGTCAGATAGGCGACCGGATCGGCGCCACTGGAGGCGACCCAACCGATATCCATTTCCATGCTGACCAGCGCCGGGTCGGCTTCCTTGATCAGCAGATCGTAAGGCACCACATCGCCGATCTTGCGGAATTCCAGATTGTGGTTGTGATAGCCAAAGGTGAGACCGGACTTTTTGCACAACCCGCCGATCGTGTTGAAGGTGTCGATATTCTTCTTCCAGTCGTCGACCGTCGGGCCGGCCATGATCACGGCACGGTCGGTGGGATAGAGCGGGAAGGAACAGGTGATGTTCTTGATCCCCGCCGCCTTGGCTTCGTCGATGGTGGCTTGCGCGTTGTTGCGCAGGGCGTCGCCGCTGGCATGGATGCTGTCCCAGATGAAGCCCATCTCGTCATAGATCTTGCGCTGCTGCTGGGAGGTTCGCCCGCTCATGGTCAAATTGGCCTGCACCTTGCGGACACCAGCGGCCTTCACCAGCTTGAGTGTGCCCTCATAGTCTTTGGCCAGGTCGGCGCGCACCGTATAGAGCTGCAAACCCAACAGAAGGTGGCGCTGGGCCAGAGCCGGCACGGAGGCAAAAGGCGCGGCGGCGAAGGCTGCGGCAGCACCGGCTAAAAATTCGCGGCGACTGGTCATGACAATGCTCCTTGTTAATTCCGCCTTTGCGGATGGTTTTCGATAAAGTCCACTTGCTTGGGGTTCAATGTCTCGACCGTCAGGCCGGCACTGCCGAACACCAGACGCTGCTCACGCTTGATATCATAACGCGGAATTTTCGCTTCCGCCGTCACCGGATTGCCGGTCCTGGCAAAGGCCACCACCACATCCTGCATCTGGTTGGAAAGCCTGTAGTCATAGGGCGTCCAGTCGCGCGTACGGCGGAACAGATTCAGCGAATCCAGGTTACCGTACCAGAAGGGCAAGTCGGAATTGTGGTAGGCCCCCGCCGCCTTGACGTCCATGTCGGTGATCACAACCCCCGGCGGATAGGGATGGGGATGGTTGTACTGCACCAGCCAGATCGGGGATTTGGCTTTGGCCGCCGCATCCTTGGCCCAGTCGCGCGCCACAATGCCGAAGCCGGAAATCCGCGCCACGGCCTGCGCCTGAGCCGCCGCTTCCGCGTCATTCCTGGCCGGAAACAATTTCAGGAACTGCTGCGCATCGGCGCCATAGACCGTGCTCGCCGCCTGGCGATAGTCCGCCAGGGTGCGGGCGTCGGTGACCGCCGTCTTGCTGAAAATGTCGTTGCCCACCGAAGCCAGCAGCAAGGGCACGTCACTCTGTTTTCCGGCAGCATAAATGTCGGCCGGATTGCCGGGCACGACATAATTCTCAATCGTGGGACCGCTGAAGACGATCTTGTTGGCGGCGGCGATATTGGTGATCTGATCGGCGGGAATGGTGCGCATCTGGGCGATGTCCTTGGCCTTCATCGCCTCTTGCAACCTGACACCCTTGGCTTCGGTCTCCGCCAGATTTTCCAGATGCGGCGCAGCCACGCCGTGATAGCCGCCCGACAGGGCCACGACATTGGCATAGAGCCCGCGCGCTTGCGGCGAGGATTGCAACAGGTCCACCGCCATGGCGCCGGCCGACTGGCCCATCACGGTGACCTTGGCGGGATCGCCACCGAACGCCGCGATATTGCGCTGAACCCATTTCAATCCGGCGATCTGGTCCATCAGCCCGTAATTGCCGGAAGCCTTTTGGCCGGACGATGCCGTCAGTTCCGGATGCGCCAGGTTGCCGAAGATATTCACGCGGTAGGAGATGCCCATGAAGATCACCCCCTTCTTCGCCAGCGGTTCGCCGCCATAGACGTCGAAATTGATCGACCCTTCCTGGAAACCGCCGCCGTGAATCCACACCACCACCGGCAGCTTGTCGCCCGCCTTGGCGCCCGGCGGCGTCCAGATGTTCATGTAGAGACAGTCTTCGCTGGACCTGATCTCGCCGAAATAGTGATTCAGGGTGGTGGCGCGCAGCGGGATGTAGCAATGGGTGAGTTTGGTATCGGCATTGTAGACGCCTTGCCAAGGCTTGGCCGGCGTCGGTTCATGCCAGCGCAACTCGCGCACCGGCGGCGCCGCATAAGGCACGCCCAGATAGGCTCTGACGCCGCTGTCCAGCAGAGTGCCCGACAATTTGCCGGTCTCGATGGTGATGGGATCGCCGGGAATCGGGTTCATCACCCCGGCATGCGCGCTGAACACGGTCAGCAACGCGAGTGCAGTGCAGCAAACAACGGTCTTAAGACGTCCCATCTTCCACCTGGTATTTTTGCGCTGTTGTAAGGCAATTCCCATCGCCTTGCACGGGCCAATCGGCAGTCCTAGGCTTTCAAGAAAGCAGGAATTGGGGGGACAGCATGCGCAAGATTTTGCTGGTTGCGACATTGTTCTGCGGCGCGGCCATCCCGGCCAACAGCCAAGGCGACGGCAAACCCAATGCCGCGCCCTCGGGCGGATCCTTCACAGGCGCCACGGCGAATTTCGCACCCAATGCGCCGGCGGGACAATGGACGCAGCAGGCCCGTGACTATGCCAATACCCGCTACAGCCCCCTGACCCAGATCAACAAGCAGAATGTCGGGCGCCTGCGCATGGCGTGGAGCTTCAGCGACGGTCAGATGTATGGCCATGAAGGCGCGCCGCTGGTGGTGGGCGACACCATGTATCTGGTCACGCCCTTTCCCAACATCGCCTATGCGCTTGACCTGTCCAAGCCGGGCGCGCCGATCAAATGGGTGTTCCAGCCCAATCCCGATCCGCGCGCCATCGGCAAAGCCTGTTGCGACAAGGTGCTGCGCGGCTGGTCCTATGCCGACGGCAAGCTGATCTACAATTTGCTGGACAACAACACCGTGGCGGTGGACGCCAAGACCGGCAAGGAAGTGTGGCGGGTCAAGCTGGATGACGTCACCAAGGGCCCGACCATGACCATGTCGGCCTTTGTCGTGGGCGAAAGGGTCTATGTCGCCAACAGCGGCGGCGAGATGGGCATCAATGGCTGGTTTCAGGCCTTGGATGTGAAGGACGGCCACACCGTCTGGAAGGCTTTCAACAATGGCCCCGACCAGGGAATGCTGATCGGTTCGGATTTCAAGCCCCATTATCCCTGGATGGTGGGCAAGGATCTGGGCGTGACCACATGGCCGGGCGAGATGTGGAAACAGGGCGCCAGCGCCGCCTGGGGCTGGGTTTCCTACGATCCCGATCTCAATGCCATCTATTACGGCACTTCCAACCCCGGCCCGCGCACACCCTCGCAGCGTCCGGGCCTCAATCTGTGGAGCGCGGCGGTGTTCGCGCGCGACGCCACCACGGGGGCGGCCAAATGGGCCTATCAGTTCACGCCCCATGACGAATGGGACTATGACGGCGTCAATGAGAATGTGCTGATCGAAATTCCCTGGAAAGGCGCGCGCCGCAAGGTGCTGGTGCATTTCAACCGCAACGGCTTTGCCTACACCATCGACCGCACCAATGGCGAAGTGCTGGTGGCCAAGGCCTTTGGCCATCAGAACTGGGCCAAGGAGATCGATCTCAAGACCGGCATGCCCATCGTCAACGAGGCGGCGCATCCTTATGTAGGAAAGAAGGTGGAAAATATCTGCCCGCCCGATATCGGGGTGAAGAATTGGAATCCGTCGGCCTTCAGCCCGCGCACGGGATTGCTCTATGCCGGCGTCTTCAACAGCTGCATGGACCTGACCAACCACATCGTGCAGTACATTCCCAGTTCGCCCTATGACGGCATGGAGATGCAGCGGCATGCGGGCCCTGGCGGCCATTGGGGCGAATTCATTGCCTGGGACCCGGTTCAGGGCAAGCGCATGTGGAGCATCAAGGAAAATCTTTATGTCTGGAGCGGCGCCGTGGTCACCGGCTCGGACCTGGTGTTCTACGGCACCATGGACGGCTGGTTCCGCGCCGTGGATGCGCGCAGCGGCAAGGTGCTGTGGTCGCAAAAGCTGGGTTCGGGCATCACCGCCGCGCCCATGACCTTTGTCGGACCCGACAAGCGCCAATATGTGGCGGTCTATGCCGGGATCGGCGGCGGCGCCGGCGTGCTGAGGCGCGAGAAAGGCTTCATGCCGGGCGGCAATACGCTTTACGTCTTCTCGGTGGACGGCATGGGCATCGGCAACGGCACCACTCAACTCATCTCCCAGGCGGGGGCAGCGGCGCCGGTTTCGGTGCCTCCGGCGGCGCATAACTGATGCGGAAGTTGGTGCTCGCTTTCATGTTGCTGACCTCGCCCGCGCTCGCGCAAGTGACGGCGCACAGCACCAATCCGCTGGAGGGCAAGGCCGACGCCATCGAAGCCGGACGCGCCTTGTTCGGCAAGATGAACTGCGCCGGTTGCCATGCCTATGACCTGACCGGCGGCATGGGACCGGACCTCACCGACGGCAGCTGGCAATATGGCGCCAAGCCGGGCGAGGTCTATCACACCATCGCCGAAGGCACGCCGCGCGGCATGCCGGCCTGGAAAGACAAGATGACGGTGGATGAGATCTGGCAGGTGGTTGCTTACATCCAAAGCAAGAAACAATAGCGAGGCGAAGATGCGTAAAATGGGATTGGCTCTGTTGTTGTTCTGCGGACTGGCGCTGGGCGCACAGGCCGCGCCGATTGGCACCGCCGAAGGCCCGGTCGAAGGCTTTGCAAAGGGTGGCGTGACGCAATACCTCGGAATTCCCTATGCCAAGCCGCCGGTCGGCGCTTTGCGCTGGATGCCGCCGGAAGCCGTGACCAAATGGACCAATGTGCGCAAGGCCGACAAATTCGGCCCGACTTGCGCCCAGATCACCACCCTGGGACCCTTTGCCGGGCCGCCCAACGACAATGAGGATTGTCTTTATCTCAATGTCTTCACGCCCGATGTAAAAGCGAAACTGCCCGTGCTGGTTTGGATTCACGGCGGCGGTTATGTCGATGGCGAGAGCGATGATTATGACGCCACCAAACTGGCCAAGGACGGCAAGCTGGTGGTGGTCACAATCAACTACCGGCTCAACCTGTTCGGCTTCCTCTCCCATCCCGCTTTGAACAATGGCAGCGGCAATTTCGGCCTGATGGACATGCAGGCAAGTTTGCGCTGGGTACAGCGGAACATCGCCCAGTTTGGCGGCGATCCCGGCAATGTCACCTTGGGCGGCCAGTCGGCGGGCGCCGGCGCGGCGGCCGCCAATGTCGTGTCTCCGGGCGCGAAAGGGCTGTTCCACCGCGCCATCTTCCAAAGCGGCGGCTATACGCCTTTCGCCCCCAAGGCCATCGCCCAGGAGCGCGCGGCCAAATTCGCCGCCGCCGCCGGATGCAAGGATGCGGCCTGTTTGCGCGCCCTGCCCGCCGGCAGAATCACCGCTTTGTCGGGCACGTCCAGCGCCAACGGTCCTTTCATCACCGGCCCGATGGTGGATGGCACGGTCATTCCGGTGCAAATGATCGACGCGGTGAACAGCGGGACGTTCAACAGGATGCCGATCATGATCGGCACCACCAAGGACGAAGCCAATTTTACCATCGGCATCGCGCAGTATTTCCGGAAGGACTACGCGCCCACCACCGAGGCCCATTTCCAAACCGCGATGAAGAATATCTATGGCGGCAATGCCGGTCCCGGCGCCTCGCCGCCCGCCTTCCCCAAGGGCACGGTGGAAGCGGTGCTGGCGCGCTATCCGGTGAAGGATTCGGTGCAAGCGGCCTGGACCGGCGCCGCCACCGACAATATCGCCTGCCGTGGCCAATACACCGCCGAGGCGCTGTCGCCGCATGTCCCGGTCTATATGTATGAGTTCGGCGACCGCACCGCGCCCACTTATTTCCCCAAAATGCCCGGTTACAAAGCGCTGGCCTATCATACCGGCGACATTCCCTATGTCTTTCTGGGCTATCATGGCGGGCCGAAAGGATTGCCCACGCCCTTGAACGCGACCCAGCGGAATTTGTCGGACCGGCTGGCTGCCGCGTGGGCGAATTTCGCGCGAAGCGGCAATCCCAACGGCAAGGGCGATGCGCCCTGGCCGCGCTGGCAGAAAGGCGGCGACGCACCCGCTTATTTCCTGCAGGACGATGCCTGGAAGACCGTCCAGACCAACAGCCAATTCGCCGCCGCGCATCAATGCGGCTTCTGGCAATCCATTCTTCGCTACAAATAGGATCTGATCATGCGCCTGTTCGCCTCGGTTCTGCTCGCCAGTTTGATCGCATCGCCCGCTCTCGCGGTGGAGCTGCGCATCATCTGCCCGGGCATTGTCTATAACGCCGCGCTGAGCGAGTTGGTGGACGATTACAACAAGAAAAGCGGCAACACCGCGATCGTCGTGCGCGGCGTGATGGACAAGATCATCGGCCAGGCCAAGAGCGACAATCCGGCCGCCGATGTGGTCGGCCTGCCCGGCGATCTGATGAACAATCTGTATCTCGACGGCGGCATTGTCGGCGCCACCTATACGCCGCTGGGACGCGGCGAGTTGGGCCTGGCGGTCAAGAAGGGCGCGCCCAAGCCCGACATTTCCACCGTGGCCAAGCTGGCGGCGGTGCTGAAAACCGCGCAGGCGGTGATGGTGAACGATCCCAAGGGCGGCACCATGCAGGGCGTGATGATCGACGGCATTCTCAAGCGGCCGGAATTTGCCGGCACCCATGTCGTGCCGTCGTCCAAAGGCGAAGGCGCGGCGGCCTTGGCGCGCGGCGAAGGCGACATGGCGATCCAGCTGGTGCAGGAAATTCTCAACAAGCCGGAGATCGAAGTGGTGGCGCCGCTGCCGGTGGAATTGGGCGGCCATATGGACGCCGTGCTGGCGGTGTCGTCACGCTCGGCGCACCCCAAGGAAGCCGCCGACTTCATCAAATTCCTTACCCGCCCGGAAGCAAAAGCCGCCTGGGCGTCAAAAGGAATGAAACCATTCTGAGGCCGCGTCGATTTTGAGACGTGAGCAGGGTTGCTAGCGACAGCGTAGCAACGAGCGATGTGTACAAATAGTACATGAGCGACGAGCGTCGAACTCACGGCTCAAAAGAACGCGGCCTATTTCTTGGGGGTCTCGATAAAGCCGCCCTCTTTCCATACTGAGGCCGCCTGCGGTCGCGTGGCATAGCGCAGGAACGCTTCGGCATCGGAAGGCGCGGCGGAAACCTTGAGCACCGCCGCCGAGACATCGACATGCAGGCCCAAGGAGTCGGGGAAAGGCGCGACAAGCTCGGCATCCTTGGCCATCAAGATCTCGGTGATCGCGCCGCCGCCATAAGGCGCGTCGCCGCGCGCGATCGCATCGCCGATCATGCCCTTGATGGGGCGCGCCTCGACACCGGCGAATTCGGAACGCTTGAGCATCTCTTCCACCATCGCGCCGGTCAGGCTGCCCGTCTTGGGATCGGCATGGGCCAACACGCCGGTTTTTTTGACAAAGGCGACGAATTTCTCATGGCTGGAAATATCCGGATGAGTGCCGCCCGTCTTGACCACAACACCGAAGGGAATGCGTCCCAGCGGCCGCTCGCTGCCCTGTGCCAGCTTGGGCGCGAATTCCGCAAAGTTGCCGGTCGGCGCCACCACGATATCGCCGGGATCGTTCTTTTCCACCGCGGTGCGCACGCGCCCGACATTGAACCCGGCGAAGGTGACCTTGTTGCCGGTTTCCGCCGTCCAGGATTCCGCCAGCTTGCGCAGAGGACCGGCGACGATGTTGGGGGCATAGACCGTGATATCGGCGGCTTGCGCCGTCATCGAAGACAGCATGACAAACGCAGCGGCGAGGTTCAGGCGCACGGCTTCCCCCATTCGTTTGTTATGACAATCAGTCAAGCGCGAATGGCAGCTTTTGGCAATGCGCCTCAAATAGTGAGCTTTATTGGCCCTGCCGCTCGCCCAAGCTCGCGGCGTTCGCTGCTTTCGCAGGTCCACCGGACCTGCTCACGCGCCTTCGGCGCGCCGCTGCTCACTTTTTAGTCCAGGCTCCGCCCAGGGGCTTGAAAAACTGGCCACCCGGAACCCTGCCGATCAGCTGCGCCCCGGTGGCCTGGCCCGCGGCATCCGGCGTGACGCCGGACTTGGACGCGGTCTGGGCATAGACTGCGCGGCGGCCATTGTTGATCTCAGTCACCGCGGCGGTGACCGTGGCGTCGGCGGAGCCGCTGACCAGACCGAGATAACCGTCGGCTTGTTCGCCCACGGTGCCCGCGGCCTTGGCGGCATCGACCGCCGCCTTGTCGCTGGCGAGATCGGCGAAAGCAGGTGTGGCCAGAAGCATCAGGGCGGCGGCGGCGAAAATCTGTTTGAAGTTGCTCATGATCGGGCTTCCTCAGATGAGAAGTGGGCAGGCTAGAAAAGATCGGGGTTTTGCGAAATGGCGGTCTGGACTTCCTTGTCCAACCGTACCCGCACATCGGCATCGAGCTTGGCGTAGATATTGATCGGGGCCACCTCGACTCTGATCGTCGGCGTACAGGCGCCGATCGCCAGCAACGCGCAGGCGGCCAAAAACGTTTTTTTCATGGCTTTGCTCCAGGAAAACATTACTTGTCCGGTTGCCCCTCCGGACTGAGACTCTTTGACCATGCTTCGGTATAGGACTTCAAGAGTTCGTCAAAATTAAGGGAGGTATCCAGGGTCAAATCGATAGGCGTGCCGCTGGGCAGCGGGATCGGCTTGTACAGGGCGGTGCCATTGATGATGTCGGTGACGGCGACTTCCGCCACCTGCCGGGTTGGCGGATCGCTTCTGCCCTTGATGTGAAAAACCACCTGCAGCCTGCCATTGGCGACGGAGTTGAGCTCGGCCGACATTTGCTCGAAAGCGAGATGCTCCAAGGCTTGATAAGCAAAATCCTGTACCGCGTTGCTGGTAAGCGCGGCATCGCCCTGGGCCCAAAGCGAGCGGCTCACCGACAGCCGGCCCGGCCCATCGGCCGCAACATGGCCGTTGGTGATGCGAAAGCCGTCAGGCCCCATCACAAAGGGAATTTTCCCCGAAACCTTTCCTTCCAGCTTCGCCTTGGTGCCCAGGTTTGACGCCGTAACCAGGGAATTGAGTTCGACACCCTTGATCTCCGCGGTCCCGGCGATACGGCCGGGATCGGCGAGCGAAATGTTGATCGCGCCCAGGGAGACATGGCCCTGGGCGATATCGGTGTCGGCCTTGGCAAGCTGGATGGCGGTGGGGCTGAAGCCGAAGCGCACATCCACCGCGCTGAAAGGCAAGGTCCAGTCGATGCGCGAAATGCTCAAAGCCTGACCGGGCGCGGAGACCGGCGGCAGCAGCGACGTAAAGTTGATCTCGCTTTTCACCGCATGCGCCTTGCCCAAAGGCGTCATGAAATCCAGCGCATTGACGGTGAGCTTGCCCCGGCTGGTGATGCCGTCTTTGCTCCAGTCGATGTCACCGGTCAGGGCGGCGCTGCCCTCGGCACGGCGGAAAGCAACCAGCAAGGGCGACAGGTCGCCCGGCTGAAGTTTATCCAGCCCGAACGTCAGCTTCGGCGCGTTGATATGCGCGGTGCCCAGTCCCGTCGCCATGGTGTGGGTGAAGTTGGTTTCACCCAGCGCGTTTTTCTTGGGGTCGGTGGCGGCAAAACGCCCAGTCCACACGCCATTGGCCAGAGAGGCCGCGCCGGTACCCAAGATTGGCTTGAAGCGCAAGCTGGGAGCGCGGTCCACAAGCTGTGCGGCGGTGATGGTGGCAGTGCCTTTGAGCGGTGCGCCCTCGCCATCGAATTTCAGGCCGGCAACGACATTCTCGGCATGCGCCGTCGCCAACGGAAGATCGGCGGAGGCGTTGCGCGCCTGCCCTGTCAGGGTCCATGCGATGCCCTCGCCTGTCAGCAGCGGCTGGTTGGGCGGGGCGCAGACATCGCCCTTAATGTTCTTGGCCATATCACTGGCGCCGGGACGGAATGCCGCAAGCGTGCCGCGAACGCAGCCGACCGGCGTGAAAGCATATTGTCCATTCTGCCAGGACAATTTTCCGCGCCCCGAAAGATCGGCGCCGCGCAGCATGGCGAAATTGAAACGGGCGGACAGTGCGGCATCGCCGCTAAAGCCGCCGCCGCTCCACACCAGATTGCGCAGGGCCAGCTTGGCATTGGGCAGGCCGGGCCCGGAAAGGCTTGCCTCCAGCGCCGCATTCATGCCGCTCTGCTTCCCCGAAAGCGAGAGCACAGGCACATTGACCGTGGCACCTCTGGCACCGGCAATTTTCAACGGCTCCGTCAAATCAAAGCGCAAAACACCGCCGCGCCGTTCGGCGTGACCGGCGAAGATCGCGGTCAGCTGGCCAAGATTTCGGCGAATGGCGGCGGCAAGTGCCGGATCGGTGGCCTGCAAAGGCGCCAAAGCGGCACCAAGGCCCGCGGCATCAAGGCCGAAGTCCGTGGAAGCGACGATATCGGCCCCCGCCTCAACCTGGCCGTTCGTCGATACAAGCGAAAGATTGCGAAGCTCGGCATTCAACTTGGGGGCGCGGACCGTTTGACCCACCGCAAGGGAATTTGCGCCCGCCTGCAAATGCGCCGACGACGCATCAACCGACAAGCGGCGGTCCGCCGCGCTCCACTTCAGAGCGGACGCATGGACGCGCAGCTTAAGCCCGTCCACTTCAAAGATCGGGCTTGCGGCCGCGCCCGAAAATTCAAGCTCCAGGCTTGCAGCCTTTTGATCAAAAGTCAGGCTGGCTGACTGCATCGCAACTTTAATGTCACGATAGGCAATACGGGCAGGCTTGGCGCGTAACGCCACCAGGACCGGCAGATTCTTGACCAGCTTGACATCGCCATCCACGTCCAACGCGCCGGCGGGGGTCGCCAGCAGCAAGCGCAGGCCGGTCAGAGAGACAGCCAAATCGTCGCTGACGAAGCGGGACTTGCCTTGCTGTTGCCCGAGAGAATCGATCCAGGCCTGAAGCGATCCCAGACTGACCTTGCCGTTCGCATCCACCGCCACCCGCACCACCGGATTGACCAGCCGGACTTCCGTCACATACGGCGTCCAGCGCAGAGGATCGAAATGCAGCTCGATGCGCTCGGCGGAAAGTTCGGGCGCATTTCGCGGCCCGAGCGAAAACCGGGCCGAAACACCCGACAGGCCCAGCGCGCCGATCTCAACCGAAGAGGTGACGCCATGGCTTTGAAAATAGGAGCGGGCGAACTGGACGGCGATGGTGGTACGGGCCAGCCATAGCAGCAAAAGCGCCGCCACCAGCACGACTGGAATCGCCAAAAGCCATTTTCGTTTCAATCAAATGCTCCAATGCCGGTCCAATGGTAGCGCGGCGGGAGAGATTATGCGACCAAATCAGGCAGGGTTTGGGCGGCTTTTGGAATTGCCAGGGCGATGAGTCTGGCAATCATGGAATTGCAGCGTCCGGCCGCAAAAGCTTTTCCTGGCGCAGCTCCTGCCACAGGGCGGCGGGAATTTCATGGCGGTACAGCGATATGGTCTGATTTACCCGCTCCGGCGAATCCAAGCCGGGAATAACGCTGGCGACCAAGGGGTGCGCCAAAGGAAATTGCAGCGCCGCCGCGGCCAGCGGCACGCCGTGACGGTCGCAGACCGCTTCAATCTTGCGCACCTTTTCGATCACATCGGCGGGCGCGGGCTCGTAATTGTAGTAAAGCGGCGCGGCGGACTTGGTGCCCACCGCCAAAATCCCGGAATTATAGGGACCGCCTATCACGATGGCGGTTCCTGCCGCCGTGCAGCGCGGAAACAGGTCATCCAGCGGCGTCTGTTCCAACAAAGTATAACGCCCCGCCAGCAGGATCACATCCAGCCGGGCATGCTTTATCACCTCCAGGCAGGCGGCGACTTCATTCACACCCATGCCGAAACCGGAGATCACCTTTGACGCGCGCAATTCCTCCAGCGCCCGGAGACCGCCGCCTTTGGTCAATTCGTCCATGCGCGCTTCATTCTCTTCGCCGTGCGTCAACCGCCCGATGTCATGGATATAAAGAAGATCGATGCGCGACAGGCCAAGCCGCTGCAGGCTTTCCTCAAACGACCGCATCACCGCGTCATAGGAATAGTCATAGACCGGCTCGAAGGGCATGGGGGTGGCATAGCCGTGCCGCACCTGATTTTCGTCCACCGGTCCGGGTACCGGCTGCAACAGCCGTCCGACTTTGGTGGAAAGCACGATGTCCTTGCGCCTGCGCAGCGCATCCCCCAACCGGCGCTCCGAAAGACCGAAGCCATAGAAAGGCGCGGTGTCGTAGTAACCGAAACCGCTCTTTGCCGCCGTCGCCAGGGTCTGGTGCGCTATCGCATCCGGCAAGGGCCGGAACAGATTGCCCAGAGGCGCAGTGCCGAATCCCAATTCGGTGACGCAAAGGCCTGTGTTGCCGATCGGACGAAGCGGAAAAGTCACGTCGCGACATGTCCCATCTTGGGCACCCGCAGTCCGAAGCTCATCACCACCAGATAACACACGGCCGGAACGAACAGACTCCAATGCAGCCCACCCAAATGATCGGACATAAAGGCCATCAAAGTGGGCACCACGGCGGCGCCGGAGATCGCCATCACGATAAAGGAGGAAGCGAATTCGGTCTCATGTCCCAATTTCTCGAGTCCCAGCGCGAAGATGGTGGGGAACATGATGGACATGAAGAAGCTGGTCGCCGCCATCGCCCAGATGCTGGGAAAGCCGCCCAAAGTCGCGGCCAGGCAGCACAATACGACATTGCAGCCGCCATAGAGCACCAGCTGGCGCGCCGGATCGATGTAGCGCTGCAACCAGGCGCCGACAAAGCGCCCGACGCAGAAAGCGATCATGGTGGCCTCCAGATAGACTTGGGCAGCGATGCGCTCGGGCACAGCTGCGGCTTCTTGCGCGAAATCCACCAGCAGGCTCCAGGTCCCGACCTGGGCGCCGACATAAAAGAATTGTGCGATCACCGCATAACGTACCCGCGGCTTCTTCAGCACCGCAAAAGGCGAACAACGTCCTTCCGGCGTCACTTCGGCGCGCAAGGGCGGGTATTTGGTCAGTGCTATGGCCGTGGCGATCACCACCATCAGAATTCCCAGCACCAGATAGGGTGGTCCCACCGAAGCGGCCTCCTCGGCGCGCCAGGCATCGACTGCCTGCGGCGTCATGGTGGCGAGCTGGGCGGGGGTATATTCCACGCCGGAAAAAATCACAGAGCCACCGACCAACGGCCCCAGCACGGTGGCGACGCCGTTGAAGGCTTGCGCGAAATTCAACCGCGGCGAACTGGTCTTGGGGTCGCCCATGATGGCGATATAGGGATTGGCGCTGGTTTCCAGAAAACCGGCGCCGATGGCGATGATGTAAAGCGCGATCAGGAAAACGCCATAGACACGCAAGCCGGCCGCCGGGACGAACAGAAAGGCGCCGATGGCATACATGGCCAGGCCGATCACCATGCATTTCTTGTAGCCCAGCCGGCGGATGATCATCGCCGCCGGCAAGGGGGCGCAGAAATAGCCGATATAGAAAGCAAACTGGGTCAGGCTGGCGCGGGTGCGGCTGATATCCAGCGCCTTCTGAAAATGATGCAGCAGCAGGTCGTTGAACTGCGATGCCAGGCCCCAGGCGAAAAACAAAGTTGCAGTCAGCGAAAACGCCACCACATAGCGTTTTTCAACAATCGGCAATTTCACCATGCCTCGCCCCTGTCCGGATCTGAAGTCCGTTTTCCGCAGTTAAGCGGTTTTCGCAGGCTGACGCTACATGGTCGCGCCGATCTGCCAGGGCACGAATTCGGCATCGCCATAGCCCAGTTTTTCGG
Source organism: uncultured Alphaproteobacteria bacterium (assembly GCA_902825865.1). Classification (GTDB taxonomy): domain Bacteria; phylum Pseudomonadota; class Alphaproteobacteria; order Micropepsales; family Micropepsaceae; genus Rhizomicrobium. Next base: position 85,524 of record CADECX010000002.1, read on the forward strand.
ACTTGGAACGCATCCCGGAGGCGATCTTGAGAATGTGCTCGAAAATCTCCTTGCCCTTGTCCTGGATCGAAACCCCATCCAGCACATCGCCGCAATTGATATCCATGTCGTCGATCATGCGTTCATAGACCGGCGTGTTGGTGGCCAGCTTGATCGACGGCGTGGGCTTGCAGCCATAGGCCGAGCCGCGCCCGGTGGTGAAGCAAAGGATATTGGCGCCGCCCGCGACTTGTCCGGTGGCCGAGACCGGATCGTAGCCGGGCGTATCCATGAACACGAAGCCTTTTGTGTTGACGGGTTCGGCATACTCCACCACCGCCTTCAGCCGCGTGGTGCCGCCCTTGGCCGCCGCGCCCAGGGATTTTTCCAGAATGGTGGTCAAGCCGCCCGCCTTGTTTCCCGGCGAGGGATTGTTGTTCATGCTGCCGGCATTGCGGCTGGTGTAGTCCTCCCACCAGCGGATGCGCTCGATCAGCTTTTTGCCGACATCGGGCGCGGCGCGGCGGGTAAGCAGATGTTCGGCGCCATAGATTTCCGGCGTTTCCGACAGAATGGCGGTGCCGCCATGGGCCACCAGCAAATCCACCGCCGCGCCAAGCGCCGGATTGGCGGTGATGCCGGAATAGCCGTCGCTGCCGCCGCATTGCAGCGCCAGCATAAGCTCGGACGCGGGCGCGGTTTCGCGTTTCACGCCGGCAGCGGCGGGCAACAGATCGCGCACTGCCGCGATGCCGGCCTCAATCGCCTTTTGGGTGCCGCCGGAATCCTGAATGGTCAAGGAGCGGAAAGTGTCGCTTTCGGCGATATTATAAGCCTGTTTCCAGCGCGCGATCTGGAAGGTCTCGCAGCCCAGTCCCACCATCAGCACCGCGCCCATATTGGGATTGGCGGCATAGCCCCATTGGGTGCGCTTCAAGACTTCGTAGCCCTCGCCCTTGCTGTCCATGCCACAGCCATGGCCATGCACCAGCGGGATCACGCCGTCGATATCCGGATAGTCGTCCAGCAGCCCGCTCTTATCCACTTCCCGCGCGATGATCCGCGCCACGGTAGCCGAGCAATTCACGCTGGTGAGAATGCCCAGATAGTTTCGGGTGCCGAACTTGCCGTTGGCGCGGCGATAGCCTTGGAAGGTCGCGCCGGAAAGCGGCGCGGGATCGCGGGCATCCACTTCGAACTGATAGTCGCGGTCCACGGCATGAAAGCCGATATTGTGTTCATGCACCCAATCGCCCGGCGCGATGTCCTGATTGGCGAAACCGATGATCTGGCCGAACTTCAGCGCCGGCTCATCCTTCTTGATCGGACGCACCGCAGCCTTGTGGCCCGGCGGGATGCGCCGGAGGATTTTCACATCGTCGACAATGTCGCCCGGGATGAGGCCCGCCACCGCGACCACCACATTGTCGGTCGGATGCAGGCGCAGGAAAGAGGCCATGAAAACTCCCAAAAAACCTTGGCGCCTCTTATAGTCCAAAGGCCTGCCGGGAGCGCAACAAAATGAGCCGCCGCCTATGCTTTGCCTTGGACCTGGTCAACGACGCGGCCAAAATCGCGGAATATGAGCAATTCCACCGCCCCGGAGGGGTCTGGCCGCAGATTGTCGACGACATCCATGCTCAGGGCATCGAAGGCATGGAAATCTGGCGCAGCGGCGACCGCATGGTGATGATCGCCACCGTGGCCGACGACTATCCCCGCGCCCGCAACATTCCGCCTCAGTATGACGAATGGGAAGCCCTGATGTGGACTTTCCAGAAAGCCCTGCCCCATGCCGCACCCGGCCAAAAATGGGTGCCGATGACGCAGATCTTCGACCTTGCCGAGCAGACGGCCTTGGCTGATTGAGCATCAGCGTCGGTATTTGTTCGGCATGGAATAGATCGACTGGCGCCGGCAAACCTCCGCTTTGCGCCGATAGCGGACGCTTGGGTCCGCGCCTTTCCTGCTGTCCTTCAAGGCGCTTCCACCCTTCCGGTCAAAGGCATAAAGTGCGCAAAAAGGAGCAATGCCATGCGTCTTGCCATCTTGGCACATCTGCTCGCGGTCCTGTTGCTGGCCCCGCTGCGCGCAAGCGCGGCGCCCGGCGACGCCTTGACCATTCCCGCCGCCGTGCAGATTCAGCCGGCGGAGCTGGCGGCGATGTTGAAGGCCGGCGACATCCCTCCGATGCTGCAGGTCGGTTTCAACACCATGTACCAGCAGGCCCATATTCCCAATTCCCTGTATGCCGGACCGGGGAACAGAGATGACGGCTTGCTCAATCTCAAAAAGCATGTAGACGGCCTGGCCCGCGACAGGCTGATGGTGATCTATTGCGGCTGCTGTCCTTGGGAGAAATGCCCCAATATCGCCGCCGCCTATAAGCAGCTGACGGAGATGGGCTTCACCAAGGTGAAGGTGCTGTATCTCGCCAGCAATTTCGGCGAGGACTGGGTGGACAAAGGTTATCCAGTAACGCGAGGCGGCTGATGTCACGTGTCTTGGCGGCATTGGTGTTGCTGCTGGCACTGGCGGCCAACGCGTCCGCCCAAATGCCTGTCAAATTGAAGGTGGGAGACGCGGCGCCGCAATTCGTCCGTAGCGATTTACAGGGCCGTCCCTTTGACCTGAAAACCCTGCGCGGCAAGATCGTGCTGGTGGATTTCTGGGCGAGCTGGTGCCCGCCCTGCATCATCGCAATTCCCCATCTCGGCCAGTTGCAGAAAAAATATGGCGCGCGCGGCTTTCAGGTGGTCGGCGTTTCGATGGACGATTCCGCGAATGTCACCAAACAGACGATGCGGGAGATCCCATTCCATTATCCCGTGGTGCTGGGCGATGCGAAACTGGGCAATCTTTTCGGCGGCGTGCTGGGCCTGCCGCAGCAATTCCTGATCAGCGCGGACGGAAAAATCCTGGCGATCCGGAGCGGCGATTTTCCGCCTACGGCGCTGGACAAGGAGATAGCCGCCGCGCTGAACCGCCGCGAATAATCTAATGGCCGTAACCCGGAAGCCTGTGCGTTTTGGGCTTCCAGTCCGGCAGCCGGCCATAGTCCTTGTCGCCCATCGGCATCTTGACCTTGGGCAGGCTTTCCTTGTCGAGGACCTGATCCTCCGGGATCACCTTGTTGACGGCAAGCAGATAGGCCGTCAGGGCGTAGACTTCATCGGGGGTGAGAGTCCCTTCCTTCCCCAGTGGCATGCCGCGATTGATATAGTCCCACACGATGGTCGCATAGGGAGCGGTTATCGGCAGGATCATCCATCCCGATTTTCCTCTCCCCCGTTCCCAGACGGAAACATCCTGGCCCTTGTTCGATTGCAGCTCGGGCGCGATCGATCCTGCGCCCGCTTTGCCATGGCAGCCGGCGCAGGCTTTCTGCTGAAAGACTATTGCGCCTTCCTTGGCGCTGCCGCGGCCTTCGGGGAGTTCCTCTCCGTTCGAGCTGATCGAAATGTCCATGGCGCGGATTTCGTCCGGCGTTGGTGTGCGGCCAACGCCATAGGTGGGCGACTGGGCCAAAGCAGGGCTGCTCAAGAGCAGCGTAATCATCGCAAGTCTAAGCGAGCCCATTGGTCACACTGCCATCTTTGTTGATCTTCCAGGGCATCACGCTGTTGTCGAGCCCAGGCACGCGGTAGGACCGCTCAAAAGGCACGTTCCAATATTTGGCGACCTGTTCGCGGGTCGGTTGCTGCTGCCCGATCTCGTCGGTGCAGCGGGACAGAATCTCGGTCTCCTTGCCATCCCAAACCCAGGGATAGCCGAACCTGGTGTGCGACATGCGTTGCGGCGCCGCCTTGATCTCGGCGCGGTTCCATTTCTTCCCGCCATCGGTGGAGACTTCCACGCTGCGAATGGCGCCGCCGCCGGACCAGGCCAGCCCGGTGATCTCGTAAAAGCCGGGGCCAGACAGTTGTTGTGCGCCGGACGGTTTGGTGATGACCGACTTGGGTCCGATCTGGAAGGCGAGCGCGGCTTCTTTCTCGCTCTTTTCGAGATGCCCATAGTCGTTATAGTTCATGTAATAACGGTCGACGACCTTGATGCGCCGCAGCCACTTGGTGTGGAAGATTCCCTCAAAGCCGGGAACCATCAGACGCAGCGGATAACCGTTCTGAGGCCGCACCGCCTCGCCGTTCATGCCATAGGCGATGATGCAGTCGTCCATCGCCTTGGCGATCGGCATGCTGGAGGCGCCCTTCACTTCCTCGGCGCCTTCGGCGACAAACCATTTGGCGCTGGTTTTCAGGCCGCATTCCTTGAGCAGGGTGGAAAGCAGCACGCCGGTCCACTCGGCGCAACTGACCATCCCATGCGTTTCCTGCACGGTCTTTTGCCGCCCATTGTGCCGGTTGCCCGCGCATTCGATGAAATGCGTGCGGGTTACGGAGGGCAGGCGCTTCAAATCCTCCATGCTGAAGGTCAAGGGCCGGTCAACCACCCCGTGAATCATCAGCCTGTGCTGCTTGGGGTCGATGTCCGGAACAAAGGCGCCGCGGGTCGTCGCGACATAATGGAGCGACGAGGGCGTGATCACGCCCACCGAATCCTGCAGCGGCGTGGCGATGTGAAACGTCTTGCCGAACGCGTCGGGCGAATGCCTGCCGCCCACAGGATGGGCGATGCGCACCGAAGTCACGAAATGGGAGCGCTGGCCGTATTCGACCAGTTCCTTGGTGCCCTTGACCATCGGGCTGGCGCCCGATCCATGGTCGTGTTCCGGCGCCACTGTTGGCGCCACTGTCGGCGTCTGGCCCGATGCTTGTGTTTGGCCGAGCACCGCCAATCCGCCGGCCAATGCGCCGCCGCTTTTGAGGAGATCTCTGCGCGTAGTTCGTTTCGAACCCATCCGTCATTCCCCTTCAGCAATTCTCTTTGGAAAAATGGCACGGCGACGAAATCACGACTCTGCGGGCGAACTATACGCCTCCGGCCCGGCCCCGACAGCCGGATTTGCAGAGATTCAGGCATATCCGCGCCGGGCAGGCACCGCCGCCGTCAACGCCTGAGAATTGCCCTGAGCGACGCGCAAACACCTGCCGGGGAAGAAGAATTCGCAACTGGCGACGAGGGGTCGCGATTGCCGGAATGTCCGCTATGGGTTAAAAGCGGGCCTGCCTGGTGGCTCAGCCTGTGACTCGCCTCCCGAATGCGCGGGGCGTTGCCTCACAGCATCTTGAATTCCGGTTCCAGGCGTTCCTTCACCGCGGCTTCGTTCAATTCGACGCCGATGCCGGGCGCATTGGGAACCGCGAGATAGCCCTCCGCGTCCAGCTTCACCGGTTCGCACAAATCGGTATAAAGCCTGTTCTCATAGTGGGTGAATTCCTGAACCAGGAAATTGGGTATCACGGCGCAGACATGGTTGATGCCCATGGTGCCCAAAGGCGAGCAGACACCATGCGGCGCCACGGGCACGTTATACGTCTCGGCCATGGCGGCAATCTTCAGCCCCTCCATCAACCCGCCCGCCTTGGTGAAGTCCGGCTGAATGATCGACAGCGCCTGTTTTTCTAGGAAGGGACGGAAGCCGGCGCGTGTATAGATATTCTCGCCTGCCGCGATGGGCACGCGGCTGTTGTTGCGGATGCGGAGCATGGATTCGACATTGTCGCTGGTGGTGGGCTCTTCCACGAATAGCGGCCGGTATTGCTCGACCTGCTGACAGAGTTTCAAGCCAGCTTCCAAATCGTAATGGGCGTGCAATTCCAATCCCAGTTCGGTATCAAGCCCCAGTTCCTTGCGGAAACCGGCGAAGAAATTCACCGTATCGTCGATCTGGTTGTTGGTCATGTGCAGGCCGAAGCGCTTGCCCTTTTCCAGCCCCTTGTTGATGGACCAGTCGTCGTTGGAATAATCCAGGCCGACCTTCAGCGCCCGCAGCTTGAGCCGATCCACCAGATCGCGCCCGATCTTGGGACTGGCGGCATGGACATAGACCGGCACGCGATCGCGAATCTTGCCGCCCAGCAGTTGGTGGATCGGCAAGCCCAGCGCCTTCCCCGCCAGGTCCCACAGCGCCATCTCGACCCCGGACACCGCGGTAAGATAGGGACCGCCATTGCCCTTGATGAATACGACCGAAGGCGGACCGCCAAGATTGATCCGGCGGTAGCCATTGAAATCAGCGATGATGCTCTGGATTTCCAGCGGGTCACGGCCCTTGAGCATCGCATTGAAGTTGTTGTTGATGATGTATTCGGTGCCCATGGAGTCGACACACTCGCCGGTGCCGGTCAGCCCTTCCTCGGTATAGACGCGCACGAAACGGCTGTTGAAACCGTTCTTCAGGCGTATGGCGCGCACTTCGCGAATTTTGAGCTTGGGGGCCCGGCTGGTGCCTGCGGCTTTTGCCTCACCCAGCAGCGCCGCATAAAAACTCGCACCCATACCCGCACTTAGGCCCGTGCCGAGAAAAGAACGGCGATCCATCAGCCCCTCCCGTTTGTTTGCGGGGACTAAAGCACAGCGAAATTGGTAGCGCTAACGATTTTGCTTGCGCGATTGGGCTGGCGGGTGATTATTCCAGCGGGTTTTGGCCAGTGTGTTTGGGAGAAATGATCATGAAGATTCTGATGCAGGCGGCGGCTATCGCCTTCGCAATTGCAACACCAGCATTGGCGCATCAAGGCTTTGTCCCGCGCGAGGAGGTGATTCACAACTCGCCGGAATGGACGGGCGAACGCTTTCCCGACGGCCGTCCCAAAGTGCCGGATGCCATCCTGGACCGGATGAAAAGCGTCACCATGGAGGAAGCCTGGGCGACCCTGCGCTTTGCCGGTTACGAACAGCAGTATGAGGACGGTTGGCAAACGCTCTTCGGCGATAAAATCCTGGTGGGCCGGGCCCTCACCTCGACCTGGATCCCCGGCCGGCTGGATCTGCAAAAAGTGATCGAAGCCGACGGCAAGGCCGATGGCCGCAAGGGCGGGCCCAATGCCTGGCCGGTGGACATGCTGCAGCAGCGCGACGTCTATGTCAGCGATCATTTCGGCTTGAAGGTGGGCGGCCCCTCCATCGGCGACAATGTCGGCAATGCCATCTATGCCCGCTCGGGCAGCGGCGTCGTCTATGATGGCGCGTTGCGCGACATCAACGGCTTGAAGGAGCTTCCCAACTTCATCTCCTATTTCCGCTCTTACGATCCCTCCCATCACTATGGCCGCATCGGCGATGAAGGGCGTCCGCTGAATTCCACCATGGTGGCGATCAACGGTCCCACCCGCATCGGCCACGCCGCGGTGATGCCGGGCGACGTGGTGCTGGGCCGCGACGGCGGCGTGATGTTTATTCCCCCGCAGCTGGCCGAGAAGGTGGTGCAGGATTCCGAACACACCCGCTTGCGCGACACCTTCGGTCATTTGCGCCTGCGGGAGCAGAAATACACCGCCGGCGAAATCGACCGGGACTGGACGCCGGCCATCCAGGCCGATTTCGTCCAATGGATGAAGGACAATATCGACAAGCTGCCCGTCGTCCGCGCCGCAGTGCAGGAATATATCGATGCCCTCGCCAAGAGGGCAAAAAAGTAATCAGGCTTTCGTCACCGCCTGGGCGATCAGGTCGGACACCAGGTTCATCGGGTGCGGCCTGACCGCCGACGCATAAAGCGTGGTCAGCACCACGCAGATGGTGCCGGTGTCGGGGTCGGCCCAGGACAAGGTGCCGGTGGAACCATTGTGACCGAAGGTGCGCGGGCCGAGGCCGGGAGAGCCCACACTGGGCGGCAGGTCGAAACCCAATCCGCTGGCTTTCACGCCGGCGGGGCTCTGATTGGTGATCATCAAAGCTTCGGTGGTGGGCTTGAGAATGGTGCCGCGCTTGTCCAAAAATTCGCGATAGAAACGCGCGACATCCGCGGCCGAACCCAGCGCCCCGCCCCAGGGCGCGCCCAGATTGCGCCAATAGGCGCTGTTCCAGTTCCAGCTGTCCCAGCTTTTCTTGCCGGCTTCGGTCATGGCGGGCGCGGCCTGGCTCGGCACGGTGGTGCTGTTGGCGCGGCCGCGCAGGCCATACGCGGTGCGGCTCATGCCCAAGGGACGGAACAGGCGCTCGTCCATGATGTCGGCAAAAGGCTTACCGGTGATTTTCTGGGCGATTTCCGAGGACAGAAGAATGCCCATGCTGGCATAGGAATATTTGGTGCCCGGGGCGAATTTCAGCGGCGCCTTGATCGCACCTTCGCGATAGTCGGATAGCGGGGCATGGCGTTCGCGCATCATCTCGTCATCGCCCAGCATGTCGGGCAAGCCGCCGGTATGGGTGAGAAGATGACGCACCGTAATTGTGTCGCGCCCTTCGCCGGTAAAGGCTGGGAAGAATTTGCTCACCTTGTCGTCCAGGCTGAGCTGGCCGGAATCCACCAATGTCATCACCACCGCCGCCGTCATCGGCTTGGTGATGGAGGCAAGCAGGAAGACCGGCTCGCTGCCCTTGGCGGTGCCGAAATTGCGGGCGAACTGCTGGCTGGCGCCCCGGCTTACCAGAATGGAGGCGCCCTGCACCCGGCCATCGGCGATCCAGCCTTCCATCAGCTTGGCGGCCATATCCAGTTTCACTTTGTCCCATGCGGGTGCGGCCTGGGCAGGCAAAGAGCTGGCGATCATGCCGGCCCCCGTGGCTTTGAGAATATCCCTGCGGTTCATCCGGATTCCCCGTTTGTCTCTGAAAGGGACCCTAACATGGCAATGCTAAATCCGCATCGGTCGATAGCGTGTTTGGCTTGGACCGGCCGGAAGCCTGCCCGTACTTTTGCCGGAAATTGCGCAAGATTCAGGAGAGATGCATGAGCAAATTGTCGCCGCAGGAGATGGCGAAAATCCTGGCCAAGGGACTGTTGTCCTTTCCGGTCACGCATTTCGACAGGAATTTCCAATTTCAGGAAGGCCCCTATCGCGAGCATTGCGCCTGGCTGCTCAGCTTCAAGCGCCTGACGGGGCTTTTTGCCGCCGGCGGCACGGGCGAGTTTTTCTCCCTCACGCCCGGCGAAGTGGCGACGGTGGTGAGTGCCGCCGTAAAAGAAACCGCCGGCCAGACCCCGGTGATCGCCGGTTGCGGCTACGGCACCGCCATCGCGGTGGAGCTGGCCAAGGCCGCCGAAAAAGCGGGCGCCGATGGGTTGCTGCTTTTGCCGCCCTATCTGATGGTGCCTTCGCAGGAAGGCTTGATCGCCCATATCGAAGCGGTATGCCAAGCCACTTCGATCGGCGTGATTGTCTATAACCGCGACAATGCCATTCTGAGCGAAGACAGTCTGGCCAAATTGTGCGACCGCAATCCCAATCTGGTCGGATTCAAGGACGGCGTCGGCGATATCGAATTGATGATGCGGGTCTATGCCAAGATGGGCGACCGATTGACCTATGTCGGCGGCCTGCCCACGGCGGAGACCTTCGCGCTTCCCTATCTGGAAATGGGCGTCACCACCTACTCCTCCGCCATCTACAATTTCATGCCGGAATGGGCGCTGGCCTTTTATGACGCGGTACGGGCCAAGGATCACGCCAAGGTGATGAAGGGGCTGAAAGAATTCGTGCTGCCCTATATCGCCATCCGCAACGAGAACAAGGGTTACGCGGTTTCCATCGTCAAGGCGGGCATGACGGCCATCGGCCGTTCGGCCGGACCGGTGCGCACGCCCCTGACGGAACTGACCCCGGACCAGTTCTCGCGCCTGAAGCGGCTGATCGACACCGCCAAACCGGTTTAAGAAGGCCCGTTTTACCGCTATAGGGAGCGCCATGGCAGGCGCATCCTTCTGGTCGCAATTCGAACTTCGGCAGCTTCGCTGTTTTGTCGCCGCCGCCGAGGAACTGCATTTCGGCCGCGCCGCGGCGCGCATGAACATGACCCAGCCGCCGCTGTCGCGGCAGATCCAGTTGCTGGAACATGTTTTGGGCGTGAAGCTGCTGGACCGCACCAGCCGCGCCGTCAAGCTGACCCCAGCGGGCCGCGTGTTTCTGCTGGAAGCCCGCCGCATCCTGCGCCTGACCGAAAGCGCCGCCCTGGCCACCCGCCGCATTGCCAGCGGCGAGGCCGGCACCATCACCTTGGGCTTCACCGCCGCCAGCGGCTACAGCTTTCTGCCGCGCCTGCTCCTGCAGCGCGCCTCGCACGCGCCCAATATCGACGTGGCGCTGAAGGAAATGGTCTCCAGCGAACAGGTGGAAAGCCTGCTCACCGGCCGGATCGATGTCGGCCTGCTGCGGCCGCCGGTCACGCGCAACGAATTTTCCACCTTGAAAGTCGCGAGCGAAAGGCTGGTGGCCGCCCTCCCCGTGGGCGACCCGCGCATTGCCGAGGCCACTCTGACCCTCAAGCATTTCGACCGCCAGCCCCTGATCATGTATGCCGCCGAAGGCGCACGCTATTTCCATGACATGCTGGCATCGCTGTTCGAGGCCGAGAAATCCGCGCCCGTCACCATCCAGTCCCTGAGCCAGATTCACTCCATGCTGGCTTTGGTGCGCGCCGGCATCGGCGCGGCGCTGGTGCCGGAAGCGGCCATGTCGCTGCATTTCGACGATGTGCATTTCCGCCCGGTGGAAACCCTCCCCGAAGCACCCGTCGAGCTGTTCGCCGCCTGGCGCAGCGAGAACGACAATCCGGCGCTGGGCGCCTTTTTGGACCTGTTGCAGCCGCAATCCGGCCAGGGCCTGGAAGAAGCCTAAAAGCGGATTGATGCAAAGGGCGCATTGATCGCTTGAACCTTTGGCTTGGACGCGCCAAGCTGCCGCCCATAACATTTAAGTGCCTGTTTTTGGCCAATAAGGCCCTTTGAGCGGCCACCTTCGGGGATCGGAGAAATCATGACGGACGCAACCGCGGACACGCGCAACAGCCATATCCGTTTCTGGATCGTCGCGACCCTGTTCATTGTCTCCGCCATCAACTACGCCGAACGCGCCACCCTCTCCTATACCGGCTCGCAGATGTCGGACGAGCTGGGCATCACCACCATCCAGTTGGGCTATATCTTCTCCGCCTTTGGCTGGTCCTATGTCGCGGGACAGATTCCCGGCGGCGCGCTGCTGGACCGCTTCGGTTCGCGGCCCGTCTATCTGTGGGCCATCTTCCTGTGGTCGATCTTCACCGGCCTGCAGGCTTTCGCCGCTTCCTTCGCCTTCATCCCCGTCATGATCAGCATGTTCCTGCTGCGCTTCATGGTGGGCTTTGCGGAGTCGCCGTCCTTCCCGGCCAATGCCCGCATCGTCGCGAACTGGTTTCCCAACGCGGAGCGCGGCACCGCAAGCGCAATCTTCAACTCCTCACAATATTTCTCCCTGGTCGCCTTCGCACCCCTGATGGGCTATGTCACCGGCGCTTATGGCTGGCGCCACACCTATATGGTGATGGGCGCCGTCGGGCTGCTGGGTTGGGCGCTGTTCTGGGTGGTGGTGCATTCCCCGTCGCGCCACAAGCAGATCAGCAAGCGCGAATATGATTATATCGAGAAGAACGGCGCGCTGGTGAATCTGGACCGTCCCGCCGCCGCGGCGCAGCCGATCCGCTGGAGCGCGGTGGGGCAGCTTCTGGCCAATCGCATGCTGCTGGGTATTTACCTGGCGCAGTATTGCATCACCGCCATGACCTATTTCTTCGCGACCTGGTTTCCCATCTATCTGGTCAGGGCACGCGGCCTGTCCATCACCCAGGCCGGCTTTGCCGCCGCGGCGCCCGCGATTGCGGGTTTTGTCGGCGGCGTGTTGGGCGGCATCCTGTCCGACATGTTGTTACGCAACAACGTGTCGCTGTCAGTTTCGCGCAAAATTCCGATCGTAGTGGGTCTTATAATCTCCTGCGCCATCCTGCTCTGCAATTTCACCGACTCCCAGACACTGGTTTTGACCTTCATGGCCATCGCCTTCTTCGGAAAGGGTGTGGCGTCGCTGGGCTGGGCGGTGATGTCGGATGCCGCGCCGCGCGAAGCCACCGGCCTGTCGGGCAGCATCTTCAACCTGTTCGGCAACGCGGCGGGCATCTTCACCCCCATCGCCATTGCCTACATCCTGAATGCCACCGGTAACAATTGGGACATGGCGCTGCTGTTCGTCTTCGCCCATTCCATTGTCGCCATGGTGAGCTATCTGTTCATCGCCGGCGAAATCAAACGCGTGGTGCTGAGGCCCATCTAGCAATCGGAAAATCGCTTATGCCCGAGAAGATCAGCGGCGCGCCGCGCGTCATGGATATGAAAGTCATTCCTGTCGCCGGACAGGACAGCATGCTGCTGAATCTGTCGGGCGCGCATGCCCCCTATTTCACCCGCAATCTGGTGATCCTGACCGACAGTGCCGGTAACAGCGGCGTCGGTGAAGTGCCGGGCGGCGAGAAAATCCGCCAGACCTTGGAAGACAGCCGCGATCTGGTGATCGGCGCCAGTCTGGGAACCTGGAACAACATCCTCAGCAGCGTGGGCCGCCGTTTCGCCGACCGCGATTCCGGCGGACGCGGGCTTCAGACCTTCGACCTGCGCACCACCGTGCATGTCCAGGCGGCGCTGGAATGCGCCCTCCTCGACCTTTTGGGCCAGCATCTCGATGTGCCCGTCGCCGCTCTGTTGGGCGAAGGCCAGCAGCGCGACCAGGTGGAGATGCTGGGCTACCTCTTCTTCATCGGCGACCGCAAAAAGACCAACCTGCCCTATCGCCATGATCAAAAGGGCGATGCCTGGACCCGTGTGCGCGACGAAGAAGCGCTGACGCCGGATGCCATCGTGCGCACGGCGGAGGCCGCCTATGAGCGCTACGGCTTCAACGATTTCAAGCTTAAGGGCGGCGTACTGGCGGGTTCCGAGGAAATCAAGGCGATCGAAGCCCTGGCCAAGCGCTTTCCCAAGGCGCGCATTACCTTGGACCCCAACGGCGCCTGGTCGCTGAAGGAAGCCATTGGTCTGTGCAAGGGGCGCGGCGACATCCTGGCCTATGCCGAAGACCCCTGCGGCGCCGAAGGCGGCTATTCGGGGCGCGAGATCATGGCCGAGTTCCGCCGCGCCACCGGCCTTCCCACCGCCACCAACATGATCGCCACCGACTGGCGGCAGATGGTGCATGCCATCGATCTGGGTTCGGTCGATATTCCCCTGGCCGATCCGCATTTCTGGACCATGCGCGGCAGCGTGCGCGTCGCCCAGATCTGCGCCGACCGCGACCTGCGCTGGGGCAGCCATTCCAACAATCATTTCGACGTCTCGCTGGCCATGTTCACCCATGTTGCCGCCGCCGCGCCGGGCAATATCACCGCCATCGACACCCATTGGATCTGGCAGGACGGCCAGCGCCTGACCAAGGAACCGTTCCAGATCAAGGGCGGTTTGGTGGCGGTTCCCAAGCGCGGCGGGCTGGGGGTCGAGATCGACATGGCCGAGGTTGAAAAAGCCAATGCCACCTACAAAACCCTGGGCGACGGCGCCCGCGACGACGCGGTCGGCATGCAATTCCTGATTCCGGGGTGGAAATTCGATCCCAAGAAACCGTGCCTGGTGCGTTGAAGGGGTCTATAGTCGGACCATGAATATCCAGAACAAGCCGCCGCATGAGCCGCCGCGCCGCATCCAGGTCGCGCCTGGCGACAATGTGGCGATTGTGGTCAATGGCCTGGGCCTTCCGGCCGGCACGGCATTTCCCGACGGGTTGGTGCTGAACCATTTCGTGCCCCAGGGCCACAAGGTGGCGCTGAGCGATATTGCCGATGGCGGCGATGTCATCCGCTATAACGAAGTTATCGGCACCGCCAAGGGCGCGATTGCGCGCGGCGACTGGATCAATGAAGACAATGTGGTGATGGGCACCGCCCCGCCGCTGGATCAGTTGGAGATGGCGACGCGCCCGCCGCCCAAGCCGGAACCGCTGACCGGCCATACCTTCGAAGGCTACCGCAATGCCGACGGCACGGTGGGAACCAAGAATATCCTGGCCGTTTCCACCAGCGTGCAATGCGTGGCGGGGACCATGGAGTTCGCGCTCAAGCGCATCAAGGACGTGCTGCTCCCCAAATATCCCAATGTCGATGACGTGGTGGTGCTGACCCATGCCTATGGCTGCGGCGTGGCGATCAATGCCCCGGCGGCAGTGGTGCCGATCCGCACCCTGCAGAACCTGGCCAACAATCCCAATTTCGGCGGCGAAGTGCTGGTGGTTGGCCTGGGCTGCGAGAAGCTGGCGCCCGAGCGCCTGCTACCGAAAGGACAAGAGACCGGTACGTTACGGTTGCAAGATGAAGCCTATGTCGGTTTCGGCGCCATGATCGACGGCATCATGGCAAAGGTGGAAGAGCGGCTGATAATCTTGAATCAGCGCAAGCGCGAGACCGTGCCGGCCGCCGAATTGATCGTCGGCATGCAATGCGGAGGCAGCGATGCCTTCTCCGGTCTCACCGCCAATCCGGCGCTGGGCTTCTGTGCCGACCTGCTGGTGCGGGCCGGCGCCACGGTGATGTTCTCGGAAGTCACCGAAGTTCGCGATGCCATTCACCTGCTGACGCCCCGCGCCGCGACCAAAGACGTCGCCGAGGCGCTGGTGCGCGAAATGCGCTGGTATGATGATTATCTTGCCAAGGGCGAGGTCGATCGCGGCGCCAACACCACGCCCGGCAACAAAAAGGGCGGCCTGTCCAACATCATCGAAAAATCCCTGGGCTCGGTGGCCAAATCCGGCACCAGCGCCATCAATGCGGTGCTGGCGCCCGGCGAAAAAGTGCGCCAGCGCGGCTTGGTCTTCGCCGCCACCCCGGCCAGCGATTTTGTCTGCGGCACCCTGCAGATGGCCGCGGGCATGAATCTGCATGTTTTCACCACCGGGCGGGGCACGCCTTACGGCCTGGCCGCCGTGCCGGTGATCAAGGTTTCGACCCGCAGCGAACTTGCCAAGCGCTGGAACGATCTGATTGACCTGGATGCCGGGCCCATCGCCACCGGCGAAAAAACCATCGAGCAAGTGGGCTGGGAATTGTTCCAGCTGATGCTGGATGTCGCCAGCGGCAGGAAACAGGTCTGGGCTGATCGCTGGGGCCTGCACAACAATCTGACCTTGTTCAATCCGGCGCCGGTTACTTAGAATCCTGCAAAACCATCTCGCTGCCCTTGGCCGCGATCATGATGGTGGGCGTGTTGGTGTTGCCTGAGGTAATCGTCGGCATCACCGAGGCGTCGATCACCCGCAAACGTTCAAAGCCGCGAACCCTGAGCCGTTCATCGACCACCGCCAGCGGATCGCTGGCCAAGCCCATTTTGGCGGTGCCGACGGGATGAAAGATGGTGGTGCCAATGTCACCCGCCGCATGGATCAACTCGGCATCGCCATCGCCGACATCCGGCCCGGGACGGAATTCTTCCGGCTGGTATTGCGAAAGCGCAGGCTGCGCCATCAACCGCCGCGTCAAGCGCAGGCAATCGGCGGCAATGCGGCGGTCTTCATCGGTGGAAAGATAATTGGGCGCGATCTGCGGCGGCGCGTCCAGCGCGGCGGAGGTGATCTTGACCGTGCCGCGCGATGTGGGCCGCAGATTGCACGGGCTGACGGTGATGGCGGGAAAGCGGTGCAATGGGGTTCCGAACCGGTCCAGCGACAAGGGTTGGACGTGGAATTGAACATTGGCGCGCTCTTGCGCGGAGTCGGAGCGGGTGACGATGCACAGTTGCGATGCCGCCATGGTCATCGGCCCGCGCCGCAGCAACGCATATTGCAAAGCCATCATCGGGCGGCCCAGCAGCGAGTAATAGACCTGGTTCAAGGTCTTGACCCCGCTGACCCGGTACATGGCGCGCAATTGCAAATGGTCCTGCAGGTTGCGGCCCACCCCTTCCAGGGCGTGCTGTACGGGAATGCCCGCCTGATTCAGCCAGGCACCCGGGCCGATGCCGGAGCGTTGCAAAATCTGCACCGAGCCAATGGCGCCCGAGGATAACAACACTTCGCCTTTGGCTTTCGCGTCAAAAACAGTATTGCCCTGCCGGTAACGCACCCCCACAGCGCGCTTGCCATCGAACAGCACTCGCTCCACCTGCACATCGGTCACCAGCCGGAGATTGGGGCGATGCAGGACCGGCTTCAGAAAACCCCGCGCCGCCGACCAGCGCCGGCCGCGCTTCTGGTTGACGTGGAAATAGTAGCTTCCCTCATTGTCGCCGGTATTGGGATCGGCGCTTCGGGGAATGCCGCTCTCCTCCGCCGCATCGATGATGCTGTCCAATATCCGCCAGCGTACCCGTGGCAGCTCCACCGACAGTTCGCCATCGGCGCGATGATGTTCGTTATCGCCCAGGAAATGCCGGTCCAAATGCCGGAACACCGGCCGCACATCGTCCCAGCCCCAGCCGCTCAGGCCCAACTGCCGCCATTGATCGTAATCACGAGCCTGGCCGCGCATGGAGAGCATGGCGTTGATCGAAGATGATCCACCGATCGCCTTGCCGCGCGGATAATTGAGCTTGCGACCGTTGAGGCCGGGTTCATCCACGGTCTCGAACATCCAATCGCTGCGCGGATTGCCGATCAGGAACAGATAGCCGACCGGGATATGAAACCAGATCCAGTCGTCATGGCCGCCGGCTTCCAGCAGCAGCACGCGCTTTTTGGGATCGGCGGACAGGCGGTTGGCCAGCACGCAGCCGGCCGAGCCCGCGCCCACCACGATATAATCATAGTCGCCGTCCAGCATCGGCTACCTGGGATAAGGCCGGTGCAGCTTGATCTCGCGATTCAATTCCACCCCGAAACCGGGCTTATCCAGCGCCGAAAGCTTGATGCGGCCATTTTGCGGCACCGGCTCGCCCAGCAATTGCGGCGCGAACATCGGCACCACCTTGTCGGCCTTGGGCGCCATCATCAGGAATTCCGCGAAGGGGCTGTTATGGCGGGTGATCACGAAATGATAGGAATAGACCGATGAGCCATGCGGCACCATCTGCTTGCCGTGACTCTCCGCCAGATTGGCGATCTTGATCAGTTCGGTGACGCCGCCGCACCAGCCGACATCGGGCTGGATGATGTCGCAGCAATCCATCTCCAGCAGCATGCGGAAACCCCAACGCGTGGCGTCATGCTCGCCGGTGGTCACCAGCATTCCGGGCGGTACCGCCTTCTTCAGGTCGCGATAGCCCCAATAATCGTCCGGGCTCAGCGCCTCTTCGATCCATTTCAGGCCGGATTGCTCCCAGGCCTTGGCCGCCAGTTTGGTGGCGTAATTCAGGTCCAGCGCCATCCAGCAATCCAGCATCAGCCAGAAATCCGGCCCCACGCGCTGACGCATGGCGGCAATTTCGGCCAGCGCCTTGTGCAGCCCCTCCTCGCCTTCGGCGGGTCCGTGATGCAACGGCATCTTGCCGCCGATGTAGCCCATCTCCTTGGCCAGATCGGGCCGCGCCCCGGTGGCATAGAATTGCAGCTCGTCGCGCACCGCCCCGCCTAGCAATTGATGCACGGGTTCGTCGCGCAGCTTTCCGAGCAGGTCCCACAGCGCCAGATCGACGCCGGAGATGGCGTTGATCACCAATCCCTTGCGGCCATAATATTGGGTGGAGAAATACATCTGGTCCCATATCTTTTCGGTCTGGGCGGGATCGCGCCCTTCCAGGAAACGCGCCAGATGTTTTTCCACGATAAAGCAGGCGGGCTCGCCGCCCGTGGTGACGGCAACACCGGTGACGCCATTCTCGGCCTCGATCTCCACCACCAAAGTGCCCAGCACATTGATGCCGAAGCTTTGGCGGCTTTGCCGGTACTCCGGATAGCGCGCCATGGGGGTGGCGATATGGTCGTCGATCCAATGACCGCCGCCTTGGTCGTGGTAATCGGCACCACCGCCACGCACAACGAAAGCGCGAACCTGCTTTATCTTGGGAAACGCCACGAACCAGCCCCTACTGCCTGTATCTACGAAAAGCCTATTATCCACAGCTACGAATCAGAAGCCATCTGAAAGCGCTGGAATGCAACAATAGCAGTGCTATCATCTGTCTTGTGAAGAGCTGATCGCAAGAGAAGCAAATCACAAAGAACGGCGAGGATAAGCGCAAGCTGGTCCCCGCCGTTTTTGTTTTTGGGCTGTTTTCAGGCCCCGTTTCTGGCCCGTTCAGGTAAGCCCGTCGCCGGAAATTTTCAGGGCAACGCCGAATTCGTGGCTGGCCGCAGGCGGCACCGTGACATGCAGGCCCGACGCATCCTGGGTAAAGCTTAGCGGCGCATTGCCGCCCACCACCTCGACCCGCTTCACCGATCCGCCCTTGGCCAGCGAGGCGATATTCACCGCGCCCGAGGGCCGGCCCAGAGTCATGGCGTAAAGCACCGGCCCCTTGGTGGTGAAACGGATATCGGCGGCCTCGAACGGCTTCATCTTTTCTTCGCCGAATTGGCCGGAAGCGATTTGGGTCGGGCCCTCGCCGGAAACTTTCCAGGGCCGCGAGGCATAGATCGCCTCGCCGAACCTTTGAGTCCAGCTGCCGATCTGCTCGACAATTTTGCGCTCTTCGGAATCGATGCTGCCGTCGCCGCGCACCGGAATGGACAAAAGCAGGCAGCCATTCTTGGCCACCACATCGCACAAGCGGTGAATGACCGCCGCCGCGCCCATATAGCTTTTCTGATTGTAGCGTTCGCGATTGTAATGCCAGTCGCCGATGCAGGTATCAGTCTGCCAGGGATGCGGCACGATATCGGCGCGAAAACCGCGTTCCACATCCTCCACCACCGCGGCGCGGCGGTTTTCCGGCAGCGCCTTGCAATTCACCACACCCTGCAACGAGCCATGCCAGGCGATCGAGCTGTTATAGTAATGGGCGGTGACATCCAGTCCCGCCTGCCCCAACGGCAAATCGAAATTGTCGAAATAGATCAGGTCCGGCTTGTAGGAATCGATCAGATCCTTGCAGCGCAGATACCATTGCCGGATGAAGGCAGGATTGGCCAAGGGCGGGGTTTCGCTCCACACCCGGTCATGGGTTTCATGGAAATCATTGGCGGCCTTGATCGAGGTCAGGCCGTCGGGCATCGGCATCACTGCGCCGGCGTAAAGCTCTTGCGGATCCAGGCCCTCCCACCATTTGCCCTTGCCGTCATATTTGGTGAGCTTGAAGGCATCATAGCGCTGCCCGGCGCGCGCGCCTTCCGGGTCATAGCCATAGGCAACCTGGAACCAGTGCCAGCTATGCGCCGAATGGTTGGAGACGCCGAATTTCAGGCCGCGCGCCCGCGCCGCCTTGGCCCAGGTGCCGACAATGTCGCGCTTGGGCCCGATGCGGGTGGAATTCCAGTCATGAAAGCGGGAATTGAAATTATCGAAATTGTCGTGGTGGTTGGCCAGGGAAACGAAATACTTCGCCCCGGCTTTGACATAGAGATCGATCAAGCCTTGCGGATTCCAGTTTTCCGCCTTCCAGCGATTGTCCATCTCCATGAAGCCGAGATCGGCGGGATGGCCATAAGTGGCGAGATGATGGTCATACTGTTTCTCGCCCTGGAGATACATGCGCCGGGCATACCAGTCGCCGGCCTCCGGCACGCATTGCGCGCTCCAATGCGCCCAGATGCCGAATTTGGCGTCGCGGAACCAGCCGGGGGCCTGGTACTGGGCTTTCAGCGATTCCCAGTCAGGCTTGAATGGCCCCGCCGCGATCTCACCCTGCGAGGCCGCGCGCGCGGCGGCGGGAAAGCCCGACACCAGGCCGAGGCTGGCAGTGGCCTTCAGCAGTTCGCGCTTGGTGAACATCCGCGCCGTCAGTGGGAACGCACGACCGGCCGCGGCCAGGACGTCCAGCGCGCATCCTGGCTGATATCGCCTTGCGGCGCATCCCAAGCCAGGGCTTCCAGGCCATTCAGGTCGTAAACGACCTTGCCGTCCTTGATGGTCAGCTCGGCCACCAGCTTCTGCGTGCCTTCCACCTTGGTGTTGACCATGTCGGTGAAACCGAAGCGGCCTTTTTGAACGCTGAGCACCGCGACATCGGCGACACTGCCCACCGAAAGATTGCCCAACTCTTCGTGCTTGATCTCGCGCGCCGGATTCGCCGTCATGCCGGCGATCACTTCCGGCAAGGTCAGCCCAATGGCCATGAACTTGCTGGCTACATTGAGAATGTCCTTGGTGGAGCTGTTCATGGCGGTGATGTGCAAGTCGGTGGAAAGAGAATTCGGCTTGAAGCCTTGCTTGATCATCGGCACGGCAAGCGAGAATTTGAAACTGCCGCCGCCGGTGCCGGTATCAAAATAAATGCCCCGGGCGCGGCCGTCGATAAAGGCCTTGCTGGGTCCCATTGTCTTGAGGTCCTGTTCCTGGCGCAGGCCGGAATACATATGGGTATAGATATCGCCCGGCCGCAGCTTCTTGGTCAGCAGGTCATAAAGCGGACGGGTTGGGCGGTCGGCGCCGAAATCGACCATTACCGGAATATTGGCCTTGGTGCCGGCGATCACCGCCTGCTCCACCGGAGCCCATTCCGGGCCGTCAAAATGCGCGGTCTTGATGCCGATAATGAGACCCGGATAGCGCGCCGCCATCTTGGCGGCGGCTTCGCCGTCCATGTCGAAGGTGTTGCTCTCGAACTTGCCGCCCCGCATGCCGGCGCCCACGATATTGAGCATCGCCAGGATGCGGGTCTTGGAACGATCGATGATGCGGTCCTTGAAATCCTCGAAATTGCGCCAGCCCGCGCAACCGGCATCGATCACCGTGGTGACGCCGGTGCGGAAGGTGAAACCGTCCGGCGGAATGCTGCTATCGCCGGCATAGGAATTGCGCTCACCGGTTCCGGTGTAATTGTGGGTATGCAGGTCAATCAGTCCCGGCGCGACCACCATGCCGCGCACGTCGATGGTTTTGATGGCATCACCAGGCGCCAGGCCCGCCGCCACGCGGGCGATACGGCCATCCTTGATGCCGACATCCATCACCGCATCGATATTGTTCTTGGCATCGATGACGCGGCCGCCGCGCAGCAACAGATCGTAGGCGGGCAAATTCTGCGCCTGCGCAGCGGAGACTGTAAGCACCAAGGCGCTGCAGGCCAGCAGCTTCTTGAGGATGCTCATGCCTTGATCGCCGTCCAGGTGGCGGGACCGAATTCGCCCATATGCACATTGCCCGACGCATTGTTGCCGCGCACCGAGCCTTCAAAGGACCAGTGAATGGTGTTTCCCGGCACCGGCATATGGCTTTGCAGCTTGATTTGGTCGCCATGGACCGAGCCCTGCAAGGTGGCGTTGAAAATCTCGCCCTTGTGATTGCCGGTCACGGCATTGCCGTTCTGCGTCAGCACGAAATGCTGCTCGCCCGTGCCGCAGGTATATTGGATCGTGACCGCCCAGTTTCCGGCCACCGCCGCCGTCGCGCCGCTTGGCACAGGCGGATTGGGATTATTTCCGGGATTGCTGAGGACCTTGAAAATCCCATCGGCCAGGATGCGATCCTCGCCCGGATCCATCATGTAAGGCATCAAGGTGATGTAACTGGCCATCTGATCCGGCCGGCGGCCGACCGCCGGTTCAACCATGATGCGCGGCGTGCCGTCATTCAGGCGCTTCTCTACTTCCATACCGGTAATGCCCAGCTGGTTGGCATCCCAGCGGATGCGCAGCCGTGTCGCCTTGTTGGAAAGGCCCTGGGGCTCCAGATATTCGAATTGCAGACCCTTGATCGGCTTGAGCCGGTTTTCGACGGTCTGCATCCAGCCGCGCCACATGCGCTGTTCGGCGGCGTGATCGCGCTTATACCACTGGCGCATCGCCGCCAGAATGCCCATGGCTTCTTCCTTGGAACATTTCAGGGCGCGGCCATAATTGTGATGCGGCGAAGCCTGGAACCAGGCCGCCTTGATCAAGTCGGCCTTGCCCAGCAGCACGCCGGAGGATTGCGGCCCGCGCAGGCACTTGCCGCCCGAATAGCCGACAAAGCTGGCGCCCTGCTGCATATAGACATTGGGGTTCATCGGCTCTTCCGCCGCCGCATCGACAAAGACCGGAATGTTCTTTTCCTTGGCGATGGCGAGGATGGCAGGGATCGGCAGGACGCTCCGCGCTTCCTGGGGATCGGATGTCACATAGATCATGGCGGTGCGCCCGGATATCCGCGACCGGAGTTCGGCCGCCGTCTCGACCTCGATCAGTTCGCCGCCGCCCATGCGAACGCCGACGTCATAGGGATTGCGCGAATGCTTGGGGATGATGACCTGGTCCTTGGCCTTGACCTCAGGCAGGGCCTGACACTTCTCGATATTGCTGCCCGCGATGCAGGCGACGGTGGCCAGCACGATGGCCGCTTCGCAGCCGGTGGTGGCCATGGCGGATTCGCAACCGTTCAGCCGCGCCAATTCCTTGCCGACGCCTTCCATCATTTCGTCCATCTGGACGTAATAATGCGAGGCTTCGAACATGGCCTGCTTGACTTGCGGCAAGGAGCGCGAACCGCTGAGGATGGTATAGGTTCCCCGCGCATTCAGGATCGGCCGCACCCCAATCTGGGTGAACAGATTGTCCTTGTCGGTGCCGGTAAAGGTGATGGTCTCCGCCGATGCCGGAGTGGAAGAGGCGACGATGGGCGTCAAGGCGCCCGCCGCCATACCGGAAGACTTAAGCAGGTCGCGGCGCGACCATTTGCCGAACAGGCCCATGGGGCACTCCTTTTCAGATGTAAGCGATGACGTCGATTTCGACCAGCGAATCGCCCGGAACCCAGGCGGCCGCCGTGGTGGTGCGCACCGGCGGCGGCGAACCCCAATCGTAGGTCCGATAGACCGCATTCATGCGCTCATAATCCTTGCCGTCGGCGAGTAAGACGGTGACCTTGAGGCATTTCTGCAACGAAGAACCGGCATCCTCCAGGTTCTTCTTGATCTCGTCCAGCACACCCCTGGTGTGATCCTCAATGTTGCCGAGCTTGTGATAGCCCACGCCCGCGATGAACAGCATGTTCCCATAGACCACGGCGCGAGAGAACATGGGCTTGTTGGCCGGCGGCGGATTGGGCGGCGGATAAGGCGAACGCTTTTCCAGCTTGGGCTGAGCCTGGGCGCTTTTGCCCGACAGAGCGGCGCCGGCGGCAACAACCGCGACGGCAGCACCCTTGGTCAGCAAGCCGCGCCTGGATTTCTTGTCCATGATCAAATTCCCCTGTTTTGTTGCGTATGATCGCGCTTATTGGGGGTATCTAAACACAGCCCGGCCCACAGGGTCGAGAGGCGATAGCCTGGAAATGCTGGGTTTGTCTAACTTTTCGCCTTGTAGCCGCAGCCCCGCAGGAACATGTCAGCGGCGTAAGGGGCGTAAGCGTCAATCTCCGCCTTGCTCATGGGATCGCCCATCGCCGTGCGGATGCGCGCCATGTCGGTCATCATGCTGATCAGCAGCATGGCGGCCATCGGCGGATTCACCAGATCGGGCAGCAATCCATCCTGGTGCCATATCTCCAGCGCATTTTGGAAAATGCCGCGGCCACGCGTCAGGGTGGCATTGTACATTTTGGTGATGATGGGAAATCGCCGCGCTTCGGACAGAGCAATATTGATCAGGCCCGCCGCCTCGCCGCTGATCTGGGTCAATATCCGCGTCGCCAGCCCAAGAATAAACATGCGTGGCTCGACGTGGCGGGGATCGATCGCGGTCGCCATGGCATGCGCCTCCAGCGCCTGCTTGATGATGCGGTTCACCACCGCATCCACCACCGCCGCCTTGTCGGAATAGCGGGCGTAGAGCGTCTTGGTGGAGGCCCCTGCCCGCCGGGCGATCTGCTCCATGGTGGTGTCGGCAAAACTCCGCTCATTGAACAGCTCCAGCGCGGCGTCCAGCAGCCTGTCGGACACCTTGGCGGCGTCCTCGGCGTTTAAACGGCCCGGCCCACCGCGCGGTTTGGCCAGTTTTTTCTTCAACATTTCAGTCCTTTACAAAAAACTTGCTGATTTTTGCATCTTAGCGCTTGACGGAAAGAAAAGAAACTGTTTCTTTCCCCGCCGCCAAAGGAAAAGGAACTGTTTCTTTTCTTTAAACGAGGGGATCAAAATGACCGACATCACTGCCGAAACCACCGATTTCGCACCCGCCATCGATTCCACCGAAAAAGCCGCCAAGCAAAGCAAGCTGCGCAAGCGGCTGCTGATCGGCCTGGGCCTGACCGTCGCCAAGGTCGGCCTTGCCTATGGCGCCTATTACGCCTTTGAGGCTTCCAAATATGTCACCACCGACAATGCCTATGTCGGCGCTTCGGTTGCCCAGATCAATTCCCAGGTCAGCGGCCCGATCGCCAAGGTGGCGGTGGATGACACCAGGCCGGTCCGCAAGGGCGACGTCCTGGTCGTGATCGACGACAGCGACACAAAGCTGGCCTTGGCGCGTGCTCAGGCCGATTATCAGCATACCCTGCAGCGCGTGTCGCAATATTATGCCCAGCGCGCCGCCGCCGTCGCGACCGTCCAAGCCCGGGTCAGCGACGTCATGCGCACCAGTGGAGATTACATGCGCCGCCAGAATCTGGCGGAGAGCGGCGCCATCTCGCGCGAGCAGCTTGCCAATGCGCGCAGCGC
>CADECX010000002.1:110113-137406 GCA_902825865.1 uncultured Alphaproteobacteria bacterium
TCATGCTGGCGATCGCCAACTTCATCGCCGTGCTGGACATGACCATCGCCAATGTCTCGATGGCCACCATTGCCGGCAGTCTGGGGATCAGCAGCAGCCAGGGCACCTGGGTCATCACCTCTTACGCGGTGGCCGAGGCGATCATCGTGCCGCTGACCGGTTGGCTGGCGGCGCGCTTCGGCGCGGTGCGGGTGTTCACCACCGCCATGATGATGTTCGGTGTCTTCTCGGCCTTGTGCGGCGTCGCGCACTCTCTGGAGATGCTGGTGTTCGGCCGCATCATGCAGGGACTGGCGGGCGGCTGTCTGATGCCCTTGTCCCAAACCTTGCTGATGCGGATTTTCCCCAAGGAACGCGCCCCCGCCGCCATGGCGCTTTGGGCCATGACCACCTTGATCGCCCCGGTGCTGGGGCCGATCCTGGGCGGCTCGATCTGCGACAACCTCTCCTGGCCCTTCATCTTCTTCATCAATGTGCCGATCGCGCTGGGCTGCGCCCCGCTGATCGCCCGCACCTTGGCGCGTTTTGAATCCGTCAAGATCAAGGCCCCCATCGACATGGTCGGATTGATCCTGCTGGTGATCTTTGTCGGCGCGCTGCAGCTGATGCTGGACCTGGGCAAGGAGCATGACTGGTTCGCCTCGGTGGAAATCCGGGCGCTTGCCGCCATCGCCATCATCGGCTTCCTGGCCTTCCTGGCCTGGGAACTGACCGACAAAAATCCCATCGTGGATCTCAAAGTGTTCCGCCATCGCGGCTTCACCGCGTCGGTTTTCACCTTGAGCCTGGGCTATGGCTCGATGTTCGGCGCCAACGTCCTCACCCCGCTCTGGCTGCAAAGCTATATGGGCTACACCTCCACCTGGGCCGGCATGACCACGGCCTGGAGCGGCACCACCGCCGTCTTGATGGCGCCCATCGCCGGCATGCTGATGGCCAAGAAGCTCGATCCGCGCCGGATGGTGTTTATCGGGCTGATGTGGATCGCCGCGGTGATGCTGTTGCGCACCTATGTCACCATGGACGTCACCTATTGGCAGATTGCGATCCCGTTGATCCTGATGGGGTTCGGCATGCCTTTCTTCTTCGTGCCGCTGACCGCTTTGTCGCTGGGCAGCGTGGAAGAGCACGAAACCGCATCGGCCGCGGGGCTGCAGAACTTCCTGCGCACCATGTCCGGCGCCGTCACCACCTCGCTTGTCACCACCGCCTGGGACGACAAGACCGTCGTCGCCCATGCCGAACTGGCGGGGCTGACGGATCAAAGCGGCGAGACGCTGCGCACCCTGGCGGCTTCCGGCATGAGCCAGGATGCGGCGGTGAGCCAGCTGAACAATCTGGTGCAAAGCCAGAGCGTGATGATCGCCACCAACCAACTGATGTTCGTGGTCGCCGTCGCTTTCGCGATTGCCGCCTTCGCCATCTGGCTGGCGCCCCGGCCCAGCCGCGCCATCAACCCGGCCCAAGCGGGCGGACACTGATTTCACCACAACGAGGAGGAGCTCACCATGAATACCGATATCGTACCCGGCATTGTTCCCGGCATCACCCATACCCTGTCCCTGCACGTCAATGACCGCCTGCTGGTCACCGCTTTCACGCCGGACTTTCCAGGCTTTGGCGACCTGCCGCCGGTTTTCGGCACCGCCTTCATGGTCGGCTTCATGGAATGGGCCTGCATCGAGTCGCTGCGGCCCTATCTGGAAGACGGCTGGAAGACCGTGGGCACCCATGTCTATCTCAGCCATGTATCGCCGACGCCGGCGGGCATGAAAGTCACCGCCACCGTCGAATTGATGGAAGTGAAGGGCCGCACACTGCGCTTCCGGGTGGATTGCTATGACGAATGCGGCCTGATCGGTTCCGGCTTCCACGAACGCACGGTGATCGATCCGCGCCGCTTCATGGCCAAGGTGCGCAAGAAAACCGAGCAAGCGGCGTTGATCGCGGCCTGACCGTCAGCGGTTGAGATAGAACTCGATCGGCACCAGGGCATCCAGGGTGCGGGTGGGGAAATCCGCCGGCAAGGCGGGCAGCGGCTGAGCACGCTGGATCAGGGCGAGAGCCTCGGCGTCCAGCACCGGGCGGCCGCTGCTCTTGGCGATCTCAAAACTCTGCACCCTGCCGTCCGCCGTCATCACGAAATGCAGCATCACCACGCCTTCGATATGGGCCTGGCGGGCGGACCGGGGATATTGCTTGAACCGGTTGAGCTGGGCGAGCACCCGGCCGAGATAGGAATCGCGACTTTCTCCGTCGGATGTCTGCGGCGCCGGGATCGCGGCCTTGGGAGCAGCCACGGGCGGCTGCGCCACGACAGGCGGGTTGATGGTACGCACCACGAACACCGGCGGCGGCGCGGTGATGACGGTGGGCGCCGTCATCAGCTTGGGCACCGGCTTTATGTCTTCCAGCTTCTGGGTCTTTACCGGCGCGATCTGCACCGTCAATACCTGCATCACGCGGGGACGCGCCACATGCACAGCCGTCAGCGCCATGGCCAGAATTGCGGCATGCACGGCAATGGTAATGCCAACACTGATCAGCTTGTCGTGATTGAAATTGGGCACACGTACCCGCCGTACGGGCTGCGCCGTTTCAAAAGCGTCAAGCGGAAAAGGAACCGTCATGCCGGCTCTTCCTCCGCGACATCATCGGTCATGGTCGACATGGGAATATGGCGCTTGCGCTTCTTCAGCCACATGATGGTGCCGGTGATGACGAACAGCAGCGGCACCAGGCCCGACAGGAAGACCAGGAATTCCCATATTGCGCCCATATTGCCCTGGCCGTCATGCATCGGGCGCTGCAGCGCCATGAAGCTGTCGGTCCCGCCATTGTTGGCGGGATCGCGCGTTGCGATCACCGCGCCGGTATAGGGATTGACGTAGACCGTGGCGGTGGTGCCGAAGCGCGAAGCCATCGCCACGCTGATCGCCTGGTTGGGACGGGGCGGCACGGTGACACTGCGAACCGCCGCCCCGGGCATCGCCTTTTGGGCAATCAAAAAAGCGTGATCGGCGCCCAGCTGTTTGGCATTTTCCACCGGCTCGACGGCCGGGCCTTCACGCAGATTGAATGCGGGGCGCGGCGCGGAGCCGCCCAGCGAAACGATCCCCCGCACGGTTTGGGGGAAGGTGATGGCGACACCCGAAAAACTGACCGCCATGAAGACGATGAAAATCCAGATACCGGTGACTGCGTGCAGTTCGCGGTGGAAACGCAGGCCGGTGGCGGTCTGGCGCACCTTGAAGGCATATTTCCATTGCCCGCGCTTGGGCCACCACAGGATCAACCCGCTGAGGCCCAGCGCCAGCATGGCCACGCCCAGCCAGCCGACCAGCGGGCGGCCGAAGTCGCGGCCCAGGGCGAGACTGCCGTGCAGCTGATGCAAAAAGGCAAAAGTGGGCGGCAGGCCGGGGCGGCGGGTGCCCAGCACCTGGCCGGAGGCGGGATCGACATAGACCTGGATGGCGCCGGCGGCAGCCGGGCGCCCCGGCGGCGGATTTACGCCATCACTGCCCATACGCATCTCGCCACGCTCACGCGGCGGAGGCGTGAAACGCACGATCGCGGCTTCAAGCCGACTTTGCGGCAGCACGATCTGAACCTGGCCGTTCGCCGCCTCGCCCGCGGCCTCGCGCGCCTGGTCGGCGATGAAGGTCAGCGGCAGGCGCTGGCCGGCGGTCGTGGCCTTGGGCGCCGGGTTGAACATCTCGGCGAGCTTGTCGTCATAGACCAGGATCGAGCCCGACAGGCTGACGATCACAAGCAGCACGCCCAGGATAAGCCCGACCCACATATGGATCTGGAACATGGCACTGCGAACGGTTGCGAATTTCATGACACCCTCATGCGTCGGCCCAGCGGCGGACAAGATTGTGATAAAGCCCGGTCAGCGACACGACCTCGTCGCTGTCACCCACCTGCTTGCGCAGGGACTGAATGGTGTTGTCGAGCTGGAACAGCATGGTGCGCGCGGCCTCGTCGCGGATCATGCTTTGGATCCAGAAGAAGGAGGACCAGCGGCTGCCCCGCGTCACCGGCGTCACATGATGCTTGCTGGTGGCGGAATAGACCACCAGATCGCCCGCGGGCAGCTTGACCGAATGATTGCCGAAGGTGTCCTCGATCACCAACTCGCCGCCGTCATAGTCCGCGGGATCGGTGAGAAACAGCGTCGCCGACATGTCGGTACGCACCCGGATGGGCGTGTTGGCGCCCTTCACAAAGCGGATGGCATTGTCGATATGGGCGCCGAAATTCATGCCCTGGTCGTAGCGGTTGAACAAAGGCGGAAACACGCGCATCGCCAAGGCGGAAGAGGTGAAGCGCTCATTCTGGCCCAGCGCCGTCAGGATCATGTCGCCCAAGGCGCGCGCGGCGGGCGCATTTTCCGGAACCTGAAGATTTCTCTTGGCGCTGGCCGATTGCGATCCCGCCGTCACCTTGCCATCCACCCAATCTGTTCCCGACAACACGCCGCGTATATGCGCGACTTGTTCTCCGGAAAGCAGATTGGGAACATGGACCAGCATGGTTACAGAGCGGCCCCCACCGAGACGATGAAGGTGCGGCCCGGCGAAGGCGTGCCGCGATTGCCGAAGGACTGGCTGTAATTCAGCCGGTCGGTGAGGTTGTTGATATTGAACTGCACGCGATAGGCGCCGCCGAAATCATAGGCCGCCATGGCATCCAGCTGGATGGTTTCCGGAATGGTGGCGATGCGGGTGATGCCCGTGGGATTGGGCGCGGTGCCGCTGGTGGTGATCGCGTTAAACAGCTTGCTTTGATAGACCAGACCACCGGCCAGGGTCAGACCCTCCAACCAGGACTTGGCGTTGTAGTCCACCCAGATCGAAGCCGCATTCTTGGGCACAAAGAAGATCTGCTTGCCGATAGTGAAGGGATTGGGATTGCAGGCGATGGGCGCGGTGGTGCTGCACGAGAGATCGAAAGTGATCACCGGTTCCAGATAGGTATAGGAAGCCGTGACCGAGAGATCGTCGATGAGTTTGCCGGTGGCGGAAAATTCCGCGCCCTGCACCCGCTGCTTCTGGCCGGACTGCAACTGTACAAGGCCGCTGACGGGGTCGGTGATGGTGGCGTTGGCTTTGAGAATCTTGAAGAGCGAACCGGTGAGCCCCAAGGCGCCGTCGAACAGGCTGTATTTGGCGCCCAGTTCCAAGGTCTCGCTTTCTTCCGGCTCAAGCGCCTGGTTGGCAGTGGTGATCGGCGTGGTCGAACCCACCACCGATGTGCCGATCGGAATCGCCGCCTTGCCGTAGGAGAAATAGACCGTCGTGTTGCCATCCGGCTCCCACACCAGGCTGGCGCGCGGATTGACCAGGGTCGAAGGCGACTTGGCCGTGGTTGTCTGCGGCCCGGTCGCCGCAGTGCCGACCGTGACCGCCGTGAAGTTGGCGTTGTAACGGTCGACGCGCACACCGGCGATGATCGACCAGGCTTCGTCCAGCCACAGCCGGTCGGTTGCGAAGAAGGCGAGATCGGTGGAGCGGCCGCTGGAGTTGGTCACCGTGGTGGCGGTGGCATTGGTGGCGCCGGCATTGGCGCCTGTGCTGTTGGCGGCGGTGGGAAACACCACATTGTAGCCCGGCGGCGGCAGATGAGTCGGATTGAACAATGAGACGCCGATATCGGTACGCGCACGGGTATGGCTGCCCAGCGCATAGAAATACTGGCTGGTCGGCGGCAAGGTGTAGGCATAGATGGTGCGGTCGGCATTCTGATAGGAAGCGTCGCCGCCCACGATCAAGGTGTTACGCAAGCCGCCGAGATGGAAATTCGCCGTGGCGGTGAACACATCCTGCACGCCCCAGCTGTTCTGATTGTAGGGTCCGCCGCCGCCGATTCCGGCCAGGGTGGAGGTGGGATTGCTGCCGAACAGTGTACCGGCGCAATTGTTGGTCGCGGCCGTGGTGTCGCAACGGTCGATGGTGGTGTACTGGAAATAACGCGAATAGGCCGCGGCGCGAAGATCGTTCTGCAAGGTCAGCCAGTCATTGGCGCGATGGGTGATCTTGGCGGTCACCAGATCGGCGTCATTGCGGTCCTTGTCGGTATGGAAACTCAGGAAGTTGCTGCGCGGCACGCCGTTTTCCGAGGCCGGCAAGGCGTAGACGCTGGTCGGCGGCACCGCGACAGGAATGCCGTAATCGGGCCGCCCGTTGGCGCCCTGGTGAATATAGCTGGCGGTAAACGTCGTATCGGTGCCCAGGCCCAGCGCGACCGAGGCTGCAACGCCCCAGCGCTGGGAGTGAACCAGATCGCGGTCCACCACGCCGGTATCGGTGAACATCAGGTTCAGGCGAACCGCGGAGGTTTCCGACAGTTTATAGTTGCTGTCGGCCATGGCGCGGAAATGGGAACCATTGCCGCCTTCGAGATTGACGATATTGCGGTCTTCCAGAAACGGGGTCTTGGAAACGATATTGATGGCGCCGCCGGTGGTGCCGCGGCCGAACATCAGGCCGGACGGCCCCTTGAGCACCTGCACTTCTTCATAATTGAAACTGTCGCGGGTATAGGCGGCAAAATCGCGCAAGCCATCGAGATAAATGTCGTCCTTGGCGTCGAAGCCGCGAATCCGGAACTGGTCGCCCGCGAGCTGGCCGCCTTCGCCGATGGCGATGGTGATGCCGGGCACGTTGCGCAGCGCCTCACCCAAAGTGCTAGTGGCCTGCTGCCTCATGGTTTCACCGCTGACCACCGAGACCGCCTGCGGCGTATCCTGCAGGCTGGAAGACGGCATGGCGGCGACCGGCGGCGCTTTGTTCAACGCGTTCTTGTCGGCATTGTCCTGGACCGTGACCGGACCAAGCTGTACCGGCTGGGCGCCAGCCGGCGCAGCCATGATCAGCGAGGCCAGCACGCTCAGAGAAGCGCCGGACAGCGCGAAAGATTTGCGATTGGCAGACATAGAGAGAGGCCCCTTCAAGATTCAGCATTTGGTTTCATGACCTGGCTGGCATCCTTGGTGGCCTTCTGGCGTAAGGGGCTGGCTTGGTAGGCGACGAACACGGCGCGGCTAACTCACTTGGTGAGGATCAGCTTGCCGTTGCTTGTGAGGCGCAGGCGGTATTCATCCCCGCCATGCAACAGGACCGCTTCGCGCCCGCCGCTCAGCAGCTCGCTGACCGCAATCCGTTTGACCGGCTTGGCGGAAGGCGGCGGCATAATGGCGGGGCTCCCAGGCATGCTGTCCCTCACT
This sequence comes from uncultured Alphaproteobacteria bacterium, assembly GCA_902825865.1. GTDB lineage: Bacteria > Pseudomonadota > Alphaproteobacteria > Micropepsales > Micropepsaceae > Rhizomicrobium. The sequence continues at coordinate 117,345 of CADECX010000002.1, forward strand.
TGCGAGGAACTATCAAACACACGGTCTCGCTATATGCAAGTGACTTGCAACTTCATTCGCACGGCCTAATGCCGCGGCCATAAATGATATATATTTCAATATCTTATGCTGTGAACACTATCAGCTTTTCGCGCAGCCTTTGACACGAGGTCGAGCCACTTCAGCCCGGCTGCATACAGCAGACGGCCATTCACAAGATGCCGGTGAAAAGCGCTGTGGGCCTGCCGCCGTCAGACCGGCGTCGCCACCACGTCTCCATGGCCCCAGCCTGGTATGCGGGGCGGATGCATGTAGAGGCCTTCAGGGCCGCGCGAGATCTCATACTGTTTTTCGAACATGTCATAGACCTGCTTGGGGCCGCCGGGCGGAGGCATGAACAGTTCAGCCCAGGGCGCGTTGACATGGCTGATGGACCAGTGCGTCGCGCCGTTGCGGCCCCCATCATGCGGGATCACGTCAATGTCAAAGGCTTCCGCCAGGGCGCCGATCTTGCGCAGCTCGCTCATGCCGCCGCACCAGGCGACGTCAGGTTGCCAGATCGAGGCGCCGTCCGCCTTCAGCAGTTTGGCAAAACCGTAACGGCCATAGACATGCTCACCGGTGGCGATATGGGTGGACGTGATCTTCCGCCGCAGCCGCCCGAACCCTTCAAACTCGTAAGGCGGCAGCACTTCCTCCACCCATTTGACGCGATAGGGCTCCATCAGCTTGCACATCTCGATGGTGTACTGCTCGTCCCACGACATCCAGCAGTCGCACATCACATCGCCGTCGGGGCCAACCAGCTGGCGCGCTTTGGCCACCAGCGCGACATTGGCGCGCTTGCCTTCCTCGCCGCGGATCGGGCCTGCCGGCATCGCCAGCTTCACCCGGCGATAGCCAAACGCGACATGCTGCTCGGTGTCATTGCCGGTGCAATAGGCCGGAATGCGCGGCTTGGCGTCGCCGCCCAGCAATCGCCACACGGGTTCGTTCAGCGCCTTGCCGATAATATCCCACAGCGCGTTATCGAAGCCGGAAATGGCGTTCATGGTGACGCCGGCCTGGCCGTAAGACTCCGTGACGCGCCAGTTGATGTCCCAGTTGCGCTCGATGTCGAAGGGATCGCGCCCGATCATAAGCTGCGCCAGATGGCCCATCACAATGGCCCCACCGCCCGCGCCGCCATTGCCATAGCCGGTGATGCCCTTGTCGGTGGTCACTTCCACCGTGAAGGTCGGCACATTCTTGGCCGCGAACAGGCTGCGGGTGGGACGGAATTCCGGATAGATGTTGGGCGGCGCCGACACTTCCACGCCCTGCGTCGACCAGGAACCGGGCGTAGGCGTGTAAGCCGGCGGCGGATTGCGCGGCGCGATGCTTACCAGCCGGATGCCGGTGATCTTGAGCTTGGATTTCTCCTGCGCCCAGCCCAGCGGCGGCAAGCTGATTGCACCCGCGGCCACCGCCGCCGCACCCGTCACAAAATCGCGCCGTTTCATGTCACTCCCCGCTGTTATGCGCTGTCGCCAGCGCTGTTTGCGAGGAGCCTAGCGCCCTTAATTCGCGGGCACCAGCCGGACGATGGAGCCGCCCTTGGGATCGCCGTTCATATTTTGCAACAGCAAATAAATGTTGCCGTCCGGGCCCATTTTGACCTCCCGCACCCGGCCATAGTCCTGGAGCAGGGTCTCCTGGGAAACGATCTGGCGGCCCTTGATCTCCATCCGGATCAGCTTCTGACCAACCATGCCGGTGACGAACAAATTGCCTTTCCAGGCCGGAAACCTGTTGCCGGTATAGAAGGTGATACCCGCCGGCCCGATCGAGGGATTGTAGTGGGTGATGGGGTCGGTGACGCCGGTGGCATGCAGCCGGCCGATGCCCGGCTCCAGCCCGAAGGTGGCCATGCCCCAACCGTAATTCTTGCCCGGCTCGATGACGTTCACTTCGTCGCCGCCCACCGGGCCATGCTCGGTTTCCCAGAAGACGCCGGTGGCGGGATCGAAGGTCAGGCCTTCGGGATTGCGGTGGCCGAAGCTCCAGACGCTGCCCAGCGCACCCGGCGTGTTGACAAAGGGATTGTCCCTCGGGATCGAGCCGTCATCGTTGAGGCGGTGAATCTTGCCCAGGGGCGAAGCCAGATTCTGCGACATCTGCATGTCATGGCGCTCGCCCATCGACCAGAAGAAATGGCCCTTGCCGTCGAACAGGAAGCGCGAGCCGTAATGATCGGCGGCGACACGGAAGGAATCCGCCGGCGGGTTGAACAGCATCTGCTGGTTTACCCATTCATTGTTGGCATTGACCTTGCCGCGCACCACATAGGTCATGGTCGGCGGCGCCATATTGGGTGCTTGCTCGTCGCCGGGCTGCACTTGATAGCCAGGCAGCACGGTCGAATAGGAGATGTAGATCCAGCCATTCCTGGCAAAATCGGGATGCAGCGCGATATCCAGCATGCCGCCATCCTGGCGAACAAACACGCTGGGCGTGCCTTTCACCGGCTCGGACACGCTGCCGTCCTTATTGAGGAAACGGATGTTGCCGTTGCGCTCGGTGAAAATGATGCGGCCGTCGGGCAGGAAGGCCACGCCCCAGGGCTGGTCGAACCCCTTGGCCAAAGTCTCGGCCTTGAAATTGGCCTTCTGGCTCTGGAACGCCTTGCCGTTGATGTCCGGAACCGGGCCGACCTTGCGGTTGACGATGCCGCCGCGAATGCGCAGCAGCGCCGGTATCTGGGCGATCTCATCGGGAAAGAACAGGGTCTTGAAACTGTGATTTTGTGTATTGGGCAGCCCATCGGTCAGCACCTGCACGATCTGAGCATCGGTGCGGCTGCTGAGAAAATCGGTGGCGAACAAGGCGCGGGCGCTGGGTCCGGCCTGGTTGGTGATGCCATGACAGGCGGCGCAGGTGGTGTTGTAGATCTCGTTCGCCCGTGACTGCAGCAAAGCGGGCACCGGCGCCTGCTGCTTGCGTGCGGGAATGCGCAGCTCGGCGGGACCCGCCGCTGTTGCGTTCTGCTGCACACCGGGTTGCGCCAGAACATCGCCCGAGAGCGTGGCCCCGGACAGGATCACGGCCGCGGCGGCCAGCCAGATGCGTTTCATCAACTTCTCCCGTTCAATTTCTTAGTGATTTGCCGCGACTATACCGTCTTACCGGCGCGCCTTACCAGACTGTGGCGACGGCGCTTTCAAACTGTTCCAGGGTGAAGTCGATATCGGCGTCGCTATGGGCCGCGGACAGCGAACATTGCTTGGTTGCAATGGGCACGAAGAAGACCCCGCGCTGAATCAGGGCGCGGCGCAAAGCCAGGTCACGGCCAAAATCATGGCGCTCGACAATGTCGTGCAGGTCGGATGGCGGCTTTTCCATCAGATAGAAGGAAAAAGCCGATCCCTGGCGCGCCACACAGGCGGTGATGCCCCGCCGGGCGAAAATATCCATGATCCCGGCTTCCGTCGCCGCGCCCATCGCCTCCATCCGGGGGTAGAGCGTATCCTTGTTGGCGGTCAAATAACGCACCGTCTCGATCGCGGCGGCAACCGCCACCGGATGGCCGTTATAGGTGCCCGCGACAAAGGGACGGCGCGCCGGATCGGGATCGATGATGGAGTCCATATACTCGGCCTTGCCCGCCACCGCCGCCAACGGGAAACCATTGGCCACCGCCTTGCCGTACACCACCAGATCGGGTTTGACGCCGCAGACCTGGCTGTAACCGCCCAGGGCGTGACGGAAGCCGGTCTTCACTTCATCAAACGCCAGAAGGAAACCAAACTCATCGGCCAGGTCGCGCAAGCCTTCCAGATAGCCGGGCTGGGGCCTGACCACGCCGATATTCTGCAGCAGCGGCTCGGTGATCAGGGCGGCAATGGGAAAACGGCGGCAGATGTAACGCACCGATTCCAGGTCGTTGTAATTCACCGCATGGGTGAACCGGTTGTGCATGACGGTGGTGCCCGCGCCCAGCGGCTTGATCGGATATTCGCCCGGCGATACGCGCGGCCCGATTTCGGCCAGGGTGTTGAAGACATTGACGGCCAGCTCGTCGTGATTGCCGTTATAACCGCCCTGCATCACGATAATATGCTGGCGGCCGGTGACGGCGCGGCCGATGCGGATGGCCAGCGACGTGGCTTCGCTGCCGGTGTTGAGAAAAGTCACTTTCTCGGCCACCGGCACATTCTCGCAGATCAATTCCGCAAGCCGGCCTTCGGCGATGGAAGGACCCGCCCCAAACAGGCTGTCGCCGCTGATCAGCGCCGCGGCGGCCGCCTGATTTATGGGAGCGAAATTGTGCCCCAGAAAATACGGCGCGAAGCCGGCGTGATAATCGATATAGCGCTTGCCCTCATTGTCCCAGAGATAGGCGCCCTCGCCCCGCACGAACGTAATCGCGGGATCGATATTGCGATTGACCGAGGAGATGCCGCCGGGAATGTAGCGGCGATTGTGCTGCAGCACGGTTTCGGAGGGCATGTTTTTATCCATGGGCTGTTTCGAGTGCCTTCATTGATTTGGATGTGTCTTCGATCACCTGTTCCATGCAACCGGGCCGGAACAGAGAAATCTTGATCTGATAGAGGCCGGGCTTGTCATAGGTCTCGGCCGGCGCCAGATAGCCGACATTGCCGTTGACGATGTTGAGCACCATCACGGCATGGCCGGGAAAGCGCGCACGGATTTCCTTCTGGAAGGCGCTGTAAGGCTCGGCGGGCGCCCCCACTAGGAAGGCATCGCCGATTTGCAGCAAGGTGACGCGCACCTTGCGCGACTTGCCTTCGCCGACATCGTGGCGGACCATCAGCCTGCGTTCCAGCCGCTCCTTCAAAGGACGGTCGTTGCAGCCTCTGATCGCCTGGATCAGTTCTGCTTCAGAGGGCAAATCGACATAGGGCAGATCGGTATCCGACACGGTGGCCTTTAACGTGGTGTTGGCGGGCTTGGGCCGCAGACTCCAGCGGCCCAGCCGGGCGCCGGAATCCTCGATCCGGTCGAAAGCGATTTCCTGTTCCGGCGGCAGCATGCCGGTCAAAGTGGAAAGCGCGGCATAGCCCAGCTGGCGGCCATTCTGGTCGGCGATGGCGGTGTCGCTTTCATAGGAGCGTAACGGCGTCATGTCGCCTGACGCCCCGTGCAGGAACAGACAGGGCGCGCCGCCCGTATCGCGCTCCACCACTTCGCGCATAGCGCCGTAATAGTCGGGCGAGATCAGCTTGTTGCCGCCGCCCAGCGACACCGGATGGCAGGCATAATTCACCATGGTGGCGATGATCTTGCCATTCATGTCGGTGACGCGCCCCACCAGCACCGTGTCGTCGGTCGGGCCTTCGGGATTGACGCTGCAAAGGAAGGTTTCGCTGTCCAGCACCAAGTCGCGGTTGCGCGCCAAATCGCAGCGCCCTTGCGCCCAGGAAGCGACGGCCGGCTGGGCATTGGCCTTGGCGCCGGCAAGCGCCGCCACCGCGCCTTCCACGATCTTGTCGCGATAACCCGGAATCAGATCGCCGCCCTCGCGCTCCAGATTCTGCAGATTGGTGATGGGGCCGGAATGGGTATGGCCCATATGGGTGAGAAGCTGGTCGTCAGCGATACCGGACTTTTCTAGGATGGCTTTGCGGATTTCGAGCTCATGGGCGATGTCGTACCACCAGCCCAGGTCGAAGCAGAGCAGATAGAGTTCGATCTTGGGATCGCCGCCGCGGAAGAAAAGGCAGGTGGTCACCAGCGGGCGGTGAATGCCTTCAGCGGCATCGTGCAAAGCGCTGCCCCAGGAGCGGGAATAGATATTGGGCGGCGGGGTGATATCGGCGCGCGCCACCCCCATCTCGCCTTTGAATTCGGACTGCCGGATCACCAGATCGGCCAGGTTCTTTTTGTTCATTGTCCCGCCCCTGTGGGAAAGAAGAGTTGAGAGAATATCACCATGGCGGCCAGGGTCATCACCAGCGACAGGCCGCACCATAAAACCACACTATTATACCAGCGGTCGCCCAGGCCGGCGCGCAGAGTCTCGCCCGAATTCCAAAAGGTTACCGGCTCCGGCTCGGTGCCAGGGGTTGGGGCGGGATGGGCCAAGGTTCCCAAAATACAGGCCAGGACCGAAATCAACAGGCAGACCGGGGCCTGGTTGCCGAAGGGATAGAACCAGGCCGGCATGACCCACAAATAGCCGATCAGCTTAAGACCCAGGCCGGTGGTGAAACCCGCGACGATCGAGGCGATGGCGCCTGCCCCATTTGTGCGCTTCCACAACAGCCCCACCCAAAGGATGGCGGCGAAAGGCGGCGCCACCAACGCATTGATGGTCTGCATATACTGATAAATGCCGGAATCCATCTTGCTGATGGCGATGGCCATGGCGATGCCGGCGATGATCGCGGCCACCGAAGCCCAAATGCCGAAGCGGACCTTCTGTTTTTCGGTCGCGTCCTTGTTGATCAGCGGTGCATAGATATCGAAGGTCAAAATCGCGGCGGTGGCATTGACCACCGAACTGACGGTCGCTTGCACGGCGCAGATCAGCACCGCCAGCAGCACACCGCGCAAGCCGACGGGAAAAAATTCCTGCACCAGAACCACAAAGCCGCCATCGGCGCGATGGGTGGCATCCGTCCAGTCACCCAGCATGAATTCGGGATGGCGCGCGAACAGGATCAGGCCCGGCAAGACAATGATCAGCGGCAGGAACAGTTTGGCATAGCCCGCCATCACCATGCCCATGCGGGCATGCCAGATGTCGCGCGCGCCCAAGACGCGCTGGACGATGAACTGGTTCATCACCCCGTACCACACACCCACCGCCAGGAATCCGAAGAAGGTGCCGGTCCAAGGCGTCAGGGGATGGTCCGGCGGCTGAAACACCGTGAGCCTGTTGTAATCACCATACTGGGTGAGATGCGGCGCGCTGGCCTCCAGCGCCTGCTTCCAGATACCGCTGTCGCCGATATTCTTCTGCATGACATAGGTAAAGCCGTCGATGATCCCGCCCGATGGCGTCATGGCCTTGAGCGCCAGAACGGTCAGCAAGGTCGCGCCGCCGATCTTGACGATGGCGGTCAGCACCCCGGTCCAGGCCACGGTGTTGAGACCGCCATAAACCGCCCAACCGCCGGCGAAGATACCGGTGCCGACAATGCACCACAAAAGCGGCCAGCCGAAGAAACCCGACAGCGCCAGACCGCCGGCATACATCACCGCCGCCATGAAGATGGTGATGTTGGCGAAGATGGTCAGGATCGCGAAAGCCAGCCGGACGCCGGGACCGAAGCGCTGTGCCAGATATTGCGGCACGGTGACCACTCGCGCCCGGATCAGAAAGGGCACGAACAGAAAGACGATGATGACTTCCGCTAGAGTGGTCTGCCATTGGGCCAAGGCGGTCGGCATGCCCATGATGTAGCTGGCCCCAACCAGGCCGATGAAATGCTCGGTCGAGACATTGGCGGCGACATAGCTGCCGCCCACCGCATACCAAGGCAGCCGGCGACCGGCTAAAAAATAGTCAGTTGTGGAAGAACGCTCGCCGCGCCCGGAAAAAAAGCCGACAAGACACAATGCCGCAAGAAAGACGAAGAACTCGATATAATCGAGCGGCAGCAAGGTCATGCTGGAATTCGAACCCACGATTTTCCCCGATGGGCGCTTTTTTGGCCGCCCCTTTTGGGGCTAGTGTAACCGGCAACCCCGCCGCCGCAAGGCCATGACCGAACAACCCAAATTACCGCGCGAGGACCGGGCTTCGATCCGGCTTTTGGGCCGTCTTTTGGGCGAGGTGATCCGCGAGCAGCATGGCGAGGAGGCGTTTCAACTCGTGGAAGGCATCCGCCGCCAGTCGGTTGGGGACTATCGTTCGGGCGAAGGAAGCGGGGAAAGCGCGCTCGACCTGCTCAAGGGCCGCAGCCATGCGGAAATCCTGCTTCTCATCCGCGCCTTTTCCATTTTTTCCCAATTGGCCAATATTGCCGACGATCACATCGCGCGGCGCGAGACCAAGGCTTTGGGCTCTGGCGCGGCGCAGCGGATGGAACTGCATCCCGGCCTCACCACCAAGCGGGTGCGCACCTATCTCAAGGACGCGCTCTTTGTACCAGTGATCACCGCCCATCCCACCGAGGTGCGGCGCAAATCCATCCTGGACCGCGAAAATGAAATCAGCGAGCTGTTGGAACGGCGCGATGCCGCCAGCATTCAGACCGCCGAGCGCGACGAGATCGACGTTCAGCTCAAGCGCGCCATCCGGATCTTGTGGCAAACCCGCATGCTGCGTTCCAACCGCATCGCGGTGCAGGACGAAATCGAAAACAACCTCGCCATCTTCGCCCGCACCTTTCTGCCGGGCCTGCCGCTGGTCAAACGCCGCCTGGCGCGGCTGTTCAAGCTGGATGGCGAAGTCGTGCCTTATCTGCGGCCCGGTTCCTGGGTGGGCGGCGACCGCGACGGCAACCCCAATGTCTCGCCGGAGACATTGGATTATGCGGTACGCCGCCAGGCGGAAGTGGTGCTGGACTACTATCTGAGTGAGATTCATGCCCTGGGCGCGGAATTGTCGCTCTCCGATTCCTTGGTCAAGACCAGCGAAAAATTGCGCACCTTGGCGGCCGAACAGGTTTCGGTGCATCAGGAAGACGAACCCTACCGTCGCGCGCTGGTCACCTGCTATGCCCGCATGGCGGCCACCCGTGCCGCCTTGCTGGGCGCCGGTCCCGTCAGGCCCGCGCGTTTCAAGGCCGATCCCTACACTGCGCCGGAAGAGTTCGCCGCCGATCTGGATGTGATCGCCGCGTCCCTGGCGGAGAATGGCGATGCCGATCTGGGCGAAGGCCGGCTGCTGAACCTGCGCGAAGCGGTCAGCGCCTTCGGTTTTCATCTCGCCACCATGGATGTGCGCCAGAACAGCGACGTGCATGAGCGGGCGGTGTCGGAATTGCTCAAGACCGCGGGGGTGGCGGATTATCTGGCCTTGGATGAAAAAGGCCGCGCCGCGCTTTTGCTGGCGGAACTGGCCCATGCCCGCCCCTTGCGCTCGCCTTATGCGGATTATTCCGCCGAGACCGCGCGCGAGCTTGCCATTGCCGACAAGGCGGCGGCGCTGAAGAAAAATTTCGGCACGGGCGCGATCGCGCAGTATGTGATCTCCAAAGCCGCCACACCCTCCGATCTGCTGGAAGTCGCCACCCTGATGAAGGAAGCGGGGCTGTTTTTGCCCGGCGAGATACCCCAGGCGCGGCTTCGTATCGTGCCCTTGTTCGAAACCATCGAGGATCTGCGCCAAAGCGCCTCGGTGATGGCGTCTTATTTCCAGGCCGCCCTGCCCCGGGCGATGATCGCCGCCCAGGACAATCTCCAGGAAGTGATGATCGGCTATTCCGACAGCAACAAGGATGGCGGCTATGTCACCTCCAGCTGGGAAATCTATTCCGGCATTGCGCGGCTGGTGGCGCTGGGCAAGGCGCACGGCGTCCGCATGCGTTTCTTTCACGGCCGGGGCGGCGCGGTGGGCCGCGGCGGCGGCTCCAGCTTCGACGCCATCCGCGCCCTGCCCGCCGAAGCTTCCGCTCACGGCATCCGCATCACCGAGCAGGGCGAAGTGGTCGCCTCCAAATATGGCGACATCGATATCGGCCAGGCCAGTTTGGAGACCATTGTCGCGGCCGCGCTGCTGGCGGAATTGTCGCCGCAGGATGATGCGGTCGATCATGACGGCGGCGCGCTGCTGGACAAGCTTTCCGAGACTGCTTTCCGCGCCTATCGCGGCCTGGTCTATGACACGCCCAATTTCGAGCATTATTTCCGCCAGGCGACGCCCTTGCTGGAAATCGCCGACCTCAAGATCGGCAGCCGTCCGGCCTCGCGCACCCAATCCCCGAAAATCGAGGATTTGCGCGCCATCCCCTGGGTGTTCTCCTGGTCGCAGGCGCGCGTCATGTTGCCGGGCTGGTTCGGTTTCGGCACCGCGGCGACCGAGGCCGGCCTGGATCAGCTCAAGCCCCTATATAAGAAGTCGGCCTTTTTCCGCACCATGCTGGCCAATATGGAAATGGTGCTGGCAAAATCCAGCCTTCCCATTGCCCGGCGCTATAGCGAACTTGTCGAGGACCGCACTTTCGCCCAAAGCGTGATGGCGCGGATTGAGGCGGAGTGGCATCTGGCCCATGACGCGCTTTTGCAAATCACCGAACAACCGGAACTGCTGGCGCGCAATCCGCGCCTGGCGGATTCCATCCAATGCCGCCTTCCCTACGTCAACGCGCTCAACCATCTGCAGGTGGATCTGCTGCGGCGGCGGCGCGAGGGCGATGGCGGCAATGAAATTCATGCCGGCATTCATATGTCCATCAACGGCGTCGCGGCCGGATTGCGCAACAGCGGTTGAAAAAATCAACTAAGAGAAGATCACCGTCTTCTTGCCATTGAGCAGGATGCGGTGCTCGCAATGATATTTGACGGCGCGCGCCAGGGTGCGGCTTTCAATGTCGCGGCCCACCGAGACATAGTCGTTGGCGTCCAAACCATGGGTGACGCGCTCCACCGATTGATCGATGATCGGGCCTTCGTCCAGATCGCCGGTGACATAATGCGCCGTCGCTCCGATCAGCTTGACGCCGCGCTCATGTGCCTGGGTATAGGGATTGGCGCCCTTGAAGCTGGGCAGGAAGCTGTGATGGATGTTGATGATCTTGCCCATGCGCTGTTTGCAGAAACTGTCCGACAGGATTTGCATGTAACGCGCCAGCACCACCAGATCGATTTTGTATTCCTCCAGCAAGGCGGCCAGCCGCGCTTCCTGCTCCTTCTTGTTTTGTCCGCTCACGGGCAGATGAACAAAGGGGATATTCTGCGCCGCCGCCACATCCTGAAAATCGCGATGATTGGAAACAATGAGCGGCACCTCCATACGGATGGCGCCAATGCGCACCCGGTACAACAGATCGACCAGGGCATGGCCGAATTTGGACACCATGATGACCGCACGGGTCTTGCGGCTATTGTCGAAGAATTCCGCCGCCATGGCGAACTCTCCCGCGATGGAAGCAAATTCGTTGCCCAGCCGGGAAATTTCCAGCCCGCCTTCGGACAGGCCGTGCACCCGCATGAAAAAGCGCCCATTGGCGCGGTCACCGAACTGCTGGCTGTCCAGGATGTTGCAGTTGCGCTCGAACAGGAAACGGCTCACCTCCGCCACAATGCCGCGGCGGTCGGGACAGGAGAGCGAGAGGACAAAATCGGGATAGGCCATGCGCCAAGGGATAGCGGCGGCCTGGGACAATGGCAATTGACCAACCGCCGGCTCCACAACGCCGTTGCATAGGCCTGCTTAATAGTCTGAAATCAGCGTCTTAAGCCCCTTGAGGGCATTGGAGGACGTCATGAAGGTGGGAGTTTTCACGCCCTTGCTGTCGGCTTTGCCGCTGGACGCGGTTTTGAAAAAGCTGAAGTCGCTGGGCATCGATACGGTGGAATTTGGGACCGGCAATTATCCCGGCGATGCCCATGCCAAACTATCCATGCTGGACAATCCTGGCGAACTTCAGACTTTCAAGAGCAAGATCGCCGATGCCGGGATGACGATTTCGGCTTTGTCCTCGCACGGCAATCCGCTTCATCCCGACAAGGAAATTTCCGGCAAACACAGCGAGACCAGCCGGAAGACTATTCTGCTGGCGGAGAAGCTGGGCGTGAACACGGTGGTGGATTTCTCCGGCTGCCCCGGGGATTCCCCCAACGCGAAATTTCCCAACTGGGTGACCTGCCCCTGGCCGCCCGAATATCTGGATGTGCTGAACTGGCAATGGGATGAAGTGGTGACGCCTTACTGGAAGGCGCATGGAAAATTCGCCGCCGACCATGGCGTGAAGATCGCCATCGAGATGCATCCCGGCTTTGTGGTCTACAATCCCGAGACCATGCTGAAGCTGCGCGCCATTGCCGGGCCGTCGGTGGGCGCCAATCTGGATCCCAGCCATCTGTTCTGGCAGGGCATCGATCCCATCGCCGCCGTCCGGCTGTTGGGCGACGCCATTCACTATGTCCATGCCAAGGACACCCAGATTTTCTCCGCCAACACGCTTCGCAACGGCGTGCTGGATACCAAGTCTTATACCAATGAGCGCGAGCGCTCCTGGATGTTCCGCACCGTCGGCTACGGCCATAGCGCGGAATGGTGGAGCGAATTCATCTCCACCTTGCGCATGTATGGCTATGACAATGTCCTGTCCATCGAGCATGAAGACAGTTTGATGTCGCCGGACGAAGGCTTGACCAAGGCGGCGGCGCTGCTCAGCCAGGTCATCATCAAGGAAAAACCCGCCGCGGCCTGGTGGGTATAGAAATGGAACGTATAAGAACGGCGGTGATCGGCACCGGCTTCATGGGCCGTGTTCATCTGGAAGCCCTGCGCCGCGTCGAAAATGTCGATGTGGTGGAAATCGCCGCCACCAGTCAGGACAAGGCGCGCGCCGCGGCGGCCGGCTACAATGTTCTCAACGCCACCGGTGACTGGCAAGACGTAATCCGCGACCCCTCGATCGATGCGGTGCATGTCACCACCCCCAATGTCTCGCATTTTCCCATCGTCAAGGCGGCGCTGGAAGCGGGAAAGCATGTGCTGTGCGAAAAACCGCTGGCGATGAGCGTGGAGGAAGCGCAAATCCTCACCGATCTGGTGGCGGCCAAGAAGCTGCGCGGCGGGCTGTGCCACAATCTTCGCTACTATCCGATGGTGCAGCAGATGCGCCGCATGCGCGAAGCAGGCAGCTTCGGCGACATATTGGTGGTCCAGGGCACCTATTCCCAGGACTGGATGCTGTATGAGAGCGACTGGAACTGGCGGGTGGATCCCAAAGTCAGCGGCGATTCACGCGTGATGGCCGATATCGGCTCGCATTTCTTCGATATGGCCGAGCATGTCACCGGCCTGAAAGTCTCCGCCGTTTGCAGCGATTGGCAGATTTTTTATCCCACCCGCAAACAGCCGAAAGGCGGCGGAGAAAGTTTCAGCGGCAAGCTGGGCGCAGCGGGCGAGACGGTGGACACACCCATTGTCACCGAGGATTTCGGCGCCACCCTGTTCCGCATGGGCCGCGCGCGGGGGGCGATGACCGCCAGCCAGGTTTCCGCCGGGCGCAAGAACGGCCTGGTGCTGGAAATTTACGGCACCAAGGGCGGCGTCACCTGGCGCCAGGAAAGTCCTGAGGAATTGTGGCTGGGTCATCGCGACGCGCCCAATCAGGTACTGCTGAAAGACCCGTCCCTTATGGGCGAGAAGGCGCGCGGCTTTGCCGATTATCCCGGCGGCCATACTGAAGGCTATCCCGATACCTTCAAGCAGCTATTCCGCCGCTTTTATGCGTCCATCAGCGATCCGTCGCTGACACCGGATTATCCGCAAATGGCCGATGGCCTCAGGCAGATGAAAATCCTGACCGCCGAAATGGCCAGTCACAAGGCGCATGCCTGGGTGGATGTTCCGGCCTGAACGTCACCAATCGATATGCAGCAGGGAAATGGAATGGTGGGGCATGTCGGTGGCGACACTGACCGCGCCACCCTTGGCATCGATCCAGCGCGGCGATTCCAGCAACTGTAACCCGTCCTTGCTTTTGAGCTCGGCATACTGCGCCGCGCTGGGATTTTGCGGCGAACCCATCGCCTTCCAGATCGTATAGGCGTTGGAATGACTGTCATCGATCCGGTAGTGGGTCAACTTTACCCGTGACGCCGTCTTGGGCAGGCCGGTCACCGTGACAGTGGCGGGCGCGGACGGCCCGGCTTTTTCCGCGTCGTGATAATTCCACAGCATGATCGCGGCTTGGCGCGCATCGGCCGTCGCAAAGGCGTCGATATCGGCCGCCCCGCGTATGCCGTTGGCGATGATGTCGTCCAGCTTCACCTGTCCCGTGCTGGAAACGGCTACTCGCCGCCCGTTCATCAGCGCCGCCATGCGGAAGAAATTCAGTATCGGTTTGTCGATGCCGTTGGTCGCCAGCGAACGGAAGCCCTCGAAATATTCCCTGTTCTCGAACTCGAACGACCAGCTCATCATGGAGATCAGATTGACCTTGTAGCGGTCGGCCAATTCGAACAGGCCCTTATAGGCGGCGGCGGTATAGGAGGGATAAAGCGTGCCGTTGCGATAGCCGTTGGCCGGATTGACCTTCATCGAACAGGCGGCGCAGCCTTCCGGATCGGCCTCGCTGAGAATGATCGGCAGCTTGTTCATCTTGTGGCGGGCGACGATCTCAAAACCTTTGGCCACATCGTTCATTTCCTTGGCCAGGCCCATCACCACTTCGCCGCCCTCAATCTGCGGCCGCCCCTTGGCGTGGAAGGAGATGAAATCCAGCGGCACCTTGGCCTCGGTGACATGGGTGAGGAAATCGTCGAGAAATTTGTACGCTTTTTCCGCGCCCGGCCCGGTGGTGGCGGGCCCGCCGACCATGGCGCCCGGCAGCGCGGCGCGCACCCCGGCCACGGCTGTGTCGTAAAGTTTCCAATATTCCTGCGGCGTGCCGTGCCAGTAATCGATATCCGGCTCGTTCCACACCTCGAAATACCAGCCCTTCACCGTCTCGGCGCCATAACGCTGCACCAGATGGGCGGTGAAGACCCGCACCAGCTCCTGCCATTTGGCATAGTCCTTGGGCGGCGCCTGCACACTGCCCGCCGTGGTGCGGCCGGGATAATGGACCTGATATACATTGGTGCCGCTGGTCAGGTCCTTGGGCATGAAGCCCAGTTCCACCATGGGCACCACGCCGGCCGCTTTATACTCGTCGAAAATTCCGTCCAGGATGGTGAAGTCATAGATCGGCTTCCCGCTGGCATCCTCACGATAGACATTGGTCGAGCTCCATTTCAGCTCGGCGGTCCCGTCACCGGTCGTGAAAAGGTGATGCGCCCTTATGTAAACCGGCACCGGGCTGAGGTCGCGCAGTTCCCGCAGCAGCCTTTTGCCGTCGCGGCCGGTGGTGTAATTGGCCTCGTCATAGCCGAACCAGCTGTAAATCGGCTTATAGGGGCCGACCGTCTTGCCCAGATCGACCGAAATGGCCACCGGATTCAGAGCAGGGGCCTGTTGGGCGAACGCCCCGCCAGAGGTTAGTATCGCGGCCAAGACCAGTGCGGGGAACTTCATAGCATCTCCTCCGAGGCAAACGCTTCTCGCGGCATTTGTCAGACATATTAGCGCGAGGCCGGGGACAAATCGCCATGAAAAAATTTGTGCTGCTTGTGGCCGCTATCCTGGCGTTGGGAGGGGCCGCGCCGACGCAGTCCTACCCGGACTGGGCCTATGGCGTACCGACCCCTGAAAACGAAGCGACCGCGCCGCGCGATGACGGCACTGTATACAGCCTGCCGGGCTCGGACGGCCGCTTCACCCGCAGCCAGATCAGCGGCGCGGGACGCAAGCCCCCGGCTGACTGGTATCCCGGCGATCATCCTGTCATGCCGAAGATTATCGCGGCGGGCGATCCGGCGCGCGAGATCACTGCCTGCGCCTCCTGTCACTATCCCAACGGCAAGGGCCGCCCGCAGAACGCCAATCTTGCGGGCCTGAACGCCGCCTATATGGCGCGGCAATTGCGCGAGATGAAAACGGGGTCGCGCAAAAGCGCCGAACCCCGCAAGCACAACGCCCAGCAAATGGTGGATTTCGCCAAGGCGATGACGGAAGCGGAAATCGTCGAAGCCGCCGTCTACTACGCCTCTCTGCGTCCCACAGTCCCGATCAAGGTGGTTGAGACCGCCACCGTGCCAAAGATGCGCAGCCAGGAAGGCATGTGGCTGCCGCATGAGGACCGCACCCGCCAGCCGATCGGCGTTCGCGTGATCGAAACCCCCGCCAATGTCGACCGCGAACAGCTGCGCGATCCTCATGCCGGTTTTATCGCCTATGTGCCGGTGGGTTCGGTGGCGAAAGGCAGACGGCTGGCCGCGGAGCATAGCTGTGAAGCCTGTCATGGCGCGGGGCTTCGCGGCGGTATTGATGAAACCCCCGCCATCGCCGGGCGCTCGCCCAGCTATCTGGCGCGGCAATTATACGACTTCCAGCAAGGCGCGCGGCATGGCGAAATGGCGGCAGCGATGCGCGAGGTGAGCGCCAAGATGACCGCCGCCGATATCGTCAACCTGACCGCTTACACCGCATCCTTGAAAGCAAAATAATGACCAAAGCGCTTGTGGCCGTGACCTTCGGCGATGCTTCCGGCATCGGCCCCGAACTGGTGGCAAAATTGCTCGCCCGTCCTGAAGCCTTGGCCGCGGCCAATATCGTGCTGGTGGGCGATGCCTGGGTCTGGGCGGAAGGCCAACGCATCGCGGGCACCGCGACAGCGGTGAAGACCATTGGCAGTTTCGCGGAGGCCCGGGGCGGCGACGGCGCGCCGATGTTGCTGGAACTGCAGACCGTGGCCAAGGCCGATGTCACGCCTTCGCAAGTCACCGTCGCGGCCGGCAAGGGCGCGCGCCTTGCCCTCACCGCCTGCCTGGATGCGGTCAAAGGCGGCCAGGTCGATGCCGTCTGCTTTGCCCCGCTCAACAAGCAGGCGATGAAGAAAGGCGGCATGGCGTTCGAGGACGAGCTGCATTTCTTCGCCGATTATTTCGGCGTGACCGACTATTTCTGCGAGTTCAACACGCTGGGCACCTTGTGGACCTCGCGCATCTCCAGCCATATCCCGCTGGCCGACATTCCCAAATATGTCACCAAGGACCGCATCAAGGCGGCGGCGCGTCTTACCTATAAGACGCTTAAAAAAGCGGGTTTCGCCAATCCCCGCGTCGCAGTGGCGGCGCTCAATCCCCATGGCGGCGATGGCGGTACCTGCGGCCGCGAGGAAATCGACATTATCGAACCCGCGGCGCGGGAGTTGAATGAAGAGGGCCTGCCGATCCTGGGGCCCTTCCCCGCCGACACGATTTTCCTCAAAGCGCGCGACGGCGCCTTGGACAGTATCGTCACCATGTATCACGACCAGGGCCAGGTCGCGGTCAAGCTGTTGGGTTTCGAGCGCGGCGTCACTGTGGCGGGCGGGTTGCCCGCGCCGATCACCACACCGGCACATGGCACGGCTTTCGACATTGCCGGCCAGGGCAAGGCCAATGCGGAAGCGATGACCCAGGCTCTTCTGTTGGCCGCTAAAATGGGCGGCGCGCACCTTACTTAGGTGCTGGCAGGGGCCGGTAGGCCACCCGATCCATCTGGAAGGAACTGATCCAAAGCGTGTTGCCGATCACCATGCCGGTGGCGATGCCGCCAAAGGTCGGATTGGGTTCGCCATAGGCCAGGATTTTCCAACGCATCGCCTTGGGATCAAGTTGCGAAATCACCCAACCGCGATGGCAGCCCATATTGCCCTTCGCGTCCTGGATCTGCTTGCGGGTGCCGCCGCAGGCGGGTTCGTCGAACATCATGCCCGCCGCGATCAAGCGATTGCCGCTCCAATGGATATTGTCGAGATTGTAGAACGGCGTGCGGATGGTGCGCAGCGGTTTGGCGGTATTGGCGCGGGAATAGACCGCCACCGTCTGGGTGCCGGAGACCGCGATATAGAATTCGCTTTCGTCGGGTGAAATCTCGATGCCGTTGTTACCCGCCAGTTCGGTGCCCGGCAGCAATTGCAGCTTCTTGTCCGCCGGTTTCCATTGCCACACGCCGCCGGTGATATTGCCGCTGATGAAGTCCCGCGCTTTGCCGTGCATCTGCACATTGGCCAGGATGGTGCCGTCGCGGGTGGCGGTGACCGAGTTGGTCCGAAAATCTGCCGGCAGCTTGACGCAACCGGTCCAGCTGATGGCGGGCGCGGGCCCGCGCGCATCCACGGCAAAAACCTGGATGCTTTCGAACGGACCATGGGTCACCGCATAAAGCGTGTAGGTGCCCGCGTCTCGCGCCGGGCGAAGCGCCAAGCCATGGGTGTCGAAACGGTCCGGCGCCTTCGGACAGTCCGGATATGTTTTGAGATCAGGCTTGCTGGCGCCGGTGAAAAAACGCCGCGCGGTTTTTGTGTCGCTGTCGATCAGGGAAATGCCACCGTCTTCGCCCATGCCGCTGGCGATCACCCATTTGCTGGCGCCGATCTGCAGAATGTCCTCGGGCTGATTGAGGCCGCAGATGTAATTCAGCCCCATGGAAGGCGCGCAGGACGGAGATTCCGTGGCAGGATGCGGCACACCAGCGGGCTGTTGCGCCAACGCGGCAAGCGGCAGCATCGCCAGCATGCTTATGGCAATCCAGTTTTTCATAACCGTCCCCGTAAGATTTTTGCGAATGCTAGCGGCAGCACACGACGCGCGCCAGCGCGTTCGTGACCTCCCCGGCGCGCGCGTAGCGTGCTCGCATCGGAGAGGTGGCCGTAGCTGGCCTGGGCGCGAAGCGCCCATTTAAAATGGCGGGCTTCGCCCGCATGGCCAGCGAAGGCCGGAGGGGCTTACTTCGGCAAGGTCGTCAGGACACCATCGGCCTGGGCCGGGTCCATCGCCGCGAGATCGGCGCGATAGCTCACCGAGTCGGCAGTGGGGAAATTCCTGGGGATTTTCTGCGTCACCCGCCCGGTCGCCGCCCATTCGGTGCCACGCTGGAAGGTGGTCATAAAGCCGACGCAGGACAGCGCCAATGCGTCATGCCCCATGGTGGAATGGAAGATGCGGCCCTTGCCCCAGGTGAGCGCCATCAGCATCGGTTCGTCAAAACCGGTGCCCCTGTTGGCCGGGTCGGCATAGGCGGTGGCCAGTACGGTCATGTTTTTTCCGGGGCCACGCAGGCGGGTGTAGAGCTCGTCGGCGGCATGGGTCCATTCGGCTGGAAGACCGCGCAGGATGGGATGCTGCGGCGCGCGCGCCGTCAAGCGGAACGGCCGCCGCTTGCCATGCATGCCCGCGGGCCCCGGCGCGGTATCGGAGGTCAGCTTGCCGTTCTGATAGTACCATTTGGGACCGGCAGGCGCATCGCGCTTACGCCAGCCGCCGACGCCGATCATCTCATTGAAGGCGGGCCAGTCGGGAAAGGCGTTGTCGGCGCCATGCACCACCACCAGCCCGCCGCCATTCTTCATATAATTTTCGAATTCGGTTTTGATCTGAGCCGGCCAATACTGGGAGTCGTAATTCAGCACCACAACCTGGTATTTGGTGAAATCGGGATGGACATTGGAGAAGTCGCCGTCCGAGGGTGGCACAGTAACCACCGCCACCTCGAACAGGCCGGTCTCTTCCAGCTGGCGCTTGAAGATCTGGGTGCCGAGCTTCCAGTCGTGATAGGCCGCCGCACTGGCGCCATCCAGGATCATGACCTTGATGGGTGTCGCGGCCATCGCCGCGCTGCTCCACAGCGCCAGAAGGGCCACCAGAATCCACCTCATCTCATTTCTCCGGATCGGCGGCGGTGAAGGCCGAGCAGCAAGGCTTGCCGATGGCGCGCAGTTCCATCACCTCGGCGCGGGTGCCGTCGGGGTCGATCAGATTAAGCTGCCATTTGGCGTCGCGTCCGATCTTGGGCACGGTCTGCTGGCCGCGATCGACCTGGCCTTGCAACCGGTCGTCATTCCACAATTTGGTGTAAGCCGCCTGCATATTGGGGACACCAAGGGCGAAATGATTCAGCACGCCCATTTGCGCCTGAGTCAGCGCGGGATTGGTGGTGATCATATATTCCAGCCAATCGGTGCCGTCCGGCACCTGCTGCGATACCCAAGTGGGTGGCGCATCGTCCTTCATGCCGCCATACCAGTATGGCTTAAAGCCCAGAATGTCGCGGTAGAAACTATCCTGGAGCGCGCGGTCCTTGATGACGGCGCCGACATGAATGATGTGGGGAAAAAGCGCATTGGTGGCAACCGCGGCGGGCGGGGCCTGAACAAACTCCACCTTCACGCCTTCCGGGTCCGTAACCTGAAACCATTGGCTGCCGTCGGCCCCTTTGGTCACCGCCTTGGGCACGGCGATTTTTTTCGACGCCAGATAGCGGCGCATGCCTTCGGCATCGGCGGTGTTGAAGGCGATGTGATCGGCCCGGTTCAGTCCGGCATTGGCGGGCAAGGGCAGCACTTCGACGAATTGCGCCGGCGAGAAGTAA
>CADECX010000002.1:137488-165475 GCA_902825865.1 uncultured Alphaproteobacteria bacterium
GCATTTTCCGGATCGGCCATCTTCACCGCGCCCAGATCACGAACGTAAAACTGCTCGGTCTTGGCGGCATCGCTGGCATAGACCGACAGATGCGAGACCGAGGTGATGGCGGGGCGCACCTGAGCAGCGGCGGCGCCGCAAAAGGCCGCGCCGTACAGGGCCAAAAGCACAGATTTCCGCATCCCGCCTCTCATTATTTTTGGGCAGTATAGCGGTTTACGGTATCGCTAACAGGGGGTGGCGGGGTCCTGAGAACGCAATCCCCAGGCTGCATCACCTAATAAGAGTAGCGCAGCCCGGCGAAGAAATTGGTGCCGGTATAGTGATTGTAATAAAGCCGCCGGCCAATGGAATCCGCCAGTTGGGTGCTGGGCTGATTGCTCAGGTTGATGGCGTCGAACGTCACGGTAAAGTTGTCGTCGATCCTGTAACTCGCCGCCATATCGAGATTAAGGGTCGAGGTGTTGATCAGGAAGTCGTTGAGGTTGCCCGGATTGACGCCGCCATTGGGAATATACCTGCTGCGGTAGGTCGCGGTGGCCCGCAGCATGAACTGGGTATCGTCGTAATAGAGCGTGCCGCTCCAGGAGGTGTGCGACAGGCCGGTCAGATCGGCCTTGGTCAGCACCGTGCCGTCGGTGTTGAAGTAGGTCTGGGTCGCCTGCACGAAGGTGATGTTGCCGGTAAAGCCGGTATTGGCGAGAGCGCCCGGCAGGAATTCGAACGGCTGCTGCCAGGAAATTTCCGTGCCGTAGAGCGGCGCCCCCTTGGAATGGATCGGCTTGGAGAACAGCCATGTCGCCGCCTCGTTGCAGCCGCTGGCGGGCGGGGCGACATAGGAGGCGCCGCAGGCCGGTTGCACCAACGCCAGCGGCACACCGTCGGTATTCTGGTTGAAAGCGATGGACTGGCGCACCGTCTGGATCAGCGAATCCAGATGCTTGTAGAAGAAGGCGACCGAGAACAGCGCGCCCTTGGTATAGTACCATTCGAACGACATATCCGCCGTCTTGGCCCGGAACGGATTGAGGTTCGGGTTGTTCAAGGTGACGTTGAAATTGCTGCCCGTCACCGTGGCGGTGGCACCGCCCGGCAACAGATTGATCAGGTCCGGACGCGCCATCACATAGGCCGCGCCGAAACGGATCAGGAAATTGTCGGCCGGCTCCAGCACCGCATTCATGGACGGCAGGAAGTCGTGATAGGTCCGCGACAGCTTGCTGGTGACGATCGAGCGGGTGGCGGGATCGAAACTGTAACCGATCGAATCCTGGGTGGTCTCGACATAACGGGCGCCGATATTGCCGCGGAAGGGTGCGCCATAGAATTGCGCATTCCAGTCGCCCTGAATCCAGAAGCCGATGTCGTTTTCGTGGATGATGCCGTTCTGGCTGAGGAACTGTCCCGGCCCTTGCAGGAAGGCCGAACAACCGGGCGCGACATTGCAAGGCGGGGCGCCGCCAGCCTGTACCGTGGGAAATTGGGTCTGGTCCCAGATATGGAACTGATTGTTGAAGGCATCGATATTGGGAACCGCCCAGCTGGTCGGGGTGCCCGCACCCACGTCAATGCCGTGGATGGTGGTCAATTGGGAATTGGCCGCCAGCACCGCATTGGTCGTCATGGCGGACGGAATGATATTGTCCTGGCTGGCGGTGGTGCCGTTGGTGCGCGCGGTGATGGTGGCGCTGTAGCCGTAATTCTTGTAGTCGACGCCGCCTTTGACATCCAGCCAGTCGGTGGCTTTCCAGGCAAAGTCGGCCTGGACGGTGCGATAGCTGCTGTGCAGGTAATTCTGGCGTGAACGGATCTGCGACAGGAACCAGCCATTGGTCGAAGTGACATCGACATTGCCGTAGGTGAGCGCCGGCAACTGGCTCAGGCCGCCGCGATAGTCGAAAGAGTAAGGATTGGCCAGCGTGCCCGCGCCACCACCGGCTCCGCCGGGGCAACCCGCCAGGGTGCCGGTCGAGGATGTAACGGTGGTGCAATTATAGTCCATCGTCAGGGTGGTCTGGATGGGATTGTTGTGATTGGACTGGGAATAGCCCAGCAAGCCGTGAATCTTGAAGTCATCGTTGAACGCATGCTCGGCATCCAGCGTGATTTCCGTGAAGCGGGTATCGAGATGGTCGAGGCGATGCTCGGACCTGAGGCCGACATTGGCCGCCTGCACATAATTCAGATTGTTGGTGAGCGGATCGACGGCATAGTTCAACACCCCAATGCTGCCGGTGCCCAGGATGGGGGCCACCAGTCCGGGATTGTTGCTGACATTGTTGTTGGAGAAGGATTCCGCCTCCAGATAATACTCGTTGCGCACCACCGCAAAATCGGCGAACAGCGCATCCAGGGTGAAAAGCGTCTGATCGTCCGGCTGCCATTGCACCGAACCGGTGAGACCCAGGCGCTTGGAGTGGTTGGTGATATTGTCGTAACGCGGGAAGCGCGGGCGGAAGGCCTCATTCACCACGTCGTAATTGTTGGGCAAGGTGGCAGCATTAAAGTTCGCGCCATTGGCGAGCGAGCCGACTGTCTGCCGGTTCGGGGCGGTGGCGGAAGCAGCGGTGAAGGTCTGGCTCGCCGCCGCTCCGCTCGGCGCAGCCGGCGGATTAAAGGCGACATAGGCAAAACGCTGGCCGGTGGCGCATTGCGAGGTCGCGGCCGGCACATTGGTGACGCAGCCCGCGATGTTGGGCTGCGAATGGGCGGCGTTCTGCGCCGTATTGTCGTTCTGCCAGCGCACCGTGCTGGCGCCGGCCTCCAACCCGTTTTGAATCTGGTAGGCGGCCGAAACCAACACACCCAGCCGTCCGCCCATGAAGGTGTCGGAAACCAGCCCGGCGAAGCGCGGATTGAATCCACCGGACATGTCGTTGTAACCGGCCTGCGAGCTTGCCACCAAGGTGAAGCCCGGCTTGTCGAAGGGATGGGCGGTATGCAGATCGACGGTGGCGCCCAGCGATCCTTCCTCCACTTCCGCCGACGCGGTCTTGTGCACCGTGAGCTGGCTGAACAGTTCCGAAGCGAAGACATTGAAGTCGAAGGAACGGCCGCGATTGGCGCCGCCCGACACATCTTCCGAGCCGGTTGTGGCAAGCGCTTCCATGCCGTTAATGCGCACGCGCGTGAAGGTGGAATTGAGCCCGCGCACCGAAATCTGGCGCCCCTCGCCCTGGTCGCGAGCCAAGGTGATGCCGGGAATGCGCTGCAGCGATTCCGAAACATTGAGATCGGGGAACTTGGCGATGTCTTCGGCCAGGATGCTGTCGGAGGAATCCAGCGCCCGGCGCTTCATGTCCAAGGATTGTTCAAGGCTGGAGCGGAAGCCGCTGACCACGACGGTTTCCACCGGTGCTGCTCCGCCGGCCACGGTCTGGGGCACCTGCTCCACCGCGCGGCGCATAAAAGGGCGGCGCACGATCAGCCCGTTGGTGCCATCCGCCAAGATTTCCAGATCGGTGCCGCGGGTCAAAAGGCTCACCGCCTGCCTGGCGCTCATCTCGCCGGAGATGGCGGGGGCGCGCAGGCCCTCCACCGATTCCGGCTTGAACAGAATGCTTTCGCCGGTTTTCTGCGCCACGCTTCGCAACGCGTCCGATAAAGGCTGTTCGGACAAGGAGATTTTGTTGTCCTGAGCCGCGGCGGCGGCATTGATGGACAGAACCGCGACAGTACCGAATAGGACCGAGCGCAGGCAGCGTAAATTGACCATCTATTCCCCCTGGTCTGCGGCCGCTTAAAGGGCCGCTATAGGAAAGCAGACGTTCGGGACGCGCGATTTCCCCACCCCCCTTTATGGGTCGGAATCGGCCGTAAGAACCAAAGTGTCGCCACTCTGCCGCACTGCAATGGGCAGGAGTTTTGCCAGGGATTGGGCGAAGGCGCTGTTGTCGCCCACGCGGTACATGCCGCTGACCTTCAGCCCGGCCGCGCTGGGGTCTACCTCCAGCCTGGTGGTCGAATAGCGGTTCATTTCCTCCGCCACCCGGTTGAGGGTTTCCTTGTCGAACATCTCGTAGCCGGTCTGCCAGGCCAAAACATGGGTCAGATCGGGCTTGTCACGCTTTTCGACATCGTTGGAGGCCACCAGCCTTTCGCCGGCCTTCAGCCGTTCGCCCCGGCCTTCACCCGCCGAGGCGGGCTTCACATCGGCTTCGCCATGGATCAGGACCACCTGAACCTTGCCGTCCTCGCAACGCACATCGAAGTTGCAGCGGGTGGCGATAATCTTGTGTTCCGCCGCTTCCACGATGAAGGGCCGCTTGAGGTCCGGAACGATGCGGAAATTGGCGCGGCCATACTGCATGTCCACCACGCGCGCCGTCTCGCTGAACGAAACCGCGACCCGGGTGCGGGCATCGAGGAAAAGCTGGCTGCCGTCGTCCAGGGCGACATGCTTTTGCTCACCGACGTCGGTTTCATAGACCTTGGCGCTGGCGGAACGCCAGAACATGGCGCTGCCCCCGGTAACCGCGAGCAGCCCAACCCCCGCCAACAGAGCCCGGCGGCTGGCCAGGGCGGGTTGGCGCGCGGCTACGGGGATGCGGCGCAAATCGGCAAGCGCATCAACTCTGGGATCGGTCTTAAGATCGGTAAGCCCGCCGACATCGCTCCACATCCGGTCTACCGCCTCGAAAGCGGCGGCATGTTCCGCACTGGCGTTCAACCAGGCGCGGAAAGCGGCTTCATCGCCACTGTCGCGGTCCTCGGCATGCAACCGGGCCAGCCATGTCGCGGCCTCCGCCCTGACGTCCGGGGATGGCACCAACTCAGCCATGCCTACCAACCCTCCGCCCATTCGGTCAGAAACAGAGCGGCCTTGGCGATATGCTTCTCCACCGCGCTTTGGCTGATGCCAAGGCGGTCGGCGATTTCACGGTATTTCATGCCGTCGAGGCGGTGCATCAGGAACACTTCACGGGTGCGTGGCGTCAGGCGGGAAAGACCCTCCCGTACCCTTTCTAGACGAACACGGGCCGCCAAAACCTCATCTTGCAGAGGCGAATTTTCCCGTGCCCCCGAATCTTCCGGCGAAATATCGGCGATAAACCGGTCATGGCGGTAGTTGTCGACGCCGATATTGACGGCGGTGCGGATCAGGAAAGCGGCAACATTCTCAACGGCATGCTGGGCGCGATAGCGCATCAGGCGCAAATAGGCGGCATGCAGCAATTCCTCCGGATCGGAGCGGCCACGGGTGCGCAGACGCACCTCCCTGACCATGCGATCCCAGAATTCGCGGTTAACCGGAATGTCCGACATGGCTCCCCCGAGCCCCGTGACTATAGCGGCAGGAATTCCGCCGGTGCAAAGTTTGCGCCCCGATGCCCGCAAAAGACCAATGCGTTTCGAGCATCAATAAATTTGTTGCGGCGCAACTTCATGTCGCACCGAGTCGAAACACCTTCAATCCTTGCGGAAAATACTGTGCGCCAGCCATGCGGGGCGGCGATCAGCATCCGCCACCCGCCGCGCCAGCGCGGCGACGAAATCATCCAGCTTCGCGGCTTCCTCTTTCAAGAGAGGCTGGGCGAGATCGTCCGAGGGCGCATGATAGCGATTGCTGCGCCAATCGCGCTCGATATCGAATTCGCGTGTGCCCTTGGCAAAGCCGAACTTGAACACCAGCGCCGGAATGCCTTCGCGCACGAAGTTGTATTGATCGGAGCGAATGAAGACATTGCGGTCCGGCAAGGGGTCCGGGATCACCACAAGCCCCTGGGATGCCGCCACGGCACGGGCGTCATCGCCCAGGCTGCTTTCCTCCTGGCCCGGCGCATAAAGGGTTTTCAGCGGCCAAAGCGGCAGGGCCATGTCGAAATTCAGATTGGCCACAATGTTCGACTTTTCGACCGTGGGGCGGCGGGCATAGTAGCTTGAACCGAGCAGGCCCTTTTCCTCGGCGGTGAAAAACAGAAAGAGTATGGAACGGCGCGGCGCGGGCCCGCTTTTGAGGCGATGGGCAATGTCCAGCACCGTGGCGACGCCGGACGCGTTGTCAATCGCGCCGTTGTAAATCCTGTCCCCCTTCACGGCGGCGCCGATCCCCAAATGATCCAGATGCGCCGATATCGCGACATATTCGGATTTCAATTTCGGATCGCTGCCTTCCAGCTTGGCCGCGATATTGGGCGAACTGAGTTTGCTGCGCGTCGCGACAATGTCGGCCTTGAGACGGTAAGCCAGCGCAAAGCGCGGCACCGGTTTGGACGCATCCGCCAGCGCGGCAATTTCCGGGAAACCATGACCGCTGTTCTTGAACAGCATCTCGGACTGAGCGGGATCGAAGCTGGCGGTGAAGAACGGCTTGCTGCTGTCGCGCAGTTTGGCGTCGGCAAGATACATGCCCGGCCCGCGCACCAGGGTTCTTTGCCGTTCCCAGGGGATTTCCACCTGCTTGGGCGTGGTCAGGACAATGATGCCAAGCGCCCCTTGCTTGTTGAGCGCGGCATTGCGCTCAAAACGGGCATGGGATTTCAGCGCCCCGGGTAATTCCGCCGGCCCCCCGCTGACGACCACCACGATCTTGCCCTTGAGATCCAGGCCGGCGAAATCGTCATGGCCATGCTTTGGCAGATTGAGGCCGTAGCCGATAAAAACCAGCGGCGCGTCGATTTTTGCTGGGCGCGGACCGCCGCCCGCCGCGATCAGCATCTGCTCGCCGAGCTTGAGCGAAGTGGATGCGCCATCCGCCGCCGACAAGGAAGCGCGGCTGGCATCCTGATCGACCAATTGCTGCTCCAGCGCCACCGGCTGGAGATAGCCATTGATGCCGGCGGGCTTGAGCCCCTCCTCTTTCAGGCGTCCGATCACATATTGCGCGGCGCGGTCATAGCCGGGCGAACCGGTCAGCCGCCCCTCCATGCCGTCAGCGGCAAGAGCGGAGACATCGGCCCACCATTGACCGGCGGCATCCGCCGCCGCTGCGGGAATCGGAACCGCCAGCAGGATGCATAACAAGAACGCGCGATGGCTGAGCATGGAAACTCCCCGGACCGTCGCAGCAGTTTGGCGTGTTTTCAGGCCTGCCGGAAGACCTTAAGTCGGTGCACTAAAGCGCCTTGCCCATCCGGGTGATTGGGACGGTCACGCCGCCTGGTGTGGGTACTTCCATGCGCTCGATCTCGGAATAGCCGCAAGCCCGATAGAGCGGCTCGCCACCCGCGGTGGCGCCAAGCTCGGTGCGCCTGAAGCCTTCCTTGCGGGCGGCGGCTTCACACAAGTCCAGGATTTGCCGCCCCACCCCACGGCGCACAAAGCCAGGGGCGGTATACATGGCGCGTATCCGCGCCGCTTCGCATCCCGGATCAAGCAGACGGGCGTCGCGGCCTGCCGTGTGGTTATGGCCGAACAGCGTCGCGCGCCGGCTCCAACCGCCACAACCCGCCATGACGCCTTCCTCCTCCAGGATGAAATAGGTGCCGTCCTCGATCAGCTGGCTATCGACGCCCATCACCGCGAAAGAAGCCTCGACCTTTTCCGGCGAAAGAAATTGCGGCAGCAACTCCTTGATCGCGGCAGCCATCAGGAGCTGCAGCGCGGGCATGTCGGCAGGCCTGGCGAGACGGTGTGTGAACATGCCTTCTTGTATAGGCCTGTGAATGCGCGGGCAATAATTGGCCGGCTGGCCTCAGCCGCGCGGGCGCCGGCCATAAAGCATGGTGATGTTGATGCGGCGGTTCTCATAACCTTCCGCGAATTCAATCTTGTCCGTCTTGTGGAACAGATTGGAGTCGAAGATCACCGCCCGGTTGGCGCGGTAGGGAATCTTGATCTCTTTGGCGCCGCTTTCCGCCAGGAAATTGTAAGCCGCGCGCTCATCGGCATTGAATTTCGCGAAGTCCCATTCCAGGGGCGCCTGTTTGTCCCACACCACCAATCCCCCGCCTTCGGGATTGAGATTGGCCTCGTCCGGCGCGATCCAGAAATTCACATTGACCGCCGCTTCATCGGCATGAATGCCGATACCGTCCAGCTTGCTGTCATACTTGAACGCCCAGTGATAGCGCAGCGGATGATCGGCGAAGATTTCCTGGAAGGTGGCGCTCAATTCTTCCGCGATCTGCGCCAGCAAGGGCGCGGCAAATCCGGATTCCGGGAAAGCGCCCAGATAGCCTTGGGCATAGGCGGTGTGCCAGATGTCGGAACCCCGGCAGTAACGGCGCAGGCTTTCCAGTGCCTCCTGCGTCAGCAGATCGTCTATCACCACCAGCCTGGGATCGCTCTGTGCCCAAGCCCGCGCGACCTTTGCCGCATTTTGCGGATTGACGGCGGGGCCTTTCAGTCTTTCGCCGCCGGTGAACCGTGCTTTTTCGCCATGCGCGGCAAGCCATTCCTGCTGCTCGCGATCATGCGCGATTTGGTGCGCCAGTTTCGCACTCGCGGGCTTGGCGCCGCCATAGGCCAGTTCGGCGGCGCGGCGAAAATCCCGAAAGCTTTCCTCCAGCCGGTTCATCTCGCTCAAAACCTTGCCGCGAACCGCCAGGGCCGGAACATGATCCGGCTCGATTTCCAGCGCGCGGTCCAGGCTTTGCAGCGCCTCGTCAAAGCGGCTCAACTCGCGCAAGGTGAAGCCGCGATTGCTCAGAGCCGCGGGTAAATCGGGCCGCAGCGCCAAGGCGCGGTCCAGGCTTTGCAGCGCTTCCTCGGCGCGGCCCATCTCCGACAGGGTTGCGCCGCGATTGGTCAAAGTCTCGATGAGATTGGGATGAACCGCCAGCACCGTATCATAGTCTTTCAAGGCCTGGTCGAAACGCTTCATCTCGCGCAGCATATCGGCGCGGCGATGCCGCAGTTCGACGTCGCCGGGATGCAGCGTCAGCAATTGGCTGAGACATTCCATCGCCTCGTCCCGATGCCCCAAATGCCACAGCACACCCGCCAGGGCATTCAGGGCGGCGGATTCGCCGGGGTAAAGGATCAGCGCCCGGCGATAGCTGGCAACGGCTTCTTCGGGCCGGCCCGCCACCGCCTGCACATGACCGAGATTGACCCACGCCTCCGTCACTTGCGGATTGAGTTTCAGCGCCCCCGCGATCAGCTCTATCGCTTGCGGATACTGGCCCTGCTGGAAGCGGATCACGCCCAGCATATGACGCGGCGCGAAACTCGCCGGCTCCATCGCCAGCACCTGGCTGTACAACCGTTCGGCCTCGGCCAGATTACCGCCCTGATGCAGGGCAATGGCCTGGTCGAACAATTGCTGCAAAGTGGCGCGGGACGGGCTCATAACGCACGGTTCATACAGGAAAAAGGCCAAGCCGCAATCAGTCCGCAATGCTGAGGCAACCGCTGCCAAGACGGGGCCTTTACCCGTTCCCTTGCCAGTCTATTATCGGGCCAAAATACAGAGGAATCGCCATGCCTTTCAGGATTTATGCCCTCGCGGGCGCCGCCGTCATCTTGTCGGTGGCGGTGGGCCTGTCGCAGACAAAACCTGCCCCCAAACCGAAGGCGCCTCTGACTTCACCACTGAACCGCCCATGGCCGGCGGCGGTGCAAACCAAGCACCCCAAGTTCCCGCCCACGCTTTCCGCGGCGGAGGAATTAAAGACCTTTCACATGGCGCCCGGCTATCAGGTCCAGCTGGTGGCGTCCGAGCCGCTGGTCCAGGACCCCATCGTGGCGGAGTTCGACGGCAATGGCCGGCTCTGGGTGGTGGAGATGCAGGGCTATGCCGTCGGCAAGGAAATGATCAACATGGAAGAGCCGGTCGGCCATGTCGTGATCCTGGAGGATACCGACGGCGACGGCATCTATGACAAGCGCACCGTCTTTCAGGACAAGCTCGTCCTGCCGCGCGCGCTCAAGATCCTGGACAAGGGCTGCGCCCTGATCGGCGAGCCGCCGAACCTGGTCAAGTCCTGCGACACCAATGGCGATCTCAAGGCCGACACCAAGGAAATCATCAAGGACGGCTTCGGCCGCGTCGGCAATATCGAACATGCCGCCAACAGCCTCTATTGGGGCATGGATAACACCATCAATATCCCGGAACACAATTATAACGTGTTGCCCAAGGATGGCGGCAAGTTCGAGATCGTGCCCAATCTGGTGCGCGGCCAATGGGGCGCCACCCAGAATGACGGCGGATTGCTTTTCCGCGATTTCAACACCGATCCGATCTTCGCCGACTATATCCCGGCGCAGTATTTCGTGCGCAATTCCAACGTCACGCGCACCATGGGCCTTTACGAAAACCTAGTGGATCAATCCAAGTCGGCGATCTGGCCGATACGCCCGACCTTGGGGGTCAATCGCGGCTATCGTCCCGAACTGCCGCGTCCCGACGGCTCGGCTTATTATTATCAAGGCGTGTCTTCGCCGCTGATCTATCGCGGCACCGCACTGCCCAAGGAGCTCTACGGCCAGGTCTTTGTCGTCGACAGCCCCACCAACCTGGTGCATCTGGTCAAGCTCAATGATGACGGGGCGGGAAATCTTTCGGGCGCCGATTACTGGCCCAAGGGCGAATTCATGGCCTCTACCGACGAACGCTTTCGCCCGGTTTGGCTGACACCAAGCTGGGACGGCGGCATCTTGATCGTCGACATGTATCGCGGCGTGTCACAGGACGAGCCGATCCAGAGCGACTATCTCAAGAATTACATCCTGGAGCACAGGCTGTGGGACGGCATCCATAAGGGCCGCATCTACCGCATCATCCACACCAGCACCAAGCCTGCCCGCGCCAAGCCGCGCATGATCGACGAAACGCCGGCCCAACTCGTGACGCATCTTTCCGATGCCGATGGCTGGTGGCGCGATACCGCCCAGCAATTGCTGGTGCAGCGAAACGACAAGTCGGTGGTGCCGGCCTTGAAGCAGTTGGCGATGAACGCGCCGGATTTCCGCACCCGCAACCAGGCGCTATGGACGCTTTCGGGCATGGGATCGCTGGATGCCGAGACCGTGGCGGATGCGCTGGAGGACAGCGATCCCTATGTGCGCAATTCCGCGCTTCGCGGCGCCGAGCCGTTCCTGGCCAAGGGCGATGCCGCGATTCGGGCGGCGGTGCTGAAGAAGGCCGACGACTCCAACTGGCAGGTGCGCCGCCAGCTGGCTGCTTCCTTGGGCGAGTTGCCGCGTGAGGCGCGGGTGGCACCGGTGGTGGCGTTGATGCGCAAATATGCCGGCGACCAGATGACAGTGGATGCGGGTGTCAGCGGCCTCAAGGGCCTGGAGGCGGATGCGCTTGGCCAGTTGGTGGCGCAACCCGGCGCCAATGCCGATGCGGTCGAAATGCTGGCGGGCGCCGCCGGCAAGAGCCGCGAAGCGCCCCAGGTTCAGAAACTGATCGCTTTGGCCACCGACACGGGTCAGCCCACCGCGCTGCGCCTGGCGATGCTCAATGGCGCGGCCACCGGGCTGAGCGGCCAGGATGCGCGCCGCAACAGCGGCAGTGTCGTGGGCGGCCGTGCCGGCGGTATCGTCGGACTGAATGTGCGGCCGCGGGTCGCCGTTACGCCACTGGCGCTGCCGGCCGAACCGGTGGCTTTGAGTGCAATGGCCGCCGGCAGCGGTGATCTCGCCGGCGCGGCAAAGACCGTGGTCGATTATGTGAGCTGGCCCGGCAAACCGGTGCCGCCCGCGCCCAAGAACACCCGCACGCCGCAGGAAGAAGCCTTGTTCAAGGCGGGTTTGGGCGTTTACGCCACCAACTGCACCGGCTGCCATCAGGACCGGGGCCAGGGCGTGCCGGGTGTCGCCCCCGCGCTTGCAGGCTCCAAAATCGTCACCGCGGCCCGTCCGGAAAATGTGCTGCG
Source organism: uncultured Alphaproteobacteria bacterium (assembly GCA_902825865.1). GTDB lineage: Bacteria > Pseudomonadota > Alphaproteobacteria > Micropepsales > Micropepsaceae > Rhizomicrobium. Next base: position 149,257 of record CADECX010000002.1, read on the forward strand.
GGTGCTGTTGAACGGCAAGGACGGCGCCACCGGCCAAATGCCGCCCATGGGCCAATCCATGAGCGACGATCAGCTGGCGCAGGTCTTGACCTATATCCGCGGCAGTTTCGGCAATACCTCCCCCGCGATCAGCCCCGGCCTGGCCAAGGAATTCCGCCAGCTTTACGCCTATCGCAAGAAGCCTTGGACGGACAAGGAACTGGTCCAGCCGGTCCGGTAATGCCCAGCCTGATCGCGGTCGAAAATCTGTCGCACCGTCATGGTGACGTGCAGGCCATCGATGGCGTGAATTTTGAGATTGCGGCGGGCGAGATTTTCGGCCTGCTGGGTCCCAATGGCGCGGGCAAGACCACGGCTCTGGAATCTGTCCTTGGCCTGATCCAGCCCGATCAGGGCCGCATTGAGATTTGCGGCCTTGGTGCGCGAACCCGCCAGGCGCGGGAAAAAATCGGCGCGGTGCTGCAGGCCACCGGCTTGCAGGACAAGATCACGCCGCGCGAAGCCTTGAATCTGTTCGCGGCTTTTTATCCGGCGCCGATCGCAAGCGGCACTCTGCTGGAGCGTTTCGGCCTGACGCAAAAGGCAGATAGCTCCTATGAGAGTCTGTCGGGCGGCCAAAAACAGCGGCTGGCTTTGGCCTTGGCTTTTGCCGGCGATCCGCAAGTCCTGCTGTTGGACGAACCGACCACCGGCCTGGACCCGCAGATCCGGCGGGAGGTGCAGGATCATATCAGCGGCTTGAAAGCAGATGGCCGGGCGGTGTTGCTGTCCACCCATGACATGGATGAGGCAGCGCGCCTGTGCGACCGGGTGGCCGTCATCGCGCAAGGGCGGATCGTCGCCACCGGCGCGCCGCGCGCCTTGATCGCCGAGTCCGGCGAAAGCCTGGAAGAGACAATCTTGCGGCTGACCGCCAGATGAAAGCGCTGCTGCATCTTACCGCCGTCAGTTTGAAGCTGAATTTCCGCAACCGGATGGCCGTCCTTTACGGCTATCTCTTCCCGCTGATTTTCCTGATCGCTTTCTGGACCATCTATCGCAGCGATCCGGTGCCGCTGGCGCTGCATGTCGGCCAGTTCCTGACCGTGACCATACTGGGCAGCGCCTGCTTCGGCCTTCCCACCACCATTGTCAGTGAGCGCGAGCGTGGCGTGTGGCGGCGTTATGCCCTGGCGCCGGTGGACCGCTGGATCTTCGTGGCCGGCATGCTGGTGTCGCGCGCCGTGCTGCTGCTCTCTGCGGCATTGTTGCAATTGGCGCTGGCCTTCGCTTTGGGCCTGCCCATGCCGGCGCATCCCCTTGGCCTGCTGGTCGCCCTGTGTGTCGCGGCGGCGGCGTTCCTGTCCTTCGGGTTGGTGATCGCGATGCTGGTGGACAATGTCCCGGCGGTGCAGGCGCTGGGCCAATGTATTTTCCTGCCCATGCTGATGATCGGTGGGGTGGCGGTGCCGCTCCAAAGCCTGCCCGAATGGGCGCAGCATATCTCGGCCTTTTTTCCCGGACGCTATGCCGTGGAAGCGATGCAGCTTTCGGCCACCGGCAGCGGATTGCGCGGCGCAGGCTTTGACTTGCTGGCGCTTCTATTGATGGCCGCCGGCGCGGCGATTGCCGCTACGGCGATGTTCCGCTGGGACAAAGCGCTGGCACCCAAGCGCGGCTGGCTGTTTTTGGCTTTGGGTATGTGGCTGGCCGTGGGTGCGATGGCCGAGATGCGTGGAAACGTTAACATCAGCGCCGCTCAGGATACGCGCGATGTCGGCACCGCCAGTAACTACGCGGCCGCATCCGCCTCGGCCCCTTCCTGGGAAAACGTGACCGAGGCCGATATCGACGGGATCGCCTTCGACCGCCTGCCGCCCGACACGGGCATCGTCTCGCCGGTCTCGCGCAGCGACGAGACACCCGATCCCGTGTTGGAGCCCAGCCTGGACACCATTCGCGATGCCCTACCCCAATGGGCGCCCGGCAATGTGGCAGATCCGGTGCAACGGGCGCGCAACCTTTTAGCCATCGCTGCTGTGCCGGATATCTTGCAGATGGAACAGATGGAGCGTTTTATTCCCCGGCTGGTCTTTGCCCGCCTGCAAGCGATGATCCCGCCGCGCGACCTGCCCAAGGTGCTGTATTGGATTGCCATGCATCCCGACGAAGGCGACGATAGCGCCATCCGCCAGCTGGGCGCTTTGGGATTGCCCGAAGTCAGCGGCCCCACCAAGCCGGTGCGCGGCCGCATCATGCTTTATGCCTTTAAACTGCTGGGCCGGCTGACCGGGCATATCGCAACCAACTAGAGCGATGCGCTGATACCGCCGCGTACAATCGCGCCGGGCGCAGGAAAGCCCACAACATCCTCGTAACGCTCGTCGAACAGATTATCCACGCCCAGATGCAGGGTGAAATTCGGCAGCACACGATAGGCCACGGCCAGATCGGCGCGGGTATGGCCGCGCAAATTCACATCGCCGGTCGGCACCGCATTGTCCACCATGCCACCGATATGATTGAGGCCGAAGCTGACATCCCAAGCAGGATCGGGCTTCCAAATCAGGGTCCCTCCGGCCAGCCAACTGGGCACATCGCGCAAGGACGCGCGGGTCAGCTGATTGCGGGCATTGGTGTAAGACAGACGCGGGGTGGCGGTCAGCGAGCCCATTCCCGTTTCCGTGGTCAGTTCGAGCGAAGTTTCGAACCCCCGCACATGCACGGTGGAAAGATTGACCAGCTTGGGCACCGCGCCTGGGCGAAAATCGATCAGATCGCGATAGTTGGTGGCATAGGCTTGCACCTTCCATTGACCGAAATCCCACAGTCTCTGGGTGAAGCCGCCTTCGAAATTCTCCGCCTCTTCCGGCTTGAGGGTGGGATCGCCGACAATCGGATTGCCCAGCGCATAGAAGCTGGGAAGTTTGTAGGCCCTGGCCCAGCTCAACTGAAACTGCGTGCCCCAATCGGCCAGCGTATAATCGGCGCGCAATTGCGGACTGAAATGACTTGTATCGCCGGTATCGTCATAGCGTCCGCTGGCCGACAAAGTGAAAGACGGTGTGACTTGATAGCGTGCTTGCGCAAAGCCCGCCCACAAGGTGCGGTTCACGGCGAAATGGGTGGGAATGTTGACCGGGCCGAAAAGCAGATAGCCGTCATCCACGCCATGCTCGGCCTGCATGTCCACGCCCAGCGCCGCTTCCAATCCCGGCAAAGGCGCCAGACGGTTGGTCCAAGTCACAGCAGAGCGGGTAAAGCGGGCCTTGTCGCCATTGGCGGGAATACCGGTCGGGGTTTGGGTGCTGGGCGCCACACCGGGAGATTTCGCGTCAGAACCCCGTTCGTAAAAGCCGTAGTCCAGCGCCATGCTCCACCAGCCGGTCATATCGCGCAGGGCATGGGCGCCGAACACGCTTTCCTGAATGTCGCGATGATCCAGGCTGCGGCGGACGGCGAGGCGCGGCCCGCCGCTGGAATCGGGAAAGGAGGTGGCGATGCTGCTGCTGAAGCGACCGTTGAAATTGATCGCCGTGTCGGCGATTTCCGGCAAGACCAAAGAGCCGTCCAGGCTGGTGCTTTTCAGGCTGCTGCCCTCCACCGGCATGCCATTGTCGGTATAGGACAGGCCCAAATTTGCGGCCGCCGCGCCAATCGGGCCGCTGATATGTCCCGCGACGCGGGCATAGTCGAAGCTGCCGCCTTCGGCTTTCAGCCCCGCTTCCAGATGATCACTGCCACGGCGGCTGATGATGTTGATCACCCCGCCCACTGCGTCGGAGCCGTAAATCGCCGAAGCCGGCCCGCGCACAAATTCGATCCGGGAAATATCGTTCATATCCAGGGTAGAAAAATCATAGGACCCGCCGCGCGTGTTGGTGGGATCGTTGGCCTTGACCCCATCCAGCAGCACCATGGTGAAATTGGGCTTGGCGCCACGGGTGAAGATCGACACCACACTCCCACGGCCACCCGATTGCTGCACGAACAGTCCGGGAAAATCGCGCAACAGATCGACCACGCTGCCGGGATTGCGCGCCTGGAGCATGTTCTGGTCGATGACCGAAACATTGCTGCCGGCTTGTTCACCCCCCAGCCGTGTGGCGGTGACGATGATATTCTCCGGCGCCGCATTTGCCAGGCTTGGCAGGCATATGAAGGCAGTCCCGCAAAAAAAGCGGCGGGCGCGTGAAAAGAAGGTCATTGTGCGACAAGCCGGTTTGAAGCGGGCGGGAAACTAGCTTCGCACCTGCTCGAAGGCAAACGGCATCATTAAGGCAAAGTCACTCCGGCAGCGCGAAGACATAGACCATGTTGCCGCCGGCGGGCTGGTCCAGGTCGGGACGAATCGCTATCGGCCCATTGTTGAAACCGCCGCCGGCCGTCACCGCGATATATTGCCGCCCGCCCACCCGATAGGTCACGGTTGCGCCGAACACCTGCGATCCCAGCCGCGTCTGCCATAAGAGCTTGCCGTCGGTCTGATCGAAGGCGCGCAAATAGCGGTCCATCGAACCGTTGAACAGAATGCCGCCAGCGGTCGCCAGCACAGGCGAATAGTTGGAAGCCGGCGTTTCCCAGCTCCACAATGTGTGCCCGGTCTCCACCGAAATGGCATCCAGCCGCCCGATATTGGTTTCGCCCGGCCCCAGAATCTGCGGGCCGATGGTGTTGTACTGATCCTTTGGCAGGCTGGGAATATTGTTGACCCGCACCCGGTAATCGGCACAGAGATTCTGCAGCTGCACATACATCACATTGGTCTGCGGGCTGTAGGCGGAGAAAGGCCAGTCGCGCCCGCCCGCATGGGTGGGGCATTGGCGATAAGTCTTGCTGTAGTCCGTCATGAACATTTCCGGATTCGGCGTCACCAACCCTTTGGAGTCGATGCTGGTGACCAGATTCTGGTAGACGGTCGACTTGGCCCAAAGAAAATCGCCCTTGGCCGCGTCAAAGCTCCACACGATCGAGGTCTTGCACGGCACCCCCGTCAGGGTCCTGCGGCTGGCGGACGCAGCACGGCGGCCCGTTGCCATCATGCCCTTGGCCTTGGGATCAGGCGCCACCTTGGTGGTGATGGGCATCATCTCAAAAGTGCATTCCTGGTCCGCATTGTCCTGCGGCAGCACTTGATGCTTCCAGGCGATTTTTCCCGTTTTCGGATCGACGGCGAAACGCGTGTTGGTGCCCGCCAAGGTGGCGACACCTTTCACGCCGCGCTGGGTATCCGACGACGGGCCGATGCCGCTGGAGCCGTAGAAGACCAGGTTCAGTTGGGGATCATAGGTGATCGGGCCCCACACGCCTGTCATCCAGCGTTTGTCGAACGGCATGCCGCCCCAGGTTTCGTCGCCCGGCTCGCCCGGTCTGGGAATCAAGGTATTGCGCCACAATTCCTTGCCGGTCTGGGCGTCATTGCCGGTGACGTAACAGCCTTGCGGTGCTTCCTGACAGCTTGCACCGGCAATCACCACGCCATCGACCACGATCGGTCCAGTGGTGTTGGTAATATAAAGGTCGCCGCCGCGATTATATTCCCACAGCGCTTTGCCGGTTTTGGCATCCAGCGCCAGGACGAAATTGTCGCGCGTGATGGTGTAGACCTTATCGTCATAGAGAAAGATGCTGCGCTTACGCTGGCCCCAAAAATTGTTATGAAAGGCCTCTTGCGACGGCAGGTTGCGGCGATACTGCCAGAGCAGGCTGCCGGTCGCGGCATCGATCGCCTGGATCACATCATTGGGATTGCCTAAGAACATCACGCCTTTGTAGACGATGGGCGTTCCCTCATTGACACCAGGCTCCATGGTGCGGGCCCACATCAATTGCAGGCCTTTCACATTGGTCTTGTTGATCTGGTCCAGGCTGCTGAAGCCGTAGGCTTCGTAATTGCCGCGCATCATGATCCAGTCGGAAGGATCGGGATTGCGCAGCACCGTATCGGTGATCGGCGTGAAGCTGGGCAGCGGATGAGGGGCAATGGTCGTGCCATTCACCGGCGTGGGCGCTTGCGCCACCGCGATACCCGCGCCGACGGTCAGCAACATCACGGCACAGGCCAGTTTTACCCGATTCATACGTCTCCCCTTACCCGAAACATTTGTTATACAAGCGATGATGCCGGTTTTTTTATGGCCTGGCTATGCCGGACCCAGCGGCGAATTGTGCGGGCGCCCAATTGTGCGAGCGCTAAGAAAGCTCGTCCAACAGGACCGCGACATGCCGTGCCGGGCGGCCCGCGCCATGCGCGATCTGGTGGCGGCAGCTGGTGCCGTCGGCGACAATGATGGCGTCCGGATTGTTGCGCACCGCCGGAAGCAGGCTCAACTCGGCCATCCGCATCGAGATTTCATAGTGATCGGCGTCATAACCGAAACTGCCCGCCATGCCGCAACAGGAGGTTTCGATCAGTTGCGGCTCCGCGCCCGGAATCAGGCGCAGGACGTCCAAAATCGGCGCCACCGCGCCGAAAGCCTTCTGATGGCAATGGCCATGCAGCAGGATCGGCGCCGGCGCGGGCTTCAAGGCCAGGTTGAATCGCCCCGCCTTGGCTTCGCGGGCCAGAAACTCTTCCAGCAACAAGGCCTGGCCCGATACGGTCCTGGCCTTCTCGCCGAACCCCATCGCCAGAGCCTCGTCGCGCAAGGTCAACAGGCAGGAAGGCTCCAGTCCGACAATGGGAACCCCCGCGCGCGCCAAGGGGTGAATGTCCTTCAGCAGTTCCGATAATTTTGCGCGCGCCTTGTCGACCATGCCCGCCGACAAAAAGGTGCGGCCGCAGCAATGCCGGCCGCGGTCCTTGCCGATCAGATATAAAGTATAGCCGGCCTTTTTGAGCACCCGCGCCGCCGCCAGCGCATTCTCGCTCTCGAAGGCGCCGTTGAACGTGTCCACAAACAAGGCCGCTGCCTTGGGCGCCGCCGCGATAGTCTGGGCGCGCCCGGAGAACAGGGCCGCATCATGCGTCTCCCAGAATGTGTCGCTTCTCCAGCGCGGCAAGGGTCGCCGGACGGTGAAACCCGTAATCTTTTCGCTCAGCCAGGCCAAGCCCGGCACGCGGTCGCGCAGATTCAGCAGGAAAGCGAAGCGGCTCGCGTCTTCGGCATAGTCGGGCAGATGCGCGATCAGCCGGTCCTTAAGCGTGAAGCCGTGCTTTTTCTTGTAATGCGCAAGGAATTCCACCTTCATCTTGGCCATGTCGACGCCGGTGGGACATTCGCGTTTGCAGCCTTTGCAGGAAACGCAAAGGTCCAAGGTGTTGTACATCGCCTTGCTGGTCAGCGCGTCGGGCCCCAACTGACCCGACAGCGCCAACCGGAACATATTGGCGCGGCCACGCGTGACATGCTTTTCGTCGCGCGTGACGCGATAGCTCGGGCACATGGTGCCGGCGTCGAATTTGCGGCAATGGCCGTTGTTGTTGCACATCTCCGCCGCCTTGGCGAAGCCTTGCGCCGGATCGCCGCCGCTGCCGGGCAGCGATGTCTGTTCGGTCACCGGATCGTTCTGGACATCCCATTCCGACCAGTCGAGCACCGTCTCCAGGGGCTGCACGGTATAGGGCCGTTCGCTGCCGTCCGGCGGAAAACGGAACAGGCGCGCATCGTCCATGCGCGGCGGATCGATGATCCGGCCCGGCGCGAACAGCCCGACCGGGTCCATCTCATGCTTGATGGCGGCAAAAGCGTCATTGATTTTCGGACCGAATTGCCAGGCCACCCATTCGCCGCGGCACAGCCCATCGCCATGCTCGCCGCTGAAGGCGCCCTTATATTTGCGCACCAATTCGCTGGCTTCTTCCGCAATGCTGCGCATCAGGTGCGCGCCGCCGCGGCGCATGTCCAAAATGGGGCGCACATGCAAGGTGCCGACCGAGGCATGCGCATACCAGGTGCCATGGGTGCCGTGGCGTGCAAAAACATCGGTCAGCGCCGCGGTATATTCGGCCAGATGCACCAGCGGCACGGCGCAGTCCTCGATGAAGCTGACCGGCTTTCCGTCGCCTTTCAGGCTCATCATGATGTTGAGCCCGGCCTTGCGCACCTCCCACAGATTCTTCTGCGGCGCCTCGGCTTCCATTTCCACGACAGTGCCGGGCAGGCCGAGATCGCCCATTAGCGCAACAAGGTCCGCAAGCTTCCTGACCAGCGCCGGCTTGTCCTCGCCGGAAAATTCCACCAGCAGGATGGCCTCGGGCTTGCCGATCAGCGCGCTTTCCATCGTGGGGCGGAAGACCGGATTGGACAGCGCCAGCTCGATCATGATGCGGTCGACCAGTTCCACCGCGCTGGGGCCGAGCTTGACGATATGCTGGGCCGAGTCCATCGCGGTGTGGAAGCTGGCGAAATTGACCACACCCAGAACCTTGTTCCGTGGCAGGGGCACCAGCTTCAAGGTCAGATCCTTGGTGAAAGCCAAGGTGCCTTCCGAACCCACCAGCAGATGCGCCAGATTCACGCCGCCGTCATTGCTGTAAGGGCGCTCATTCTGATTGTCGAAGATATCCAGATTATAGCCCGCCACCCGGCGCATCACCTTGGGCCAATTGGCTTCGATTTCATTCCGGTTTTGGGCGGCAAGATCGCGGACAAAGGATGCAATCTTGGCCGCACGCCCGCTCGCGCTTTGCACCGGGCCGAAAACAGCTTCGGTACCGTCCGACAGCCATGCGGTCGCGCCGTGTACGTTATGAACCATGTTGCCATAGGCGATCGAGCGCGAGCCGCAGCTGTTGTTGCCCGCCATGCCACCCAAGGTCGCCTGCGCGCTGGTGGAGACATCCACCGGATGCCACAACCCGTGCTTCTTCAAGGCGGCATTGAGATGATCCAGCACCAGGCCCGGTTCGACCTTGGCGGTGTAATTCTCGGTATCCACCTCCAGGATGGCCCGCAGATATTTGCTGTTGTCGATCACCAAAGCGGCGCCAACCGTCTGGCCGCATTGGCTGGTGCCGGCGCCGCGCGGCAGCACCGGAACCTTCAAGTCGCGCGCGATATCGATCGCGGCCGCGACATCGCGGGAACTGCGGGGCACGAACACCCCCACCGGCATCACCTGATAGATTGATGCGTCTGTGGCATAGCGGCCCCGCGCGCCGGCGCTGAACAGAACCTCGCCGCGTGTCTCGGCGCGCAGGCGCCGCGACAACAACTCGCTGGTTTCGTTGGATACCGTGCCGGAGACGGTTTTGATCAGCACGAGAAATCAGGCCTTAAAAGGGCTCGGCCGTTGGCCGCCAGTTTGCAATTTTGTTACAAGAAACATAGCATTTTGGCCAAAGAACACAAAGTTTGCAGGGGCCCAATGCTGACGCTCGATTTTCATCCCACCGGCCATCATTTCCTCCAGATCCCCGGCCCCAGCCCGGTGCCCGATCGCATCCTGCGCGCCATGAGCCTGCCCACCATCGATCATCGCGGGCCCGAATTCGGCGCGCTGGGCCTGAAAGTCACCGCGGGCATCAAGCGCGTCTTCAAGACCCAGCATCCGGTGATCATCTATCCCGCTTCGGGGACCGGTGCGTGGGAAGCGGCCCTGGTCAATCTGTTGAGCCCCGGCGATCATGTCGTGATGTATGAAACCGGCCAGTTCGCCGCGCTGTGGGCGCGGCTGGCCAAGCGGCTGGGCCTGTCGACCGAAATCCTGGAATGGCCGGGCGACGACTCCGATCTGCCGGAAGCTCCGGGCTGGCGGCACGGCGTCCAGGCCGGACTGATTCAAGAGCGGCTGGAAAAGGACAAGGAGCATCGCATCAAGGCGGTCTGCGTGGTGCACAATGAGACGTCCACCGGCGTGACCTCCAACATTCCCGCCGTGCGCAAGGCGATCGACGCCGCCAAGCATCCCGCGCTTCTGATCGTGGACACGATTTCCGGACTGGCCAGCGCCGATTACCGCCATGACGAATGGGGCGTGGACGCTACCGTCAGCGGCTCACAAAAGGGGCTGATGCTGCCGCCGGGCCTGAGTTTCAACGCCGTGTCGCCCCGCGCCATCGAAGCGTCGAAAACCGCCAAGCTCCCCAAGTCCTATTGGGCCTGGGATGAAATCATCGAAATGAACAAGACGGGCTATTACCCCTATACGCCCAACACCAATCTTCTCTATGGGCTGCACGAAGCGATAGAGATGCTCGAAAGCGAAGGCTTGGACACGGTCTTCGCCCGGCACAAAAGATGGTCGGCAGGTGTGCGCAGCGCGGTGGAGGCCTGGGGCCTGCCGGTGCAATGCGCCGACAAGGACCTGCACTCCCCGATTCTGACGGGTGTGATCGTGCCCAAAGGCGTGGACGCCGACGCCCTGCGCAAAACCATCCTCCAGCGCTTCGACCTGTCACTGGGCGCCGCTCTGGGCAAGATCAAGGGCCGCTCCTTCCGCATCGGCCATCTGGGCTTCAGCAACGACCTCACCTTGCTGGCCACCTTGGCCGGCTGCGAGATGGGATTGAAACTGGCAGGGGTCAATCTGGCGGGCCGGGGCGTGGAAGCGGCGATGGGATATTTCGCCGGCCATCCATCGGGTGCCGCAAAGGCATCATAATCGCCAGGCCTGGTTCAAGGCGCGCGGGGAGAAGAGGACATGAAGATCTTTCGTCCCACCGGCATGGTGCTGGTGATGCTGTGCTTCATGTACCTGATCACCTATATCGACCGGGTCAATGTCAGCACCGCTTCGGTCGGCGCGCTGGGTTTCGGCGAGGAATTCCAGCTTTCCAAGACCCAGATCGGCCTGGTGTTTTCGGCCTTCGCCTACCCCTATCTGGTGTTTCAGATTATCGGCGGCTGGGTCAGCGACCGCTTCGGCACCCGCCGCACCCTGATCGTCTGCAGCTTTATCTGGGCATCGGCCACCGTTCTCACGGGCTTTGCGGGCGGACTTGTTTCGCTCATCGTGGCGCGGGTGCTGCTGGGCCTGGGCGAAGGCGCCACCTTCCCCGCCGCCACCTCCGCCATGTCGCGCTGGGTCGCCGCCAAGGATCGCGGCTTCGCCCAAGGCATCACCCATGCGGCCGCGCGGTTGGGCAACGCCGTCGCGCCAGGCCTGATTGTCGCGATCATGGCCGGCTATGGCTGGCGCGCGTCGTTTTTTGTTTGCGCCGCCATCAGCTTTGTTTGGCTGGCCGCCTGGGCACTGATTTTTCGCGAAAACCCCGCCGATCATCCCGGCCTGACTCAGGAAGAGCGTGATGCGCTTCCCGCGCCCAAAGCCAAGGGCCAGCCGATTCCCTGGGGCCGGCTGTTTGTGCGCATGGCGCCCGTCACTATCGTCTACTTCTGCTATGGCTGGACCTTGTGGCTGTTCCTGAGCTGGATCCCGCAATACTTCCAGCACCAGAACCAAGACCTCAAAAGCATGGCCTTCTTTTCCACCAGCGTGTTTCTGGCCGGGGTGATCGGCGATTCCCTGGGCGGCATTGTCACCGACCGCATCTATGCCAAGACCGGCAATCTGCGCCGCGCCCGCAGCCTGATGGTGGCGGTCTGCATGGGCGCAACCTGCCTGTCCTTGCTGCCCTTGATGTTCAGCAACGATCTGATGGTGGCGCTGCTTTGCCTCTCAGCGGGCTTCTTCTTCGCCGAGATGACCATCGGCCCGATGTGGGCGGTGCCGATGGATATCGCGCCCCACGCCTCAGGCACCGCCAGCGGCATCATGAATTCCGGCTCGGCGCTGGCGGCGATCATCAGTCCGGTGGTGGGCGGCTATCTGATCGACCAGACCGGCAACTGGCAGCTGCCCTTCCTGGGCAGCATGGTCTTAATGCTGGTCGGCATGTCGCTGACCATCCTGATGCGGCCCGACCAAAGGCTGGACGGAGCCTGATTACGCATGTGCAGCAACCGGCTGTAATAGAATATTTTTCGCCCCAGACTAACCAGTTGGCCGGCTAGCCCTTTTGCCCGCCTTTGGCCCCCGCTAGTATGGCGGCACAGGGAAACAGGAAAGCAGCCGGCACAACCCCCGGACATGCTGAAGAAGAAGAGCATAAGGACCAGCAACCACGCGCATAGCTGAATCATCCGTTCGACGTTGGTCCTTCTGGGCATGTCACTGGGGAAGCAGTCAGCATCATGAGTAGCGCAGTCGTGAGTGAGCCGTCCCGGCCAGCGTCGGGCGCGTCGAATGGTCAACCTGCCGGTGGGATGAAGCCCACTGACATCGCCGATCCCAATTATTTTCACAAAGTCGTGGACTGCCAATGGGCCTGTCCCGCGCACACGCCGGTGCCGGAATATATCCGCATGATCGCGGCGGGGCGTTACGCCGACGCCTATATGGTCAACTGGCATTCCAATGTTTTTCCCGGTGTGTTGGGCCGCACCTGCGACCGCCCCTGCGAGCCGGCCTGCCGCCGCGGCCGGGTGGAAGAAGTCACCAAGAAGGCCGAGCCCGTCGCCATCTGCCGCCTCAAGCGCGTCGCCGCCGACAATAAGGACGACGTCAAGCACCGCATGCCGGCGCCCGCCACCCTAAAGAATGGCAAGCGGGTGGCGCTGATCGGCGCCGGTCCCGCCTCGCTGACAGTGGCGCGCGATCTTCTGCCTTTGGGTTACGAGGTGGTGCTGTATGACGGCGACGCTTCGGCGGGCGGCATGATGCGCACCCAGATCCCCAAATTCCGCCTGCCCGAAAGCGTGCTGGACGAGGAAGTGAATTACATTCTCGATCTTCAGCCCGAGCTAAGGTTTGGTCAGAAGATCACCTCGCTCAAATCCCTGCTGGCCGAGAATTACGACGCCATCTTTGTCGGTTGCGGCGCGCCGCGCGGCCGCGAGCTGGAGATTGCCGGCCGCAAGGAAGCAGCCGCCAATATCCATATCGGCATCGACTGGCTGTCGTCGGTATCCTTCGGCCATACCACCAGCATCGGCAAGCGCGTCATTGTGCTGGGCGGCGGCAACACCGCCATGGACTGCTGCCGCACCTCGCGCCGGCTGGGCGGCGACCAGGTCAATGTGGTGGTGCGCTCCGGCTTCGAGGAGATGAAGGCGTCTCCCTGGGAAAAGGAAGACGCGATGCATGAAGGCATCCCGATCCACAATTTCCTGGTGCCCAAGGAGTTCCTGCACGCAAACGGCAAGCTGACCGGCGTGAAATTCGAAAAGGTCAAAGCCGAATTCGATGCCAAGGGCCGCCGCAGCCTGGTCCCTTCAGGCGAACCGGATGTGGTGATGGAATGCGACGATGTGCTGGTCGCGGTGGGCCAGGAGAACGCCTTTCCCTGGATCGAGCGCGATATCGGCCTGGAATTCGACAAATGGGACATGCCCAAGGTCAGTCCCGCCACCATGCAGTCCACCAATCCCAAAGTGTTCTTCGGCGGCGACGCCGCCTTCGGGCCCAAGAACATCATCTGGGCGGTGGCGCATGGCCATGACGCCGCCATTTCCATCGACCTTCACTGCCAGGGCAAGGATGTCGGCATGCGCCCGCCGCCGATGGTCAATCTCAGCAGCCAGAAGATGGGTATTCACGAATGGACCTATGACAACGATATCTCCAACGACCTGCGCTACAAGGTGCCGCACGCCCCGATCGAAAAGACCCTCAAGGACGTGAAGCTGGAGGTCGAACTGGGTTTCGACGTCAAACAGGCCTTTCTGGAGGCCCAGCGCTGCCTCAATTGCGACGTCCAGACCGTCTTCGACACCCCCAAATGCATCGAATGCGACGCCTGTGTCGACATTTGCCCGATGGACTGCATCACCTTCACCGCCAATGGCGAGGAAAGCGATCTGCGCGAGCGGCTGACGGCGCCGACGCTGCATCATGATCAAGACCTTTATGTCTCAACCGCGCTCAAGACCGGCCGCGTCATGGCCAAGGACGAGGACCTTTGCCTGCATTGCGGACTCTGCGCCGAGCGCTGCCCCACCGGCGCCTGGGACATGCAGAAATTCCTGCTGAACGCGCCCAAGACGGAGTACGCATGCCGGCGATAAAATCCGTCAACGACTTTGTGGTGAAGTTCGCCAACGTCAACGGCTCGGGCTCGGCCTCGGCCAATGAAATGTTCGCCCGCTCCATCCTGCGCATGGGCGTGCCGGTGACCTCGCGCAATATCTTCCCCTCCAACATTCAGGGCCTGCCGACCTGGTATGAAGTGCGGGTCTCGGGCAAAGGCTGGCTGGGACGGCGTGGCGGCGTCGACCTGATGGTGGCGATGAACCCCCAGACCTGGGACAAGGATATCGCGAGCATCGATCAGGGCGGCTATCTGTTTTACGATTCGTCCCGCCCCATCCCGCTGTCTAAATTCCGCGACGACATCACCATCCTGCGGATGCCGCTGACCGAAATCAGCAACGCCGCCTACAAGGACCCGCGCCAGCGCCAACTGTTCAAGAACATCATTTATGTCGGCGCCCTGGCCCAGCTTCTGGGCATTGAACTGGCGGTGGTGGAGCAGCTGATCGGTGAGCAATATAAAGGCAAGGACGCGCTGATCGCGCCCAACCAGCAGGCCCTGCGCATGGGCCATGACTATGCCCGCGATCATCTGTCCGGCGTCTGCGGACTGAAGATCGAGCGGGCGAACGAAGTCGGCGACCGCATTTTTGTCAGCGGCAATGACGCCGCCGGCCTGGGCTGTGTCTATGGCGGCGCCACGGTGGCGGCCTGGTATCCCATCACTCCTTCCACCTCGGTGGCGGAAGCCTTCACCAAGCATTGCCGCAAATACCGGGTCGATACCCAGACCGGCAAGAACAAGTTCGCCATTGTGCAGTCCGAGGATGAAATCTCCGCCATCGGCACGGTGATCGGGGCGGGTTGGAACGGCGCGCGCGCCTTCACCGCCACCAGCGGCCCCGGCATCTCCTTGATGCAGGAATTCCTGGGCTTGGCCTATTTCGCGGAAATTCCCGCCGTGATCATCGATGTGCAGCGCGGCGGGCCTTCGACCGGCATGCCCACCCGCACCCAGCAGTCCGATCTGCTGATCTGCGCCTATGCTTCCCATGGCGACACCAAGCATGTGCTGCTTTTGCCGGAAGACCCGCGCGAGCTGTTTGAATTCAGCGCCCAGTCCTTTGATCTGGCGGAACGCTTGCAGACCCCGGTCTTTGTGTTGGAAGACCTGGATATCGGCATGAATGACTGGCTGTGCGAACCGTTCCGTTGGGATGACAGCCACGTCTATGACCGCGGCAAGGTGATGACGGCCGAAGAGCTGGAAGCCGGCAAGACCTTCGGCCGCTATCTGGATGTGGACGGCGACGCCATCCCCTATCGCACCCTGCCCGGCACCCATCCGACCAAAGGCGCCTATTTCACCCGCGGCACATCCCGCGACCGTTTCGCCAAATATAGCGAGGAAGGCGCGGTCTATCAGGACAATATGCAGCGGCTGCTGCGCAAGTTCGAAACCGCCAAGTCGCTGGTTCCGGCGCCGGTGGTCCGCCGGGCGAAGGAAAAGGCCAAAAACGGCGTGATCTATTTCGGCTCAACCAGCCCGGCGATGAACGAGGCATTCGCGGCGCTGGAAGCCGACGGCATCCATCTCGACACCATGCGGCTGCGCGCCTTCCCCTTCAGCGATGCCGTGCTGGACTTCATCAACACCCATGACCAGATCTTCCTGGTGGAACAAAATCGCGACGCCCAAATGCGCTCGCTGCTGGTCAATGAATTGGGCATCGATCCGGCCCGCTTCATTTCCATCCTGCATTATGACGGCACCCCCATCACCGCGCGCTTCATCATCGCGGCCATCGCCGAACGCATCGGGCTGAAATCCAAAGAGGCCGCGGAATGACCTATATCGCCAAACCCAAGCTGCGCCATCCCGGCATCCCGGTGAACAAGCTTGGCTTCACCCACCGCGATTATGAGGGATCGGTCTCCACCCTCTGCGCCGGCTGCGGCCATGACTCGATTTCCTTCGCCATCATCCAGGCTTGTTTCGAACTCAGCATCGAGCCGCATCGGGTCGCCAAACTGTCGGGCATCGGCTGTTCGTCCAAGACGCCGGATTACCTGCTCGGCCAAAGCCACGGCTTCAATTCGGTGCATGGCCGCATGCCCTCGGTCCTGACCGGCGCCAATCTGGCCAATCGCGACCTGCTCTATCTGGGCGTATCGGGCGACGGCGACTCCGCTTCCATCGGCCTGGGCCAGTTCGTTCATTGCGTGCGGCGCGGCGTCAACATGGTCTATATCACCGAGAATAACGGCGTGTATGGCCTGACCAAGGGCCAGTTCTCCGCCACCGCCGACAAGGGCTCCAAGAGCA
>CADECX010000003.1:0-15413 GCA_902825865.1 uncultured Alphaproteobacteria bacterium
ATAGCGGCCGGCAGGTGCCAGCGGCGCGGAAAAAGTTCCGCAAGTGAAGCGCCCAGCAAAATGGTAAGGAAAGAAAGGCCATAGGCCCCCATCAGGCTTGCCGATTGCAGGACGGCCAGGGACGCACCCCAGCCGTAACCCGACAAGTTCCATGGGAACCCGGTGAAGAGATGGCCGCGCAGCCATTCCGACATCGCCATCAGGACGGCGAAGACCAGCACGCGCCCCGGCCCCTGCCGCCAGAACAACATGGCCAGGCCGCAGGCCAGGGCGCCGAACAGCGCCACGCCGGCAGGCAGCAGGCTTGCGAAGGGCAATTGCCAGAGATTGGTGTCGGGATAGATCAGGAAGGGATAAACGATCCAATGCCAGCCGATCAGGAACTGGCCGAAGAAAAAGGCCCAGCCCAGCGCGGCGGCGCGGCGCACCGGCCTCTGCGCTTTCGCCGCGCCATCCAGCAGCGGCACCAGCAGCGCATAGCCGAAAAGCAAAGCGGGAAAAAATTCCAGCGGCGCGAAGGCGCATGCCGAGGCCGCGCCCGCGGCAAAGGCCAGCAGCATTGCGCGCCAGCCGGAGAAGCCGCGAATCTTTTCGCCTGCCCGGATCAACAGGTTCATTCCGTGGCGCGGGACTTCGGCAGGGTCACGCGCAGCTTCTTCACGCGGCGCGGATCGGCCTCCGTCACCTGGAATTCGGTGCCGTCGGGATGTGGCACGATCTCGCCGCGCTGAGGCACCCGGCCCAGCAACGAGGTCACCAGACCGCCCAAACTGTCGATGTCGCGCACCTCATCGCCATCCTCCACCATCAGATCATGGCCGGTCTGGTTGCGGAAATCGTCCAGATCCATGCGCGCATCGACGACATAGCTGTTGCCGTCCAGCTTGAGGGTGGGGGCTACTTCATCGTGCTCGTCGGCGATATCGCCCACGATTTCCTCGATGATATCCTCGATCGAAACCAGGCCGTCGGTGCCGCCATATTCGTCGATCACCAGCGACAGATGGGTATGGGTGGCCTGCATCTTGAGCAGCAGATCCAAGGCCCGCATGGACGGCGGCACGAACAGGATGGGACGCCGCAAGCTGGTGACGCGCGCGTTGGGCGAAAGGCAATAGGCGCCGCCGGCTTCCGGCTGCAGCAGGCCCATGACGTCCTTCACATGAATCAGGCCGGTGGGATCGTCCAAGGTCTCGCGATAGACCGGCAGGCGGGAATGCTGGGCCTCGTGAAAAAGTTTGAGCAGATCGCCCAGGGGGATATTCTCGTCCGCCGCCACAATCTGGGCGCGGGGCACCATCACGTCGCGGACCTTGAGCTCGCCGAAAGTGAGCAGGTTGCCCAGCATCACCCTTTCTTGCGCCGAGAGCGCGGGAGACTCGCGGTCGCTTTCCTCGATCACCTCTTCCAGGCTTTCGCGGATGGCGGTGGCTTCGGTGGTCTGGCCGGTAAGCTTCTGGATCAGCCACTTCAAGGGTTGGTCGCTCATGCCGCGGCCTTATAGGGATCGGCGATACCCAGCCGCTTGAGGATTTTCACTTCCAGAGGCTCCATCACCTTGGCGTCTTTTGGCCGTTCATGATCATAGCCCGCCAGATGCAACACACCATGCACCACCAGATGGGCGGCATGATCGATGAATTTCTTTCCCGCCGCTTGGGCTTCGCCCTTTGTCACACCATGGGCAATGGCGATGTCACCGGCATAGCCATCCGCCCCAGGAAATGACAACACATTGGTCGCCTTGTTCTTGCCGCGGAAATCGCGATTGAGGCGGCGCAGGGTCTTGTCGTCGGAGAGCAGGATGCAAAAGCCGCCTTTCAGGCGTGCTGCCCGGCGCGCCGCCTCGGCAGCCTGCTTCAGCCGCGCTTGCAGGCCGCGATGGATGCGCCAATTCGGATCTTCGACCAGCAGGGTGATCCCGCTCATGATTTGCCATGCCGACTATAGGCGGCAACGATGCGCGCGACGAGGGGATGGCGCACCACATCCTTGTCGGAAAACCGGGTCACGCCCACCCCTTCTACGCCCTCCAGGATGGTCAGCGCCTCGTTCAGGCCCAAGGCCACGCCGCCGGGCAGATCGCTTTGCGACGGATCGCCGGTGACAACCATATGGCTGTCTTCGCCCAGCCGGGTCATCGCCATCTTGATCTGCGCCGGGGTGGTGTTCTGCGACTCGTCCAAAATCACAAAGGCGCGGTTGAGGGTGCGGCCGCGCATGAAGGCCAGCGGCGCAACTTCGATCACGCCCTGCTCCATCAAGCGCCCCGCGCCGTCGCCCAGGACATCGAACAGCGCGTCATAAAGCGGCCGCAGATAAGGATCGATCTTTTCCTTCAGGTCGCCGGGCAGAAAGCCCAGCCGCTCGCCCGCTTCCAAGGCGGGGCGCGACAGGATCACCCGCTCGACCCGCTTTTCGTGCAGCATATAGGCGGCAAAGGCCGCCGCCAGATAGGTTTTGCCGGTGCCCGCCGGACCGATACCGAACACCAGCGGGCATTGGCGCATCATGTCCAGATAGGCTGCCTGGGCGGGCGATCTGGGCCGTACCGCACGCGAGGACGAGGTCTTGATTGCGCCGGGCGCCAGGGTGCGGGCCTCGTCGGTAAAACGGATCTCCGAATCGACTTCCGCCAGAGTGACGCTTTCCCCCGCCACCAGGCGCAAATACAGCGACCTGAGAATGGCGCCCGCGCGCTCACGATCCTGGCCCTCGATCGCCACCAGATTGCCGCGCATATCGATTGCGACATTCAGCTTCTGTTCGATGCGCGCGAAATGCTTGGCATGCGGCCCGCCCAGCGTGCGCAGCAATTTGTTGTCGGGAAATTCCAACGTGGTGACCGGGGTCTTCCTGGCGTTCACGCCGGTACACCTTGTTTGGCAAGCTCGCCATGCAGGCTGTTGGCGGTGCGTTTGGCGATTTTCACCTCCGCCACCTGGCCGATCAACGCGGCTCCGGCATGGACGTGGACCGGCTGCAGATAGGGTGTGCGGCCCATGATCTGGCCGTGATCGCGCGCGGTTTTCTCGAACAACACCGGCACCGTCTTGCCGATCTGGGAATCGTCAAAGTCATATTGTTGTTTCAGCAACAGCTTCTGCAACACATCCAGCCGCGCGGCTTTCACGTCTTCCGGAATCTGCTTGCGCATGGTGGAAGCGGGCGTGCCGGGCCGCTTGGAATATTTGAAGGAAAAGGCGGTGGCATAGCCGATATCACGCACCAGGCGCAGCGTGGCGTCGAAATCCGCATCGCTCTCGCCGGGAAAGCCGACAATGAAATCGGAGGTGAGCGCAATGTCGGGCCGTGCATCACGGATGCGTTCGATCAGGCGGCGATAGTCATCGCCGCCATGTTGGCGATTCATCGCCTCCAGCACCGCGTCGGAGCCTGATTGCACCGGCAGGTGCAGATAGGGCATCAGCTTGGGATTGGAGCCATGCGCCGCGATCAAATCCTGCGCCATGTCGCGGGGATGGCTGGTGGTATAGCGGATGCGCAGGATGCCTTCGATCGCGGCGATCGCGTCGCAGAGTTTTGCCAGGCTCCAGCCGCCTGCTTCATACGCGTTGACATTCTGGCCCAGCAGCACGATTTCGCGCGCGCCTTTGTCCGCCAGCTGCCGCGCCTCGCGCAAAATATCCTCGGGCGGGCGGGACTGTTCGGAGCCGCGCGTGTAAGGCACCACACAGAAGGTGCAGAATTTGTCGCAACCTTCCTGCACGGTGAGAAAAGCGCTGATGCCGCTGGACGCGGGCGGCATCAGGGAGTCGAATTTCTCCAGCGCCGGAAAATCGGTTTCGAGGGCGCGTCCCGCCTCCCGCGCGCTGCGTGCGATCATTTCGGGCAGGCGATGATAGGATTGCGGCCCCACCACCATGTCCACCACCGGCGCGCGCGCGAGGATCTCCTCGCCTTCGGCCTGGGCGACGCAGCCCGCCACCGCCAGCAGCATGCGCCCGCCGCCCTGCGCCTTTTGCGCTTTCAGAGCCTTCAGCCGCCCCAGCTCGGAATAGACCTTCTCGGCGGCCTTTTCGCGGATATGACAGGTGTTCAAGATCACCATATCGGCGCCTTCGGGACGGTCCGACGCGGCATAGCCCAAGGGCGCCAGCAGATCCGCCATCTTGGCGGAATCATAGGCGTTCATCTGGCAGCCATAGGTCTTGACGTAGAGCTTCTTCATAGGCGCCCGGTTATCGGGGCGGGGGAGCACAAATTCAAGCTTTAGCCCGTCCTGCCAGGGCTTCCGCCTGGCCGGATTGCACGATTTCCTGGGCCCGGGCGGCCAAAGCCTTGCGGTCCATCACATCCAGGCTGAAGGGTTCGTGGAACTGGACCACCACATCCAGGGGGCCTGCCAGGATCGCCTCCCACAGATGCGGAACCATCTCCATATCGCCATACCAGGCGAACAGCGGGCGGTTTTCCCGCCCCATCGGCAGGCCATGCAAGCCGGTGAAGGCGGTGGAGACCGGCTGAACCTTTACATGGCGGCCATCTGCCAGCACCGCTTCGGCGGCACCCAAAAGCGCGCTCTTGAAGGGCAATACCTTGTTGCCGTCATGGCTGGTGCCTTCGGGAAACAATACCAGGGCATCGCCGGCCAGCAGGCGGTCGCGGATGGCATCGCGGGTTTCGCCGGTCGAGGAACGCCGCTGGCGTTCGACAAACACGGTGCGCTGCAGCCGCGCCAAGCTTCCGAAAAACGGCCAGTTCGCGACTTCGGACTTGGCGACAAAGGAAATCGGCGCCACCGCCGAAAAGATTATGATATCGGCCCAGCTGGTGTGGTTGGCGACCATCAACACGCCTTCGCCGCTGACGGCCTTGCCCACCACCTTGATATGGATACCGAACAGGGCGGCGACAATGCGGTGATAGCGATGAGGAAAGGTGCGCGCCGCGGGCAGGCGCAATTTCACCAGCAGCCACTGCACCGGCATGCATGGCAAGGTGACGATAAGAAACGCCGCGATAATCAGAGCAGCGCGCAGCCGTGCCATCAGCACTTCACGTCACGGTTGAGGTTTGTTGCGCCCTTTGGGCACGCCATACAATTCCAGGCGGTGATCGATCAGCTCGAAGCCCAGCTCCTCGGCCACCCGGCGCTGCAGCTTTTCGATATCCTCGTTGCGGAATTCGATCACGCTGCCGGTCGCCACATCGATCAGATGATCGTGATGGGACTCGGGCACTTCCTCATAACGGGAGCGGCCGTCGCGGAAATCGTGACGCTCCAGGATGCCGGCATCCTCGAACAGCTTGACGGTGCGATAGACGGTGGCGATGGAAATATGGGGATCGATGGCGGAGGCGCGGCGGTACAGTTCCTCGGCATCGGGATGATCGGCGGCATCCGACAGCACACGGGCAATGACCCGGCGCTGGTCGGTCATCCTGAGACCCTTATCGACGCAGGCTTTCTCAATCCGCGTCACTGCATGCTCCTTGATCTTTCATCTTGCCGGCCGGCGAGCAGGTTAGGCGAATTTCGCAGGCAGTGAAAGCCTGAGAACCAGCGCATCCGTACCGCCTGAAGCTGTGGAATAATAGGCTTTTCGTGTCCCAACCTTGGCAAAGCCCAGCCCGGCATAAAGCGCCAGGGCATGCGGGTTGTCGGCACCCACTTCCAGAAACATGGTTTGGGCGCCCATGGCCTGCGCTTTGTTGATAGCGGCTTGCAACAAGGCGCGCCCCAGCCCCCGGCCCCGCGCCACTGGCGCCACCGCCAGAGTGAGGATTTCCGCTTCACCGCCGGCCGCGCGCGCCAGCACAAACCCGTCCTTGCCATGGAACGCAAATGAACCTTGTGTACTGAGCAATTGGGCAATCGCCGCCGCATCCCATCCGGCGGCGAAACAGGCGGCATGCAGCGCTGCCAGCGGCGCGGCATCGGATGCGGCATCAAAAGGCGTCACTTCAAACAAGTGCTTTTCCTATTGGTCGCACGGCCTACGCCTTCGCTTCGCTCGGCTGGCCGATGCTCCGTCCACCTGGCAGCTTGGCGTCAGGCGCACGCAGATAAAGCGGGCCGGGAACCGTTTCGGGAACAGGCAGCGATGCCGCCTGCCGCGCCACCCACAGCGCATCGGGCTGGCGCACCGAAGAAAGCTTCCACGTCGCGCCCAAAGATTCAGAGGCGGACACGGCGCCGGTCCCAGCCAGCACGCAGGGCCCGAAGGCGCGGATGCGGGCCACGGCTTCGGTGAAAGGCAATACGACAGGCTGCAAGGCGACGCCCTCGCCGTCCTTGAGCAACAGATAGGCCTCGTCGCGGCGGGCGTCGTGAATGGCGGCGGCTTTGGACGAATTTGTTTCGGCGGCAGCGGCCATGGCCATCACCTCCAAGGTCGTGGTTCCGGCGAGAGGAATTTTCAACGCCAGCCGCAACCCGCGCATGAAAGCCAGTCCCACGCGCTGGCCGGTGAACGTGCCGGGGCCGACCGTGACCGCAAGGCGCGTGAGGGAGGAAAACTCCACGCCCTGCATCGCCTCTTGCACCATCGGCGCCAGCCTTTCGGCATGGCCGCGACCCATCGGCTCGAAGATATGCGCGAGGATGCGCTCGCCTTCCAACAGCGCAACGGAGCAAGCGCCGAGCGCTGTATCTACGGCGAGCAGCTTCACTAGAGAATCTTGCAGGCTTCGTCGAAGCTGAGACGCGCGGCGCGCGGTCTGACGCTGCCGTGATCGCCATAGCCGAGATTGCAAAGGAAAAGAGACTTGATCGCGGTGCCGGCGAAAAATTCCCTGTCTATACCATCCCGATCAAAACCGGACATGGGTCCGCAATCCAGCCCCAGGGCGCGCGCCGCGACAATGAAATAGCCGCCTTGCAAACCAGCGCTGCGTATCGCCATGAAACGCGCCCGCTCGGGATCGGCGGCGAGTTTTTCGCTTAAGCTTTTGGCGGCGCGCGGCGCCAGTTTTTCCAAAGTAGACGCAAACTCCAGATCGTAGCCGACAATCGCGGTGGCGGGCGCCGCCATGGTCTGCGCGCGATTGCCTTCGTCCAGCAAAGGCTCCAGCCGCGCCTTGGCCGCCTTGGACACCACGAAGTGAATGCGTGCCGGGGTGATGTTGGATTCGGTCGGGCCCCAGCGCATCAAATCATAGATCGCCATCAGCAGGGCCGGCGAGACCGGCTTGTTCTGCCATTGGCGAAGGGTGCGGGCGTCGCGGAAAATCGTGTCCAGCGCCGCATCGGAAATTGCGTGATCGGGTTCGGCGAGATAGGGCTCGGCGATATTCATGCGCCCGACCCTATCACACCGCTTCGACCGCGGTCACTTCCGGCACATAATGGCGCAACATATTCTCGATACCGTTCTTCAAAGTCATGGTGGAAGACGGGCATCCGGCACAGGAGCCTTGCAGGTGCAGGGAAACGATGCCGCTGGACCCGTCAAACCCCTTAAAGATGATATCGCCGCCGTCTTGCGCCACAGCGGGGCGCACCCGCGTTTCGATCAATTCCTTGATCTGCTCCACCACGTCGCTGTCTTCGTCATTATAGGTTTCTTCCGTTTCCTCGGCGCTGCCTTCCAACAGCGGCAACCCCTGGGTGAAATGCTCCATCACCGCCCCCAGAATGGCGGGCTTCAAATGCTTCCAATCGCCCTCGCGCTTGGTCACCGAAATAAAGTCCGAGCCGAAGAAAACCCGGCTGACTTCGGGAATGGTGAAAAGCGCCTTGGCCAAGGGGGAACGGGCGGCCTGTTCGGCGCTGGGAAAATCGGCCACCGCGCCTTCGCCCATAACGGCGCGGCCGGGCAGGAATTTGAGGGTGGCGGGATTGGGAGTGGATTCGGTCTGGATGAACATGGCTGGGCCGTCCGGAATGCCCTTCTTAAATGAACCCTGAGGCTCTCCGCATCAAGTTATTCCAGTGATTTACTTTTACCCGGACGATATTGACTAAGAAATTTAACCCGGATAAATATCATCCATGAGCTACTCAGCCTTCTCTGGATTTGACCATCTCGCCACCGGCGCCCTGCCTCAGGTCTATGCGGCATGCGGGCCGGATTCCCTGATTTTCGACCGGCAGACCGGGCGGGTGGTCGATATCGATCCGCGCTTTCCGCCCACCGATGAGGGGCCCCGGCCCGGCCGCCCCAAGCTGGGGGTAACTCCCCGGGAGGTCACCCTTCTGCCCAGGCATTGGGACTGGCTTGCCACCCAGCCCGGCGGAGCATCGGTGGCGCTGCGCAAACTGGTGGAAGAGGCCAGCCGCAACCCCAAAGCCCAGCGGCGCGCAAAGGCCGACGCCGCCTATCGCCTGGCCACCGCTTTGGTCGGCAATGCGCCCGGCTATGAGGAAGCCATGCGCGCCCTTTATGCCGGCCAGCGGGAAGACTTCGCCGCCCATATCGAGGCTTGGCCGGCGGATGTGCGCCAAGTTCTGGAAGAGATGACCGCCGAAGCCTTTTAGCCTAGAGCGACCGGCAACCCGGAGCGAAGCGGAGGGCCTGCCGGCGCGACCATCCTAAAAATCAGAGACAATTCCTTTGCGCTCCCAATCGCCATACCGCGTGGGTTCAGGCCCCTTGGGTCCGCCCAATTCCGGCGGCAATTGCTTTTTATCTTGTTCCTTGTCGCGCCGTTCCTGGGCTTCGGCCTTGGCGCGCTGGGCGGCTTCGGCGATGCGGGCAGCAATCGGATCTGAGGTTTCTTGATCGGACATGAACCGATCTTACATTAGGAGCGACCGGCAAGGCGAGCAAAGCGAGCGCCTGCCGGCGCGACGATTAAAAAAGTGGGCTCAACTGGGGCTTAGGAGAAAACCATGAATACCCTGCGTACCGGCATCCTGATGGCAGCCATGACCGGCCTGTTCCTGGCCGTTGGCGCGCTGGTCGGCGGCGGTACTGGCATGCTGATCGCCTTCGGCATGGCCGCGGCGATGAACCTGTTCGCCTACTGGAATTCCGACAAGGTGCTGCTCTCCATGTACGGCGCCAGGCAAGTGGACGCGCAAAGCGCGCCCGAACTCTATCGCATGGTGGAGAGGCTGGCGGCGAATGCCCAGATTCCCATGCCCAAGGTTTACATCACCGAAAATCCTCAGCCCAACGCCTTTGCCACCGGACGCGATCCGGAACACGCCGCTATTTGCGTGACCACGGGCCTGATGGACCAATGCAGTCAGGAAGAGTTGGCCGGTGTGGTGGCGCATGAGCTGGGCCATGTGAAGCATCGCGATACTCTGACCATGACCATCACCGCGGTGATGGCGGGCGCGATTTCCATGCTGGCCAATATGGCCTTCTTCATGGGCGGCAGCCGCGACCGCGACCATCCCATGGGCATGGTCGGCATGCTGCTGGTGACCATGCTGGCGCCGATTGCCGCGATGCTGGTGCAGGCGGCGATCTCGCGCTCGCGCGAGTATGAAGCCGACCGCGCGGGTGCGGAAATCACCGGACGGCCGCTGTGGCTGGCCTCGGCGCTCGGCCAGATCGAACGCGCGGCGGAGCGCACGCCGAACTATCCCGCCGACGCCAATCCCGCCACGGCGCATATGTTCATCATCAATCCGCTGCATGGCGGCATCTCGGGCCTGTTCTCGACGCATCCTCCCACCGCGGAACGCATCGCGCGCCTGCGTGCGATGGCGGGTGCGGATGCGGAGCCCGTAAAGAAAGGTCCTTGGGGGTAAGAGCTGGTTGCCGGTTCGAGCGGGGTTTCGACAGCTCTCCGGCCGCTCGCCTTAGCTCGCGGCGTTCGTCGCTCGAAATGGTCCACTGGACCATTTCGTTCGCCTACGGCGAACCGCTCCTCACCCCTGCGCCGAATACCCGCCATCCACGGGGATGGCGGTGCCGGTGATGAAATCCGATGCGGGACTGGCGAGGAACACGGCGATCCCGGCCATGTCGCCGGGATTTCCCCAACGCCCCGCTGGACTGCGTGCCAGCACTTTTTCATGCAGTCCGGAAATCTCCTGCCGCGCGCCCTTGGTCAGGTCGGTATCGATCCAGCCCGGCAGCACGGCATTGACCTGAATCTTGTCGGGAGCCCAGGCGATGGCCAGCGACTTGGTCAGCTGCACCACCGCGCCCTTGCTGGCGCCATAGGGCGCGGCAAAGGACGCGCCGAAAATCGACATCATGGAGCCGATATTGATGATCTTGCCGCCGCGCTCGCGCAAATGCGGATAGGCGGCCTGACAGCAGAGGAACATGCTGGTCAGGTTGATGTTCAGCACACTGTGCCATTCCTCCAGGGAATAATCCTGCGGCGCCCTTCGGATATTGGTGCCGGCATTGTTCACCACAATGTCCAGGCGGCCGAATTTCTGGACCGCCGCCGCCACGGCGGCCTTGGCGCCGCTGCCTTCCGTCAGGTCCGCCGCTATCGCATCGGCCTTCGCACCCAGCGCTTCGACCGCACCCCGGTTCTTTTCGGCATTGCGGCCCGCGACCATGACCAGTGCCCCGGCATCGACCAGGCCCTTGGCCATGCCCAGTCCGATGCCGCCATTGCCGCCGGTTACCAGGGCAACCTTGCCCGTCAAATCGAATGCCGTCATTGCCGCCTCTTTTATGAACGCCGCAGATAATGCCCCCTCGGGGCCGACCGCAACAGCGCTTTGGCCAGCGTCGGGCTTGCTCTAAAGAAAGGGCATGACCGATACCGGCTTACCGGCGCGCCGCGCCGCGCTTTCCATTCTGTCGAATGTCCTGCAAAAGCGCCGCCCGCTGGATGCGGGGCTGGATCAGCTTGCGGGTCTTTCCACCCGCGATGCCGGTTTCGCCCGCGCCCTGGTCAGCGAGACCTTGCGCCATATGGGGGCGCTGGATGCGGTCTTGCGCCAGTTCATGGCCAAGCCGCTGGCGCCGCACAAGGCCGGCGCGGCGAGCGAGATTTTGCTGCTGGGGGCGTGCGAACTTCTGATCCTGAAAGTCGCGGCCCATGCCGCGGTCGATGCCGCCAATGAACTGGCGGCCAAGGACAAGAAGGCGGTGCATTTCAAGCCGCTGATCAATGCCGTGTTGCGCAAACTCGCCAAGGAAGGCGAAGCCGTACTGTCGGGGCTGGACCGCGAACGGCTTTCCACGCCGGATTGGCTATGGACGCGCTGGAGCGCCCAGTATGACCAGGCCACCGCGCGCCAGATTGCCCGCGCCCACCAACAGGTCGCGCCTGTGGACATCATTCTGAAATCGGCGGACGGCCCGCCGGGCGAGAATTTGTTCGGCGCGGTGCGGCGGCTGAACGATCCCGGCCGCATCGACGAACTTGCCGGATTCGCAGATGGCAATTGGTGGGTGCAGGACGCCGCCGCGACCTTGCCCGCTCTGCTGCTTGGCGACGTGACGGGCAAGACGGTGATCGATCTTTGCGCCGCGCCCGGCGGCAAGACCATGCAGCTGGCCGCCCGCGGCGCGAAAGTCATCGCGGTGGAAATCGACGCCGTGCGCGCCGCGCGGATCGCGGAAAATCTGGCGCGCACAAAATTGACAGCACAGATCGTGCAAAGCGATGCCCGCGATTTTGACGGCAAAGCGCCGCTGGTGCTGATCGACGCGCCCTGTACCGCCACCGGCACCATCCGCCGCCATCCCGACCTGCCCTGGATCAAGGGCGCGGCCGATGTCACCGTATCGGCGGCGGCGGCTTATGAAATTCTGGAAAACGGCGCGGCGATGGTCGAACCGGGTGGCACTTTGGTGTTCGCGGTTTGCTCCCTGGAGCGCGAGGAAGGCGAAGAACAGATTGCGGCCTTCCTGGCCAATCATCCAGAGTTCGCCCGCGCGCCCATTGCAGCGGACGAGTTATTCGGTCACAGCGAATGGATCACACAAGACGGCGATCTGCGCACCCTGCCCTGTCACCTGGGCGATAAAGGCGGCATGGATGGATTCTATGCGGCAAGACTCAATAGATCAGAGACGGCCTAGCGCATAGGCTATCGCCAGATACACCTTGCCGGTATCCGCCGACAGAAGCGTCGATGTCAGCAGCCCGCCGCCATCGCCGTCGCGCGCCCGGCTCAGGAGCTTTTCGAATTCCGCCAGATAGGCGTCGGCGGCCTGATGAAATTTCTTGTCATCGCGATAGAGGGTGGTGACGCGGTCCACCGCGGTGTCATCGATGGTATCGGCCAGCCGCCGCGCGAACACCGCGCGATCGCCCGACAGGTAACGTTTCCAATCGCCTTCGCTCGCTTCAGCGGTATCCAGCGCCGACAGGTCGATGGCCATGTCGGCCAGAGCCGTTTCCAGCGCCCCCAAAGTCGCGGCGGTGTCCAGACTCAGCTTGTCGGACTTCGACAGGCGGATGCCGCTATCCTGTTCCGCCGCCGCCAGCAGGGTTTTCATTTCCCAGCTTTTGGGTTCCGCGGCGCGAGTATCGGAGGATCTGCGCATGGTGAGCTTGCGCGCCAGGCCCTTGAGCCCATCGCTTTCCGGCTCGGCGGGGACCTGCGGCTTGGTTGGCCCGACAGGATCGGCCGGACTTGCCTTGCCGGTGGAGCGCGCATGCAGAGTGGACATGGTGCGCGCCGACAGATCCAGGATGATCTCGGTCTCGGTCACCATCATCTGGCGCACCCGGCGTGCTTCTTCCTCGGCCAGGCCGGGGAGGCGGATCAGATGCTTTTCCATATCGCGGGTGGTTTCGCTGAGCAGATTGCGGATCTTGCTGGCCTCCGCGCTCATTTCGCCGGAAGCGCGCAACAGCCTTTCGCATTCCGCCATCGCTTCGCCCACCAACAGGCGGGCGTCATGCTTGGCCTGGGAAGCGCTTTCGGCGATCAGGGTTTGCGCGCCGGTCCCGGCATCCTTCAACGCGGACGACAGGCTGGTCAGCAGGGTGCTGGCATTTTCGCCGGCTTCTTTCAGGCGGTCGGCCTCGCGCGCGAAAGCGCTGGTCAGTTGCGTCGTGTGGGCGACCGTCGCCTTCATGATCGCATCCAGCCGTTGCTCGGCATCGCCGGCAAAATTTTCGAACTTGCTGGTCTCCCCGCCCAAGGCCTGGATCGCCGATTCCAGACCGGCGCGCTGCCGATTGAGGGAATTTTCAAAGCTCTCGCTTTCCTCACGCAGCTTCGACACCAATTCGCCCATCTGATTGCGATGCTTTTCGTGGCGGGCCAGCACGAATTCGGCGCGGCCCATGGCGGCATCGGACACTTCGGCGATACGGGCGGCTTGCGCCTCCAAAGTCTTGGCCGCCTCGAACGGCGCGTCGGCGGCCTGGGTTATGGCGGCGCGGAAGCCCGCAGCCTGCACATCCAGCGACTGGGCCGCCATCTTCAAGCTGCTTTCCGCCGACTCCATGGTGGCTTTGAGTTGGGCAGCGCGTCCCGCCACGCTTTCCCCGGCACGGCCCGCCGCCTCGTTCAGCGTGTCGCCCAGACTTTCGATCCGCACGCTTTCCTGATTGAGCCGGGCGGCGATACTTTCGCCGCGCACCTGGGCGCGGGCGCCCGCATCGTCCAAAGTCGAAATCTGTTTTTCCAGCACCGCTTCCAAGGTGCGCATGCGCTGGAAGGCGACATCCAGTCCGGTGTTGAGGCCGTCCAGCTCGCGGCGCACCAGACGCGCCAGACGCGCGGCATTGGCGGCGGCGGTATCGTCGGCGGCAAACAGCCGGTCGCTGGCCGCCAGCAAAACCCGGGTGGCATCGCTCATCGCCGCGCTGCGCGCCAGCGCCGCGGCCAGCGCCAGAAACAGGAAAGGCGGCATCAGGACGGCGGCGGCGGCCAGCGCCTTGCGCGCGGGGTCGAGGGCGATCAGGCCGCCCGGACCGAGATACCCCCAGAGGAAGGCGGCGCCCACCCCGATCCAGAACAGGCCCATGACGGTGGCGCCCAACAGAACGACCACACCGAACCGGTTGGGACGCAGGCGAGGGACCGCGGGGGCGGCAGACGCCGGCTCAAGCGGCAGGCTTTTGGCTTCGGGCTTTTCCCGCAGCTTGTCTTCCGCCTGTCCAAATGTCCTGGCCATGGTGTCAGCCTGTCTCAAACGCCCTTTCCCCTTGCATTTTAAGCATTATTTTCGGGGACTGACGAGGGTTGGGCGAAGGTTGCAGCCGATTGTGCCACCGGCTTGCTCACCGGCCCATTAACGCGGCTTTAGCGGTGGCCGGACAAGGATATAGGGCCTTTTTTCGGACAATCCGCCATGGCCGCCACGCCCATCGATCTGGATCACCTTGCCCGTTACACCGGGGGCGACAAGGCGCTGAACAGCGAGATCCTCAAACTGTTCAACGGCCAGCTAGGCACCATGGTGAGCGAGCTGCTGACGGTCTTGCAACAGCGCGACGCCCGCAAATGGCGTCAGGTCACCCACACCATCAAGGGCGCGGCGCGCGGCGTCGGCGCCTTTGGCGTCGGCGAAGCGGCGGCGGCGGCGGAACCGATCGATCCCGCTCTTTCCCAGGATCGCGCGATTCAGATGATCGAGACCCTGCGCGTCGAAGGCGAAGCGGTGCAGGCGTTTATCGAAGAGTATCTCGCCGCTTGAAACGATTGCTTCAGCTTCTTGCCATTCTCGCTAACGCGGGAATCCATGTCAAACCCCTGCACCGATTTAGTTTGATCTAGAGCTGTGTGTATCAGTTGGCGTACAAAGCAAGAGTGATGGGCAAAAGCAGAGCTAGAAAGAACGCCGATATAATCGCTTTTCCGGTCTGTTTTTTGGCGTAGTAATAACCGGCGAGTGCCCCGCCCAATGCGACCAAGCCCCACCAAACCACGAGGGGCCAATACATCCAAAAGCTAGGTGCCGCCATTCAGCTTCCCCATTCCTCGATCAGAGCACACTACCGCTTATCGAACGCGTCGAATTCATGCCGGATCGAAGCTTCGATCAAAGTGCGCCACACCGGTTCGGCAATCTCGGCGCTTAGTCCGGCGCGCCGCCCCTCAGCGATCACTTTTGAAACCACATCCTCGATCCGCTCGGGATCGCGCACCTGATCGCGCCCGGTTTTGAGCTGCGCCGCCCGTTCGATATAGGCCTGGCGCACCGCCAGCAGCGCCACTAGCCGCGCATCCAAGCTGTCGATCGCGGCCCGCAATTCCTCCATGGAACCGCAGGATTCGGCATTCTTCAGGGGGGCGTCATTTTGCATCGCAGCACTGTTATAGGCGGGGGTTGTTGGCCTGGCTATTTTTACACTATAAGAACGACGTTTTCCCATTACTTACATTAGTTTAAGTGTGGAATACCTCAAGGATCGAGAATGACCGCTGCTCCCATCGAGACCGATGTCGCCATTATCGGCGCGGGCCCTATCGGCCTGTTCGCCGTTTTCGAGCTGGGACTGTTGGATCTCAAATGCCATCTGGTCGATATCCTGGACCGTCCGGGCGGCCAATGCACCGAGCTTTATCCGGAAAAACCGATCTACGATATTCCCGGCCTGCCCATCGTCACCGGCCAGGA
>CADECX010000003.1:15513-75353 GCA_902825865.1 uncultured Alphaproteobacteria bacterium
ATCCGGAAAAACCGATCTACGATATTCCCGGCCTGCCCATCGTCACCGGCCAGGAGTTGGTGAACCGGCTGCTCGAACAGATCAAGCCGTTTGATCCGCAATTTCATTTCGGCGAGATGGCGACCAGCCTGGAAAAGCTCGCCGACGGCCGCTGGAAATTGAAGACCGATGCCGGCACCGAAATCATCGCCCCGGTGGTGGTGGTCGCGGCGGGTGCCGGCTCCTTCCAGCCCAAGCGTCCGCCGGTCCCCGGCATCGAGCATTTCGAAAATGCCGGTGACGGCATCGGCGTGCATTACGCCGTGCGCAAGATGGAAACCTTCCGCGGCAAGAACATACTTATCGCCGGCGGGGGAGACTCTGCCCTCGATTGGGTGATCAATCTGGCGCCCCTGGCCAAGAGCATGACCCTGGTGCATCACCGCGACGGCTTCCGCGCCGCGCAGCACAGCGTCAATCAGATGCGCGAATTGCAAGCGGCGGGCAAGGTCAAGTTCCATGTCGCCAGCGTGAAAGCCATTCACGGCGAACCCGGCAAGCTGACCGGCGTCACCCTGGCCGGCCACGACAAGAGCGAATGGCATCACGAAGCCGATACCTTCCTGCCCTTCTTCGGCCTGACCATCAAGCTGGGGCCCATCGCCGAATTCGGCATCAACCTGCACGAGAACCTGATTCCGGTGGACACGGCGCGCTTTGAAAGCCAGACGCCGGGAATCTTCGCCATTGGCGACATCAACAGCTATACCGGCAAGCTGAAGCTGATATTGTCCGGCTTCCATGAAGCAGCCTTGATGGCGCAAGCCTCGTTCCACATCTGCAAGCCCAACGAGAAGCTGCGCTTCCAGTACACGACCTCGTCTTCCAACCTGCAAAAGAAATTGGGTGTCTCGTGAAGATCCACGCCATCGACCGTCAAGGCAAGGAACACACGCTGGAAGGCCGCGAAGGCTGGAGCGTGATGGAAATTCTGCGCGACGGCGGTTTGGATGTCGCGGCGGAATGCGGCGGGGCCTGCGCCTGCGCCACCTGCCACGTCTATATCAATGACGGCTGGTTCGAAAAATTGCCCAAGCCGTCCGAAGCCGAGATCGACATGCTGGACATGGCATTGGCGGTCGAGCCCAATTCGCGCCTGTCCTGCCAGGTGATCTGCAGCGACAAGACCGACGGCATCAAGGTCACGGTCGCGCCGGAATAAGTGAGATCACGGCGCGCGTAGCGCGTGAGCAGGTCCGGTGGACCTGCGAAAGTGGGCGAACGCCGCGAGCTAAAGCGAGCGGCCCGAGGTGCCCGAATAATCAACCTTCGTAAGGCCAAAGTTCCCGTGCGCCGGGAACTCTTCACGACGAATCTGTCGCGCATTCAGGCCCTTATGCTTTCCCATTGTCCGGGACCGCTAACCCTTGTTGTTTAACAAAACTTAAACACCGCGCCTTAATCTGTATCAAACTCGCGGAGCGGTTGGACAAATGGGCGCTCTTTTCGGCGCAGCTGACATAGATCACGAGGCGGCCTCCTCACAGGAGAAGGTCTCCGCCGCCAAGCTGCATGTGCTGCAGCTGGAGCCGATCAAGGCCAAGCTGGGCGTCAAGT
This sequence comes from uncultured Alphaproteobacteria bacterium, assembly GCA_902825865.1. Classification (GTDB taxonomy): domain Bacteria; phylum Pseudomonadota; class Alphaproteobacteria; order Micropepsales; family Micropepsaceae; genus Rhizomicrobium. Next base: position 17,110 of record CADECX010000003.1, read on the forward strand.
GGGAAAAGCTCTCCGCGCTGGTTCACACCCTGTTCGAGAAATCGCTGCGCCGGACACAAGGGCCGCGCGACCATTTCCTTCTGGTCGACGAAATGACCTATGTCGTGACCTTCCACAATCTGTCGCTGGCGGAAGCGAGCCTGGCCTGTACCTGCGTCGCCAAGGAAGTCTGCGATCTGTTGTTCGGCGCCGACATCGACGACATCACCATTCGCGGCTTGGTGGGATTGGTGCCGCCAGAGATGCTGGAGAAGTCCACCGCCAACGGCACCAATCTGATGGAGCTTTTGGAACGGGTCGGCGGCGAGATCGTCGTCACCCATCGCGACAATCCGGAAGTCGCGTGGGAGAATGTCCCCAAACCCATGCCGGCGCCCGTGATGCCGACGGGCGAATGGATCAGCCGGGCGCATTTCCTGGCCGAGGAAGTGGGCCTGAAGGTCGGTTACTTTCCCATCTGGGACCTGGCCGCGCGCAAAAGCGCCTCGCTGTTTCTGTCGGCCTTCAACCGTTCCAACGAAACGCCCATCGGCGTGCGCCATGCGCTCCGAGGCATCGAGGAGCCCCGCATCGCCCATTTCGAAACGACCTTGCTGCAGGCGGCGGCAGAGTATGCCCAGGCCGTGCATGCCGCGCAGAAGGTCTGCGCCTTGGGCGTCGGTGTCAGCTATGAGACCCTGTCGGGTTTTCATTCCCGCATCCATTATATCGGCGCGCTGAAAGCCGTCCGCACCCTGGCCGATTGCCCGCTGCTGCTGCGCATCGACCAGATACCGGATGGCACGCCGGTGGGCCGGGTGGCGGAAATCGTCACCATGCTGAGCTTGCCCAATGTCCGCGTCACCCTGCAGTTTGAATCCCTGCGCAGCCTGCCGGAAATGGATGTGCGGATGGGCGTCATCGGGATCGGCGGGTCGCTGCCGCCCCATTGCGATGTCCCGACGGCGGTCGCGCTGGCGCAAAGGCTGGTGCGGCGCACCAGCGGGCAAAAGGCATTTGCCTTCCTGCACGGACTGGAAAACGAAGCGCTGACCGATGCGGCGCTCAAATGCCATGTGCGTTTCGGTTCCGGCCATGCCATTGGCGGCGGCCGCCACTATAGCGGCACCGAACCGATCCCCGATTTTCCGCTGCGCGCGTAAGCCGGGATGACGCCCGCATCCGCCTAGGGCATGATCGCCCGATGGCGATTATTCCCGGACGGCAGCAAGCCCGCCCTGAAAAACCCTTTGCGCTGTTTTTGATCGGCATGCGCGTCAACAGGCTTTGGGCGGTGAACCGTTGGGGCCCGGTGGCCATGGCCATGCCGCGCATGCAGCGCGAACTGGCGCAAAAGCCCGGGGCGGGAATGCTGTGGCAAAAGAATTTCTCGTCCGGCCGCACCACCCTGGCGCTGCAATATTGGGAGAGCGCGGAAAAGCTTTTCGCCTATGCCCATGACCGCGCGGGCGAGCATTTTCCCGCCTGGGCGGCGTTCAACCGGCGCGCCAGGGACAACGCGTCCGTCGGCATCTGGCATGAGACCTATATTCTGACACCAGAGAATTGCGAGAATATCTATCGGGATATGCCGGCTTTCGGCCTGGGCGGCGCGCTGGGCACGGTTCCCGCCACCGCCCGGATGGGCGGCTTGCGCGACCCGTTTCCGCAAGTCGCGGGGCCCGGCTTGCCGCTGCCTGGGACTCAGGAGTAGCCTTGATCCATCGGGGCTCAAGTCCTTGCGCCCGCATCGCTGTTTGCGCTCACACATCATAACCATCGGAGGAAAATCATGTCCGGATTGAAGACACGCCGTCATGCGATGATGTTGGGCCTGGCAGCGGGTGCGCTGGCCGCCGTCGCGCCGAGCTTCGCGCAAGATGCGCCCATTCCGGCGCGGCCCTTTGTCGAGGTGCCCGTCGCGCACCCGATCCCGCGCACAGCCAAGCCGATGAAGATCGGGGTGATCGGCTCGGGCAATATCGGCGGCACGGTGGGCGAGCTGTTCGCCAAGAGCGGCCATCAAGTGATCTATTCCGACCGCGATGACGCTCTCGCCAAGGCCCAGGCCGCGCGCGTCTCCGGCACGCGCGCCGGGACAGTCGCCGAGGCCATCGCCGCCAGCGATGTGCTGTTGATCGCGATTCCGTTCGGTGCCTGGCCCAGCTTTTCCAAGCAGTATGGCGCGTCGCTGAAGGGCAAGATCGTGATGGACCCGACCAATTCCAATCCCGCGCGCGATGGCGAAATGTCCAAGATCGTGCTGACCAAGCCCAGCACCGGCGAGTATGTCGCCGAATTCCTGCCTGGGGTGAAGCTGGTCCGCGCCTTCAACACCTCCAGCTATGCCAGCTTCGCCAAGGAAGCAGGCCGGCCGGGTGAGAAGATGGGTATTCCGGTCGCCGCCAGCGATGACGCGACCCTGGCCATCGGAGTCCGGCTGGTCAACGACGCGGGCTTTGACGCCGTGCCGGTGGGCGGCGGGCTACATGGCTCGGCCAAGTTCGAACTGCGCGGCCCGGCCTCGGGCGTCAAGACAGCGGCGGAGTTGAAGACGGCGATGGGCCAGTAAGCCCAGCCCTTTACCGTTTCCTGTTTGTTCCATAGGCTCCCGCCCTTGGGTTTAGCGAGTGCGAATTTATCCGTTAGCCCCACCTGCTGGCATGTCGGCTCAAGTAAAAAGTGGCGCGAAGACGCAATTTGCCAACAAGCAAAAATGCGGACAGAGGCTAGCAGCGTGCTAGCGGTAGGCGCTAGCACGCTGCTAGCCCAGAGACAGAGGGACAAGGACAAGTAAGAAAAAAGAATAGAGACAGAGACAGATATATGTCCGCTGACGCGGACCTGTTTGACGCTTTCGCGCGAAGAAAAAAGTGAGTCGAACGGTGCCGTCAAGATCAAACTCGGCAACAGCTAGGACTCAATTTTGAGCGGATATTTTTTACAGAAAATCCCACCGCCAAATCAGACACATCAAGGCGCCTTGCTTCGCGGCAACTAACAGCTTTGATGCGACCGGTGGATCAGAGCAGGCCGCCCGCAATGGAGGCAATCTGGTTTTCCCAGCTTTGCTCATTCTGGGAAAGGCGCGGCGTGTAACGGCACAGGCCCATCACAAAAGCCGGCCGCCCCTCATCACTGGCCAGGGGCACGAACAGGTTTTCCGCATCGAGATACTCGCGGTCCTGGAGATGGACCCGTCCCAAGAACCGCAGGGGCCGACCGCCATTCAAGATCAGGTCACCGCATTCAATCCAGCGTGCCGCCAGTTCCGGCGGGGTGCTTTCCGCGATCGTCTTGCCGGTCTTGTTGCCGACGATTTCCGCGACTTTCGTGCCGATAAGTCGCCAAACATAATCGGAAGGATTCTCGGCGACCCGCTGGCACACGACGATGTCGCGCAGGAAGTCTTTCAGATCGCGAGGCGTTATTTCGGATTTGGCCGGCATGGCCCGCGTTCCCGCCTTGCTTTGCCAGAGCGACAGTATCCGTTGGTACACCGGATCGCTGAATGCGAGCGTCGGATCACAAAAGTGATGCCACTTTTGTTGGGCCGCTTTCTGATTGAGGGCGCGGGCGGCAGCGAGAACATTCATGCGTCGATTGTAGCCGGGAGGCCTAAACAGACGGTAAAGCGGCTTTAACCTTTGGCGCTGCGCTGTGCATCCAGGCAAGCAAGAACAATTTCTATGGATTCAAAGCTCGGCGCTTGCGGTTTCCGGGGCTTCCACCAATCCGGCCAGGGAAACCCACTGTTCGTCTTCCTTGTTGTCGATGGAAGGAGCATGGGCCCAGTCAATCACGCTCTTGAAAGCGGGCGCGCCGAAGATCCCGGCCGGTACACTGCCGGCGCTTCGCAGCGGCATGACGATGCGCTCGCCGATCCCGCCGATATCGTCGGTCTTGTAGACCAGCCCATGGCCGCGATAGAGCGCGGGTTCCTTCAGCACGCGCTTGGCGCGCTCCAGGGAGCGGGGATATTTGTCGTTGGGGCGGATTTCCGAAAGACGGGCGCCCTTGAATTGCTTTTTCATCAGGCCGGTGATGGCCACGCCGGCAAGCCGGCCGATGAAATCGTCCAGCGCCGCGTCATAATCGTAGCACCAGACAATGCGAAGCTGGGTCTTGATCGCGGTGGGGCGGATATCGCTCCAGCTGGGCAACCGATTTCCCAGGCAGATCGCGTGCCAGTAACGCGCCACGTCCTTGAGGTCGGAAGACACAATCGAATTCTCGAATTGCAGGAATGCCTGTTCAAATTCGTTGGTGTCCACCGAATCGCACCCTCAAGGCCGCGCAACCCTAACCCAAGCCATCGCGCCCGCAATCCCCCGCCATTTCCGCGGCCGCGGGCCGTTCAGAACCGCCCAGGCTTGGCCAGCCAGGCATCGACGAAATCAAACGTCCGTTTCACCGTGTCGCCATACTCAGGCCGGCAGGGCGTGAAGACATGCGCCGCGCCTTCCACCGCGGCATAGGTCTTGTCCCTGGAGCCCAGATGATCGAAGACGATCTCGCCCGGAACAACCAGGTAATGGCAACTCATGGTCAGGACCAAGGCCGGCACGCTGACCCCCGCCGCATTGGCCGGGGTGGAGGTCACCGCCGAACTCCAATCCACTCCGATAATATCATTGCCGGTGATGGCGAAATTGGCGCTGGTGCGGATCGCCGATTCCGCCAGAAAGCGCCGCACCGTGGTGTTCTGGGTCATGACACTCAAACTATCCAGCGCGGCGGCGGCCTGACCGCCGGACGGCGGACGGACGGATGCGATGATCTGTTCGGCATCGCCGCCACCCGCGCGCAGCAGAAGATGCGGCGCCTTTGTTGAAGCGGCATATTTGGTATCGGGCTGATAAAGCCGCGCGCCCGCCGGGCCCACGCCCCTTCCGCTGATCACCAACGGTTCGTCATCGGAGAAGCGGCCCTTGCCTTGCGACAGGGCCTGAAGGCGCGCCAGCGCCCCTTCCACGATACGGGCATTGCGCGCGGATTGAGCGGCATAGAAACGCCGCGCGAATTGCGCGGAATAGGTGGCGCGTTTTTCTTGGCGGTCATAGCCATTGCCCGGTGAAAACATGTCCAGCCCCGCGATGCGTTTGCCGGTTTGGACGGCGGGATCGACAGAACTCATTTGATGAAACGCGCCCAAGGTCGGATCGAGCAGGATCAAGCCGTCCGGCTTTTCCAGTCCGGCCAGGCCTTCGCCGCGACAGGGATAAATTTTCCCCCCGCCCTGACAGGCGGACGGACCATGCTCGGCGACATTCTGATAGAGCGCATTCAAATGGCCGCCGCCGCTATGGCCCACCAAAATCACCCGCCGCACATCGGGCAAGCTCTGCACATGGGCGATGCCCCGGGAAATGACGGGCAGATAGCCAAGACTATCGCTCTCGCCACGGTAATTGACGGTGAGCACGGGATAACCGCGGCGTGCCATTTCCCGGCCGCTGGCATGATTGAAATTGTTGCCGCTGGGATGGGCATAGACCAGCGCTATCCCCAGCTTGGGAGCTTGCGCGGGTTGATAGAGCAGGCCTTCGGCATCGTTAGAGCCCAGGCGGATATATTGGGTGCGAAAATCGGCGCCAGGGCGTGCGGGCTGGGCATCCAGCGATGCGGTCATCACCGCCAAGGCACAAGCCACGAAAAGCGAAAGCTTCATCGTCCTCACCCCAAAGCGGCGGACTGATAGTATGTCAAAGCGCCACCCAAGGCAGGGAAATAGCTCGGAAATTGTGCGCCTGTTTTTTGAGCGCCGAATTGTCTTTACCGCGCTATACCCATTTGGATATAACGGTCCCCGAACATGCCCAAAGCGCGTGAAAATGGGGTTCAAACGTGAAGAAGGCTGTGCGCGTCAAGGCCCGCTTGCTGCCCTTTTGCGGGCTGGTTTTTTGCGGATTCGCCTCCGAAAGCCTGGCGCAAACCCAACTCGCCGCGGTGGAAAGTGTGGTGGTGACAGCGCGGCTGCGCCTCGAGGACGCGCAAGATGTTCCGGTGTCGCTTTCGGTGGTGGGCGCGGGCGCCTTGGCCAGCAGCCGCACCGACAATGTCAATCAACTGCAATTGCTGGTGCCGAGTTTGAATTACGGCTCGCCCAATCCGCGCAATACCTCTTACACCATTCGCGGCTTGGGCAGCAGCGTGGTGGCCATCGCCCAGTCCAATGACGGGCTTGAGCCCGGCGTGGGTTTCTATGTCGACGGCGTCTATCACGCCCGCCCCGCCACCGCCGCCTTCGATTTCACCGATCTGGACCGGGTGGAAGTCCTGCGCGGGCCGCAAGGCACGGTGTTCGGCAAGAACTCCACCGCCGGCGCGATCAGCATCACCACCCAGGCGCCAAGCTTCGACTATCAAACCAAAGCGGAAATTTCCGGCGGCGACTTCGGCTATTTCCAGACCAAGGGCGCCATCACCGGCGCGATTTCGGAAACGCTCGCCGGGCGTTTTTCCGGCCTGGTCACCAAGCGCGGCGGCGTCTTGTACAACGCGTTCCTGGGCGAGCGCGACAACGACATCGATAATATCGCGGTGCGCGGCCAGTTGCTTTACCAGCCGAGCAGCGATTTCCATGCGCGCTTTTCGATCGATTACAGCTCCTTCGACAATCGCTGCTGCACCCAGGCCTATCTCACAGTGGGCCAGACTCTAAAGCCCGCGGCGCGGCAGTATCCCGCCATGGCGGCGGCGATGAACTACACGCCCCCCAGCCTCAATCCTTATGACCGCATCGCGTCCATCGATGCCGACCTGGCCGTTCACACCAATGAAGGCGGCATGGGCCTGAATGCCGATTGGGTTCTGGGCGCCGTCACCCTGACCTCCATCAGCGCCTGGCGCTGGTGGAATTGGGACGCCGCCAACGACCGGGACTACACCTCAATCCCGATTCAATTGGAGCAGCATATTCCGTCCTATCAGCGCCAGTTCAGCCAGGAATTTCGCGTCGCTTCCAACGGCAGGAACACCATCGACTATGTCGCGGGCGTCTATTGGTTCATGCAGCGCATCACCGGCACACCGATAACCGTCTATGGACCGCAAGCAAGCTTCTGGCTGCTGGGACCGGCGCCGCAATTTCCCGCCAACCTGCTGGACGGCTATCGCACCGATGGCGCCACCAAGTTCATTTCCTCAAGCTATGCGGCTTTCGGCGAGGCGACTTGGCATGTGACCGAGGCGCTGAGCGTCACCGGCGGCATCCGTTATACCTATGAAGAAAAGGACGGCAGCTTTGCGTCGGATGTTTCCGGCGGACTTGCCACCACCAACCAGACCCTGATCAACGCCAAGCTTTCGATTCTCCGGCCCCAGTCCTATGGCGCCGCGGTGAGCGACGGCAGCCCATCGGGCCGCGCCACGATTTCCTATCAGATCGCGGACGAGATCATGGGTTATGGCACCTATGCGCGCGCGAGCAAATCGGGCGGCATCAACATGTCGGGCCTGCCGCTTAATCCGTCCAACCTGCCGGCGCTGTCCACCGCCGTGATCAAGCCGGAACAGAACACGACGTGGGAAATCGGGCTGAAGACCCGGCTGCTGGACGATCACCTGCTGATCAATATCGACGCCTTCGACACCACGGTGCGCGACTTCCAGGCCAATGTGGTGGATACCGGACCCGGCGCCTTGCGCGGCTATCTGGCCAATATCGAAAAGGTTCGTGTCCAGGGCGTGGAGCTGGATTCAAGCTTTGCCGCCGACGAACATTTGTCGGGGCATTTTTCCGCCGCCTATACGGCGGGCAAATATGCCTCTTACCAGAACGGCCCCTGTCCGCTGGAGTTGATCGCCACTTCGACGACCGTATGCAATCTCAGTGGTCGCCCCCTGTCGGCCCTGCCGGTCTGGGCGTTATCGCTGGGGGGAGACTACGCCACCCCTCTTCAAGTGGCCGACCTGCCGGGCCAGGCCTATCTGCATGGCGAGTACAGCTATCGCAGCAAGACTTACGGGGATTCCTCCGATTCCCAATATACCCGGATGCCCGCCTACAGCCTGTTGCACACAAGTCTGGGATGGCGGACGGCGCAATGGGATTTCTCGCTCTGGGTGCGTAATCTCACCAACGAGCGCTATCTGCAAAACGTCACCGTCCAGGCCGGCAATTCCGGTCTGGTGGTGGGAACGCCCGCCGACCCGCGCAGCTTCGGGGCCACCTTGCGCGCCAGCCTCTGATCGCCCGCGCCACCGGTTAACAACCGGCGCCTGTGTTTACTCTGTATGCAGAATTTCGCTTTCGCGAAATCCGCGCCTTTGCGCCAAGACAAAAGTGCGCGGGCGGAGTAGACTGATTTCGCCATGAGTTTCGGCTGCGGGCGGACGTCAAGCCGCCCTTGTTCTGTTGATAGAACGGGAGAGTTTGATGGACATGCCGGCGCATGACCTCGTCCATGGATTGCTCAACGCGCACAGCTGGTACCGCATCGACACGCCGCTCGACTATCTGCGCGCCGGTCTTTGGTGCGTTTCCAACCTCGCCACCGCGCTGGCCTATTTCTTCATCCCCAACGAGATCCGCTATTGGCGCCGGGTTCTGCCGTTCACGACATCCACCCTGCTCGGCAATCTGTTCATCGCCTTCATCGCCTTTTGCGGCCTGTCGCATCTTTCCATGCTGGCGGTGATGCAGACCGCCCCCTGGTGGGCGATCCTGCTGATCTATCTGCCGATGGCGATCGTATCGGTCGCGACCGTCATCGTGATGCGCAAGGAGCGCGCCCTTATCCTGTCGGTGCTGGAAAGCGTCAGCAAAGCCTTGACGGCCAAACAGCCATGATGCCGGAAAGCGCGGCGCCGCAAACCACCGCGCTTCCCGAGGAAGAACCGGACGTCTGGGATGATGCGCGCCGGGCGGTGGCGAGCCTGGAATCTTCCACCGGCGCCACGCCGCGCTGGCTGGCCGCGATTTCGACCCTGATCGTCGCCCTGCTGCTTTTGCTGGTATCTTTTGCGGCCAATCACATCAATACCGACCGGGCGCAGGAGACCATGCGCCGGGTCCAGCACCACACGGCGGTAATCGAGCAGACCGCGAACACCAATGTGGCGCTGCTGCGGGTCGGCGTCGCCCTGCGCAGCTACGCTCTGGCAGGCGCGAGCTTTCAGGCCGAGACATATCTGGCCAACTGGAAGGTGCTGAATAGGCGGTTCGCCGAATTGGCCGAACTGGTTTCCGCCAATCCCCTCCAGACGGAAAGAACGGCGCGGCTCAAGGCCGATATCGACCGTTATTTCGTCGACTATGATGCGGGCGGCGGCCGCGCCATGCCCGACAAGCAGGAAGTCGCCGAAAGGCTCTCCGCCTCCACGGTGGCCGAACATGACAGGCAAACCGGCGTGAGAGTAAGAGGGTTGTTCGACGCCATCGCCAATACCGAGCGCGACACGCTCGCAGCCATTCGGCTTGAGGCCGAAAGCGACCAGAGAGCGCTGCAATGGATCGCCAATATCTGTTTTATATTGGCGATTCTATCGGGTGTGGTGAGCCTGCTTTTGATGCAGGGCGACCGTGGCCGCAACAAGTTGCGCGAACTGCATCTGGAATTCATGCACACCCAGCGCCTGGCTCTGATGGGCCAGACTTCGGTGGCGATCGCCCATGAGGTCAATCAACCGCTGACCGCCGCGAGCAATTATTTGGCTGTGCTCAGGAATATTTCCGCCGGCGGCGGACAATTGCCGCCGGAACGGGTCAAGGAGATCGTGCCGAAAATCGATGTCCAAATCCGCCGCGCCGGTGACATCGTGCAACGGCTGCGCAATTTCCTCGCCGTCCGGGGCGGCGAGCGCGTCAGTGAGACGCCCAAGACCCTGATCGCCGACGCGGTGGACCTGCTGGGCACATTGGACAACACCATCAAGCTGGAAACCCATATCGAGCTGGGCCTTCCGTCCGTGCTGGTCGACCGCGTGCAGATTCAGCAAGTGTTGGTCAATCTGATGCGCAACGCCTTGGAGGCGATGAAGGACAAGCCCCAGCGGCGGCTGATCCTTCGGGCCTCGGTGATGCCTGGGCACAAAGTCAAAATCAGCATCGAGGACAATGGTTCGGGCCTGCCCGATCAGGTGGCCCGGAATCTTTTCAAGCCATTCGTCAGCAGCAAGCGCAGCGGCATGGGGGTGGGCTTGTCAATCTGCCAAACCATCATCACCGCCCATGGTGGGCGGATCTGGGCGGACTCCACGCCCAAGGGCGCGACCTTTCATTTCACCTTACCTGCCGCCCACCAGGCTTAGGCGCACACACGGAGACGATCATGGTCAAAGCTCTGGCGGCAATGTTCCTCATGTCCTTGGCTTGCGGCGGCGCTGCCGCGCAAGCGCTTTCGGGCCCGAACCTGGTGCGGCAGCTGCAAAGCGGCGGCTATGTGCTTTTGATGCGCCATGCCAGCGCGCCGACACAGTTGCCAAATTCGTCAACCGCAGATCCCGAAAACAAGAATTTGGAACGTCAGCTGGATGACAAGGGGCGCGCCGCCGCGACAGCGATGGGGCTGGCAATCCGGACGATGCGCATTCCCGTCGGCGCGATCCTATCGAGTCCGACTTATCGGGCGCGACAAACCATCGGCTTTGCCGGCTTGGGAGAACTCAAGGCTTTTGCCCCGCTCGGCGACCAAGGCCAAAGCATGGATAAAGACGCTGTCGCCGGCAAAGCCGGCTGGCTGCGCGAAAAACTATCTGAACCGCCGGCGGCCCGGACCAATACAGTCATCGTGACCCATGCGCCCAATATCGTGGCCGCGTCTGGGGTCGCCGCCGTCGCGGAGGGAGAAACACTGGTGTTTCAACCCCAAGCGCAGGGTGCGGCCGTTCTGGTCGCCAGAGTCCCCATAGAACAGTGGCCCTTGCTCTCCCAGCAGAAGCCTTAGTGCGACCGGCGGCGCGGACCGCCGGAACTTCCGCCCTCCCTTTGCCGTTGTGTCCCCGGTCCCGTTCCGGGCCGTGGAGGATTTCATGAAACCGATCGCGACATTGGGCATCGTGCTGATTGTGTTGGGCATCGCCGGGCTGTTCTTCAGCCGGGTGAGCTGGACCGAAACCGATCAGGTGGCAAAGATCGGGCCGCTGGAGATCAATTCCCAGGAAAACCATACCGTCTGGATTCCCACCGCCGCGGGCATAGCCGCCGTGCTGGCCGGGGTCGGGCTGGTGTTCGCGGGCAAGCGGACGGCCTAGCACTTCTCTCCCCCGGCTTGCTGCACCAGCGAAGGCGTTACATGGCCGTAACCCGCGTTGCGAGTGTCACGCACTTACGCCATCATCTCCCCAACCACCTAAGGGGAGACGCTCATGCACACCGCCATTAAATTTGCCCTCACTGTTGCCGTCGCAGCCGGCATCGGCCCCGTTGGATTTTCGGCTATTGCGCAGACCGATCCCAAGGTCGGCACCACCGTCAACGATCCGATCGGGCCGGTGCCCGATCCCACCCGCGTCACCGCGACCATGCCCAAGGATTTCAAATGCACCGGCGCCGTCGGCAAGCAGGAGACCTGCATCCTGTTCGGCGATCCCGCCAAGCCCGGCCCCTATATGGTGATGTACAAGTGGTATCCCGGCAATTTCTCCAAGCCGCACTTTCACAACAATGTGCGCTGGGCCTATATCATTTCCGGCACCTGGTGGACCTCCTCCACCTGCGTCTATGACGAGCGCACCACCTATCCGGTCCGCGCCGGCATGGTGGCGGCTGACCTGTTGAACGGCATTCACTGGGATGGCGCGCGCACGGGCGAGAAGGAACCCGCGGTGCTGATACTGTCCGGCAACGGCCCCAACATCACCCAGAGCGTGGACGAAAACTGCAAGCCGGTAGGCCCGGCGCGCTAGTCCAAAGGGCGTACATGCGTCACGCAATTGTTCTTGCTGGGTTGCTGCTGGCCGTTCCGGCCCAGGCGGAAACCCAGCAGCAATTGCTGACGCTGGGGCCGCCCAAGACGTCACAGCCCCTGCCCGATCCCAAGCATATCCCGATGATTTTCGGGAAAGACATTCCTTGGAAAGGCGGCAAGGGTTCGCAGAGCGCGCGTTTGTTCGGCGATCCCAGCAAGCCGGGAATCTATGGCGTGTTGATCCGGTGGGAGCCGGGGCACAATTCCACGCCCCATTTTCATTCCACCGATCGCTATGCCTATGTCGTGTCGGGCAGCTGGTGGGTGTCCAGCAGCACCCGTTACGATCCCAGCAAAATGTATCCGATCCCGGCGGGCACCTTCGTGACCGATCTGAAGAACACCATCCATTGGGACGGCGCCCGGGCCGAGACCGGTCCCGTCGTTCTGATGCTGGTGGGCGAAGGTCCGATGACCAGCACCCGCTATGAAGCCAAGGACCCGTCCAAGGCGCCCGAGGGACAGGACTTCGTGCCGCCGAAGAAGTAATGATACTGAATTGAGTTGCGGCCCGTGCGGCAAAGACACCGCGCGGGCCGTAATTTTGCCGAGGAGCGACCGCGAACCCGAGCGAAGCGAGGGCCTCGCGGCGCGACCATAAAAGAGTGGGGACTCGATGCACAAAGACAAACCGCCGCGCGGGAAATTTCATCCCGTCTATCTTTTCCTGGTGCTGCCGTTTGCGTGCCTGTTGTGGGTGCCGCTCTACAACCGCATCGAGCCCACTTTGCTCGGCATTCCCTTTTTCTACTGGTACCAGATGCTTTGGACCGTGCTGGGCGCCTTGTGCATCGTGCCGGTCTATTTCCATGAAGAGCGCAACCGCAAATGAGCGCCAATCCCGTTTCCCTCGCTGTCTTTCTTTCCCTTTTCGCGCTGGTGGCCTGCCTGGGTTTTGTCGCCACCCGCTGGCGCAAGGCCGATCTCCACAGCGTGCATGAATGGGGCCTGGGCGGGCGCAGCTTCGGCACCCTGATCACCTGGTTCCTGCTCGGCGGCGATCTCTACACCGCCTATACCTTCATCGCCGTTCCGGCGCTGATGTTCGGGGCGGGCGCCATGGGCTTCTTCGCGGTGCCCTACACCATCCTGATGTATCCGGTGCTGTTCCTCTGCTTTCCGCGGCTGTGGGCCGTGGCCCGCAAGCACGGCTATGCCACCGCCGCCGATTTCGTGCGCGGCCGCTTCGGCAACCGGCCGCTGGCGCTGGCGATTGCGCTGACCGGCATCGTCGCCACCATTCCCTATGTCGCCTTGCAGCTTGCGGGCATGCAGGTGGTGATCGCGGCGCTGGGCATTCCCACCACCCTGGGCGGCATTCCAAACCTGCCCTTGATCGTCGCCTTCCTGGTGTTGGCCGCCTACACCTATGTCAGCGGCTTGCGCGGCACCGCCCTCACCGCCGTGGTCAAGGATATTTTGATCTATGTCACGGTGCTGACGGCGATCATCGTGATCCCGTCGCAGTTGGGCGGCTATGAAAAAGTCTTTTCCGCCATCGATCCCAAAGCGCTGCTGCTGACCTCGGGCACCGAAGACAATCTGGGACAGGGTTTTGCCTATGCCAGCCTGGCGGTGGGCTCGCTCTTGGCGCTGTTCCTCTATCCCCATTCGCTGACCGGCCTGTTGTCCTCGGCCAGCAGCGGGGCGATTAGGCGCAACGCCATCCTGCTGCCGATCTATTCGCTGGCGCTGGCGCTGTTGGCGCTGCTTGGCTACACGGCGGTTTCCGCCGGGATCAAGGGCATGCCGGATTATGCCCCCGGCTTTGCCGAGTTCGGCAACAATTTCGCCATTCCCGCGCTGTTCCTGCACATGTTCCCGCCGTGGTTTGCGGGTGTCGCCTTCGCCGCCATCGCCATCGGCGCGCTGGTGCCCGCCTCGATCATGGCGATCGCCAGCGGCAATCTGTTCACCCGCAATATCTACAAGGAGTTCATCGCGCCCAATTGCACGCCCGCACAAGAGGCGCGCGCCGCCAAGCTGGCTTCAACGGGATTGAAGCTGGGAGCGCTGTTTTTCGTGCTGTTGTTCCAGACCTCCTACGCCATCCAGTTGCAGCTTTTGGGCGGCATCTGGATCTGCCAGACCTTGCCGGCGGTGCTGATCGCGCTTTACACGCGCTTCTTCAATCCCTGGGCGTTGCTGGCAGGATGGGCGGCGGGTATCGCCGCGGGTTCGGCCATGGTGGTGGAGCTGGGACTCAAGAGCTCGATCTATCCGCTGCATATTTTCGGGGTGACGGTGCCCTGCTATGCCGCCTTGATCGCGCTGGTGCTGAATATCGCGGTGAGCTTCATCCTCAGTGTCATCCTCAATGCGGTCTCAAAGGCGCCGCGCCAGGATGAAACGGTGGCTTCAGACTACATCGGGTGAGATTTTCGAGATCAAGCAAAAAGGCCGCCCAAACGGGCGGCCTTTATTTTTTGCGGCAATCGCAGATCAGCCGAAGCGACCGGTAATGTACTGCTCGGTGCGCTTGTTGTCCGGCGCGGTGAATATCTTTTCCGTCGCGCCATATTCGATCAACTCGCCCAAATACATGAAAGCGGTATAGTCGCTGGCGCGGCTGGCCTGCTGCATATTGTGGGTGACGATCACGATGGTGTAGTCGGCGGCCAGCTCTTCGATCAGCTCCTCGATCTTGGCGGTGGAGATCGGGTCCAGCGCCGAACAGGGCTCGTCCATCAGGATCACTTCCGGCCGGGTGGCGACGCTGCGCGCGATGCACAAACGCTGCTGCTGGCCGCCCGACAGCGACAGGCCGCTGGCATTGAGCTTGTCCTTGACCTCGTTCCAAAGCGCGGCGCGCGACAGGGCGTGTTCGACCCGGCCGTCCATTTCCGAGCGCGGGATGCGTTCATAGAGTTTGATGCCGAAAGCGATATTGTCGTAGATCGACATCGGGAAGGGCGTGGGCTTCTGGAACACCATGCCGATGCGGGCGCGCAGCAGGTTGAGGTCCTTGGTCTTCAGCAGATTTTCGCCGTCCATCAGGATTTCGCCTTCGGCGCGCTGATTGGGATAGAGCTCGAAGATGCGGTTGATGGCGCGCAAAAGCGTGGACTTGCCGCAGCCGGACGGGCCGATGAAGGCCGTCACCTTACGCTCCATCAGCGGCAGGCTGATGCTCTTCAACGCCTTGTTGGCGCCGTAATAGAAATTCAGATCCTTGATTTCGACCTTGGCCTTGTCCGCGGCGGGCGCCGCGTGATGCTCTTGTGTCAGGTGAACTGCGGTATCCATGGATCAGGTCCGTTTCTGATTGTCGAGAATGCGGGCAAGGATGGAGAGCGCCAGCACGGTCGTGGTGATCAGAAGCGCGCCTGCCCAGGCGAGGTCATGCTGATCTTGATAAGGCCCGGTTGCGAAGGCGTAGATCACGCCCGGCAGGCTGGCCATCGGCTCATTCATGCCCTCGGCCACGTTCCAGTTCCATCCGCTGTTGCCCAGGGCGGTGAACAAGAGCGGCGCGGTTTCGCCGGAGATGCGCGCCACCGCCAGCAGCACGCCGGTGATGATGCCGGCACGGGCCGCCTTCCAGGTGACGGACTTGATGACAAAATTCTGCGGCGCGCCCAGCGCGGTGGCGGCTTCGCGCAAGCCGTCGGGCACCAGCAGCAGCATGTTCTCGGTGGTGCGCAACACCACGGGGATCACGATCACGGTCAAGGCGGCGGCGCCTGCCCAGCCGGAAAAATGGCCCATCCGCACCACCAACAGTTCGTAAATGAACAAGCCGATGACAATGGAGGGCGCCGACAACAGGATGTCGTTGACGAAGCGCACCACGAAGGAAAGCCTTCCGTGACGGCCATATTCCGCCAGATAGGTGCCGGCAAAAATCCCGATGGGCGTGCCCGCCGCGACCGCGATCACGCTCATCAGGACGCTGCCCCCTATGGCATTGGCAAGCCCGCCTTTGCTGCCCGGCGGCGGCGTGATCTCGGTGAATAAGGTGGGGGAGAGGGCTGAAATGCCGTCCACCAGCAACCCGCCCAGAATGAATGTCAGCCACAGCAGGCCGAACAAGGCGGCGCCCACCGACAGAAAGATGAAGACCGCGTTGGCGAGGCGGCGGCGGAAATAGAGAGCGCGGTTTGCCACCATCTAATGCCCCTTGCTCCGTTCCATCCGGCGCAGCATCAGCTGCGCGCAGGTCAGAACGATGAAGGTAATGACAAACAGAAGCAGGCCGAGCTCGATCAGCGCCGAGCGATAAAGCTCGCTTGTCGCTTCGGTGAATTCATTGGCAATGGCGGCCGAGATCGAAGTGCCCGGCGCGAACAAGGAAGGCGCTATTCTGTGCGCGTTGCCGATCACAAAGGTGACCGCCATGGTCTCGCCCAAGGCGCGGCCCAAGGCCAGCATGGCGCCGCCGACCACACCGGTCTGGCAATAGGGCAGACAGACTTTCCACATCACTTCCCAACTGGTGGCGCCCAGGCCATAGGAGGCTTCCTTCAACACACTGGGCACGGTCTCCAGCACGTCACGGGTCACCGCCGAGATGAAGGGCAGGATCATGATGGAAAGGATCAGGCCGGCGGTGAAGGTTCCGATGCCGAAGGTGACGCCGCCGAACAAGGTGCCCAGCACCGGGACATCCGCCATGGCAAGGGCGACCGGCTCCTGAACATGGAGCTGAAACCAGGGCGCGAAGACGAAGAAGCCCCAAATGCCGTAAATGATGGAGGGAATGCCGGCCAACAATTCGACCGCGATCCCGATCGGACGGCGCAGCGGCCGCGGGCAAAGATCGGTGAGGAAGATGGCAATGCCGATGCCCACCGGCACGGCGATGATCATGGCGATCAGGCTGGTGATCAAAGTGCCGTAGATCGGAGCCAGCGCGCCAAACCGTTCGCGGGTGGGGCTCCAGGCTTCCGTGGTGATGAAGCCAAAGCCGAAAGCCTTCATGGCCGGCATGGCGCCCACCACCAGCGACATGATCACGCCGGCAAAGATCGCCAGGACCGCCAGAGCCGCCGCAAGCGCCATCAACCGGAAGCGCATGTCGCCTGCCCCGGCCCGGCGGGCCGTCTCGACTCGGGCGGAAAGGGCGGCAGGTTCGCTCAAACTGATATCGGTCAAAGATCGCCCCGGGAGTCGTGGATGGGCGCAATTCACACTCCCTCCGCGCCACGAACATCACAGTCTTGCAAAGCTTTTGTGACAGCCGGCCGGAACTCTTTCTAAGCTACTGAAAACACACAGATATTTATCTGACCCCGGCCCGTCTGGCACGCCGCGGACTCAAATGGGGCGGTCGTGCCTTAAGCGTTTCTGAAGAGTGTCCGGGCCACACTGGAAGCGGCGTAAACCCGGCAAAAGGCTGATATTTTTCGATGTTGCGGACCCTTTTTCGCATCGTCCTGGGCGGCGTGGCCGGCGCAACTGTGATCGTGGCGCTGGCCGAGATCCTCTTGTTCGGCCGCTTGAGCCTGATATCGCCGGTCAGTTTTGGCGCGTTGCTGGCATTGGGGCTGGCCTACATGATCAAGACCCTGCACGCCTCTCGCGGGCGCGGCGAGGCCCTGTCGCGCCAAGCAGCCCAGCTCAAGATCGTGGCCGGACGCCTGGAAGCTTCGCTCAAGAACGCCGCCGCCATGAATGCCCGGCTCAATCAAAGCGAGGCGCGCTACAAAGGTTTGGTGGACGCCCAAGGCGACGCCATCTTCCGCCGCGACGCCGCAAGCCGCCTTACCTATGGCAATGACGCCTTCTTCCGTCTGTTCGGTCTCAATCCCACCCGCGCGCTGGGCTACCCCTTCGCGCCGGAGCCGCATCCCCAAAGCCGGGCGCCGGTATTCGGAAGTTTTCTGGAATCCGGACAGCACCGCGCCCGCTATGACCAGCATGTGAAAACCGCCCAGGGCTATCGCTGGATCGCCTGGGAAGATTTCGCGGTGCGCGATTCCCATGGCCGCTTGGTGGAAGTGCAAAGCGTCGGCCGCGACATCACCGACCGCAAGAGCCTGGAAGAGGCTTTGACCGAAGCCCGCGACAATGCCGAGGAAGCCAGCCGCGCCAAATCCGGCTTCCTGGCCACCATGAGCCATGAGATCCGCACGCCCATGAACGGCGTGTTGGGCATGGGCCGCCTGCTGTTGGAAACCGAACTTCGCCCCGAGCAGCGGACTTACGCGCAAGCCATCACCCAATCCGGCGAAGCCTTGCTGTCCTTGATCGGCGACATACTGGACTTTTCCAAGATCGAAGCCGGCATGCTGCAACTGGACGAAGACGAGGTGGATGTGCGCGCCATGCTGCCCGCCATGGCCGAGCTGTTGTGCGAACGCGCCTATCTCAAGAATGTGGAAGTGACCACCATCGTGGCGCCGGACGTGCCGCACGTCATCCGCACCGATGAGCTTCGGCTGCGCCAGGTCATCACCAATCTGATGGGCAATGCCGTCAAATTCACCGAACGCGGCGCGGTCTGTGTCGAAGCGGTGATGGAAAACCGCATGCTGCGCATCGAAGTGCGCGATACCGGCGTTGGCGTCGCCGCCGCCAAGCGCCAGGAGATTTTCCAGGAATTTGTTCAGGCCGATTCCAGCCATGCCCGCAAGTTCGGCGGCACCGGTCTGGGACTGGCCATTTCCAGGCGGCTGGTGAACACCATGGGCGGAGACATCGGCGTCGATGCCATCGCCGAGGGCGGTTCCTGTTTCTGGTTCACCTTGCCCGCGCACCAGCCCGAGGCGCCGCAGGGCGATGCGTCCCTGGACGGGATGCGGGTGGCGGTGACGACAAAAAATCCGGCTTTTCGCGAAAGCGTGCATCGGCAGATCGCCGCTTGCGGCGGTGTCCCGGTGGAGAGGGACGATAGCGCGGATGCAATCCTGGTGGATGCGGGGACCGGGAGTATACCCAAGCTGGCGCCGTGCCCCGACAATGTACCTGCCCTGGTGATGCTGACGCCGGATGCCAGAGGAAGCCTGCCGCAGATTCGCGCCATGGGATTTGCCAGCTATCTGGTCAAGCCGGTGCGCCAGTCCTCGCTGCTGCGCCAATTGATCGTGTGCCGCGACGGCCTTGCGCCCGCCGTGACGGAAGGGGTTCCGCCCCCGGTCATCGCGGTTGCCGAGCCCGAAGACAGTGTGCCCGCGCGCATTCCCGACAAGCCGGACGCGCAGTCCGGCCTGCATGTTCTTTTGGCCGAGGACAACCCCATCAACATGCTGTTGATCCGCGAATTGCTGCGCCGGCGAGGCCATAAGATCACCGAGGTCAGCAACGGCAATGCGGCGGTGCAGGCGATGATGGAAGGCCGCTTCGATCTGCTGCTCACCGACATCCATATGCCGGGCATGGACGGTATCGAGGCCGCCCGCGCCATTCGCGCCTGGGAGGCGCGCAGTTCAGCTGCGCGCACGCCCATCGTCGCCTTGACCGCCGATGTGCTGGAATCGGGCAAGCATTCCTGCCTGGAAGCGGGCATGGACGGCTTTCTCACCAAGCCGGTGGACCCGTCCCAATTGGAAGAAATGTTCCGGACCTTGTTTCCCGGCGATGAGGCTTCGCATATCGTCGCGGCATGACTGCTTCGACCAGGCGGCGCTACAAATTCCGCGACTATCTCAATCCGCGTGTCCTGACCATGCTGGCGCTGGGCTTCTCCTCGGGGCTGCCCTTCCTGCTGGTGGCCAATACCTTCGGCTACTGGTTGCGCGACGAAGGTATCGCACTGTCCGCTATCGGCTTTTTGTCCTGGGTGGGCATTGCCTATTCGCTGAAGTTCCTTTGGGCGCCGTTGCTGGACCGCATCAATGTGCCGGGCCTGGGGCGGCTGGGGCATCGGCGCGGCTGGATCGTACTGGCGCAGATCGCGATCGGATTGGGCCTGGTCGCGATGGCGCTGAGTGGCATCGGCCATGGACTGGTGCAGCTCGGCATCTTGGCTCTGGTCGTGGCTTTTTCGTCCGCAACCCAGGATATCGCCATCGACGCTTGGCGGATCGAATCCGCCAAGGACGCCGACGAGCTGGGATTGCTGACCTCCGGCTACACCTTCGGCTACCGCTCCGCACTGCTGATGAGCGAGGCGGTGATCCTGCCCATCGCCCAGCGCATCGGCTGGAACATGTCCTATGTGCTGTTCGGATCGATGATGGCGATCGGCATCATCGCCACCCTGTGCGCCGCCGAGCCGGTGCGCGGCGGGCGGCACATGGAGAGCGACGCCGACAAGCCGCTTTGGACGCCGCGGGGACTGTTCGACGCCATTGCCGGCCCCTTCACCGCCTTCTTCCGCGCCCATGGCTCCAATGCCATCCTGATGCTGCTGGCGATCAGCCTTTTCCAGCTGCCCAATTTCGTCAGCGGACCGATGTACAATCCCATGTATGTCGATATGGGCCTGACCAAGGACACGGTCGGCGCCGTGCGCGGCAGCTTCGGACTGGTGGGCGTGTTCCTGGGTGTGGCGATGGGGGGATATCTTTCCCTGCGCCTGGGACTGATGCGGGCCGTAATTGTCGGCTGTTTCGGCCAGATGTTCGGCACCGCGCTTTATGGCGTGCTGCCCTATGCCCACGACCCCGTGACGTTCGCGGTGATCATGGGAGTCGATAATTTCGCTATCGCCATGGCCGGCGTCACCCTGGTCGCCTACATGTCCAGCCTGACCAGCATAGGTTACACCGCGACCCAATATGCGTTGTTGTCTTCGACCTATGCCTGGGCCGGCAAAATCCTGAAGGGCTTCTCCGGTGCGGCGGTCGAGGCCATGGCGGCCAAGATCGGCCTGATGAACGCCTATGCCGCCTTTTTCGCCGGTTGCGGGGCAATCGGGGTTCCGGCCCTGATCCTGTTCGTTCTGCTGGCGCGCCGGCAGACCCCGTTAAGCGTTAACCCCGCGTAATTTCACAAAAATTCACCAAGCTATTGGATTGTGACAGCGCCTTGGGTTAAAATTGCCAAACTGTCGCATAAGAGGTTTATGCCCTGACGACAGCCAAGGCCCGGTGAGTCGTGGGGACTTTCCGGGGCGAACAGGAAGCGACCGTGGTCAATATCTACGAAGCCGGACCTTTCGAGGGGCGACTGGAGCAATGGCCGGTGTTGGCCGTTTCCGGCGCGCTGGAAGTGCGCCTCGCCGAGACCGAGCACGAAGTCGAGCAAGCCCAGCGTCTGCGCTACACCGTCTTCTACGAAGAGATGAGCGCCGTGCCATCGCCCCAGATGCGCGAGAGCGGACGCGACTTCGACAAGTTCGACGATGTCTGCGATCACCTTTTGGTGGTCGACCGCGACGCCCATGATGAGGACGGCCAGCCGCTGGTGGTGGGCACCTACCGGCTGACGCGCAAGAAAGACGCCGACAAGGTCGGCGGTTTCTACACCTCCAGCGAATATGACCTGACGGCCATGCTGAATGGCCTCTCCCCCGACACCAAGTATCTGGAGCTGGGCCGCTCCTGCATCCTCAAAAGCTATCGCGCCCGTCCCGGCACCATGCAGCTTTTGTGGAAAGGCTTGATGGCCTATGTCGCGCGCTTTGACATCGATCTGATGTTCGGTTGCGCCTCGCTGCCCGGCATTGACGTGGCGGAGATGGCGCTGCCGCTGTCCTATCTGCATCATTTCCATCCCATGCCCGAAAATCTTCGGGTCAAGGCGCGGCCCGAACTGCATGTCGGCATGAACCGCATGCCCAAAGAGGCGATCGACGAGCGCGAAGGCATTCGCAGCTTGCCGGCCATGCTCAAGGGCTATGTGCGCGCGGGATGCTGCATCGGCGATGGCGCAGTGGTCGACCGGCAGTTCGGCACCACCGATGTTTTCATCTATTTCCCGCTGTCGGGACTTGATGCGCGCTACAAGAGCCGGTTTGGCCTCGTAAAGTAATTCCTTTCATTTTGGGGGACTCGAAGATGCGCAAATTGTTTCTCGCGCTCGCGTTGACGCTTGCATGCACGCCCGCCTTCGCCGAGAAAAAACTGATTGAATCGCCCGACGCGCCCAAGGCTATCGGGCCTTATTCCCAGGCCATTCAGAGCGGCAAGCTGGTATTCGTCTCTGGCTCCCTGCCCTTCGATCCCGCCGGCAAGATCGATTACAGCAAGCAGGATGTGACGGCCCAGACCAAGCGGGTGATCGACAACATCGCCTTGGAACTGAAGGCGGCCAATCTCACCTTGGACGATGTGGTGTCGGCCACCGTCTATGTCACCGACATCGAGGACTTTCCGGCGGTGAATAAGGTCTATGCCTCATACTTCCACCCGCCCTATCCGGCGCGCACTTTCGTTCAAGTCGCCAAGCTGCTGCGCAATGTGAAGGTCGAAATTACGGTGATCGCCGCAGCGAAGTAATTTCCCAACCCCCTCCGGTTTCAGCTTCCTCTCGGCTTCGCCTCGATCGCTGAAACCACCTCCCCCTTGCTAAGCTTCGCATAAGGGGGAGGCAGGCCGGTGCTAACTCAAGCGAGATCAAACAGCAGGACTTCACTGGGCGCGTTCGACTTGACCGCGATCTGGGTCTGGTCGGTAACCGCCGCGGCATCGCCCGCCTTCAAAGTCTGATCACCCAAGACAACTTCGCCCTTGGCGACTTGCAGCCAGGCCTTGCGGCCCTGGGCTAAGGGATGGATCGCTTCTACGCCCGCATCCAGCTTGGCGGCCCAGATTTCGGCATCCTGCACCAGCCGCACTTCATTTTCGCGCGGATCGGGCGCGGCGATGCGGGCGAAATGATTGTGTACGGCGTCCGGATCGATCCGCTTCTGCTCATAGCCGGGCTGAATGCCGCGCTGGGATGGCATGATCCAGATCTGCAGCAGATGGCAGGTTTCCGTGGCGCTGGCATTGAATTCGGCATGCACGATCCCAGACCCTGCGCTCATGCGCTGAATCTCGCCGGGCCGGATGGTGCCGCCGCCGCCGGTGGAATCGCGGTGGGCGATCGCCCCTTCCAGGATATAGGTGACGATCTCCATGTCGCGATGGGGGTGGGGCGGAAAGCCCGCGCCGCCCTTGATCCAGTCTTCGTTGATGACCCGCAAAGCCCCGAAATTTTCATGGGCGGGGTCATAATAGTCGCCGAAAGAAAAACTGAAGCGCGAATCCAGCCAATCGATCTTGCCCTTGCCGCGATCTTCGGACTTACGGACGGTAATCATTTGCGCCTTCTTTCAATGGCATCCCAGACCAGCCCGGCGATATCGGCGCCGCCAAAGCGCTTGACCTCGTGAATGCCGGTCGGAGAGGTAACGTTGATCTCGGTCATATAGTCGCCGATTACGTCAATGCCAGTGAAGATCAGGCCCCGTTTTTTCAACTCTGGTCCGATCGCCGCGCATATCGCCTTTTCGCGCGCCGAAAGCTCGGTGGCTTCGGGGCGTCCGCCGACATGCATGTTGGAGCGGGCCTCGCCCTGTGCCGGAACCCGGTTGATGGCGCCGGCGAATTCCCCGTCCACCAGGATGATGCGCTTGTCGCCCTTGCGCACATCGGGAATGTAGCGCTGGACAATCACCGGCTCACGGTAGAATTGGGTGAACATTTCCATCAGCGCGCCGAAATTCTCGTCGTCCGGCTTGACCCGGAACACGCCCGCGCCGCCATTGCCGTAAAGCGGTTTGAGGATGATGTCCTTATGCTCCTGGCGGAAGGCGCGGATCTCGCGCAAGTCCGAAGTGATCAGGGTCGGGGGAATGAACTCCGCGAACTCGGTGACAAAAAGTTTTTCGGGCGCATTGCGCACTTCGTGCGGGTCATTGACCACCAGGGTCTTGGGATGGATGCGCTCCAAGATATGGGTGGCGGTGATATAGGCCATATCGAAGGGCGGGTCCTGGCGCATCAGCACCACATCCGCCGCCGACAGGTCATAGACGAACGCATCGCCCAGCGCGAAGTGATCGCCCTTGACCGCGCGCACATTCAGCGGGCGTACATGGGCGCTGACCTTGCCGTCGCGGAAGGAGAGATCGCGCGGGCCGTAATAGAGCAGGCCGTGACCGCGCCTTTGCGCCTCCAACGCCAGAGCGAAGGTGGAATCGCCGCCGATATCGATCTTCTCTATCGGGTCCATCTGGATCGCGACGGTCAATGCCATGAAAGCCTCTTTGTTCAATGGGCGGTCCGGCTCTCGCCTAACGCCCTTATTTGATGGGCGGTCCGGCTTTCGCCTAACGCCCTGTTATGGCCGCCACACATCCCGGTGATGCACCGGCAAGGCATGGGGGGCGATGGCGACAATATCAAAACGGCTGCCGCGCCGGGCCAGACCCGGTCGGCTGGCGAGATATAAGGAGGCGGCGCGGGCAATGCGAGTCTGCTGCGTGGGGCCCACGGATTCCGCCGCCGCCCGCGCCAATCCGCGCGCCTTGACCTCGACAAAACAGACCGGGCCGAAAGGGGCGGCAGCCACCAGATCGATTTCCCCGGCCCGGGTCTTCAGCCGCCGCGCCAGGATTCGATAGCCCTTGAGCCGCAGCCACAGCGCCGCAACCGTCTCGCTGCGATGGCCGCGCCGTTCGGCGGCTTGGCGATGATCAGTCGCCATCCTTGAGCTCCAGGGCCCGCGCATACAGCGCCTTGCGCGAACCGTCCGTGAGATCGGCGATCATCTCTGCCGCGGCTTTCACCGGCATGAAGGCAAGCGCCGCTTTCAGCGCCGCGTCGATACGGGCGCTGTCGGGCGCTGCTTTGTCGGGCGGCGCGACCAGCAGGGTAACCTCGCCCTTGGGCGCGCCCGCCTTGGCATAATGCGCCGCCAGTTCGCGCAAAGACCCACGCCGGATTTCCTCATGCAATTTGGTCAGCTCGCGCGCCACCACCGCCTGACGGTCGCCCAACACGTCTGCCAAAGCGGGAAGGGAGTCTTCCAAGCGCTGTGCGGATTCAAAAAAGATCAGGGTGGCGCGCACGCCGCCGATTTCTTCCAGGATGGATTTGCGTTCACCCGCTTTGGACGGAAGAAAGCCGGCGAATAGAAACCGGTCGGAGGGCAAGCCGCTCAAAGTCAGCCCAGCCAGCACCGCTGAAGCCCCCGGCAAAGCCACAATAGCGGCCCCCGCCGCAATCGCCTCGCGCACCAGTTTGTAACCGGGGTCCGACACCAAGGGCGTGCCCGCATCCGACACCAGCGCCACCCTCTCGCCCTGTTCCAGCCGGGAAAGAATTTTCGGCCGCATCTGCGGACCATTGTGATCATTGTAGGGGATCAGCGGTTTGGAGATGCCGTGAATGGCCAAGAGCTTGGCGGTGACGCGGGTATCCTCGGCGGCGATCACATCGCAACCTTTCAAGACCTCCAACGCTCTCAAGGAGATATCGCGGGCATTGCCGATCGGGGTGGCCAGGATGTATAGCCCCGCCGCCAAATCGCCCCGAATTGACGATACGGAAGTGGGTGATTTACCGCCCGTGTCCAAAGGCTTAGATTTACGCGTCAAAGGATTCTCGATGCCCGTTTTGATGTCCGTCAGCCGCTTTTGTGCCATTGCCTTGGTCGTCGCGATAGCCGCCTGTACGCCAAAGCCGCAAGGCCCCGCGCCCGTGCCCCAGGCCCCCTTGCCCAAGGAGCCCGTCGCCGCCAATCCGCTGGACCGCGACCTGCCCAGCTATCTGCGCCTGCCCGGCACGGCGCAGGGCGTCACCCCGGTCCGGGTTGGCATCATCCTGCCCTTCACCAGCAGCTCGGCTCCCACCCGCAACCTGGCCGCCTCGATGCTGAAGGCGGCGCAGCTCGCCATGTTCAATTCCGGCAATCGCAACATTCTTTTGATGACCGCCGACGAAGGCAATGGCGGCGCGGGCGCCGCGGCGGCTGTGCAGCAGCTTCTGTCCCAGGGCGCGGAAGTGATCGTGGGGCCTCTGTTCGGGCCATCGGTATCGGCGGTGGCGCCCATCGCGCGCGAC
Organism: uncultured Alphaproteobacteria bacterium; assembly: GCA_902825865.1. GTDB lineage: Bacteria > Pseudomonadota > Alphaproteobacteria > Micropepsales > Micropepsaceae > Rhizomicrobium. Next base: position 42,875 of record CADECX010000003.1, read on the forward strand.
CGCGCCGTGCCGGTGCTGGCCTTTTCCACCGAGAAAACGGTGGCGGGCAATGGCGCCTATCTGCTGAGCTTCCTGCCGCAGAATGAAGTGGGCCGGGTGATCAGCTTTGCCGCCTCCAAGGGGCATAAGCAGTTCGCGGCCCTGGCGCCGCAGACCGCCTATGGCGATGTCGCCAAGGACGCCTTCACCGATTCCGTTGCCGCCGCGAAAGGCAATGTCGTGGATGTGGAACGCTATCCCCCCAATGCCGCGGCAGTGGCCGGTCCGGCCGGCGCCGTGGCCAAGAGCGGCGCCGACGCAGTCTTGATCGCCCAAGGTGGGGTGATCCTGCGCGCCATCGCGCCCACTCTGTCGCTGGACGGCGCGAGCCGGGACAAGGTCAAGCTGCTCGGCACCGGGCTGTGGAACGATGACGCGGCGCTGATGCGCGAAACCAGCCTGCAGGGAAGCTGGTATGCCGCGCCCGCGCCCAATGCCGACGCCGAATTCATCAGCAAATACCGCACTGCTTTCGGGGCCGCCCCGGCCGGCCTGGCGAGCCTGGCTTATGACGCCGTTTCGCTGGTTGCGCTGCTCTCGCCGGGCACGCCCTATCATCGTTTTACGCGCGGCGCGCTGATGGACCCCAACGGCTTTTCCGGGGTCAACGGCATTTTCCGCTTCAAGAATGACGGCACCTCCGAGCGCGGCCTGGCGGTGCTGGAAGTGAATACGGCCGGTCCGGTGGTGGTAAGCCCGGCGCCGACGACTTTTCTCGGCAAAAATTCTTAAAGCAATTCTTCAATCACCCGATTAAGCAGCAGGCGCCCGTTGGGCGTTGCGGTCAGCCTGTCATTGTCGCGGATCAGGAATCCTTGCTCGATCATGGCGGTAACCTTCGCCGCATTGAGCTGGGTGCTCCAGCGCTTTTCATAGGCCGCAAGATCGAGCCCTTCCGCCAACCGCAGATTCATCAAAAGGTGTTCGCGCGCCGCCTCTTCGTTTGAAACTGGCGTCATGTCTGAAAGCCCATGGCCGACCTTCGCCACGGTATCGCGCCAGCGCTCCGGCAGCTTGATCGCGGCGGTGGCGGTGCGCCGCCCGCCAAGATTGATGCGGCCATGTGCGCCCGGCCCAACACCGGCATACTCGCCATAGCGCCAATAGATCAGATTGTGACGGCTTTCCTGACCGGGGCGGGCGTGATTGGAGATTTCATAAGCCGGAATGCCGGCCGCTTCGGTCAGCTCTTGCGTGGTTTCATACAGCCCCGCCGCCAGATCCTCGCCGGGAATCTGCAATTGGCCGTTCCGGTGGAGCAGCGCATAGGGCGTTTCCGGCTCAATGGTCAGTTGATAGAGCGACAAATGATCGGTGCCAAAGTCCAGCGCCTGTTTCAATTCTGTGCGCCAAGCCGCATCGCTTTGATCCGGGCGGGCATAGATCAAATCCAGCGAAACCCGGCTGAATTGGCGCATCGCCATCGCCAGCGCCGCCTCGGCTTCGGCCACGTCATGCAAGCGGCCCAGTTTCTTCAGGTCGGCATCGTTGAGCGCCTGCACCCCCAGCGAAACACGATTGACCCCGGCGGCGCGATAATCGGCAAAACGCGCCGCATCGGCGCTGGCCGGATTGGCCTCCAAAGTGATTTCAGGATCATTGGCCATCGGCCAGAGCGCCGCGATTTTCTGCAAGACGCGTCCAACGGATTTGCCCGCCATCAAGGACGGCGTGCCGCCGCCGAAAAAAATCGTTTCCACCACCGGACGTTCAGCCTGGTTTGCGGCGACCCAGTCCAGCTCGGCGAGAATGCCGTCGACCCAGCCATCTTCGTCTATCGCGGTGCGAACATGGGAATTGAAATCGCAATAGGGGCATTTGGCGGCGCAGAAAGGCCAGTGAACGTAAACGCCGAAACTCATAACAACCCACACTTGTCATGGCCCGCAAATGCGGGCCATCCAGATGGGATCCGCGGCGGCGTCTGAAATTTATTCGATATTCTATTCTTCACGGGCTTCGTTAGTTTCACCTGGATGGCCCACACTCCGGTGGGCCATGACATGAGTGTGTTAGAGAGATTCCGTAAATATCCCCGAATGCAGCAGCTTCTCGAACGCCTTGGCGCGGTGGCTCATGGCGTGTTTCTTCGCCGGATCAATCTCCGCGAAGGTCTGCTCCATGCCGTCAGCGACAAAAATCGGATCGTAACCGAAGCCATGGTCGCCGCGCGGTGGAAAGCTCAGCCTTCCATGCACTTCGCCTTCAAAGGTCTGCATCTCTCCCGACGGCATGGCGATGCACAAGGCGCAGACGAATTTCGCGGCGCTGCCTGTCAGGCCTTTGTGGCGCAGCTCGTCATGGATGCGGTTCATGGCGATGCGGAAATCCTTGGTTGGTCCCGCCCAGCGTGCCGAATAGATGCCGGGCGCGCCGTCCAGCGCATCGACGCAAAGACCTGAGTCATCCGCCAGCGCCGCATGGTGGCCGCCCTTGGCCGATGCCAGCGCCTTGATTTCGGCATTGGCCGCAAAGGTCAGTCCGGTTTCTTCCGGCTCCGGCAGGCCCAGCGATCCCGCGCTGACCGGGTGAATGCCATGCGGGCCCAAGAGCGCCTTGATCTCGCGCACCTTGCCTTCATTGTGCGAAGCCACCACCAACTGGCTGCCGCGCGGCAGTCTCACGCCCACTTCTCCATCAAACAAGTGCTGCCTTCTGCAGTTCGACCAATTCGCCGATGCCTTTGCGCGCCAGCTTGAGCAACGCGCCCAACTGTTCCTCGGTGAAGGGCGCGCCTTCGGCGGTGCCCTGGATTTCCACCAGCCCGCCAGCGCCCGTCAGGACAAAATTGGCGTCGGTCTCGGCAGTGGAGTCCTCGTCATAATCCAGATCCAGAACCGGCACGCCTTTGACGATGCCGCAGCTGACCGCCGCGACATGATCCTTGATCACCGGCGCAGCCACCATGCCCACCTTCTTCATGAAAGCGATGCATTGGCCCAGGGCGACAAAGCCGCCGGTGATGGCTGCCGTGCGGGTGCCGCCATCGGCCTGCAGCACATCGCAGTCGATGGTGATCTGGCGTTCGCCGAGCGCGGAAAGATCGCACACCGCGCGCAAGCTGCGGCCGACCAGGCGCTGGATCTCCTGGGTGCGGCCAGACTGTTTGCCCGCCGCCGCCTCGCGCCGCATGCGGTCATGGGTGGAACGCGGCAGCATGCCATACTCAGCCGTCACCCAGCCCTTGCCGGAACCCTTGAGGAAGGGCGGCGCTTTCTCTTCCAGGCTGGCGGTGACCAGCACATGGGTATCGCCGAACTTGACCAGGCAGGACCCCTCGGCATGGCGGGAAAAGCCGGGGGTAAGGGAAACGGCGCGCATCTGGTCTAGGGCGCGGTTGGAAGGGCGCATGGAGCCTCATATATCGGTCTGCTAACGTTGGGGCGTTACCTAGCGTCAGCAAGGCAACAGAAGCAAACGAAACCAGAAATATCAGGAATTTCAACCTCTTGGCATTGGAACCGCGTTCCCCCTTCGTCATGCCGCAAGGCTTTACCGAGCGCCCCCGGGAGGTTTTCCGCCATCTGGTGGAAGCTTTTTTGACCAGCGGCGAGCCGGTCGGCTCCCGAACCCTGTCCCAGCGCCTGCCCCATGCTTTGTCGCCCGCCTCCATTCGCAATGTGATGGCGGACCTGGAGGCCATGGGCCTGCTCTATGCACCCCACACCAGCGCCGGACGCATTCCCACTGAAAAGGGCCTCAGGCTGTTCGTGGACGGGCTGCTGGAAATCGGCCAGCTCGCGCCGGACGAGCGCATCGCCATCGAAGCCCGCATGTCGGGCAGCGGCCAGCGGATCGAGGATGTTCTGACCCAGGCCACCCAGAGCCTGGCGGGCCTGTCGCGCTGCGCCGGACTGATGCTGACCGCCAAACAGGACAGCGCCCTCAAACATGTGGAATTCGTCGGCGTGGCGCCCGGCAAGGCGCTGGTGATCATGGTCAGTGAAGATGGCCAGGTGGAAAACCGCGTCATCGACACGCCCGCCGGCCTTCCGGTTTCGGCTCTCTCAGAGGCCGGCAATTATCTGGGCGCGCGGCTGCGGGGACGCACCATCGATGCCGCCCGTAGCGAAATCCTGGCCGAGCTGGACGGCGAAAAGCTGGAGCTGGACGCCCTTACCGCAAAGCTGGTGGCCACGGGATTGGCGACCCTGGCGGGGCCGGAAAAGGTGCTGATCGTGCGCGGCACCTCGCATCTGTTGGACAATCAGGCCGACCTGGACCGGGTCCGTGTGTTGTTCGACGATATCGAACGCAAGGCTGACCTGATCCGGCTGTTGGAGCTGGCCAAGGACGGCGAAGGGGTCCAGATTTTCATTGGCTCGGAAAACCGGCTGTTTTCCCTGTCGGGCTCCTCCATCGTGGCTGCCCCCTATGCCAATGCCCAGGGCAAGATCGTGGGTGTGATCGGGGTTCTGGGGCCGACCCGGCTGAATTACGGCCGTATCATCCCCATGGTCGACCATACCGCCAAAGTCATTGGACGATTGCTTGCTTAGGGTTTATGGACGCCCCCGGAAAATGAGTGTTTAGCGATATGACTGACGAACCGACCCAGCTTCCCGACTCCGAGAATCCGCATGCCGCGGAATTCGCCGTGCTGCAATCCCTGCAGGCCGAGGTGGATTCCCTCAAGGACCAGCGCCTGCGTGCGCTTGCCGAGGCGGAAAATATCCGCCGCCGTGCCGAGAAGGAAAAGGGCGAAGCCAGCCTGTATGCGGTGACCAAATTCGCCCGCGACATGGTGGGCATTGCCGATAATTTCGCCCGTGCTTTGGCCGCGGTGCCCGCCGATGTGCGGGCCGCCGCCGATCCCCAAGTTCAAGCCGTGCTGGACGGGGTGGAGGCCACCGACCGCCAGCTGATCCAGACCTTGGAGCGCTATGGCGTCAAGCCGGTGGACACCAGCGACGGCAAGTTCGATCCCAACCTGCATCAGGCCATCGCCGAGGTGCCGGGCAACGGCAAGCCCGGCGGCACCATCGTGGATGTGGTGCAGTCCGGCTATATGATCGGAGACAGGCTGCTGCGCCCCGCCATGGTCACGGTTGCAAAAAAAGATATGCCTGCTCAAGCCGCAGGCGTGGATACTAAGGCCTAGCAAGAGCCTGAGAGGGGCGTTCCATGTCTGAACTGAAGATCGTCGTCACGGGCGCGTCCGGCCGCATGGGCCGCACGCTTATCCGCGAGATCGCGCAGGGTTCGGGCCTCACGCTTTGCGGCGCGCTGGAAATGGAAGGCCATCCCAATCTGGGCCTGGACTCCGGCACCTTGGCGGGCATGCAACCCAATGGCATCAAGCTGACCGCCGACCCCCTGCTCCTGCTCGCCCATGCCCAAGCGGTGGTGGATTTCACCACGCCGATGGTTTCCACCATGCTGGCCGAGCTGGCGGCCCAGGCGCGCATCGTTCATGTCATCGGCACCACCGGCTTTGACGAAAAGAGCGAGGCGCGGATTTCCGCCGCCGCCCGTCATGCCGTGATTGTGAAGTCCGGCAATATGAGCATGGGCGTCAATCTGCTGGCCGCGCTGGTCGAGCGCGCCGCCAAGTCGCTGCCCGACTATGATGTCGAGGTGCTGGAAATGCATCACCGCAACAAGGTGGATGCGCCGTCCGGCACCGCCATATTGCTGGGCAAGGCTGCCGCCAAGGGCCGGGACGTGCCGCTGGACAAGCATTGGGTCAAGACGCGCGACGGCCATAATCTGGGCGCGCGCGCCGAAGGCAGTATCGGCTTTGCGACTTTGCGCGGCGGCAGTGTGGTGGGCGAACATTCGGTGATCCTGGCCGGCACCGGCGAGCGCATCACGCTTTCCCATTCCGCCGAAGACCGTTCCATCTTCGCGCATGGCGCGCTGACTGCCGCGAAATGGGGTCATGGCAAGAAGCCGGGACTCTATGCCATGACGGACGTTCTTGGATTATAAAGGCGCGGGTCTTTTGCGCCCTGAGTTCGTCGCGCGCGCTCACGTGCTATACGCACGCTCCGCGCGACGCTCCTGCTCAGGATCGCAAAATCCCTCGCGCCTCAAGCAGGGCTAAAATGCCGAAACCTTTTTCCAAAGCTGAGGCCGAGGAATTTTTTGCGCGGCTGAAGAAGCACACGCCCGAGCCCAAGACCGAGCTGCAATACGTCAATCCCTACACCTTGCTGGTGGCAGTGGTGATGTCGGCGCAAGCCACCGACAAGGGCGTCAACAAAGCCACCGCGCCGCTGTTCAAAACGGTCAAAACACCGGAGCAGATGGTGGCGCTGGGCGAGGAAAAGCTCGCGGAGGCGATCAAGACCATCGGGCTTTATCGCGGCAAGGCCAAGAATGTCGTCGCGCTATCCAAGATTCTGCTGGAACAGCATGGCGGCAAGGTGCCTGCGGATCGCGAAGCGCTGCAGGCTTTGCCCGGCGTCGGCCGCAAGACCGCCAATGTGGTTTTGAATGTGGCGTTCGGCGAGCCGACCATCGCGGTGGACACCCATATCTTCCGGGTTTCCAACCGCACCAATCTGGCGCCGGGCAAGGATGTGGTGGAGGTGGAAGACAGGTTGGAAAAGATCGTACCAGACCAGTTCAAGCTTCACGCCCATCACTGGCTGATCCTGCACGGCCGCTATACCTGCATTGCGCGCAAGCCGCTTTGCCCGACCTGCGTGGTCCGCGATCTCTGCCGCTTCAAGGACAAGACGAAAGAGCTTCCGGTGATGAAAGCAAAAGCCCCGGTCTCCAAAAAATCTCACCATGGCCGGGCCTGACCCGGCCATCCAGAGTCGGAAGCTCCAGCATGTGTTGCCCTGGATGGGCGGCTCAAGGCCGCCCATGGAGAATTAATTAAGAGGTTTTAGCCGGCGAGATCTTCAAAGCGGTGAGGCAGGCAATGTCGGCTGCGCTGCCGGTGCCGTGTGGCAGGGTTTCGACATGGCGCACCGCGGGCGGGGTCCCGTAGAGGAAGAAGAAAGCGCGGCAGGCCGCCCCGTCATAGCGCCACATTTCGGTGCTGCCGTCCTTGCGCACAAAGGCGGGGTGTCCAAAAGCCGCCTGCAGTCCGGACGCCGCCATATTGAGATACTGACCCGGTTCGCCGCGCGGCGGCGCGGGCGGGATGGCGCCCGGCGCCGGGGCAGCCTGCGCCGGCGGTGGCGGCGGCGGTTTGGCGGCGCAACCGGCAACGGCCAGTCCAGCCAACAATATCGCAAAGCGGCGGATCATCCTTGGCCTTCTGCACCAGCAACCCTGGGACCTCAAGCGAAATGCTTGCGCGGATGCGCCTGCCGCGTGTAATCGGGGCCCTCGATTTCAGGGGACCTGTATGACCGACCAGCAATATGACGTCGCCGGGCTTGGCAATGCCATCGTGGATGTCATCGCCTCGGTGGACGACCGATTTCTCCTGACCCATGGCATCGCCAAGGGCGGCATGACCCTGATCGACGAGTTTCGCGCCAAGGAACTTCAGAAGGCCCTGACCGATCACCAGCAGACCATGTCCGCCTTGCATGAAGTGGCGGGCGGTTCAGCCGCAAACACCATGGCGGGGCTGGCCTCGCTGGGCGGTACCGGCTTGTTCCTGGGCAAGGTCGCCGACGACCGGCTGGGCAAGGTGTTCGGCGATTCCATGGCGGCGACCGGCGTGCGGTTCCACAATGGCGTGCGCAAAACCAGCGCCTCCACCGCTACCTCCATGATCGCGGTGACGCCGGACGGCCAGCGCAGCATGAACACGTTTCTGGGCGCCTGCCGCGAGATCGTTTCCGAGGATGTGGACGAGAAGGAGGTGGCGCGGGCGCGCATCCTCTATATCGAAGGCTATCTCTGGGACGAGGAAAGCGCCAAACAGGCTTCGCGCAAGGCCATCGCCGCGGTCAAGGGCGCGGGCGGACGCATTGCGCTGACCTTGTCCGACGCCTTCTGCGTCGGGCGTTTCCGCGACGAGTTCCTGCAACTGCTGGACAAGGATGTGAACATCCTGTTCGCCAATGAGGGCGAAGCCAAAGCGCTGTTCGAAGCCGAAGACTTTGCCGATGTCGTGAAGGCGGCTCAGAAATGGGGCGGCATCGCCGCCTTGACCCGTTCGGCCAAGGGTTGCGTGGTGGTGGAAGATGGCGTGGTGCATGAAATTGCCGCCGCGCCGGTGGCCAAGGTGATCGACACCACGGGGGCGGGAGACCAATTCGCCGCCGGATTCCTGTACGGCCTCACCCATGGCAAGGGCCTGGCGGATTGCGGACGGTTGGGCGCATTGGCGGCGGCGGAAGTGATCTCGCATTATGGCGCGCGGCCGGAAAAATCGCTGAAAGAGCTGGCGGCGAAGGCCGGGCTGATCTAAGCGCCCAAAAGGTGAAGCATCACCTCGCGCCGGTGCGGCGCGTCGCGATGCTCGAACAGGTAAATCCCTTGCCAGGTGCCCAGCGCCAGCTTGCCGTGGCGCAATGGAATGCCGATCGAGGTTTGGGTCAGCGCGGCGCGGACATGCGAGGGCATGTCATCCGGCCCTTCGGCAGTGTGGCGGTAATTCATGCCCCTGGTGGCGATAGCGGCGAAGAAAGCGCGCAAATCCTTTTGCACATCCGGATCGGCATTTTCCTGAATCACCAGCGACGCCGAGGTGTGGCGGACAAAGCAGGTTAGAAGGCCGTCCGCTATTTTCTCGCCGCGCACAAAAGCGTCTGCTTCATCGGTGAATTCATACAGGCCTGAGCCCTTGGTCGGAATAGTGAGATTGTGAAAGGCTTGTTTCATTGTCTTTTCCGCAATCGAACATAAAGCCCGTCACCACCGCATCGCAAGCCGCTCGCCATAGCTCGCGGCGTCCCGGCCTCGCGGCGCGCAAAGTAACGCGCCGCTGCGGCGTTCGTCGCTCGAAATGGTCCACTGGACCATTTCGTTCGCTTCGCGAACCACTCCTCACCCCTTGGTCGGCACCGTCACGGTGTGAAAAGACTGTTTCATGCGCGCTTCCGCAAATAGACATAGAGCGCGCCGGCGCCGCCATGCTTGGCATGGGCGGTGCGCACATTGGCGATCAGCGCCGCCAGCTCTGCTTCCTTCAGCCAGCGCGGCACCATCTGTTTCAGCACGCCGTGTGGCGACATCATCCAGGGCGCATTTTCATCATTCTTGGGATTGCCCTTGCCGGTGATCACCAGCACCAGGCGGTGGCCGCTTCTGTGCGCCGACCTCAGCCAGGTGAACAAGGTGCGATGCGCGGCTTCCTGCGTCATGCCATGCAGATCGATGCGGGCATCGGGCTCCATCAATCCGCGCCGCAAGCGCTCCTGGGTGGCGCCATTGATGCCGCTGGGACCGTTGGCGATGGGTTTTTTGGCCGCCACTTTTCTGGGCGCAGCCACCTTTATGGGGCGGCCTTCTTTGAACGTCTTCTCGAATAACTTGCGCTCTTCATCACTTGTGGTGCGGCGGCTCATGGGTAGGCGCGTTCCGCGCCAACCTTTTCCGCCAGCGCATTGGGCAGCAGCAGATACAGCCTGCCGGGTGCTTTCATCGCTCCCGCGCGGCGCTCGGCATCGGCGCCAAAGCCAAAAAACATGTCACCCCGCGCCGCGCCGCGAATGGCGCCGCCGATATCCTGGGCCACCATCACATCGCGTACGGGATCGGGCCCATCCGCCGCGACATAGAAAGGCGCACCCAGAGCATGGATGCGGCTGTCCACCGCCATGCTGGCCAGCGGTGTGAGATTGGTGCCCAAGGATCCGGTGCTGCCCAAAGCGGGATCGCCCAGCGGTCTTTCCGCAAAGAAGATATAGCTGCGGTTGGTCTGCATCACTGTGGCCGCCCGCTCGGGATGGGCCGCCAGCCAGGCGCGGATGGATTGCAGGGAAACTTCTTCGCGGGTGAGCGAACCTTCGGCGATCAGGGTGCGTCCGATGGCGGTATAGGCCTGGCCATTCTCCCCGGCATAGCCGATGCGGGCGCTATTGCCGTCCGCAAACACCACCCGGCCCGAGCCCTGAATTTGCAGAAAGAAAAAGGCCACCGGATCGTCGGTGTAAAACAGGATCGGGGCAGCCGTGATGCCACCCGTCTCGATCTGGGCGCGGTCGGCATAGGGCACCAGGGCGCCGCCCTCCACCTTGCCGGAAATACGCTCGCCCTTCAGTTTGGGATTGAACAGGCCCAGATCGGCGCGCACCAAATCGGACGGCAGGCCATAGACGGGTGTCTGGAACGCGCCGGTGCGGGCGCGGCTGCCCCGGATTTGCGGTTCATAATAGCCGGTGAACAAAGCCTCGCCGCTGACCGCAAAAGGCGTGAAGTTCTTTTCAAAGAAATCCGGCGCCTTTGCGCTGGCGCACACCGTGCGCCAGTCCGCCACGGTCCCGGCATAGCCGCTGCCGCTTAAAGCGGCGCTGTCGGGCCTCCCCATCAGCACCGCGCAACTGCGCTGAAAGGAAAGCTGGGCCTTGGTTTGATCCGCGCCGCTCCATTGCGGCAGCTCCGAAAAGCCGGTTCTTGAAAGATGCAATCCGGTCTGCGGCACCGCCGGTGGCTGCTGCTGCGGCGGCGGCGGTGTGGTGCAGCCCGCTACCGCCAGCAAAAGAAGCGCGAGCCATCCTGCTCTCTTATCCAGGCAGGTCATTTTCAGGCAGGTCACCCGATGTCGCCACCAGCGTCCAATTGGGGTCGGAGGAATTCAGATTGCGTTCAAAAGTCCAAACATCGACGACCGTGCCGGTGGTGAATTCGGCGTTGAAGGCCACGGTGATTTCAGCCTGGCGCCCGTGCAGCGCCGAGCCGGTGATGCGGGCGTCATGCAATTTCACCAGGGGGGCGGAAGGCTCGGTCCGCGCCTTGATGCCGGCATCGAAGGCGGCAAAGACGTCCGGCGACAGAAGCGGGCGAAGTTCTTCGCGATTGCCTTGGACGAAGGCATTGACGATATGGGCATAGGCCTGGCGCGCGCCCACCAGGAATTTTGGGGCGTCGAAGCTGCGGTCGGCCAGCTGAATGTCCAGCAGCCCGCTTGGGGAACGAGAGCTTTCTTGCGCCGGCTGCGGCTGTGGCAAAGAGGCCGCCGGCCTGGGCACGGGGACCGGTTGCGGCGGAGGCTCCTGCTCGGTGCGCCGCCCAAGAACCCAATAGAGGCGGAAACAGATGATCGCCGCCACCATTCCAGCGATCACAAGACCCAATGTTTGAGAATCCGGCATGATAAACCCTTGAAAATGGCTGTCCCGCCACCGCCGACCCTAATACCACTCAACTGGGGCTGAAAAGCGCCTTTTACCGTCTTTTATCGTTCGCTTGTCAGGGCCGAGCAATCCATGGTAGCGCCCACCCCCAATCCAATAAGTCCAGTCCAGATCTAGCGAAAGAGCGACCATGAGCGGCGAAGGAACCCCTGAAAACCAAGGCCAGCCGGCCGTGCCCAACCTTCAGGTGGTGGGCCAGTATATCAAGGACCTTTCCTTCGAAAATCCCGGCGCCACCTCCGGCATCAGCGCCCGGCCGCAAATCGAGCTGGGGGTGGACCTCAACGCCGCCCGCATGAGCGAAAAGGACATGTTCGAGGTGGAGCTGAAAGTCCGCGTCGATGCCAAAAATGACGGCAAGCCGCTGTTCCTGCTGGAGCTCGCCTATGCCGGCGCCTTCCGCCTGACCAATGTTCCCGATACCGGCACCCAGCAATTGATCCTGCTGATCCAGGCCCCGCACATGCTGTTCCCCTTTGTGCGCCGGATTGTGGCCGATGTGGTGCGCGATGGCGGCATGCCGCCCTTGATGATCGAGCCCATCGATTTCATGGCGCTGTATCAGGCGCGGGTGGCGCAAGCCCAAGTCGCCAACCAGCAGCCGCAGGGCAACGCCTAGTCAGGCATTCCAGATGGACTTGTCGCCACGCGGCGTTCGCGTGAGCGAGGGCCGCATCAAATAAGGGCCGCTAGCTATTCCAGATCGACTTGTCGCCACGCGGCGTTCGCGTGAGCGAGAGCCGCATCAAATAAGGGCCGCTAGCTATTCCAGATCGACTTGTCGCCTAACTCTTTGGCGACAAAGGCGGCGTGGATCTCCAATTCCGCCGCCGTGATCAACGGCGCCAGTTTCTCCGGGCGCTGACGTGCGGCCCGCACCATCTCGGCCGTGGCGGCGGCGGCAATCTCGACCGGCGCCAGCATCAAGCCGCGCTGCCGCCCGCCGATCAGTTCCAGATAGACTTCCGCTGTCAGCTGGGCGTCCAGCAGCGCGCCGTGCAGGGTGCGCGCCGACAGATCGACGCTGAAGCGTTTGCACAATTCGTCCAGGGAATAGCGCACGCCGGGAAGTTTGCGCTTGGCGATTTCGATCGTGTCGATGGCGCGCGAAAGCGGGATGGGGCCGCGACCTACCCGTTTCAATTCGGCATTGATGAATTTGATGTCGAAGCTGGCATTGTGGATCACCAGCGGCGCATCGCCCAGAAATTCCAGGAATTCCTCCACCACATGCGCGAACAGCGCCTTGTCGGCCAAAAATTCGGCCGTCAGGCCATGCACGCGCTGGGATTCGATGGGGATGTCGCGCTCGGGGTTGAGATAGAATTGCAGGGTGCGGCCGGTGGGAAAATGATCCACCAGCTCGACACAGCCGATTTCGACGATGCGATGACCATCGCTTGGCTCAAAGCCGGTCGTTTCGGTGTCAAAGACTATTTCCCGCATCATCGCATCGTTTTTTTAGTGGCGACCTTTGCTGCGCAAAAGCCGCGGGGGCGGTGGCCGTCGCCGGGCTCAAACCCGGTCGTTTCCGTGTCAAAGATTATTTCACGCATTCAAATTTTTCCGGATATCGGCCAGGATCATTCTCACCTGATCGCGGGCGTCATCCAAGCCCTTGTCGGTCACGACCAGATAATCCGCCTGTGCACGCTTTTGCGCGTCGCTGAGTTGGCGCGCCGCAAGCGCGGCGAATTTGGCCTCGGTCATGCCGGGCCGCGCCAGGACCCGCTGACGCTGCACGCCTTCCGGCGCCGTCGCCACCACCACCGCATCTGTCTTGGTGCCGGTTTCCAGCAACAAAGGAATATCCAGCACCACAATCGGGGCCTTTGTCTGGGCAAGAAATTTTTCCCGCCGCCCGGCGACCAGGGGGTGCATCAACCCCTCCAGCCGGGCCAGCGCCGCGGGATCGCCGGTCACCTGCCGCGCCAAGGCGGCGCGGTCCACCGCGCCATTTTTGGTCGAGCCAGGAAAGGCGGCTTCTACCGCAGCCACCGCCTCGCCGGCATAGAGATTGTGAATGACGGCGTCGGCATCGAACACCGGCACGCCTTCGGCGGCAAAAAGCTTGGCGGTTTGGCTCTTGCCCATGCCGATCGCGCCGGTTAGGCCGATGACAAAAGGCTTATTGCCGCTCACGCAGCACCTTCGCCAATGCTTCGCGCAAAGCTGGCGTGACCTGGGGCTTAACACCAAAGAACGCCTCGAAAGACGGCACCGCCTGATGCATCAGCATTCCCAAGCCGTCGATGGTCTTGTGACCGCGAGCGGCCGCGTCTTTCAACAGCTTGGTTTCCAGCGGATTGTAGACGATGTCGCAAACCGCGGCGGATTTCGGCAACACCGACAGATCGATATCCAAAGGCGGATTGGCGCCCATCCCCGCGCTGGTGGAATTGACCAGCAACGCCGCCTCCCCAGCACACCCGTTCCAATCACTCAGGGCACCTGGGCTGATGGCAACCCTCACATGCGCACCCAAAGCCGAGGCGAGGTTTTTCGCGCGGGCCGCATCGCGGTTGAGCAGATGGATTTTCCCCGCGCCTAGCATCTGCAGCGCCAGGATAACACCGCGCGCCGCGCCGCCCGCGCCCAGCAGCACCACCGTCTTGCCGTCCAGCCCGCCGATAGACTCGCGCAAAGATTCGGACAGGCCGAAGCTGTCGGTGTTGCGCCCTTCTATTTCGCGCTCCCGAAAAATCAGCAAATTGGCGGCACCCGCCATGCGCGCGGCGTCATCGGTCTTATGCGCCAGCGCGAAAGCGGCTTCCTTATGCGGCACCGTCACATTCACGCCCTGAAATCCGGCCCGGCGCACGCCGTCGATGATGGCGGAGAAATCCTCGGTTTTTGCCGCCAAGGGGATCATGGCGCCGTCGATGCCGTAGGCGGAAAGCCAATGGCCGTGCAGCGCCGGCGACAGCGAATGGGTCACCGGCCAGCCGATCACACCCGCGATCTTGCCTTTTCCCGTCAAACTCATGACCTGAGCAGGCCTTCCTTGCGCAGCTGGGCCAGGACCGGCAAGAGCGGCAATCCCAGCACCGAGAAATAATCGCCGTCCACTCTAGCGAACAATTGCGCCCCGCGCCCTTCGAAATGATAGCAGCCCACCGAAGACAGGATGGCCTTGCCCTCCTGCGCCAGATAATCGTCCAGGAATTCTTGGCTTAAATCGCGCATGGTCATCTCACAGGGGCTGGCATGCGCCCACAGCAAGGCCCCGTTGCGGGCCAGCGCCGCCGCCGAGACCAGCAGATGGGTCTTGCCCGAAAGCCGCGCCAGCAGCGCACGCGCCTCCTCCAGGCTGGCGCATTTGCTGAGAGTGTCCCCATCAAAGGCGATCACACTGTCGCCGCCCAGCACGGTCCGTCCCGGATGGCGGCGCGACACCGCCAGGGCTTTCTGCTCGGCCAGGCTGCGGGCCATGATCTGTGCGCCCGCATCCTTCAGCTTCACCATCAGAGCCGCCTCATCCAGATCGGCGGGATCGGCGGTAAAGGCGACGCCAGCCGCGGTCAGGAGCATTTTGCGGCTGCTGCTGGCCGAAGCCAGGATCAGGCTCACCTGGCGGCTTCCTTGCGTTCGGCCATCAGATTCATCACCGCCGCCGCCGTTTCTTCGATCGAGCGGCGTGAGACATCGATGGTCGGCCAGTCCTGGTTTTCGAACAATTGGCGGGTGGCGGCGATCTCGGACCTGACCGCATCCAGTTCGACATAGTCGCTGTCACGATCTTCTCCCATGCTGGTCAGCCGGTTGCGCCGCACCTGCACCAGGCGGTCGGGCGATACCCACAGGCCGACGATCAGCGGCCGCTTGGCCGTCAGCAATTGCGGCGGCGGCGACATGCGCGGGACCAAGGGAACATTGGCGGCCCGAATGCCGCGAATGGCGAGATAGACACAGGTGGGGGTCTTGGAGGTGCGGCTGGCGCCGGTGAGGATGACTTCCGCCCCATCGATGGAATCCAGGGACTGGCCGTCGTCATGGGCGATGCTGAAGTTCAGCGCCTCGATACGGTCGAGATAGCGCGCGTCCACCTCGTGCTGGCGGCCGACCCTGTGGGTTTCCGCCCGGCCCAGAAAATGGCGCAAGGCGGTGACCGGCCCTTCCAGCACATCGATGCACTGCACCTGGATGTCGGCACAGCGGGCGATCAGCTTGTCGCGCAGCCCCTGATTGGCCAGGGTGAAGAACACAATCCCCGGCATGATGGCGATATGGTCCAGAGCCCGGGTGAGCTGGGCTTGCGCCCGCACCAGGGCATAGGGATGGACCATCACTTCGACATCGTCGAACTGGGCCAGGGCCGCATTGGTCATGGCGTGCAGGGTTTCGCCGGTGGAGTCCGAAACCAGATGGATGTGAAATTTATGATCCACAGAAGTTATCCCATTTTCGGTCCGGCCTGTGATTCAGCCTGGGGCTAAAGTCCAAACCAGCCACAGGCTCCTAGCCGGGAAACCATTCTAAGTGCAAATACGTATGAATTGGGGATGCTTAGCCCAACCGCCAACATACCATGCCGCGCCCAGCCGGACCCCGCAATTCTGCGCAAGTGCTTGAGTCTGCGCCCGCCTTCGCTTAAGCCAAATCCGGTTTCACAGTTCGGCCCACAACCCACAGCCCTAACATCTACAACATCATCTTTAGAGTCTTAGGAGTCTTGTAGTTGAGTAGTGATCGTAAGCTTGTGCGCGTGCTCCAAGGATCGGTCGAAAAAGTACCGCCGGTCTGGCTGATGCGCCAGGCAGGACGCTATCTGCCGGAGTACCGCAAGCTCAGAGCCGAGGCCGGATCCTTCTGGGCAATGGCGCTGACACCGAAATATGCCGCCGAAGTAACCTTGCAGCCTATCCGCCGTTTTGGCTTCGATGCGGCAATCCTGTTTTCCGACATTCTGACGGTGCCGGAGGCGTTGGGCCAGAAAGTGACCTTCACCGAAGGCGAAGGGCCTAGTCTTACGCCCGTGACATCCACCCAGGGCTTCAACGAGGACCGCATACAGTGGGCAAATTATTTCGAGCCGGTCTATGAGGCGTTGCGCCTGACTCGGGCAGGGCTGACGCCGGAGACCACCTTGCTGGGTTTTGCTGGTGCGCCTTGGACTCTGGCGACTTATCTGGCGGCTGGTGCCGGCGGCGATGAGCAGAAGGCCGCCAAGCTGTGGGCTTATCGCGATCCACAGGGCTTCGCAGCCCTTTTGGATATTTTGGGGGAATGTGTCGCCTTCCATTTGATCCGCCAATTGGATGCCGGCGCCGATGCGGTCCAGATTTTCGACAGTTGGGCGAGCGGATTGCCGCCGGCGCTGTTCGATTCTGTGGTGATCGCGCCAACCAAGAAGATTGTTGCCGCTGTTCGCGCCGCGCGCCCCAATGCCAGGGTCATCGGCTTTCCCCGCGCCGCCACTCTGGCGGGATATCAGGACTATGTCCGGGCCACGGAGGTGGATGCGGTTTCCCTGGATACCGCCGCGCCCCTGTCCTGGGCGTCGGCGAATTTGAATTGTGCCTTGCAAGGCAATCTCGACCCCATTGTCCTGATCGCGGGCGGAGCGGCACTGGACCGGGCGGTGGATACCATTCTGCAAGCCACTGACGGCAAGCCGCATATTTTAAATCTGGGCCATGGCATTCTGCCCGAGACGCCCATCGCTCATGTTGAACAATTGCTGAAGCGTATTCGCACCCGTTCCCAAACATGAAGTTGGCAGTTGTCCTGTTCAATCTGGGAGGCCCGGATTCACCGGAAGCCGTCCGGCCTTTTCTGCGCAACCTGTTTTCCGATGCCGCGATCATTTCCCTGCCCGCGCCCCTGCGCTTGCCCTTGGCCTGGCTGATTGCCCGGCGCCGCGCCCCGGTGGCGCGCAAGATTTATGACCATATCGGCGGGCGATCCCCAATCTTCGAGGAAACCCGTCGTCAGGCCAATGAACTGCAAGACGCCTTATCGGTCGATGGGGTGGAGGCCAAGGCCTTTGTAGCCATGCGCTACTGGCATCCCTTCAGCGATGGCGCGGCGCGGGCGGTGAAAGCCTTTGCGCCGGATCAGATCGTGTTGCTGCCGCTCTATCCGCAATATTCCACCACCACCACCGCCTCTTCCCTGAAGGACTGGGCGCGGACGGCGAAAAAAGCGGGGCTGAAAGCTCCGACCTCCCGGGTCTGCTGCTATCCCACCGAGCCAGGCTTTATCGCCGGCGCGGCGGCAAAAATCGCCGAGGCAGCCGGCGATCTGAAGCCGGGAACGGCCTATCGGCTGCTTTTATCGGCCCATGGACTTCCCAAGCGCACCATCGCCAAGGGCGACCCCTATCAGCGGCAGGTGGAGCAAAGCGCTGCCGCCGTCGTTAAAGCGCTGAACCGGCCCGAACTGGAGCCGATTGTCTGTTACCAAAGCCGGGTCGGCCCGCTGGAATGGATCGGCCCGGCCACCGATAGCGAAATCACCCGCGCCGGCAAGGACGGCAAAGGCGTGATTATCGCCCCCATCGCCTTTGTCAGCGAACATTCCGAGACCCTGGTGGAGCTGGATATCGAATACCGCAAGCTGGCGGCCGAGGCGGGGGTGCCGGATTACCGCCGCGCCGCCACGGTTGGGATACAGAGCGATTTCATCAACGGACTGGCACAGCTTGTGCGCCGCGCCTTGGACGGCAAGACTGTCACCAGCGGAGAGGGGCGGATTTGCCCGGCCGGACAAAAATGCTGCGGGTTTAGCGAGGGCTGATGGACGCGCTGCGCAATGAGCTCTCCAATTACACGTCCTGGTTCCTGGCTTTTCATATCATCGCGGTGATCGCCTGGATGGCGGGCATGCTCTATTTGCCGCGCCTGTTCGTCTATCACACCGAAGCCGCGCCGGGGTCGGAATCCAGCGAGCGTTTCAAGGTCATGGAACGCCGTCTGCTCAAGGCGATCATAAACCCGTCGATGATCGCGGTGTGGATTTTGGGGCTGCTGCTGGCCTGGCTGACCAGCGCGTATATGGACACCTGGTTTCAGATCAAATTTGTCCTGGTGCTCATCCTGAGCGCCATGCACGGTCTGTTCGTGAGTTGCTGGCGCGCCTTCGCGGAAGACCGCAACACCCGTTCGGCGCGCTTCTACCGCATCGTCAATGAGGTCCCGGCGCTGCTGATGGTGCTGATCGTGATCTTGGTTAAGGTCAAGCCGTTCGGGGGCTTGCTCAAATAGACCGGCAGATGAACTGCGTGAAACATTAATTGCGTTGCCCCGGGATAGGGGAAAATACGGGGATATTTGCAAGCCTCACAAATCAGGCTATAAACGTCCCGTCTGATTGACCCGCGCGGGCCCCAAGTTGAGGGGGCGCGAACCGCAAAACCGGTAACGGGTCGGAACCAACCTCTTCGATGATCGCGTCCGGGCGCAACGCCTTTCGTTCATCGAGACCATCCCCCCTTTCGTTTAGGTGCCTCCCATGACCGTCCAAGATGGCTTGCAAGCGATGAAGCTGCAGGACCTTAAGAACAAAAAACCCGCAGACTTGCTGGCTTTTGCCGAGGAGCTCGAGATCGAGAACGCATCCTCCATGCGCAAGCAGGACATGCTGTTCGCCATCCTCAAGGAACTTGCCGAGCGCGAGGTCGAGATCACCGGCACCGGGGTGGTGGAAATCCTGCAGGACGGCTTCGGCTTCCTGCGCTCCCCGGAATCCAACTACCTGCCCGGTCCCGACGATATTTATGTTTCCCCGTCCCAGATCCGCCGCTTCGGCCTTCGCACCGGCGACACCGCCGAAGGCCCGATCCGCGCCCCCAAGGAAGGCGAGCGCTATTTCGCCCTGCTGAAGGTCACGACCATCAATTTCGAGGACCCCGAGCAGATCAAGCACAAGGTCCATTTCGACAATCTGACGCCGCTGTACCCCACGCGCTGGCTGAAGATGGAACTGGACGATCCCACCATCAAGGACAAGACCGGCCGGGTGATCGACATTGTGGCGCCGCAAGGCATGGGCCAGCGCGCCTTGATCACCGCGCCGCCGCGCACCGGCAAGACCGTGATCCTGCAGAATATCGCCAAGGCGATTGCCGCCAATCACCCCGAGGCTTTCCTGATCGTGCTTCTGATCGACGAACGCCCGGAAGAAGTCACCGACATGCAGCGCACCGTGAAGGGCGAGGTGATTTCCTCGACCTTCGACGAACCGGCGACGCGTCACGTCCAGGTGGCGGAAATGGTGATCGAAAAGGCCAAGCGCCTGGTCGAGCATAAGCGCGATGTGATCATCCTGCTGGACTCCATCACCCGGTTGGGCCGCGCCTACAACACCGTGGTTCCGTCATCGGGCAAGGTGCTGACCGGCGGCGTGGACGCCAATGCCTTGCAGCGTCCCAAGCGCTTCTTCGGCGCGGCGCGCAATATCGAGGAAGGCGGTTCGCTGACCATCATCGCCACCGCCCTGATCGATACCGGCTCGCGCATGGACGAAGTGATTTTCGAAGAGTTCAAGGGCACCGGCAACAGCGAAATCATCC
Source organism: uncultured Alphaproteobacteria bacterium (assembly GCA_902825865.1). Taxonomy (GTDB): domain Bacteria; phylum Pseudomonadota; class Alphaproteobacteria; order Micropepsales; family Micropepsaceae; genus Rhizomicrobium. Next base: position 62,636 of record CADECX010000003.1, read on the forward strand.
TGGACCGCAAGGTCGCCGACAAGCGCGTCTTCCCTGCCATCGACATTATGCGCTCGGGCACCCGCAAGGACGAGCTGCTGGTCGAAAAGGGTACGTTGGCCAAGACCTATGTCCTGCGCCGCATCCTCTCGCCCATGGGCACGGTGGACGCCATCGAATTCCTGCTCGACAAGCTGCGCTCGGCCAAGAACAACGCCGACTTCTTCGAAAGCATGAACACGTAAGAGTTGCCGCAACGGCAAAGCAGAAAGGCCGGACGCGAGTCCGGCCTTTTCTTTTACGGGATAAGGATTGTCGCGCCAGTCGTCTGCCTGCCGGTTAGCGCATCATGCGCCTTGGCGGCGTCCTTCAGGGCAAAGCGCTGATTGATGGCGACCTTGACCGCGCCCGACTGGATCACCGCGAACAGATCGTCGGCGGTTTCCTGAAGTTCCTGCGGCGTACGGGTGTAATGCGCCAGCACGGGCCTCGTGACGAACAACGAACCCTTGCCCGCCAGAACCGACGGCGAGAACGGGTCTACCGGACCCGAGGCATTGCCATAGGTCACCATGATGCCGCGCGGCTGCAGGCAATCCAGGCCCGCCATGAAGGTGTCCTTGCCGATGGAGTCATAGACCACCGGCACGCCTTTGCCGCCGGTCAGCTCGCGCACCTGCTTTTCCCAACCGACATCCTTGCTGTTCAGGACATGGGCGCAGCCATTGGCCTTGGCCAGCTCGACCTTGTTGGGTGAGGTGGTGGTGCCGATCACGGTGGCGCCCAGATGCTTGGCCCATTGGCAGGCGATCTGGCCCACCCCGCCCGCGGCGGCATGAAACACGATGGTCTCGCCCGCCTTCACCGGATGAATCCGGCGCAGCAGATATTGCGAGGTCATGCCCTTGAGCAGGATGGCGGCGGCCAGTTCGTCGCTGATCGCGTCCGGCAGATGCACCAGCCGGTCCGCCGGCGCGTTGTTGGCCTGGGCATAGGAGCCCATCACGCCGCTGCAATAGCCCACCCGCTGGCCGACCTTGAAACGGGTGACGCCCTCGCCGACCGCCGAAACCGTGCCCGCCGCTTCCGAACCCAGGCCCGAAGGCATGGGCAGCGGATAAAGCCCGGTGCGGTGATAGGTGTCGATGAAGTTCACGCCGATGGCGGTATGGCGGACCTGCACCTGGCCGGGTCCCGGCGGCGGCAGGTCGTAATCGACATATTGCAGCACATCGCTGCCACCGGGTTTCTCAAAGCGGATGGCCTTGATCATGCCTACCTCGGTTGTTGCATCTGTTGTGCCTGCTGCGCCTGTTGCTGCAGCTGGGTGCGCAACTGCACCGGCAAGGTCAGCGCCCAAGCCAGATCATTGGCGTTGGTGATGCCTTCGCTGCAATTGCCGGCCTGGACGATATAGGCGGTGGGATGGCCGCCCTGCATGCCGCGTCCAGTGGCGGGGTGGCCCGGCGGCAAAGGCTCGCCCGGCTCCAGCTGCACCACCATGCCGCTGGGCACGGTCTTGCCCCAATAGGCCCGCATCAATTCCTGGGTCTTGGCATGGCCCTTATGGCCGATCACCAAAATCTCCAGACTGTTGAGCAGATATTCCAGGCCCGCCAGATAGGTGCCCGCGCCGTTGAGCATGCGGTTGGCTTCATTGCCGAAGGTGTTCGCAAGGGTGGAAGCGCGGCCCATATATTCGGTATTGCCGGTGAGCAGCGCCAGCTTGGTCAACACGAACAGCATGGTGCCGTTCACGCTGGGGGCCGGATTGTCGAACACCATGCGCGGGCGCACGAACAGCGGCTCGGCATCGTCGGCATAGAAACAATAGCCGTTGATCCGGTTGTCCCAGAAATGCGTGTCCAGCACCTGGGTCCAGGCCTTGGCCTGTTCCAGGAAGCGCTGATTGCCGGTCACTTCGAAAAGCTGCAAGGCGGCGCGCGACATGTCGGCATAGTCGTCGGCCACGCCGCGCGAGCCCGCGACATGGGAGAGCGTGTTTGCCTCGCCGCCCAGATTTTTCACGATGCTGTCGAAGGCGGCGATCGCGGCCTGCACCCAATCGGGGCGCTCAAACACAATGCCGGCGCGCGACAAAGTGGTGATCATCAAGCCATTGCCGTTGGCCATCACGCGATCGTCGCGGAAAGGCCTGGCGCGCTTGTCGCGCACCGCCAGCAGCATCTCGCGCTGCTTGGCCAGCAGCACTTCGTCGGCTTCGCTGGCCGGGGAGGGGTTGCCCAGCCGGCGCGGCAGGTTGCGGCCCATCACATTGCCGTCGCGGCTGATGCCATAGACCTGCTTGAAGCGCGCCGAGAAGGTGCCGGTCAGGCCCGCATCGATCTCCGCTTCGCTCCAGGTATAATATTTGCCGTCTTCGGCCTGGTTGCCCGACGCGATGGACGAGGCGAAAGCATCGCCTACTTTCATCTCGCGCAGCACGAAATTGACGGTCTCGGTTATCTTCTGACGGCACAGCTCGTTGCGGTTGAGCTGCCAGACCGAGGTGCAGAAATCTATCAGCAGCGCCTGGTCGTAAAGCATCTTCTCGAAGGAAGGCTCGGCCCAACGCTCATCCATGGCGTGGCGGAAGAAGCCGCCGCCGATATGGTCATAGGCGCCGCCGAACAGGATGGCATCCAGAGTGACGAAGATGAGCTGGCTGAATTGCGGCGTGCCGGTGCGCAAATAAGCGCGCCACAACAGGTCCAGCAAAAGCGCATTGGGGAATTTCTGCTGGCCTTGCACGCCGCCGAAGAAAATATCGTAGCGCTGGGCGATGCGCAGAGCCGACAGATCCAGGTTCATCTCTTCCTGGGGCACGCTCATGTCGCGGTTGTAGAGATTTTCCACCGCCTGGCGGACCTGCAGGCCGACACTTTCGGCGCGGGTGCGTTCGTTCTTCCACAGCGCGGCATTGTCGGAGACCAGGCGGCGGAAGCTCGGCTGTTCCGGCGTATCCTGCTGGGATAGATAGCCGGTGACCCAAAAGGGCGCGCCGTCGGGGGTGAGAAAGATATTCAGCGGCCAGCCGCCGGGATGACCCATCAGGCCCGCGGCGCCCTGATAGAGCATGTCCAGGTCGGGACGTTCGTCCCGGTCAGCCAGGATCGGGATGTAATTGTCGTTGATCAGGGCGGCGATCTCGGTGTCGCTGAACGCTTCCTGGTTCAGCACATGGCACCAGTGGCAACCGATATAGCCCAGGCTGAGCAGGATGGGCTTGTCCTGGGCCTTGGCTTCCGCCAGCGCTTCAGGTCCCCACAGCCGCCAGCGGATGGGATTGTCCTTGTGGGAAAGCAGATAGGGGCAGGTCGCGTCGCTCAGGCTCATTGGTCCATTCCATGGGGTGCACGGAAGGAAGCTTCCCGCCGGCCCGCTTCTGTGATGTTTTTGGGGCGGGGTTACTTACATCGAAACGAAGGCCCCCGAAACCCCTGACAAAGGTGCCGCCATGAAGGTGAATATCGAGATGGACATGACCCCGGAAGAAGCCCGCGCCTTCATGGGGTTGCCGGATGTCGCGCCCATACAAAAGAAGATGCTGGAAGACATGCAGGCCCGGATGAAACAGGCCTTCGACGCCAACGACCCGGAAGGGATGATGCGGGCCTGGATGCCGCTCGGCGGGCCCGAAGCCTTTCAGAAATTCCAGAAGGCGATGTGGGACAGCGCCACCGCCATGGTCAAAAAGGACGGCCGATAGCTTTGCCGTCTCCCAGTATTTTCGCCCTCGCAAGCCATCCCGGCCGCGCCGGTGTGGCGGTGGTGCGGGTCTCCGGGCTGCTTGCGGGCGGCTGCGTGCAAGCCCTGGCCGGGCCCCTGCCCCCGCCCCGCCAGGCGGCGCTGCGGCGGCTGGCACATGAAGGGGCGGAAATCGACCAGGCTTTGCTGCTGTGGTTTCCCGCCCCCCACAGTTTCACCGGCGAGGATGTCGCCGAATTCCACATTCATGGCGGCCGCGCCATTCGCGAGGCGCTGTTCTCCGCTTTGTCCGCGCTGGGCTTGCGTCCCGCCGAGCCGGGCGAGTTCAGCCGCCGCGCGGTGGAAAATGGCAAGCTGGACCTCACCCGGGCCGAAGCGGTGGCGGACCTGGTCGATGCCGAAACCCCGGCCCAGCTGCGCCAGGCCTTGCGCCAGCATGACGGGGCGCTGGCCGATCTCTACGAGGGCTGGCGCACTATTTTGATCGCTGCACTGGGGCGGGCCGAAGCGGCCATAGATTTTTCCGATGATGGTGTGGGTGAAGCGGAGTTTTCCGGCGCCAGGACCGCAGCACTTGAGATTATTCAGCAAATACAACAGCATATGGAAGATGCCGGACGGGGAGAAAGCCTGCGTGAGGGTTTGCGCCTGACCATTTTGGGTCCACCCAATGCGGGCAAGTCGTCCCTGATCAATGCTCTGGCGCGGCGCGACATCGCCATTGTCTCCGGCATCCCCGGCACCACCCGCGATGTGGTGGAGGCACGCCTCGATATCGGCGGCTATCTGCTGCAGGTCGCCGACACGGCGGGTGTGCGCCAGACCGACGAGCCGATTGAGGCGGAAGGCGTGCGCCGGGCGCTGTCCCATGCCGCGGGCGGCATGACCCTTTTGCTGCTGGATGGGAGCGCAGCAAATCCACGCCAGGGGCTGCCCGCCGATCTGCCCGAACCCGATCTAACCATCTGGAACAAAGCCGATCTTGGCTTTGAGCGCGAGGGACTTTGCATCTCGCTCAAGACCGGTGAGGGCGTTTCCGAGCTGGTGAAAATGCTGCAGCAAAAGGTACAGCATAAATTGGAGAGCAAGGACGGTGCGCCGCCGCTGACCCGGCCGCGCCATCGCCATGCTTTGCGCGAAGCGGTGGGTCATCTGCAGCATGGTCTCACCGCGCCCGCGTCTCATCCCGAGTTGCTGGCGGAAGATCTGCGGCTGGCCATGCGCGCCATCGGGCGGATCACCGGCCGGGTGGATGTGGAAGAGCTGCTGGATTTTGTTTTCCGGGATTTTTGCATAGGAAAGTGAGCCTTAAGCACGAGCCAATCTTTCCTCTTGTGGATGGATTTGCCCGCGCCTATTGAGCCGCAGATGAAGTCCTATGACGTGATTGTGATCGGCGGGGGGCATGCCGGCTGTGAAGCGGCGGCGGCTTCGGCGCGCTTTGGCGCCAGGACTTTGCTGCTCACCCACACTTTCGAGACTCTGGGCGAGATGTCCTGCAATCCCGCCATCGGCGGCGTGGGCAAGGGCCATCTGGTGCGTGAGATCGATGCCCTGGATGGGCTGATGGGCCGGGTCGCGGATGCCGCTGGCATTCAGTTTCGCCTGCTCAATCGCCGCAAGGGACCGGCGGTGCGCGGACCGCGGGCGCAAGCCGACCGCGAGCTCTACCGCGCAGCAATGCAATCCATGCTGCGCAGCATTTCCAATTTGGAAATTCGTGCCGCCAGCGCCGAAGACCTGATTTTAAAAGACGGAATGATCACCGGGGTGATCACGGCGGACGGCGATGAGATTGCTTGCGGCAAGGTCGTTCTCACCACCGGCACCTTTCTCAACGGCCTGATCCATATCGGCGAGACCAAAATTCCCGCCGGGCGGATGAAGATCGCTGATGGCGTGGAAGCGCCCAGCATTGGCCTATCCAAGACGCTGTATGGCTTCGGACTTCGCATGGGCCGGCTGAAGACCGGCACTCCGCCGCGCCTGGACCGTGAGACCATCGATTGGGCAAGCCTGGAAATGCAGCAGGGCGATGACCCGCCCTCTCCCTTTTCTTTCCTGACCACCCAGATCACCACGCCCCAAATCGCTTGCGGCATCACCCGAACCACCTTGGCGACCCATGCGGTGATCCGCGCCAATCTGCACCGCTCGCCAATGTATTCCGGGCAGATCTCCTCGACCGGACCGCGCTATTGCCCCTCCATCGAAGACAAGATCAATCGCTTCGCGGACCGCGAGTCGCATCAAATTTTCCTTGAACCAGAAGGGCTTAGGTCAAATTTGATCTATCCCAACGGGATTTCCACCGCCCTGCCCCAGGATGTCCAGCTGGCGCTGTTGGCCACCATTCCCGGTCTGGAAAAAGCCCGGGTTCAGCGCCCCGGCTATGCCATCGAATATGACTATGTCGATCCCCGCGAACTATCGCCCGCCCTGGAAGTCAAATCCGTGCCCGGCCTTTATCTGGCAGGGCAGATCAATGGCACCACGGGGTATGAGGAGGCGGCTGCCCAGGGCCTGATGGCCGGCTGGAATGCCGCCCGCTCTGCCGGGGGCTCCGCGCCGGTCATCCTGGACAGGGCCCAAGCCTATATCGGGGTGATGGTGGACGACCTGGTGACCAAGGGCGTGTCGGAGCCCTATCGCATGTTCACCAGCCGCGCCGAGTATCGTTTGACCCTGCGCTCCGACAATGCCGATCAGCGCCTCACCCGGCTTGGTGAGCAGAACGGCATTGTTCAGGGCGAGCGGTCCCAGGCATTTTCCCGCAAGTTGAAAAAGCTGGCCGTTTCACGTGAAACAATGGCCTCCCTCAGCCTTACCCCCAATGAGGCAGCCAAGCACGGTCTCACGATCCGGCTGGATGGGGTGCGGCGCAACGCCCTGGAACTGCTCTCCCTGACGGACTTTGATAGTTTGGTACGGATTTGGCCAAATCTAGGTCTATTAAATAGCGATATCGTCGAGCAGCTCGAGATCGACGCCCAGTATGCCGGGTATCTGGACCGCCAGGACGCCGACATTATCGCCTTCCGGAAGGACGAGGGCCGGGCCCTTCCCGCCAGCCTCGATTACGGCGCCGTGATAGGCCTTTCCAATGAAGTCCGCCAGAAGCTGGAGCGTATTCGTCCGGCAACCCTGGGCCAGGCCGCCCGGATCGAGGGGGTCACGGCTGCCGCCCTGACCCTGGTGCTGGCCCATGTGAAGGGCGGCCAAAAGGCTCGGAGCGTCGGCGAGGTCCGTAGCGACAGCGTACGGACGAGCGACCAAGAAAAAGCTGCGCGTGCCTGAGCTCGGCCCCGAGGACTTCGCCGCCAAGACCGGTGTTTCACGTGAAACATTGGCCCGGCTGAAGGCCTATGCCGATATCCTGGTGGATTGGAATGCCCGGCATAATCTGGTGGCCAAAAGCACCCTGCCCGACCTTTGGTCGCGGCATTTCTGGGACAGCGCACAACTTGCTCCCCTGATCCCGTCTTCCGCCCGCAGCCTGGCCGACCTGGGTTCCGGAGCCGGGTTCCCAGGCCTGGTTTTGGCCGCCCTGCGGCCGGAGCTCTCCGTCACCCTCCACGAGGCGACCACCAAGAAATGCGCCTTCCTGCAACTGGCGGCGGAGCGGATGGGTATACCGGTCGCCGTCCAAAACGCCCGGCTGGAAGACCTGTCACCCGGCCGGTTTGACGTGGTGACGGCCCGCGCCCTGGCCCCCCTGCCCCAGCTTCTGGGATATGCCCAGAAATTCGTTGGCCCGAACAGTGTTTGCCTGTTCCTAAAAGGTCAAAATGTAGGGGTCGAATTGACGGAAGCCCATAAATATTGGAACATCAAGGCCTCTCAAGTCCCAAGCCAAACCGATCTATCGGCTGCTATAGTGGTTGTGAGAGAGTTGGGCCCCCGTCATGTCGAACCCCAAAAAACCCCGCATTTTGGTCGTCGCCAACCAAAAGGGCGGCGTCGGTAAGACCACCACGGCGATCAATCTGGGCACCGCCCTCGCCGCTGTCGGCGAGCCGACCCTGGTGATCGACATCGATCCGCAGGGCAATGCCTCAACCGGCCTGGGCATCCATCGCCAGGACCGCAAGCTCACCACCTACGAGGTGCTGACCGGCCAGGCCAAGCTGGCCGACGCGATTGTGAAGACCCGCATTCCCGGCCTGTCGCTGGTGCCGGCCACGGTGGATCTCTCCGGCGCCGAACTGGAATTGGCAGATTTCCCCCGGCGCAATTTCATTTTGAAGGACGCGCTGGAAGAATACTCCGTACACGGAGAAAATGCCTATTCCTACATTTTGATCGATTGCCCCCCTTCCCTCACCTTGCTGACCTTGAATGCCATGGCGGCAGCGGATGCGGTGATGGTGCCGCTGCAATGCGAGTTCTTCGCGCTGGAAGGCTTGAGCCAGTTGATGAAGACCATCGAGCTGGTGCGCAACAAGCTTAATCCCACGTTAGACATTCAGGGCATCGTCCTGACCATGTTCGACAAGCGGAACAAATTGTCGGACCAGGTCGCCGCCGATGTGCGCCAGACTTTGGGCGAGAAGGTTTACACCACGGTAATCCCGCGAAATGTGCGTATTTCGGAAGCACCCAGCCATGGCGTGCCGGCGCTGGTCTATGACCTGCGCTGTCCGGGAAGCCAGGCTTACATCAAGCTCGCGGGCGAATTGATTCAGCGCGAACGGCTCAGGGCCGCGGCATGAATCCAAATCAGGATCGTCCGCGCGGCTTGGGCCGCGGCCTCTCGGCTTTGATCGGCGATGAAGTCGCCGCCGTGAAAGGTGAACCGGTCGCTAAGAAAGATTTGCGCTCATTGCCGGTCGCGTTCCTGCAGCCCGGACGCTTTCAGCCGCGCATGACATTCGACGAGCAACCGCTGCAGGAACTGGCGGCGAGCATCAGGGAGAAGGGCGTGTTGTCGCCCATCTTGGTGCGGCCCATCGGTCCCGACCGTTATGAGATCGTGGCGGGCGAGCGCCGCTGGCGCGCTGCCCAACTGGCCAAGCTGCACGACGTGCCGGTGGTGATCCGCGAGTTGCCTGACGACCAGGCGCTGGAACTGGCGATCATCGAAAATGTCCAACGCGCCGATCTGAACGCGATAGAGGAGGGGGCGGCCTATGAAGAGCTGATCACCAAATTCAATCGCACCCAGGATGATGTGGCGCGGGAGGTCGGCAAGAGCCGCTCCCATGTCGCAAACACTGTTCGGCTGCTGCGGCTGCCCGATCAGGTCAAGGGCTGGATCCGGGAAGGCAAGCTGACGGCCGGCCATGCCCGAACACTGTTGGCTGAGGCCGATCCGGTGGCCCGAGCGCGGGAATTGATCGAGGGCGCGCTGACTGTGCGCCAGGCCGAACAGCGTTCGGTTTTAAAGAAAAGGCCTGGTGGAAAACCCGCCAAAGACCCCAATATCGCGGACCTGGAAGCCAGTATTTCCAACCGCTTAGGTTTGAAAGTCCAAATCATCCACAAAGGGGATAAAGGTGGGGATATGCGGATATCCTACAAATCCCTGGAGCAGCTGGACGATCTGACCAAGCGGCTGACCCGGCCCAGCTAGCTCCGCGTAAGCCGCAGCGCCTCGGCCACGTCGATGCGCCCGTCGTAAAAAGCCCGGCCCACCACCACGCCTTCAATGCCGGGCTCTTTTGCCGCAACCAGGGCGTCGATGTCGGCGATGGAGCCAACCCCGCCAGATGCGATCACAGGAATGGAAAGGCCGCGGGCGAGGGCGGCGGTCGCCGTCACATTGACGCCCTTGAGCAGACCGTCGCCATCAATGTCGGTGAACAGGATGGCGGCCACCCCGGCATCCTCAAAGCGCTTGCCCAATTCCAGTGGGGTCAGGGTGCTGACTTCGGCCCAGCCCTGGGTGGCGATCTTGCCGCCCTTGGCGTCGGCACCCACCACAATCCGGCCAGGGAATTTGCGCGCCGCGTCTTTGACGAATTGCGGGTCGGTCAGGGCGGCGGTCCCCAGGATCACCCTTGTGATGCCGGCGGTCAGCCAGCCCTCGACTGCCGCCATGTCGCGAATGCCGCCGCCCAACTGAATGGGAAGGGCGATGGCGGCGCGGATGGCTTTGATCGCCTCGGCATTGGCGCTGTGACCGGCAAAGGCGCCGTTCAGATCGACGCAATGCAGCCATTGAAAACCTTGGCTCGCAAAGCTCTTGGCCTGGGCACCGGGATCGGTGTTGAACACCGTGGCGTCTTCCATCACACCCTTTTTCAGGCGGACGCAGACACCGTCCTTCAGATCGATGGCGGGAAAAATAATCATGGCCGCCAGCGCAGGAAATTCTCGAGCAGCTTAAGGCCCGTTTCCTGGCTCTTTTCGGGATGGAATTGGGTACCCACCATATTTTCATTGCCGACAACAGCCGTCAGCGCGCCGCCATAATCGGTGGTCGCGATCAGATCGTCGGGCAGCACGGGTTTGAGCTGAAAACTATGGACGAAATAGGCATGGGCGCCCGGGGCGATGCCGTCAAACACGGCATGGTCCTGTTCGATCTTGAGTTCGTTCCAGCCCATATGCGGGATTTTAAGGCCGGGATCGGACGGCGTGATCTTCACGACCTCTCCGGCGATCCAGCCCAGCCCGGCATGGCGGCCGAACTCGACCCCGACCGTGGCCATCAACTGCATGCCGACACAGATGCCCAGAAAGGGGGCGCCCTCCTTCAGCACTTTTTCCCGCAGCGCCTCGATCATGCCGGGCACGGCGGACAGGCCCTTCATGCAATCGGCAAAGGCGCCGACTCCCGGCAGCACCACGCGCTCGGCATCCAGAACGGCTTGCGGATCAGCGGTGGTGATAATGTCGGCCTTCCCATTGGCGGCGCGCGCCAAGGCCTTCGCCGCGCTGGCGAGGTTGCCGGAGCCATAGTCGATCAGGGCCACACTGGACATGGGCGGTCGTATAAAGGCTGGGAACGGATTTGTCGAAAGCAGGCAAAGCAGGGCAGGGCGGCGCCTAGCGGGGGCTAGTTATCGTCCATCTTGAGCGCGGCAATGAAGGCTTCCTGGGGAATCTCCACCTTGCCGAACTGGCGCATCTTCTTCTTGCCCTCTTTCTGCTTGTCCAACAGCTTGCGCTTACGGGAAATGTCGCCGCCATAGCATTTCGCGGTGACGTCTTTTCTCAAGGCAGAAAGTGTTTCGCGGGCGATCACCTTGCCGCCGATCGCGGCCTGGATCGGGATCTTGAACATGTGGCGCGGGATAAGGTCCTTCAATTTCTCGCACATCGCCCGGCCGCGGCCTTCGGCGCGCTGGCGGTTGACGATCATGCTCAGCGCATCCACCGGATCGTCATTGACCAGGATCGACATTTTCACCAGGTCGCCCTCTTCGTATTTTTCGATGTGATAATCGAAGCTGGCATAGCCGCGGCTAACACTCTTCAGCCGGTCATAAAAGTCGAACACGACTTCGTTCAGCGGCAGCATATAGATCACCATGGCGCGGTTGCCGGCATAGGTGAGCTCGACCTGCCGCCCGCGCCGATCCTCGCACAGCTTCAACACGCTGCCGAGATACTCATCCGGCACCAGTACGGTGGCATTTATCCACGGTTCTTCGATGCGGTCGATATAGGTGACATCCGGCATGTCGGCCGGATTGTGCAATTCCTTCATCGTGCCGTTGTTCATGTAGATGTGATAGATCACCGACGGCGCGGTGGTAATCAGGTCGAGATTGAACTCCCGCTCCAATCGTTCGCGCACAATTTCCAGATGCAGCAAACCTAAAAAGCCGCAGCGGAAACCGAAGCCCAGCGCGGCGCTGGATTCGGTTTCATAGGTGAAGCTGGCGTCATTGAGATGCAGTTTGCCCAGCGCCTCGCGCAGGTCTTCGAACAGCGCCGCATCCACCGGGAACAAGCCGCAGAACACCACTTGCTGCGCCGGCTTGAAGCCGGGCAGGGGCTTGTCGGTGCCTTTGCGCTCGTCGGTGATGGTGTCGCCGACCTTGGTGTCGGCCACCTGCTTGATCTGGGCGGTGATGTAACCGACCTCGCCCGGGCCCAGGCTTTCGACGCCGACCTTCTTGGGCTTGAACACACCGATCTGTTCCACCTGATAGACGGCGTCCGCCGCCATCATGCGGATCTTCTGGCCCTTCTTGAGCTCGCCGTCGATGATGCGCACCAGCACCACCACCCCCAGATAGGCATCGTAATAGGAATCGATCAGCAGCGCCTTCAGCGGTGCATCCAAGGTGCCCTTGGGGGGCGGCAAACGCTTGACCACCGCTTCCAGCACCTGGTCGATGTTGAGCCCGGTCTTGGCGCTGATCGGTACAGCCTCGCTGGCGTCCAGCCCGATCACATCCTCGATCTGCTGCTTGACCCGTTCGGGCTCGGCGGCGGGCAGGTCGATCTTGTTGAGGACCGGCACGATCTCCAGCCCGGCATCGATCGCCTGATAGACATTGGCCAGGGTCTGGGCCTCCACCCCCTGGCTGGCGTCCACCACCAGCAGCGCGCCTTCGCAGGCGGCCAGGCAGCGGCTGACCTCATAGCCGAAGTCGACATGGCCGGGGGTGTCCATCAGGTTCAGGACATAGTTCTCGCCATCGGCGGCCTTGTAATCCAGGCGCACGGTCTGGGCCTTGATGGTGATGCCGCGCTCCCGCTCGATATCCATCGAGTCCAGGATCTGGTCCTTCATTTCCCGGCTGGAGACGGTGCCGGTGAACTGGATCAGCCGGTCGGCCAGGGTGGATTTGCCATGGTCGATATGGGCGACAATGGAAAAGTTGCGGATTTTGGAAAGATCGGTCATTGCGGCGGGGGTCTAGCAGACTGAGGCCCCCCATTCCACAGGCTTTTCCCGCTATAACCCGCCCCATGCTGCATTACCTCTATCTCGATTATGGGGGGCTTCCCCGCTACCGGCGGGAGCTGAAATACAGCCTGATTTCCCTCCGCCAGGAGCTTGGGGCCCAAAACGACAAGGCGCCGGAGGCCCGGATCGCGGTCTATACCGACGCGCCCACGGTCTATCAGCGCT
>CADECX010000003.1:75453-131149 GCA_902825865.1 uncultured Alphaproteobacteria bacterium
GCGCCGGAGGCCCGGATCGCGGTCTATACCGACGCGCCCACGGTCTATCAGCGCTGGCCGGTCGAGGTGGTGGATATCGCCGGCCACATCCCGGCCTGGTCGGGGGGCGGGCTTTACCATCACCGCATCAAGCCGGCGGTGGTGCTGGACGCCCTCAAGCGCTTTGCCGCCCCGGTCTGTTTTGTCGACAGCGACTCCATCATCAGCGAAGGGTTCCATGCCGAGGTGACGGCCAAGATGGCGCCGCAGGAGGCCTGGTCCGTCACCAAGAGCGCGGTGGTGATGAACCATTTCGAGCTGCGCAACCCCTTCCCCCCGCTCAAGGGCTTTCGCACCAGCCTGCCGCATCTGGGTTCCTACCGCTACGACACGGCCAATAGTTGGATGTTCAATTCCGGCCTGATCGGGGTGTCGCCGGTGCATGTGCCGGTGATGGAAGATGTTCTGGCCTTCATCGACGCTTTGATCGGGCGGGCGCACAAATTCCCCACCATCGAGCAATTGGCGCTCAGCGAAGTGGCGCGGCTGAATCAGATTCCCATCGCCGAAGTAAAGGATACCTTCCTGCATTACTGGCAGGGGCGGCGGCGTATCTATATGGCCAATCAAATTCAGAAGTCCCTGTCGGACGATTGGAACGACCTGACGCCGCCCAAAGAGTGGGCCGAGATGAATTATTGGAAGATCCGCGCCTATAATTATTACTATGGTATCAGACACGCATTCTCGGGCTGGTCGAAATGAAGAACGCCGCCACAGAGCTTTGGCCGGGACAGTCGGTGCCGCTGCTGAAAGCGCTGCACATTCTTACGCACAATGGCGGGCTGAATGCGGATTCGCGGCGCAAGCTCAAGCAGGTGCAACATCTGGCGCAGCTGATAAAGCCAGCGATTGACGATGCGCTGAAGGAAAAAGAACAGCCGGTTCTTGCCGATCTAGGCGCGGGAAAATCCTATCTGGGCTTTATTCTCTACGATCTTTATTTCACGACGGCGGGACGGGGCAGGGTGATCGGCGTGGAAGCGCGCGCTGAACTGATTGCGACGGCGCAAAAAATCGCCGCCGAAAGCGGCTTTGACCGCATCCAATTCGTGGAAGGCAGAATCGCCGATGCCGAGGTGGGGGCGGTGGATATCGTCACCGCCTTGCATGCCTGCGATACCGCCACCGACGAGGCAATCCTGTTCGCGCTGCGCCATGAGGCCAAGTTCGTGGCGCTGGTGCCTTGCTGCCAGGCGGAAGTGGCGCGCGAGCTGGAAAGTGTGAAGGGACCGCTGGATCAGCTGTGGCGGCACGGCATCCAACGCCGGGAATTCGGAGCGCAATTGACCAATGTGCTGCGCGGGCTATTTCTGGAAGCGCATGGCTACAAGGTGCGGGTGACCGAATTCACCGGTTTTGAGCACACGCAGAAGAATGAAATGATTTTTGCCGAGCGCCATCAACGCTCCAATCTCCGCGCCAGGGCCGAATTTGAAAAGCTGGCCACCGAAATCGGCGCAAGCCCGAAGCTGTTGGCCTTTTCGCCTTAGCCCCTCATGCTTCGACGGGCTCAGCATGAGACTTGGCTTCAATCCCCACCCTGAGCTTGTCGAAGGGTGAGAGTTAGGAGCGCAGCGTAGCGCCAAGTTTCAGCGCGGCCGCGACGATCTTCTGCGCCAGGGCTTCGATTTCACCGTCGGTCAGGGTGGCGTCCTTGGGCTGGATGCGCACCGCCACGGCCACGGATTTCTGCCCCTCCGGCACGCCCTTGCCTTCATAGACATCGAACACCGAAACGGTATCGATCAGGGTGCGGTCGGCCAGTTTGACCGCTTTCACGATCTCGCCCGCCGCGACTTTGGCGTCGACCACAAAGGCGAAGTCGCGCTCGATGGCCTGATAGGGCGAGGGCGCAAACAACGGCTTGGCCTTGCCCTTGCTCTTGGTGTCGGGAATGGCGTCCAGGAAGATTTCAAAGCCGGCGGCAGGCACCTTCAAATCGAACGCCGCCAAAACCTTGGGATGAAGTTCGCCGAACAGGGCGATCACCTTGGGGCCCATGGAAATGGCGCCGCTGCGGCCGGGATGGTACCAGCCGGGGGCTCCCTGGGTGATCGGCGCGGACATCGGCGCGCCGGTGATGGCCTCCAGCGCCGCCAGCAGATCGGCCTTCACCGCGAACAGGCCGGAAGCCTCGCCGCCCTTCTGCCAATGACGCTCGGCATTCCCGGTGCGGATGGCGGCGGCCACGGTCTTCTGTGCCTCGGGCACGCCGGAGTCGAAGGCCGCGCCGATCTCAAACAATTGCAGATTGGAAAAGCCCCGCGCGGCATTGCGGGATGCCGCCGCCAGCAGGGACGGCAGAACCGACGGCCGCAGCGCATCCAGGTCGGAGGCGATGGGGTTGGAAAGCTGGCGCGCGTCATCGCCGCCCCCGAACAATTTGGCCTGGTCGCGGGCGATGAAGGAAAAGGTTACGCACTCATTGAAGCCACGTGTGGCAAGCGCCCGCCGCGCGGTGCGGCTGCGGCGCTGGGATTTGGACAGAACCGGCGCCGCCACGGCGGAGGAACGAGCCAGCGCCACCGACGGCACATCGGCAAGGCCGTGGATGCGCACCACTTCTTCCACCAGATCGGCGGGGCCATCCACATCATGCCGCCAACTGGGCGGAACGACATGCAAATCGCCATGATCTTCGACCACAAAGCCAAGGACCTGCAGGATGCCGATGATCCGCTCGCGCGGCACTTTGATGCCGCCGAAGCTTTCGACCAAGGCGGTATCGAACAGGATCGGCTTGTGCGGCGGCGGCAGCGTGCCCGCAATCACCACATCCGACGCCTCGCCGCCGCACCATTCCAGAATATATTGGGTGCAAAGCTCCAGGCCGGGCAGGACAAACTGCGGGTCAACGCCACGCTCGAAACGATAGCGGGCGTCCGAGATAATGCCCTGCTTGCGCCCCGCGCGCGCGATCCGCGCCGGATCGAACCAGGCGGATTCGATGAAGACATTCTTGGTGTCTTCGAAACTGCCGGTATCCATGCCGCCCATGACGCCGGCAATGCCGCGCGCAAAACTGTCATCGGCAATGACGATAGTCTCGCTGTCCAGCACATAGGTCTTTTCGTCCAGCGCCAGCACCTGCTCATGATCCTTGGCCATGCGGGCATGCAGATTGCCGCTGAGCTTGTCGGCGTCGAAGACATGCAGGGGCCGGCCACGATCCTGGGAAATCAGGTTGGTGGCGTCGACCAGCGCGGAGATGGATTTCATGCCCACGCTTTTGAGCTTGTCCTGTACCCATTTGGGAGCGGGGCCGTTCTTGACGCCGCGGATCAGCCGCCCCGCAAAGATCGGGCAAGCATCTTTGTTCTCCGGCGTGAAATCCAAGGTGATTTTCTTAGGCGCGGGGAACTTGCCCGCCACCGGCTGGACTTTGTCGGTCTTCAGTTTTCCCAAACCGCTGGCGGCCAGATCGCGCGCAATGCCATAGACGGATGCCGCGTCACCGCGATTGGGGGTGATGGAAACATCGAACAAGGGATCGTTGGCCAGCAATCCCGCATCCACCAGCGCCGCCACCACCGGCGCGCCCACTTTGGCGCCGGCTTTCAGCTCGATGATGCCGTCGTGATCCTCGCCCAACAACAGTTCGCGGGCCGAGCACATCATGCCGCGCGATTCCACGCCGCGAATGGTGCCCAGCTTCAGCACATCGCCGCTGGCGGGAATGGTGGTGCCGGGCCGCGCCAACACCACTTTGATCCCGGCCCGTGCATTGGGCGCGCCGCAGACGATCTGCAAACTATCTTTGCCGTCGCTGACGCTGCACAGGCGCAATTTGTCGGCATTGGGGTGCTTTTCGGCGGTGACCACTTCGCCGACAATGAAATCCTTCAGCGCCGCGCCCGGATCGGCAATGCTTTCCACTTCCAGACCGATGGCGGTCAGCCGCTGGCCGATGGTGGCGGCATCAGCGTCGGTGTCGAGATGCTCTTTGAGCCAACTCAGGGTGAATTTCATCGCGACAACCCACCATCAAGCGTGGGGATATCCAGTGCGGCAAAGCCATAGTGCTTTAGCCAGCGCAGGTCGGATTCAAAGAAGCTGCGGATGTCGGGCATGCCGTATTTCAGCATCGCCATGCGGTCCAGGCCGAAGCCGAAGGCAAAGCCCTGATACTTGCTGGAATCGATGCCGCAATTTTCCAGCACCTTGCGATGAACCATGCCCGAGCCGCCCAACTCCAGCCAGTCATTGCCGGTGCCGAAGGTGATCTTGCCCGGCACGCTGCGATCGCAGCGCATGTCCCATTCCAGCGACGGTTCGGTGAAGGGGAAAAAGCTGGGGCGGGCGCGCAGTTCGATCTGGTCGATCTCGAAAAAGGCTTTGCAGAATTGCTCCACCGTCCATTTCAGGTGGCCCAGGTGAATGCCTTCATCCACCACCAGCGCCTCGACCTGGTGGAACATGGGGGAATGGGTGGCGTCGCTGTCGACGCGATAGGTGCGCCCCGGCGAGATGATGCGGATGGGCGGCTTGTTCTTGAGCATGGTGCGCACCTGCACCGGTGAGGTGTGGGTGCGCAGGACATGCGATGCGCCGTCCACCTGCGGTGCGACGTAAAACGTATCCTGCATCTGGCGCGCGGGATGGTCGGGCGGAATGTTCAGCTTGGTGAAATTGTAATCGTCCAATTCAACATCCGGGCCTTCGGCGACGCCAAAGCCCAGATCGGCGAAGATCGCGACCACCTCTTCCAGCACCTGGGAAATCGGGTGCACCGTGCCGCTATTTTCGGGCCGGCCGGGCAGGGTGACGTCGAGCTTTTCCGATTCCAGCCGCGCGTCCAGCGCCGCATCGCCAAGCTGGGCTTTGCGCGCCGCGATGGCGTCGGTGACCGCGTCCTTCAGGCCGTTGAATTTGGGCCCCTGAACCTTGCGCTCGTCGGGCGACAGCTTGCCCATGGTGGCGAGCAGGGCGCTGACCGACCCCTTCTTGCCCAACGCGGCCACGCGCACGGCTTCCAGCGCGGCTTCATCGGCGGCGCCTGCCACGGCGGCGAGTATCTCGGATTGAAGGGCGGCGATATCGGACATGCAAACTCCGGGTGGGATTGACCGGCGGGCGCGAGCACCCGCCGAATCTCCGGTGAAGTCTGCTTAGGCCTTCGACGCCTGATCCACCAGAGCCTTGAACGCGGCGGGCTCGTGGATCGCCAGATCGGACAGGACCTTGCGGTCGACCACGATCCCGGCGCCGGCGAGCCCGGCGATAAATCGGCTGTAGGTGAGGCCATGCTCGCGCACGGCGGCGTTGATGCGCTGGATCCACAAGGCGCGGAAGTTGCGCTTCTTCTCCTTGCGGCCGATGTAATTGTGCTGCAGCGACTTATCGACCGCGGCATTGGCCGTGGTGATGTTGTTCTTGCGGCGGCCGCGCATGCCCTTGGCCTGCTTGAGGACCTTGTTGCGGCGGGCGCGTGACGGAACGGAACGGGGTGTACGGCTCATGGTTTAGATCCCCCCGCCATACGGCATCCAGCGCTTGACGCGCCTTGTCTCGGACTCCGACAGCGTGTCCATGCCGCGCAGATCGCGGGTACGGGCCGGGGAGTTGTTGATCAAGCGGTGGCGCTTGCCGACCTGGTGGGTCTTGATCTTCCCGCTTTTCGTGATTTTGAAGCGCTTCTTGGCGCCTGACTTGGTCTTCATCTTGGACATTTTGCTATCCTTATCGGCTGCCGGATAAATCCGGTCCCCCTGGTTGGTTGTGCAGATCGGCGCACGGGGGTCGCATTTGGGGCTGCCACGGCATGTCCGGCCGGGCCGCCCGAAAGAGCGCGCCTTCTATAAGGGGATTGGGATGGGCGCAAGCCCGAAAGCGCCTATTTGGACTGGCTTCCGCCGTTCGCACGGTCACGGGTGGGGGAGGCGGACGAGCCGCCGGTAACACCGAAATCGCCGGATTTGCTGCCCGATTCCGCAAGGTCGAAGCCTTCCGCGACCAGGCCGCGCTTCAAAAGTTCGCGCACGGCAGCGGCGCGGCTGGGCATGCGCTTGCCGAAGCGCCAACTGTCGACGGCATCCAGCTCTTCCTTGGTAAGCATGATTTGAAGGCGTTCGCCACGCGCCAGATCATCCGACATTTTCGTCTCTCGCCTGTTTTAGCCAATTAAAACAAGGTATTAATTTCGCCCCAGATCAATGAGTAACTTACTCATAGAGCACACTGTCCTCATAAAACTCACTTTGTGAGCCATTAGTTCCCGCTGACAAGTGGGTTTTTGGTGCAGAATGGAGCAAATGCTAACTTAACTAATTGATATTATTGAATTTTTTTCTTTACAGGTTCGTTTGATGGGAGCAATCTAAGGACGAAAGGAGTCCTCCATGGATATCCTCCCCTTCAAGCACCCACATCCTGCTCCCGTGCCTGATCCCATCGCCGAGGCCCATCACCGCATAGCCAACAGCCTGGCGCTGCTGTTCAGCACCGTGCGGATGCAAACGGTCACGGTCAAAAAGAAAGCCGAACCTTTCAGCAATGCGGAAGTTCGTCATCTGCTGGATGGCGTCGCCGCCCGCATCGGAACCATGGGCCAGCTCCACCGCATTCTCTCACGCGTCAGTAGCGACGGCGTGGTCAGCCTCAGGCCGCATCTTGAGGAAATTACCGACATGCTGGTGGCCGCGCTGGCCTGCCCCGAACAACAGGTGCGCGTGGTGCATGACGGCTGCGACTGTCAGGTCGAGATGCGCCAGGTTCAGCCGGTTGTGCTGATCCTGTGCGAGATATTCATCAATGCGATGAAGTATGCCCATCCCACCGGCGTGCCCTTGGTTATGACGGTGGATTGCTGGCGTGCACCTGACGGACGGCTGGTATTGTCCATCAGTGATGACGGCATCGGCCTGCCGGAGAATTTTGCGCCGGGAAAAAATCATGGCCTGGGCTTTAAGGTGATGCACAGCCTGGCGGCGGAGCTTGGCGGCGAGCTGCAGATGCAGTCCTCGGAAATGGGCCTCACGTTCAGCCTGTTGCTGCCCGTAACAGCGGTAGTGGGCATCAAGCTGGCCTGAAGCTCTCCCATCGGCTAAGCCAGCCGCCGCCGATATCGGCGGCGGCCTTTTTTATGGCCTATCGCTTCGCCACTTGAGGGCTTTATTGATGGCCTATCGCTTCGCTACTTGAGGCCCATGTTCTTTCACGGAATTTTTCTCCCTTGGATCCGCCGCGCCGGCAGGGTTCTGTTCTGGCCCGCATTGGCGGTCGTGATCTGGGGCGAGTTGACGCCGCATCCGCCCGAGCTGCCGGGCCCCCTGATGTGGGACAAGCTGGATCATTTCACCGCCTATTTCGGGCTGGCGCTGCTTTCGACCCTGGCCTGGGGCCTCAAACGCTCGCTGGTCTGGCTGTTCCTGGGCCTGGTGGCGCTGGGCGGGGGGATGGAAATTTTGCAGGCCCTGCTGGGACGCGACGCCGAATGGGGAGATTTTCTCGCCAACGATCTGGGCATTCTGGCGGGCCTTGGGCTGGCCGTTGCCTATCTGGCGGCGCCCCGGCAGCTAGACTAGCCTGATCGTCCAAACATCCGGGGAGGATCGCCAATGTCCATCTTTGCTGAATTCAAGAAATTCGCCATGCGCGGCAGTGTCGTGGACCTCGCCATCGGCGTGATCATCGGCGCCTCCTTTACCGGCATCGTCAATTCCCTGGTCAATGACGTGCTGATGCCGCCAATCGGCTTGGCGCTGGGCGGCGTGGATTTCTCCCAGTTTTTCCTGGTGATCAAAGGTGACCCCGGGTTGGAAACCTTGGCCGCCGCCAAGGCCGCCAAGGCCGTCACCATCAATTACGGCCTGTTCATAAACGCCTGCATCAGTTTTCTGATCGTCACCTTTGTGCTGTTCCTGCTGTTGCGCCAGCTGAACAGGCTGCTGGCTCCGCCGCCCGCGCCCGATGTGCCGGCCGCCCCGCCGGAAGACGTGCTTTTGCTGCGCGAGATCAGGGACTCTCTCAAGTCGCGGTGATGAAGCATTTTCTGATTGCGATCCTGCTCCTCATTCCGGCTGGGCTCAGCGCCCAGCCGGCTGGCGACCCCGCTGGGGCGCTGAGCGCTTTCTATACGGTGTATGACGGCCAGCGGGCGGAAGGAGGCGGCGTTCCCGATGCCACCGGCCGCGTGCGCTACACGCCCGTGCTATCGCCGCGTCTCAACAAGCAACTTGCCGCTGCCTCCGCCGCACAGGCACGCTTGAACGCCAGGGTGAAAAATGCCGTGCCGCCCATGCTGGAAGGCGATATTTTCTCCTCCCTGTTTGAAGGCGCGACCAGCTGGAAAATCGGCGCTTGCCAGGTCAATGCAAAGACGGCGCGCTGTCCGGTTGCTCTCACCTACACCCCGGCGCCGTCCCAGAGGGCGCCCAAGCCCGCCAACTGGAGTGACACCGTCTTGTTGGTGGAAACGCCGCAAGGGTGGAAAGTGGACGACGTAATCTATGACGCCGGATTTGCCTTCGGAAATACCGGCCGGCTCAGCTCCATGTTGCAAATGGTGATCGCGGCCAACCCCTGAGGGAACTGTAACTTTTCGCGGGCCGCGGCGTATTTGAGAGGGAAAGGAAAGAACATGACAACCCGCCAATTGACCCCCGAACAGCATCGCGTGCTGCGCGAGCATGGCACCGAGCGCCCGGGTTCCAGCCCCCTGAACTACGAGAAACGTCCCGGCGAGTTCCAATGCGCCGGATGTGGCGCGGAGCTATTCGATGCCTCGACCAAGTTCGACAGCGGCACGGGCTGGCCCAGTTTTTATGACACCAAACCGGGGGCCGTGACGACCACGACCGATACCAGTCACGGCATGGTGCGTACCGAATTCAATTGCGCCAATTGCGGCGGCCATCTGGGGCATGTCTTTAACGACGGTCCCGGACCGACTGGCCTGCGTTATTGCACGAATGGCTGCGCTTTGGACTTCAAGCCCGAGGGCAAGTAAGCGCTAAAAATAGACACGCCGCCGTTCATCCGAACGGCGGCGTTTGCTTTTGAAAGCAATCAGAAATTATCGCGGGACCTGGCTGCCGCCGTGGCTTCGGCATCGCGCAGCGCATCGCCCTGCGGCCCATCCAGGGCCGCTTCCGCCGCCTTGCCCAGGGCAGGAATCTTGGCCTTGTTCTTGGCGACAAAGCCGGATTGATCCTTCAGGAAGGCGCGCGAGGCTTGGTAGTCGCCTTCGCCGATGATCTTCTTCTTCGCGGGAGCCTTCTTGGCCTTCTTGGCGGGAGCTTTTTTCGCGGCTGCCTTAACGCTCTTCTTGGCCTTTTTGGCGGGCTTCTTCGCGGCCTTCTTGGATGACTTTTTGGATTTCTTCGCGGCGGCTTTCTTCGCCTTTTTGGGCTTAGCCGCCTTCTTTGCTTTCTTTTTCTTCTTTGCTGCCATGTCATTCACTCCATGGTTTCTTTGTTTGACAGCAAAAACTCTACGCGTCTTCGCGCCAATGCGCGAGTCTGCTTCGTTCCAAATGCAATTTCTTTTGCGGTGCGCGACAGTATTAAGCGCTGGCCAACGCCAACCGTTCCATCAGCCAGGATGCGCCAGGACCCGGCGGTGTGTCGCTGCGATAGACGGTGTGAAAGGGATAGATCAGCTCGACCGGCGTCTCCACCTTCAATGCCACCAGCCGTCCCCGCTTAAGGTCTTCATTGATCATCGGCTTGGGCATGTTGCCCCAGCCCAATCCCGCCAGAAGCAGTGCGTGCTTGGCCCCCAGATCGGCCAGCCGCCAGCTTCTTACCGACAGAACACCGAAGTCGCGGCCCTCGGTCAATTTGGAGCGGTCGGTCAGTACGAGTTGAATATGATCCCGCGCCATGGCGGCGGTGATCGGTTCCTGGATAAGCGCCAAGGGATGGTCGGGCGCCGCTACCGGCAGCAGTTTCACCGATCCGGCGGGGCCGCGGGTCAAAAGATCATTGGCCAATTCCAGCGGTCCGCTGATCCCGAATGCGGCCTGCCCCTCCAGCACGGTCTGGGTTACCGCGCCCAGGGTTTCAACCCGCAGCCGCAAGGCGATGGTGGGAAATTTCTTGCGGAAATCGTCCAAGGCCCGCACCAGTTTTTTGGCCGGCCACATCACATCCACCACCAGAGAGACCTCGGCCTCCAGTCCGGAGGTCAGTCCGCGCGCCTTGGCCAGCAATCCGTCCAGCGCGATGGAAAGCGCCCGGCTGTCGGAAAGAATGGCCCGTCCCGCATCGGTCAGCTTGGGGCGGGCGGTGCCGGCGCGGGCGAACAGGCTGACGCCGAGTTGGCCCTCCAGATTGGCGATGGCGTAGCTGATCACCGAAACCGCCCGGCCCAATTTGCGGGCGGCGGCGGTAAAACTGCCGGTTTCCACAATGGCCAGAAAGACCGTCACTTGATCCAGCGTGGGGGCCCTAGGCTCCAATGTTCGACTTTCTTGAATAGAACAGTCGATATTATCCCAATTTTCAGAACAGAGCCAGGTCCCCATCTTCCCGTTGTGTTTTCAACGGAGAATTCCATGACCCAAACAACCAAAGCGGGCCCGAAAGTCCTGATCCCCTTCTATTCCCGTAGCGGCACCATCGAAGCCCTGGCCAGGGCCGTTGCCGAAGGCGCAGCAGCAGAGGGCGCGGACGTGCGTGTGCGCCGGGCCCGCGAGATGGTCGGGCATGACATCTTGAGTTCGGTGCCGGGTTGGAAGGAAAGCGCCGAGGCCATGAATGCCCGTTACCCCGCGCCCACCGCCGAGGATGCGGAGTGGGCCGATGCCGTGATCTTCGGCACCCCGACGCGCTTTGGTTCGGTCGCCTCAGAACTCAAGGCCTATATCGACGGTCTTGGCGGCTTGTGGGCCAAGGGCGCATTGGTGGGCAAAGTGGGCTCGGCCTTTGCCGGGTCATCGCAACAGCATGGCGGCAATGAGTCCACCGTGATCTCGCTGTGGAATCCCTTGGCGCATCTGGGCTTCATCATTGTGCCCACCGGCTATGCCGATCCCGTGATGTTTGCGGGTGCCGGTTCGCCCTACGGCGCTTCGGTGATTTCCGGTCACCCTCCTGCCGGCCCGACCGAAGCCGAATTGGCAGTGGCGCGGTTTCAGGGCAAGCGCGTGGCGCAGGTAGCCAAAAAGCTGAACGCTTCCTAAGCTGGCGGCATGGCCGAACTCTATCTTGAAGACTTTGCGGTGGGTCAGCGCTTCATCAGCGCGACCCACCGTATCGATGCCGATCAGATCAAGGCCTTTGCCTCGCGCTTCGACCCGCAGCCCTTTCACACCGACGACATCGCGGCACAGACCAGCTTCTTCAAAGGCCTGGCGGCCAGCGGCTGGCACACCGCCGCCATCACCATGTCGCTGTTGGTCAAAAGCGACATGCCCATTGCGGGCGGGCTGATCGGCGCGGGTGGAGAGATCACTTGGCCGCGCCCCACCCGTCCCGACGATGTGCTGCAGGTGGAAAGCGAAATACTGGCGGTGACGCCGTCGCGATCCCGGCCTGAGCGCGGCACCATCACGGTCAGAAGCGAAACCAAAAACCAGAATGGCGAGGTCTTGCAGGTTTTGACGAGTAAGATGTTGGTTTGGCGAAAGCCTACCTAAATCGATCTCGCGGCGCCGCTTTCTGCAACATGCCGGATGCGGGAATCTTCCAAATCCAACTCCCGCTCGATGCGCCGCCGGGCTTCGTCGCTGATTTCACCCCGGCAATAGAGATCGGCGATGCTGGCGCGCTCGGCATCGACAAACTGCAATTGCAGCGCCGCGCTGGCCGTGGAGACATCGCCGCGCACAATGTCCTGGCAGGCGGCGACGAAATAGGCACGGCGGTCTTCATGACGCCGTTTCAACGCTGCCACGGTTTCGGGCGCCGCCACCGCGCCTTCCAGGGAATCCAGCCGCGCCAGCGCCGAATCGATGCTGGACAGCCGGGCGCTGATTTCGCGCTTCTTGTCCGTATCGGCCTCGCGCCTGCCGAGCTCGCCGATGCCCAGCCACTCGATCACCAAAGGCAAGGTGAGGCCTTGTCCCACCAGGGTTACCAGGATCACCGAGAAGGTAATCAACAGCAGCAGGCCGCGTTCGGGAAACGGCTCACCGCCCGCCAATAAGGGAATGGACAGGGCCGCCGCCAGCGACACCACGCCTCTGACGCCGGTAAAACCGACGACGAAAATGCCTTGCCAAGGATCTGGATCGCGCCACTTCATGTTGGGCAATAGAATTCGCGGCAGATAGGTCGCCGCAAAAACCCAGAAGAACCGCACCGCAATCAGCACCAGGCAAACCGCGGCGCAGGCCAGAGCCAGGGTCGACCATTGCGAAAAGTCGAGCGTGTCGGCCA
Source organism: uncultured Alphaproteobacteria bacterium (assembly GCA_902825865.1). GTDB lineage: Bacteria > Pseudomonadota > Alphaproteobacteria > Micropepsales > Micropepsaceae > Rhizomicrobium. The sequence continues at coordinate 87,816 of CADECX010000003.1, forward strand.
CCACCCGGGCCTGCAGGCCGGTCATCAGGAAGACGACGCCTTCGATCAGATAGATCACCAGATCCCAGACAAAGAAGCCTTGCAGGCGGGTGGCCGGCGAGATGAAGCGCGGTCCGTTCCAGCTGACATAGAGCCCGCACACCACGGTCGCCAGCACACCCGACCCGCCCAGCATTTCCGGCACCCAAAAGGCGGCAAAGGGCGTGAGCAACGCGAACACCATTTCCACCCGGGGCTCGGCGGCCCAGCGCCGCAAGACCAATGTTCCCCAGCCGATGAACAGGCCCCAGGCGATTTCGCACGCCACGATCAAAAGGAATTGGCCGCTCGCCAACAGCAGAGAAAAGCGCTGGCCTTCGACCACCGCCGCAATCGCGAAGCTGAACAGGATCAGGGCGGTTGCGTCATTGACCAGGCCTTCGCCTTCCAGAATGGTGAGAACACGCTTGGGCAGCGCAAAGCGCCGCGCGATCGCCATGGGCGCGACGGCATCGGGCGGCGACACTACCGCGCCCAGCACAAAGCCCACCGCCAAAGGCAGGCCCAGCAGATAGTAAGAAACTCCGGCTACCGCGACGGTGGTGAAGATCACCAGCCCGACGGCCAGCAGCAGAATGGGCCCCATATTGGCCCTGAAGCCGCGCCAGCTCATCTGCACTCCGGCGCGATAGAGCAGGGGCGGCAAGAACAGGCTCAACACCAGTTCGGGGCTGAGTTCGATGCGGGGCATGCCGGGCAGGAAGCTGATCCCCAGTCCCAGCAGCACCAGGAAGATGGAAAAAGGAATACGCCAACGCCGCGCCCCCAGCGCGGCGAAAGCCGTCACGGCAAGCAGGCCAAAAACAAGAGCGAGTTCGGTGTGCATCGCCCGATTGTGCGGGGAGGCAGAGGGAGAGGCAACCGCTGCTCCCAGTCGCCATTTTTGCGCGAAGCGCCGGATGGGTTTTTGCTAGCCAAGCACGCCCTCAAGCCGCTGTCGCGCGGGCGTGCTTGGGGCGCCATTTTTTGCGTTCCACGCAAAAAATGGCGCACCCGATAGGATTCGAACCTATGACCTCTGCCTTCGGAGTGCAGGGGCCAGGCCAAGCACGGACGCAGTCGGACCACGATAATCCAATAAAACTGGCCTTTATCATTCACACTTGTCCCGCTCCGTGCCCCGTTGTATTCCATACACATTCAGTACGGAACGGATAGGGAGGCTTCATGGCACTGAACCTGAGCAAAGTTGGCGGCCGGGAACGGTTGAAACTGCAGCGTGAACCGCATTGGCAGAGGCTTCGCGCCGGATGCTTCCTTGGCTTTCGCCCCTCCAAGCGTGGCGGCAAGGGGACGTGGATCGCCCGCGCCTATGATGAGGACGCAGGGAAATATCGCCTGAAGTCTCTTGGCGACTTCGGGGCGCTGGCGGGCAATGAAATGTTCGCCGCCGCCAAGAAGGAAGCGGAGGCGCTGGCAGAACTGGTTGAAGCTGGCGGGCATGTGCGCGCGAAGATCGAAACCGTGGCCGATGCCTGCCGGGAATACGCCAAGTCCCGCCCCGAAGCCGGGCACCGCTTCCAGCGCTACGTCTATGCTGACCCCATCGCCAAGGTGAAGCTGGGCAAGCTGCGCCTCCGCCACGTCAAAGATTGGCGCGAGCGGCTGGAGGCCCGACCTGCCCTGGTCAGCCGTCGCAAGGAAGGTAAGCCGATCCACCGCAGCCGCGCCCCCTCCACCCTCAACCGAGACATGGCGATTTTGCGGGCGGCATTGGCCAAGGTGCTATCGCCCGGTGCGCCAGGCACCGAGGCCGCTTGGCAAGAGGCGTTGAAGGCCGTCAAGAACGCCAATGGGCGGCGCACCCTGTATCTGGACCGCCGCCAGCGCCGGAAGCTAGTAGAAACGGTCAACGCGGAAGCCCGGCCATTTGTACGAGCCCTTTGCCTCCTGCCCTTGCGGCCGGGTGCGCTGGCGGCGCTCACCGCTGGTGACTTCGACAAGCGCACGGCTGAATTGACTATCGGCAAGGACAAGACGGGAGAGCCCCGACGTATCCAATTACCGCAAGAGGCTGCAAATCTGCTTGCGGCGCAGGCCAAGAACAAGCTGCCGGGCGCGCCCCTTTTCATGCGCGCCAACGGAAAGGCATGGGACAAGAATAGCTGGAAGCTTCCGATTGCCGCTGCCGTCGTCTCTGCCGATCTGCCAGGCGATGCAACCGCCTACACCCTGCGCCACAGCACAATCACCGACTTAGTGAGCGCCGGGCTACCCTTGCTCACCATCGCGCAAATTTCAGGCACCAGCGCGGCAATGATCGAACGACATTACGGGCATCTCGCCAGCGATGCTGCGGTAAAGGCGCTTGGAGAATTGGCGCTATGAGCCGCTATCGTTGGCTCTCCCCAATCAAATGCCTTGAGACAATGGAGCATTTCCCCGCGATCGAGAACCAGCCCTATGAGGCGATGCAAAAGCTGCTGTTTGATGCCGTATCGCGTGGCGACGTTAGAGGAGAGCTAAATGCTGTAGTTGTGCCCAAAGCCCACATCGGGATTTATCTCAGCCTGTATGCCCGCGCCGCACCTGAGCAAAATCCATACACGCTGGCACCGGACCTTGCGCTAAACTATGATGATCTCTGCGCCGTGTTTTACCGGCCTAATTTTGATAACCGCAAACGGGGGCGGCCCGTCAAAGAACAATCCGGCTGGTCCGAAGATCGAAAGCTGGCGTCTGAAATGCACAAGATGCTGGCGGGCCACCCGCACACCAGACAAGCTAAATCAGCGCCAGAGGCAGCGCGCATACTTGTGAGCGATGGCAGAGTTTCGGGATATGGCTCGCCCGAGAGCCTGGCGAAGCGACTGGTGCGCAAGTTTCGCAAATACTACTCTTCGTAGTCGCATTTAAAATCCTTTCTAATCCTTTGCAGGGGCGGTGAAAGGCTCATATTTCATTGTCCCGCAACGTTCGTGCAATCCCGCACGGCCTTGCGGGAACCCTTCCCAATGCAAGCACCGATAGCAGTCACAATCCCGGAGGCCGTGAAGGCATCCGGTATGTCGCGCACTTCCATTTATGAGGCGCTAAAGCATGGCCACCTTACCGCTCGCAAGGCAGGCCGCCGGACCTTGATCTGCTACGCCGATCTCGAAGCCTATCTGGCAGGCCTTCCGGCCTACCAGGCGGAGGCGTGAGAAATGGCTGTACAAATGCAAAACCCCGGCTGGCAGGCCGGGGTCTTAGAAAAGCGTCAATCTTGGCAGATCGATAAATGCAAGGTTAGCAAGAAGCCAAGGCGCGGGCAACAATCGCGCATAGATTTCGAGGCTCTTAATCGCGGCGCGATTGTTGCGCTTCCATCATTGCTCGCCCGCTGGCTGCCAGATGGACGAAGGCAGGGCCACGAATGGGTCGCCCGCAACCCAAAGCGCGTTGACAAACATCCCGGCTCGTTTCGGATCAACATAGTCACGGGCCGTTGGGCAGACTTCGCCCTCGTTGGTGTTCGTGGAGGCGATGCCATATCGCTGTTGGCCTACCTTGAAGGCTTGAGCCAGATTGAGGCCGCGCGGCACTTGGCGGCAACGCTTGGTGTCCAGCCATGACCGAGCGCAGCGATACCACGGCAGACACCGGGGTAGGGGTGGAATACCCCCCAGAAACACAGTCAACAGCGCAACGGTCTGGCTGCCGATTGTCCGAATATGCTGATTACAAAAACATACCTCTCAATTTTCTGACATCTCTGGGACTTACTGACTTCCAATATATGGGAGCGCCAGCAATACGGATCACATATCGTGACACAGCCGGCGCTGAGGCCGCGATACGCTTCAGGATTGCGCTGGAAGGCCATGACAAATTCCGCTGGCGCAAAGGTAGCCATCCGTCGTTGTACGGCCTGGACCGCTTACAGGGGGCTGGCACGACGCCATCCATCGTGATGGTTGAGGGCGAGTCCGATTGCCACACGCTCTGGCAACACGGGATACCGGCACTCGGATTACCAGGAGCCGCCAACTGGAGCGAAGACCGCGACGCGGCACACCTAGACGGCTTCGAGATAATCTATGTCGTCCTTGAACCGGACCAGGGCGGCGAGGCCGTGCAGAAATGGGTTTCTGCTTCCAAAATCCGTGATCGCGTGAAATTTGTAAGGCTTGGCGCATTCAAGGACCCCAGTGCCCTTTATTGCGATAGCCCAAATGATTTCCATGAACGCTGGCAAGCAGCACTCGATAACGCAACTGCATGGAAAGAGGAACAGGAAGAGCGCATAGAGGAGGCCCGGCAGGCGGCTTGGGAGGTTTGCAAAACGCTAGCCCAGAAGCGAGACATCCTCGCCCACTTCAAATCGGAACTCGAAGCGAGCGGCGTTGTCGGGGAAGCTAAAAACGCAAGCATCTTGTTTCTAGCCGTTATGAGCCGCCTGTTTGATCGCCCAGTGTCAGTCGCCGTAAAGGGACCAAGTTCAGGCGGCAAAAGTTTTATGGTTGAGCGTGTCCTGTCATTCTTTCCCGACCATGCCATCTACAAATTGACCGGGATGAGCGAGAAGGCGCTCGCCTATTCGGAGGAGCCACTGAAACACCGGATGCTTGTCATCTATGAAAGTTCCGGAATGGCAAATGATTACCAAAGCTATTTGATACGGACGCTTTTGAGCGAAGGTTGCATCGCCTATGAGACTGTCGAAAAGACTCCTGAAGGCATGCGGTCACGACGCATTGAGCGTGAAGGTCCGACAGGGCTAATTACAACAACGACAGCGGCGAAGCTTCATCCCGAAAACGAAACCCGGCTGCTTTCCCTTACCGTGAGCGACACACCCGAACAGACACGCTCAATTCTCCGCAAGCAGGCTGACGTAAGTGCATATGTACCCGCCCACCACGAAGAGTTTCACGCGCTCCAGGTGTGGATCGAGACAGGACAAAAATGCGTCGTAATCCCATATGTCGGCGTACTGTCTGACCTTGTGTCACCCGCCGCCGTCAGGATGCGCCGTGACTTTCCAATGCTGTTGTCTCTCATTCAGGCACATGCCCTCCTGCACCAAGCTAATCGTGAACGCGATGCACAGGGCAGGATCGTCGCATATCTTGCGGACTATGCCGCAGTTTATGATCTGGTGGCAGACTTGGTGCGTGAAGGCGTACAGGCCACAGTACCAAAGCGCATACGCGAAACCGTCGAAGTGGTTGCTGCGCTATCCGACACACATTCTGAGGGTGTGCCGCTCACAACGCTTGTCAAAACACTCGGTCTGGATAAGTCGGCATGTTCCCGGCGAGTGAAAGAGTGCGTTGGCCTTGGATACCTGAATAACGAAGAGGACAGGAAGGGACGGCCTGCAAGGCTCAAGATTGGCGAAGAATTGCCCGATGAAGCAGACGTTTTCCCGAAGCCGGAGGTGATGTGGGAGAGGTATTGCAGTGTTGATAGTGAAACACGGGGGTAACGCTACCCACCCCTAAATTGGTCAGGCCCGCTACTGGCATTGCCCCTTGGCCGAGTGGCAATTTCTCAGCGTGACAGGAAGCTCTTCCGTCGGCTATTTGACGCCATACTTTTTCAAGATTGCTTCAACCGATGGGTCGATCCGGAGCCCACCGGGCTGCACGCCCAGCCTTTGTTTGATTTTTGCGGCCCGTGGATCGTCGGGGTGTGCCTCTGCCCAGTTAAGAGCTTCTGCATCCTCGGACGACAACTGCTTGGCGGCAGGGAACGGCGGATCGCAACGGACAACGTCAACTCGCCAGCAGTACTCCAACGTTCCCGTCTTGGTATTTACTCGCCAAATGGCGGCGGCCCCTGCTGTGGTGACCGGGATAACGGCCCAATGATCTGGCTCCTGTTGGGCCACCTTCGCCGCATCGGCATTGTTAGACTGGTCGCACCCAGTCAGTGCCAGTATTGCGACCATCAGTGATGCTGTGAGTGTGCGTTGCATGGCAGCCCCCGTTCCCCATACCACCTTAGCGCAATCCGGCAGCCGGGCTAAGGCCGGGCTGGATGGTTCGCTGGGTTGATTTGGGTTAGGTTTTTCGAGGGCAAGGGGCGGCTAGCATGTCTAAAGAAGCAACGCTACGTGAAGTCTTGGCTGAGGTAAGCTTGGTCGATCTTGGCGCGCTTTTGAAGGAGATAGCGAAGCCGCTTTTGACTTATGCTTTTATTTTCGGCTTCTTCGGTATTGTGGGTTTTGGCTACACGAGCATGGGAGGGCCAACGATACCAGCCATTCCTGATGTTTTTTGGCGGGCCGTGACCGTTCTTTCTTTGGTGTGGTATATTTCGTTTCTCAATAATCGGAGCTACCACGTATTCAATTTCGAATTCTATTTTCCTAAATTGAATTGGTTAGGTATCGTCTTTTTATCTGCATATATATTTGGTTTGTGGGAATTGTTTTTGTTCGGCCCGAAAACGGATGTATGGTTAAGTTTAGCGGAGTATTACGTTGCGGTGATGCCGTTTGTCATTTTCCTTACGGTGATCAAAGTCGGCCATGCTAGGCTCATGGAACGCCGCGAAGGCCGCTTACCATCCAAAGATATTGCTGATTACTTCTAGGGCCTCGGGGTCTGTTCCAAGCCAGGCGACTTCCGGGGTCGAGGTTTGGCGCCATTTTGGAATTAAAGTGTTGCGCTGTTGAGGGCGGGAAAAAGGGGTAACCAGACCATGCGCCAGCACATGCGCCGCTTTACGCGACTGACAAACGGTCATTCCAAGAAGATCGAAAATCACGTTCACATGGTCGCGCTGTACACTTGCTGGTATAACTTCGCCCGGATCAATTCGTCCGTCCGTATGTCCCCGGCTATGGCTTGTGGCCTTGAACAGCGCCTTTGGGATGTTAGTGATATTGTCCGATTGATTGATGGCTGGGAGAGCACCAATGACAATCGAGGAACCGGAGAAACCAAGCAAGTTTAGCCATTGGAATCCTTTACAGCCCCTGGAAACGCATGATGAAGCACTTAAGGCTGCTAAATCAGGAGTTTGGATTTGCGTCTTTTTAGGGGGCAGTTACATCATCCAAATGCTCTTTGTGTATTACACGGGGCACAACACATTTGGGGATGACGGGGACCTAACGAATGTCATCTCCAACATTTTGGGGATCGCTTTGGCGGCTTTTCTAGCTTGGCGCATCTGGGTTGCCCAAGGATTCTGGGCAACGCTGTTCACGGCGGCTTGGTTTGCCTTTGAACTCGTGTTGAAAGTTGGAGCAATTGCTAGCGGCCAACAAAAGACAAATGTTGGTTGGATTGTTATGTTTTCTGCCCTGGCGATCATGACGATACTCGCTGTTCGGGGAAGCTGGAAACTGAGAAGCGAGCGGAAGGCCGCCGCGCTACAACCCTAGGTCAAACTGGACCAGTGCCTACGATTTCGCCCAGCACACTGTGACCTGCAACGGCCCGGCATCGGCATCACCCGCAATCATCTGGGTGGGACGGCCCCAGCCTCGATTGAGCAATGCCTCGGCAGCAGCCACACGGGCTGACGCGGGGGCCTGTTGTTCGTTCATGATCGATTGAAGAGATTCTATGGCCTGTGGCGTAAAGTGCCGCGCTAGGTCCCTGACCTCGCCAATTTCCTTGGGCCTGCCGCCTGGGTTGCCGCTGCGGCCCTTCTGGAACCTGCCCCTGCCGGTGTCGTTCATGCATCCTGTTCCTTGCTGTTCTCAGGCCGCAAAGCCAGGGTAATATACACTAAATTAATTGTATTATATATGCCCGGTTCTCTCCCAAAGGTCCGGGGAATTAATCCATAATTACCCAGCCAAACGGCTCGACAATAATAGCTCCCTAAAACTGGAAAATTTTTGTGGGGCCGACCCTGTCAGTTTGGCTATGGGGGGCCTCCGGGATCGACCGGGGGTGGGGGGCAGAAAACCCTATTGGCTGTGGCCTAGGCGGGGAATTTTTCCCCAGAGTAAGCGTACGCCGCGATCCTCAGCGCAGGCCAAGTGTGCCGCCTGAAACAAGGGGAATTTACCCCCCACAATTCCGTACCCATTCCATACGGAGGGGGCTGGCAACCCTTAAGTGCTTGATTTTATGGCGCACCCGATAGGATTCGAACCTATGACCTCTGCCTTCGGAGGGCAGCACTCTATCCAGCTGAGCTACGGGTGCGTTCCGGGTTGCTATAAAGAAAACGCGCCCGGCTTGCAAAGGCGGTCCGTTTTTCTTTGTCAAATCAGTCACTAACCGCCCGAGAAGAACGCAGTGATGGACGCCTGCGCCTTTGCCACGTCGCTGCCCGGCGGCAAGATTGCGATCCTGGCTTGCGGGAGCTTTTCCTGAACTGCGGCTTTGAGCGTGTCACCGCCCTTGGCCAGGGAAATCACGGTCAGAACCTGTACGTGTGAAAGGTCTTCCGTCGCCACCGCGCCCAGCATGGCCGACGGCCAAGCCGGATCGCTCTTGGCCCCAGCAAATAGAGCAGGATCGAAGGCGTGGACCAGCACCAGGCGCGCTTCCTTGGGCGCGCTGACAGCGCCGAGCAACCGGATCAGCAGATCGGTGCCTGCCGCGTCATGGCCCACCACCAGAACCGCCCGGGCGGCGTGGCGCGGCCCCATCGCGGCGCAATCCATGAATAGTGGCTTGCCGTCCGGACCCTTGCTGGGATGCAGTCGCGCCACCGTGTCGATGTGGGCCTTTTCGCAAGCCGCGATAAAGGCGCGCCGGGCGGCGCGATAGGTCATGCGGGGGCTTTCGGGACGGGTCGGCATCATCCTACCTAGTGTCGTGGTTTCGAAGTTCGCAATAGGCCGATATAGGGCTCCGGGCGAACTTCGAAACCAAAACGACACTAGGAATCAATAATTTGCTAGTGACCTTCGATTCCGAAATTCGTCAATGACTGATATAGAGTTAAATCGAATTTCGGAATCGGGTCACTAGCGTGCGCATGTCAATTTTCGGCGCCCTGGAAGATTTGCGGACCCGTCCCATCGGCGATCAGGCGGGGGCGCGCGCCGCGCGCCGGGGGTTTCGTACGCGCATTCCGCTGTCGCGCGGTTGCGCCCTCTTCGCCGAAGCCGTGGTCGAAGCCCGCGATGCCGGGCTCAAAGGCGAGAATTTCTATGCCGGCAACCGCAATCCGCCTTACTGGCAAAAGATAGAGGGCGCGGTGGAAAAATTATGGCTGCGAAAGTCGGTGGCGGAAAAGCTTGCCCGCGTGAATGCGCGCGCGGGCGCCGTCGGGCTGGAACTGTTTCTGTTCGACGCCTGGCGCCCGCGTGCGGTGCAGGCCTATTTCCACGATGTATGGATGCCGCGCGAGCTTCAGCGCCGCGATCCCACTCTGAACGGGGCGGCGCTGACGGAGGAAGTTGAGCGCTATTGGGCGGCGCCCTCCGATAGCGCGGATTCGCCCGCCCCGCATGCCACCGCCTCGGCGGTGGATTTGACTTTACGCTGGAAGGACGGCGAGTGCTTGTGGATGGGCTCGCTGTTCGACGATGTGACGGGGTTGGCGCATCGCGACCGCTTCGAAGAGCTGGCGGCGGAGAATTTCTCTTTTTCCGATTCCGAAGCGCGCGCCAATCGCCGCTTGTTGCACTGGCTGATGATCGAAGAAGGTTTTGCCGGTCACCCCGACGAATGGTGGCATTTTTCCTGGGGCGATCAGATGTGGGCGGCACTGACCGGCGCGCCCGCGGCGCATTACGGCCTGGCTGCTATTCCAGCACCTGTCTGAACGCGCCGTCCCAACCATCTGCGGGCGGCCCCGGCGGCGGAGCCGCCAATTGGAAAAACATCCACCCGGCGCTATTCCAAAATTGCACGGAACGCACCATCCCAGTCCGCGCCGGGTGGATGGGTTTCGTAGTAAGCGATGCGCGCCAGATGCAGATCGTACAGCGCCTGGTTGGCGCCCGACAGGCGGCGGCATTGCGCGATCAGATCGCGCGCCACCCGCCAATTCTGCCCGCGGATCGCCTGGAAGATATGATCGTGAAACACCGATAGCGCGCGAAACTTTGGCGCTGCGCGTACGATCACGCCGCCCATCAAGGCATGCAGGGTGATGGGTGTATTGTTCCCTATGCTTGGAATACTGTCGACTTCCAGAAGCGCGAAGTTCCGCTCGGCCAGCCGTCTTGTCTGTTCTGTCACGATCAGCGGCGCATGATAGTTGTGCGCCAGGGCGCGGATTTTATGCGCCATCGCCTTGGTCTCGCCCTGAACGCCATAGGCCAGATGACCATGTCCGCCAAAACCGCCCGCTATCACCGGACCGCTGGCGAGCCCGGCGCTGATCAGGATCGGCGGCTCATATTGCGCGGCCTCCGCGATCAGCGCCGCCATGGCATTGGCGGCTTCGCAGGCGTGCAGCTCATGTTCGACATCATCCAGCGGCGCGTTCCAGAACGCGGCAAAACCGTCGGCGCCCGCCCGCTCGATGGTGCCGCCATGCGCGACCACCTGATCGACCAGCCGCGCCAATATGCTCTGGGTCCGGCTGGTGAAAGCGGCGGCGTCTTGGCCGGGAGCCGTTTCGATTCCACATGCCATATAGGTGACGGTGCGCCATTCTCCTTCCGGTTTCAGCAGCGCGGGACGGCGTGCGATGGCTTCCAGCACGGAAGGGGGCAAGCGATCCGCAAAGGCCATGCGCAAGCCGACGCGCGCCAGATGGACGCGATAAAGCCAGACCGCCACGCCGGCCGCGAACGCCAGGGCCAGAAACAACACCGGCGTCGCCGCATCCAGCAACAGGCTGCGCGTGGAATAAAAATACCAGGAGCCAAGCCAGAGCAGGATCGCGCCCGCCATCGCCAGGGCCGCCGACCAGCCCAAGCCAAATCGCAGCAAGGCCAGGGTCGCCGTGCCCAGTGCAACCAGCAGAACCGACTCGGCGAGGGGGGCCCAGCCCGGGCGGTGCAGCACCGCGTTGCCGGCCATCTGCTCAATGGCGGCGCTGATCGTGCTGGCGGGGGCGGCCTGGCGATAGGCGTCGAAGAGCAGCTTGCTCAAGAAGGATTCGAAGCCAAAGCCGTCTGACAGGATGACCAGCGCGCCAACCGCCAGCAGCAGGCCAGGGGCCAGCCACGGGTTGAGGGGCCGCATCCAGGTCATTGGAGCTTTTGAGAAATCCATGCCCGCCAAAGACTATTCTCGATAGCGTACGCAGCAAAGACTTGTTTCCGCGATCACAGGTCGTTCGCATGGCTGGGCGCCATGCTCACCCCCCTTCATGCGAAGCATGGCAAGCGGAGCGAGCGAGAGAAAGCTGAAACCGGAGGGGGGGTCTACTTGGCCGTTATCCGGATGGCCACTTGGGCCAGGAGTATCTTGGCGCCCTTTTTCTTGAGCGCGCGGTCGGTCACCGCCTGCAACCGGTCGGCGATCATTTCGACGTCCGGCTGACTGTCGGTGCGCACCACATTGGCGGTGAAGGTCATCAGATTGCGGATATAGGCATCACGCAGCACCGGCATGGAGCGTGTCACTTCTTCGCGTAAATGCGCATTGGGTACATCCAGTCCGGCGCCTATCATCAGCATGCCCGCCACGCGATTGTCCGACACGATGGTGGTGTAGATCGGGTCCACCATGATGTAGCTCTCAGATTGCGTGGTCTTATGCTCTGGCGCTTTTTGGGCTTTCTCGCCATGCTCCGCGGCGCGTCCAGGCATCACAGCCAGGGCGAAAACAGCAAGAGCCAGAAGCGGGGCGCGAGTCATGGGCGCCAGTAAGCGCCGGATTGGTAAATCGAATTTTAACGGGAGGCCAAAATGACCAAACAAGCTTTGATGATTTCCACCTTTGCCGCTTCTTTGCTGGCTGCGGGGGGCGTGTTGGCCGCCGACCATCCGGGCCAGAAGTTCCAGATTTCGCCTGCCAGCCTGGCCAAACCCTATGCCACTCCGGGGGTGGCGAATGATGCCGCCACCATCCCCCGTCCGGCCGGCACCATGCCGGAAGTTCCCAAGGGTTTTCGGGTCTCGATCTTTGCCGACAATCTCAGCGCCGCCCGTTGGATGGCCTTGGCCCCCAATGGCGACGTCTTTCTGGCCGAGCCGCCGGGCGACTACAAAGCCCGCAGCGGCGGCAAGATCACGGTGCTGCGCGACTCCAACAATGACGGCAAGGCGGATCAGCGCTTCACCTTCCTGCCGGCCTCGGCCGGGTTTGTGTATCCGCACGGCGTGGCCTTCCAAGGCGGCTATCTCTATGTCGGCGATGTGCGCGGCATCTGGCGCTTCCCTTACAAGGACGGTCAGACCGCGGCGGGCAAGCCGGAAAAAGTCACCAGCAAGGTGGCTGACCTGGCGCCCAAGAACGGACACGTCACCCGCAACATCGCTTTCGGGCCCGATGGCGGGCTCTATATGGCGCTGGGTTCCCGGGACAATATTTCCGACTACAAGCCGGGCGCGCAGGTCTTCAAGATCAATCCCGATGGCGGCATGAGCGAGTTTGCCAGCGGCATCCGCAATCCGGTGGGCATCGCTTTCGCGCCGGGCACCAACAATCTCTATGTCGTGACCAATGAGCGCGATGGGCTGGGCGATGCCCTGCCGCCCGATTACATGACCAGCGTCAAGCAAGGCGGCTTCTACGGCTATCCTTATGCCTATATCGGCAAGAATCCCGATCCGACCTGGGGCGCCAAGGATCCGGGCGGCAAGGTGGCTTCGACCATCACGCCCGACGTGCTGTTCCAGGCGCACAGCGCGCCGACGGGCCTTGCCTTCTATACCGGCTCGAATTTCCCCGCCGAGTATAAGAACGACGCCTTTGTGTCGCTGCACGGCTCGTGGAACGCGGGCAATCCCACCGGCTACAAGGTGGTCCGGGTGCGCTTCGTCAACGGCAAGCCGGTCAACGGTTACGAGAATTTCGCCACCGGCTTCTGGAACGGCATGGGCAGTTCGGGCCAACCGGCCAAGGTCTGGGGCCGCCCCGTGGGCCTGTTGGTGGCCAAGGACGGCAGCCTGCTGATCGCCGACGATGTGGCGAATGTGGTCTGGCGGGTGACGTATACGGGGAAGTAACAGGTCGGTTCGGTCTGCCATCCTGAGCCCGCGAAGCGGGCGAAGGATGGTGGAGCTGAGCGGGTGAGGACCGGCGCGCCGAAGGCGCGTGAGCATGTCCGGTGGACATGCGAGAGGGATGAACGCCCGAGCGTAAGCGAGGGCCGGAAAGAACCGCTGGCCTCCTCATTGCGAACGGTGAGGGCGATCTGCCAAAGGTCCAGTGGACCTTTGGCCGCCCGAACGCCGAGCGGACCCGAAGGGTCTGCGAAGGCCGGGGCGCCTGATGAGATGATCGGTTCGGAACCCATTCCGACTGGGAATGGTGGAGCTGAGCGGAATCGAACCGCTGGCCTCCTCATTGCGAACGAGGCGCTCTCCCAACTGAGCTACAGCCCCGAACCGGTTTTCCAGCCTTTGCTGGAGGGCCGGGTTTTAGGGACGGGGGCCGGGATCGTCAAGCGGCCCCTATTTTTAAGGCTTTTCCGGCGCGGTTCCCCCCGGTACAACATCGGCCTCAAGCAGCGAAGCGATAGGCCACCCAAAAGTCATGCTGAACCCGATCGCCTTCCTGATTTACCAAATCCTTGGTTTCTATACCTGGATCATCGTGGCGTCCGTCATTGTCAGCTGGCTGACGGCCTTCAACGTCATCAACGAGCACAACAATTTTGTCCGCTCGCTGATACGCATGCTGTGGGCGCTCACCGAGCCGGTGTTCCGCCCGGTGCGCCGGATTATCCCGCCCATGGGCGGCCTGGATCTTTCGCCGCTGGTTGTGCTCTTCGCCATCATGGGCATCCGCTACACCATGTTATGGGGCCCGGTTCTGGCCGCCGGCTGGTAATTGCGCATGTCCGGGACAGTCATTGATGGCAAGGCCAGCGCCGCAAAGCTGCGCGAAAAAATCGCCGCCCACGCCGCCGAGCTGAAATCCAAGCATGGGCTGCAACCCGGACTGGCGACCGTGCTGGTGGGACGGGACCCCGCGTCCGAAGTCTATGTCCGCAACAAGCGCAAGACCGCCGAGGCCATCGGCTTCAAATCGGTGCATGTGGAACTGCCCGCCGATGTTTCCCAGGACGAATTGCTGTCCAAGGTGAAGGCGCTATCGGCGGATAAATCGGTGCACGGCATTCTGGTGCAGCTGCCGCTGCCCAAGCATCTCGACGAGAATGCCGTACTGGACGCGCTCGACCCGGCCAAGGATGTCGATGCGCTGACGCCGCAAAATGCCGGGCTGCTGTTGTCCGGTCGCGCCCATCTGGTGAGTTGCACGCCGGCTGGTGTGATGCTGCTGCTGAAAGAATATGCCGGTGACATTGCCGGCAAGGAAGCGTTGGTGATCGGCCGCTCGCTGTTGTTCGGCAAGCCCGCCGCGCAATTGCTGCTCGCGGCCAATGCCACCGTCACCATGGCGCATTCCCGCTCCAAGGATTTGCCCGGGCTGGCGCGGCGCGCCGATATTCTGGTCGCGGCCATCGGCAAGCCGGAATTCGTCAAGGCCGACTGGATCAAGCCGGGCGCGGTGGTGATCGATGTCGGCATCAATCGCGTCGATGCGGGCGACGGCAAATACAAACTGGTTGGCGATGTCGACTACGAAGCCGCCAAAACAGTCGCGGGCGCCATCACGCCCGTGCCCGGTGGCGTCGGCGCCATGACCATCATTTGCTTGATGCACAACACGCTGATTGCCGCCTGCGCGCAGAATAATTTGCCGCTGCCGACCGCGCTTTAGGTCCGCAGCCTGAGATCCTTGGCCAGATCGTCGGGCGATACCGCTTCGTCATAGAAATTCACCAGCTTGCCGTCCGGTCCCATCAGATAAAGGACCGAGGAGTGATCCACGCCGTAATTGCCGTTCTCCATCGGCTTCTTGGCGGCATAGACGCGGTATTTCTTTAACGCATCCTTGATTGCCGCGTCGCTGCCGGTCAGGCCGACAAAGCTGGGACCAAAGGCTTTCATATAATCGTTCAGCACTTGGGGCGTGTCGCGCTCCGGATCGATGGTGATCAGGATGGGCACAATGCGCTGGGATTTGCCGCCCAGCTTCTCCAGCGCCTGGGCCATCACCGCAAGCGTGGTGGGACAGACATCGGGACAAAAGCTGTAGCCGAAATAGATCAGCATATAGCGGCCGCGAAAATCGGCTTCGGTCACCGCCTTGCCGTTGTGATCGATCAGGCGGAACGGTCCGCCGACATCGGCCCGCCCGGTGATCACATTCTTGCCCAGCCCCGGCACCATTTCGCTTTGGTGCCAGAGCAGGCCGCCGGCCAGGGCCGCGACCAAAAGCAGGTAGGGAATCAGGGCTTGGCGGTTGCGCAGCATGCTTTTTCCAGTTCCTTGACCATGCTCTAATCCCTCTGTCTGTAACAGGGAAGTGGCATTGGCGCGCAAGGAGATGGTCAGGGGGTTCGCGCAAGGCGTGGGCGCGGGCGGCAGGGTCCGCCTTCGCACCCTGTCCAATCTGCGCTGGCTGGCGGTAGCAGGCCAGTCGGTGGCTTTGTTCCTGGTTTATTTCGCGCTGGGCTATCCCTTGCCCATTCTCTACTGCGCCATTGCCATCGCCGTCAGCGCGGCTCTGAATGTCGCGCTGGCGATCCGTTATGCCCCGGCACACCGCCTCACCAACCGCGAGGCGACCTTTTATCTGGCCTTCGACGTGCTGCAATTGGCGGCGCTGCTCTATCTCACCGGCGGCATCGCCAATCCCTTCGCCTTGATGTTTGTCGCCCCGGTGGTGATTGCCGCCGCAACCCTCAATCTCGGCAATGTTCTGATCCTGGCGGGCATCGCTTTCACATCGGTGTCGCTGATCGGGGTGGTGCATCGTCCCTTGCCCTGGCCGGCGGGTGAAGACTTGGCGCTGCCGCAACTTTATCAGGCGGGAATTTGGACAGCGCTGGTGATCGGTATCGGCTTTACCTCGGTCTATGCCTGGCGCATCGCCAGTGAATCCGCGCGCATGTCGGCGGGCTTGGCGGCGACGCAATTGGCGCTGGCGCGCGAACACCGCCTGGCGGCGCTGGGCGCGCTGGCCACGGCGGCGGCGCATGAGCTGGGTACGCCCTTGGGTACCATCGCGGTGGTGGCGCGGGAATTGGAACGGTCGCTGCCGGAAAATAGCCCCGAGGTGGAAGATGTGCGCCTGTTGCGCGAACAGGCGGAACGCTGCCGCGCCATCATCGCCCGCCTCGCCAATCCGGAAGCGACGTTGTTGGGCGCCACAGCCAGGCTTCCGCTGGGCGCGTTCCTGGACGATATCGCCAGCCCCCATCGCGGCGAGGATCTGGAAATCCGCGTGACCGTGACCGCGCCGGAAGGCGACAATCAGGAGCCGCAGGTCTGGCGCGCGCCCGAATTGCTGCATGGTCTGGGCAATATCATCGAGAATGCCGCCGACTTCGCCAAATCCCTGGTGGCGGTCAATGCCGGTTGGGACGGGCAGTATCTCTATATTTCGGTCCGTGATGATGGCCCCGGCTTTGCCCCGGAAATCTTCGAGGCGCTGGGCGAGCCCTATATTACCTCACGCCCCGGCCATCATGCGCTGGGAGAGACCGACATCGGCCCGCAAGGCCCCCTGAACCAGCATGAGGGCATGGGACTGGGCTTTTTCATCGCCAAGATCCTGTTGGAACAGACCGGCGGGCTGGTTAACCCGGAAAATCTGCCGGATGGCGGGGCCCTCGTTTCCGTGCGCTGGCCGCGGGGGGTTATCGATGGATCCCAGCCCCCGGCCCAATCCGAGCCGGATTGAAATATGTGAATTATTTGACGGGTTGGAAAAAGGGTACTAAAGGCCGCCCCCAGAATGACCTCCGACGACAAAACTCTGCTGCTGGTCGAGGATGACCGCCCCTTAAGGGAGCGCTTGGCCCGCGCCATGGAAGCGCGCGGCTTCACCGTCGCCCAGGCGGAATCGGTGGCCGAGGGCAAGGCCCGCGCCAAGGAGGCCCCGCCCGCCTATGCCGTGGTCGACCTCAAGCTCGACGACGGCAATGGACTGGACGTGGTGGAAACCCTGCACACCATCCGCCCGGAAAGCCGGGTGGTGGTGCTGACGGGGTTCGGCAATATCGCCACCGCCGTTGCTGCGGTGAAATACGGCGCCATCGACTATCTGCCCAAGCCCGCCGATGCCGATGATATTCTGGCGGCTCTGATGGCGACGCCGGGCTCCAAGCCCAAGCCACCGGAAAATCCCATGTCTGCGGATCGCGTGCGCTGGGAACATATCCAGCGCGTCTACGAATTATGCGGGCACAATGTGTCCGAGACCGCCCGGCGCCTGAACATGCATCGCCGCACCTTGCAGCGGATACTGGCCAAGCGCAGCCCGCGCTGATTTTTCTATGGTCGCGCCGCGTCGCCACGCTGGCGCTAGCGACCCCTCGCTCCGCTCGTCCGTACGCTGACGCTACGGACCGCGGTCGCTCCTACGCTGAAGCCTGAGCCGGCTTCGGCGCGGCAAGAGCGCCCAGGAATTTTTCCCAAAGCAGCGGAGCGGTTTTGATCGCCGCCAGCGACACCAGCATGGTGACCGCGCCCGCAATCATATCGACCAGATAATGGCCGCCGAACCACGGCACCGCGCACAGCATCACCAGATTGAGCCCGGTCACGGCCCAGCCGATGACGCCGGTTTTGCGGAAGGCCCAGATGTAAGCCAGCGCCATGCTGGTGTGAAAGGAGGGAAAGCTGATCACGCCGGTCATGCCCGAAAGGGAGAAAGACTTGTCGCGACCGGAAAGCAGATGCTCCATCACCGGCACAAAGCCGCTGTCAGTTTGGATGTTGAAAAGTTTCGAGGGGCCCAAGGCGGGCAGCAGCAACGCGCCCAAACAGGCCAGGCTGCCGCTGACCAGCACCAGCCAGAACATCTGCTTCAGCCGCAGCCTGTCGTTCATCAATCCCAGCAGCAGGCCGAAATACAGGCCTTGATAGATCAGGCCGTCATAGGCAAAGCCCAGCACCGCCGACAGTGCCGGATGGGACTGGACGAAATTGTAACCGGCCAGCCAATCGAAGCCCAAAGCACGGTCCATCGCCATCAGCTGCCCGTCCACCAGCGTCTGCGAGGAAGCCAGGCTCAAATAGGATAATGCGCAAACGGCCGTGGAGACGGCACATGAGAGGGCCAGATATTCCACAATCAATCCGCCGCGGCGGAAAGAAAAGGCGCGCAACAAAAGAGTTGTGCCAAACAAAAGCGCGACCGGCCCCAGGATGTTTTGGCCATGGGTGAGCTGCAATTGAATGTGAAACGCCCACAGACCGGCCAGCAGCGTCAACATACCGACGGCGCTCCATTCCGGCACAAATTCACTGTTAAGCCGCTGTTTTAACGCATCCATGCCGGCGGCATTGCAAACCGCCCGCCAGCGTCTCAGCGTTTAACCTTGTTCGCGGATTTTGGCGCAGACTATTTGGCGGGCTTTTTCTTGGCGGGTTTTTTGGGGCGGCGCTTGATGGGCGGCAATGCCGCCAATTGCGCGGCGCGGCCCACCAGCAACTCCCTTAGCACCGTCTTGGTCAACGCCGAGAGCCGCACCAGCACGAAAGGGAACTTCCGGTAATGGTCGGTTATGTAGAAAAGCTTGGGCTCGGTTTCCAGCATCATGTCGCGCATCTCCATCGAGCCGACCTGCAAGGTTACCGCATCTTCTTTGTGATGGGTCTTGGCCAGGAAGCGGTCGTGAAGGAAGACCGAGGGCTGGTTGAACCAGGGCCGCTCATCGGTGCCGGCGATGGCCAGCATGACCTTGCGGGCCTCAGCCTTGGTCAGTGGCATCGGGCAGCACCAGATTGGGGATTTGCGCCAGGGCGGCGGCTTCCAGATGGCGTGACAGCCGCTCCGCCGCGCAGCGCGCGAAACTGATGGTGACCGCCTTGCGGCGGCTGGCATGCAGGCTTTGCGCTTCAGCTTCCTTGACGATGGAGCCGCCATAGCGGTCGGCCACGATCAAACCGGTCTGATGCGGCACATGCTCGTCGGGAAAATCCGGCGGGATGGCGAAATAGAACAGATCGCAATAGTCCAGATATTCCGGCCATTTGCTGTCGCCGCGCAGATCGGCCAACGCCACTTTGATCTCAACCCCCAGCATTTCCCCGCCAGGGCCGATGGCGGCGACATCCAGCCTGCGCCCATTGGGCAGGGTGAATTCCAGAATGGGTGAGTAGCCTTCCGCGAGCAGAAGACGGCTCACCCCGCGCGCGACATCCACGGCGGTGGAGGAACTGATCATCCGGTGAGTGTAGTTTAGAGACTGCCTTTTGAGGAAGGCGAAGCGCCGTCCAGCCGCTCATCCGGCGCGATGGCTTGGCGAAGTGACCGCGCCAGGCCCTTGAAGCAGGTCTCGACGATATGGTGGCTGTTATCGGCATAAAGATTTTCGATATGCAGGCACACCCCCGCATTCTGGGCGAAGGCCTGGAACCATTCCTTGAACAGTTCTGTGTCCATCTCTCCCAGCTTGGGCTTGGGAATTTTCACATGCCAGATCAGGTAGGGCCGGTTGGACAGGTCGATCGCCACCCGGGTCAGCGCCTCATCCATCGGGATCAGGGCGGACCCGAAACGGGTAATGCCGGAAAAATCGCCCAGCGCCTGTTTCACCGCCTGGCCGATCACAATGGCGGTGTCCTCGGTGGTGTGGTGATAATCGACATGCAGGTCGCCGGTGGCCCGGACCTTCAAATCGATCATGGAGTGGCGGGCGAAGCTCTCCAGCATGTGATCCAGAAAGCCGATGCCGGTATCGATATCGGCATCCCCGGTCCCGTCCAGGTCGAGGGAGACCGAAATCTCGGTCTCGCGGGTCTTGCGTTCGACGGTGGCGGTGCGCATGCGGTTTCCCAAGGATTTTCAAGCTGTATAGCAGCCAAGGGGTTCCGCGTGAATCCCCAGTTCGGCCCAGCATATGTCATATTTGGCATATGCTGTTGACCCCTCCGCCAAACCCTGTAAAGGAGTGGCCCGCTTCAGAACGTAAGGGTCACCATGGCGCGCTCCGACTATTTGTTCACCTCCGAAAGTGTTTCCGAAGGTCACCCCGACAAGGTGTGCGACCGCATCTCGGATGAGGTGGTGGACCTGTTCTTCCGCGAAGGCCCCAAGGAAGGCATGAGCCCCTGGGATATCCGCGCTGCTTGCGAAACCCTTTGCACCACCAACCGGGTGGTGATCGCGGGCGAAACCCGCGGTCCGAAGAAAGTGCAGGCCGGCGATGTGGAAGATGTCGCGCGCAAGGCCATTAAAGATATCGGCTATGAGCAGGACGGTTTTCATTGGCGCAACGCCAATGTCGAAGTCTTGCTGCACGCCCAGTCGGCGCATATCGCCCAAGGCGTGGATGCGAGCGGCAACAAGGATGAAGGCGCGGGCGATCAGGGCATCATGTTCGGCTATGCCTGCCGCGAAACCCCGGCCCTGATGCCGGCGCCGCTGTTCTACAGCCATAAAATCCTGGAATTGCTGGCCAAGGTGCGCAAGGAAGGCAAGGAAAAGGACCTGTTGCCCGACGCGAAAAGCCAGGTGACTTTGCGCTATGCGGGCGGCAAGCCGGTGGAAGCGACCCAGATCGTTCTCTCCACCCAGCACACATCGGAAAGCCAGACCAGCGCCGATATCCGCAAGATCGTCGAGCCTTACATCCGCCAGACGCTGCCCGCGGCATGGATCACCGATAAGACCATCTGGCACATCAATCCCACCGGCGCTTTTGTGATCGGCGGTCCGGACGGCGATTGCGGCCTCACCGGCCGCAAGATCATCGTCGACACGTACGGCGGCGCGGCCCCGCATGGCGGCGGCGCTTTCTCGGGCAAGGATTCCACCAAGGTGGACCGCTCGGCCGCCTATGCCGCGCGTTATCTCGCCAAGAACGTCGTGGCCTCGGGTGTCGCCGACCGCTGTACCATCCAGCTCGCTTACGCCATCGGCGTGGCCGAGCCGCTGAGCGTCTATGTCGACCTGCACGGCACCGGCCAGGTGGACGAAGCCAAGCTGGAAAAGCTGCTGCCCGAGATCATGAACCTCAAGCCGCGCGGCATCCGCCAGCATCTGGATCTCAACAAGCCGATCTTCGCCCGGACCTCGGCCTATGGCCATTTCGGCCGCGAGCCGGATGCCGATGGCGGCTTCTCCTGGGAGAAGACCGACCTGGCGGAGCAGATCAAAGCAGCGCTTGGCTGAGCCCGATCACCAGGATCGCAATCGCCGGAAACTTTATGGTCGCCGGAAAGGCCCGAAACTGTCTGAACGGCAGTCGGGCCTTCGCCGAACACTGTTAAGCGAACTTGCCTATCGGGTGGGTGACCCGCCCCTGAGCCAGTTTCCGAACAGCGTTCATGATGTCTGGCTGGAGGTCGGTTTTGGTGCCGGCGAGCACCTTGTCTGGCAGGCGCAGAACCATCCCAATATCGCCCTGATCGGCGCCGAGCCCTATGAGATGGGCGTCGCCAAGCTACTGACAAAGCTTGAAGAAACGCCGCTGAACACTGTTCGAATTTATGAAGGGGATGGGCGGGAAATCATCGAGGCTTTGCCGGATCAAAGCCTGGGCCGGTTCTTTCTGCTTTTCCCCGATCCCTGGCCCAAGTCCCGGCATCACAAACGCCGTTTTCTGCAGATGGAGATGCTGAACCAGCTGTTCCGGGTCCTGCGGCCCGGGGCGGAACTGCGCTTCGCCACCGACGACAAATCCTACCTTCCCTTTGCCCTGGAACGGCTGATTGCCCATCCCGGCTTTGACTGGCTGGCGCGAAGTTCCGCCGACTGGAAATTCCGCCCCGCCGACTGGCCGCCAACCCGTTATGAAATCAAGGCGATCAAAGGCCCCCCCACTTTCCTGCGCTTTGCGAGGCGCACAACGGCACGGTAAAAAAGCCTTATGGATGACGATAATGACGAGAAGCGGCCCATTTTCGGCACCGCCTGGGGCGATCTGGGGGTCGTGGTGATTGCCGGCCTCATAACTATCGCCTTGCTTCTAATCCTTTTTTCGCCTTCGCCGTTCGAAAGACTGGAACGGGCCCAGGCCCAACAGGAGAAGGACAAGGCCCGCCAGGCCGAGCTGGACCGTCAAAAGAAAATCGACGAGGCCGTGGCCAGCGGGGTGGTCAGCGTAGGCATAGCGCCAGCCAAGCCCAAATAGCCCTGCCTGCCTTGATATTTGGGCCTTGCGGGCGTACATAGCCGCCCATCCCAAACAACAAATAGTGGTTGTGTGGCGGCCTAAAGGGCCGCCGCGGGCAAGAGGCTTTGAATTGGTCGTAGCGGCAACAGAATTGGAACCGGTCTTTGAACCCGTCATTGAACAGGCGGGCTTCAAACTGGTGCGCCTGCGCATGATGGGCGGGGCTTCCCGCACTTTGCAAGTGATGGCCGAGCGCCCCGACGGCAGCATGGATGTGGAAGGCTGCACCACCCTCAGCCACGTGTTGCTGGATTTCATCGAGGCCGAAGACCCGATCGAAGGCGATTATGAGATCGAGGTGTCTTCGCCCGGTATCGATCGCCCGCTGACCCGGCTTTCCGATTTCGCGCGCTGGTCGGGCCATGAGGCCAAGATCGAACTCAACACCCTGATCGAAGGCCGCAAGCGGTTCCGCGCCACCTTGCTCGGACTGGACGGCCAGGATGTCGTGATCCGCGATACCAGCATCGGCAGCGCCGATATCAAATTTCCGTTTCGCACGATAGCCAACGCGAAACTCATTCTCACCGACAAGCTCATCAACGAACAGATCAAGACGCGCAATCTCGCGCAACAGGAGAAGTAAAATGGCAGGGACCGTAGCCGCCAACCGGCTCGAACTTTTGCAGATCGCCGACGCCGTCGCGCGTGACAAATCCATCGACAAGCAGGTGGTGCTGACCGCGATGGAAGAGGCGATGCAGCGCGCCGCCAAGGCCCATTACGGCACCGAGAACGACATCAAGGTCGATATCGACCCCAAGACGGGCGAGACCCATGTCTCGCGCTATCTGCATGTCGTGGAAATGGTCGAGAACGACAAGACCGAGATTTCGCTGGCCGATGCGCGCAAGCGCAATCCCGACGCACAGATCGGCGACATCATCGCCGAGACCCTGCCGCCGGTGGATTTCAATCGCATCAATGCCCAGAACGCCAAGCAGGTGATCGTGCAAAAGGTGCGCGATGCCGAGCGCGAGCGCCAGTATGACGAATATAAGGACCGTATCGGCGAAGTGGTGCATGGCGTGGTTAAGCGCTCGGAATTCGGTTCCGTGGTGGTCGATCTGGGCAAGGCCGAAGGCGTGGTGCGCCGCGACGAGATGATCCCGCGCGAATCCTTCCGCGCCGGCGACCGCATCCGCGCTTATATTTATGACGTGCGCCGCGAGGCCCGTGGGCCCCAGATTTTCCTGTCGCGCAGCCATCCCCAGTTCATGGTGCGCCTGTTCGCCCAGGAAGTGCCGGAAATCTATGACGGCGTGATCGAAATCCGCGCCGTGGCGCGCGATCCCGGCTCCCGCGCCAAGATCGCCGTGATCAGCAAGGATTCCTCCATCGACCCGGTCGGCGCCTGCGTCGGCATGCGTGGCGTGCGCGTCCAGGCGGTGGTGCAGGAACTGCAGGGCGAGCGTATCGACATCATCCCGTGGAACGGCGAAGCGGCGACCTTCATCGTCAATGCCCTGGCGCCCGCCGAAGTCACCAAGGTGGTGCTGGACGAAGACACCCATCGCGTCGAAGTGGTGGTGCCGGACGAGCAGCTGTCGCTGGGTATCGGCCGCCGCGGCCAGAATGTGCGGCTGGCTTCCCAGCTCACCGGCTGGCAGATCGACATTCTCACCGAGGCCGAGGAATCGGAACGCCGCCAGAAGGAATTCACCCAGCGCACCGCTCTGTTCATGGAATCGCTGGATGTCGACGAGACCGTGGCCCAGCTCCTGGCTTCGGAAGGCTTCGCCACCATCGAGGACGTCGCCTATGTCGACCTCAATGAACTGGCCCAGATCGAAGCCTTTGACGAGGAGACCGCCCAGGAACTGCAAAGCCGCGCGGTGGAGTATATCGAAGCCCGCAACAAGGAAATGGACGACAAGCGCCTGGCGCTTGGCGTCGCCGACGAGGTGCTGGAAGTGGAAGGCATCACCCCCGCCATGGCGGTGGCCTTGGGCGAGCATGAGATCAAGAGTCTGGAAGACCTGGCGGGCTGCGCCACAGACGATTTGATCGGCTATTACGAGGTCAACAAGGACAAGGAGCGCGTGCGCGTTCCCGGCGCCCTGGATGGCTTCAATCTCACCAGCGAAGACGCCAACGCCATTGTGATGAAGGCGCGGGTCAAAATCGGCTGGATCGAGGAGCCGGTGGAAGAGGAAGTCGCCGAAGAAGACGCCGAGGGCGAGGAGACCGAGAAGGCCTGATGATAGAAGTGGCGCACAAATTGGAAGAGACGGGCGATAGCGGGCGTGAGCGCCGCGATATCGTGTCGGGCACCGTCATGCCCGACAGCCGCTTGATCCGTTTTGTCGCCGATCCCGCCGGCAATGTGGTTCCCGATGCGGGAGCCAAACTGCCGGGCCGGGGCCTGTGGGTGGAGGCGTCGCGTGCCGCCGTCGATAAGGCGGTGGAAAAGAAGCTCTTCTCCCGCGCCGCCAAGCGCCCCGCGAGCGGAGGCGAGCAAACCGTAAAAGTGACTGCCGATGCCGATCTCTCGGCGCGCGCCGAAAAGGCTTTGGTGACGCGGATGCTGGGCGATCTGGGTATCGCGCGCCGCTCCGGCGCCCTGGTGCTGGGTTTCGACAATGTGCTGCGCGCGCTGGAAGGACCGAAGGCCCCGAAAGTGTTGATTGAGGCTTTTGACGGCGCGGCCGACGGAAAGCGCAAATTGTACGGCGCCGCGCACCGGATGGAACTGAAATGCGTGGTGATCGAAAGCCTGACCAGCGCCGAATTGGGCTTGGCGCTGGGACGCGAGAATGTGATACATGCCGCCGTCCAGCCAGGCGGCCTAGCCGAACGTTTGATTTTTGACGCGGAACGCCTTTCCGGCTTCCGCCAACGGACCGAAAGCCCGCGGGCGAACGCGAGCAAAAACGAAAGCAAGTCATGAGCGATACTGACGAGACCAAGCGCCCGGCCAAAACGCTGTCGCTGAAAAAGACGGAAACTTCCACCGTCAAGCAAAGCTTCAGCCATGGCCGCACCAAGGCCGTGGTGGTGGAGAAGAAGCGCTCCGCCGCGCCGCCCGCCGCAACCGCCAAGCCCGCCGCCAAGGCTGCCGAGAAGCCGGCGGAAAAGCTGGCGGCCAAGCCGGCCGAGGCCAAGGCGCCCGCCGCCGACAAGGCCGCGCCCGCCCGCGGCGTGGTGCTGCGCCAGCTTTCGGATGAAGAAAAGGCGCGCCGCGCCGCCGCCCTTGCCGACGCGCGCGTCTCCGACAGCGAAGCCCGCCGCATCGCCGAACAGGACGCCGAGCGCCGCGCCCGCGAAGAAGAACAGCTTCGCGCCGAGCGCATCGCCGCCGAAAAGCGCAAGGTGGAAGAAGATGCGCGCAAGGCCGCCGACGAGCTGGCCAAGAAGCGCGCCGAACAGGAAGCCGCCCGCCGGCTCGAGACTCCCAAACTCAGTGAGGTCGCGAACGAAGCGCCCCGCCGCCGTCTGGAAAATGACGAGGAAGAGGAAAGCGGCTCCAAGAAGGTCGGCGGCAAGCTGGTGCCGGCCAAGGCGCCCGCGCCCAAGAAGGCCGAAGGCGAACGCCGCCGCGGCAAGCTGACGGTCACCCGCGCTCTGTCCGATGACGATGAGCGCGTGCGCTCGGTCGCCTCCTATAAGCGCCATCTGCAACGCGTCAACAAAGGCCATCAGCAGCAGCCTGCCGGTCCCGCCGGCCCGCGCGATATCATTGTTCCCGAAACCATCACGGTTTCCGATCTGGCCAACCGCATGGCCCGCCGCGCAGTGGACGTCATCAAGGTGCTGATGAAGAACGGCATGATGGCGACCCCGAACGACATTATCGATGCCGATACCGCCGAACTGGTGGCGGCGGAATACGGCCATGTCGTCAAGCGCGTGGCGGAATCGGACGTGCTGGAAGGCCTGACGGGCGCCAAGGACGACGAGGCCAAGCTGGAATCGCGTCCGCCGGTGGTTACGGTCATGGGCCATGTCGACCATGGCAAGACCTCGCTGTTGGACGCCATGCGCAAGACCGACGTGGTGTCGGGCGAAGCCGGCGGCATCACCCAGCATATCGGCGCCTATCAGGTGAATTTGAAATCCGGCCAGAAGATCACCTTCCTGGACACGCCGGGCCATGCCGCCTTCACGCAGATGCGCGCGCGCGGCGCCAAGGTCACCGACCTGGTGATTCTGGTCGTTGCCGCCGATGACGGCGTGATGCCGCAAACCGTCGAAGCCATCGCCCATGCCAAGGCGGCGGGCGTGCCGATGATCGTGGCGGTCAACAAGGTCGACAAGGGCGACTCCAATCCGACCCGGGTGAAGACCGAATTGCTGCAGTATGAAATCCAGGTCGAGGATATGGGCGGCGAAACCCAGGCTGTCGAAGTTTCGGCCACCAAGGGCATAGGCCTGGACAAGCTGGAAGAAGCCATTCTGCTTCAGGCCGAAATCCTGGACCTCAAGGCCAATCCCGATCGTCCCGCCGAAGGCGCGGTGATCGAGGCCAAGCTGGACAAGGGCCGCGGTCCTGTCGCCACCGTGCTGGTGCAGCGCGGCACCCTGAAGGTCGGCGACATCGTGGTCGCCGGCGCGGAATGGGGCCGGGTGCGCCTGCTCGCCAATGAACGCGGCGAGACGGTGCAATCCGCCGGCCCGTCCACGCCCATCGAAGTGCTGGGCCTGTCGGCCGCGCCCGAGGCCGGCGACGAAATGGTCGTTGTCGAAAACGAAGCGCGTGCCCGCGAAGTGGCGGAGTATCGCGGCCGCAAGCGCCGCGAACAGCGCCAGGCGTCCAACTCGCGCCAGACCCTGGATCAGTTGCTGCAAACCCGCGAAGCGGGCGAAAAACGCTTGTTGCCGCTGGTGCTCAAGACCGACGTGCAGGGCTCCAGCGAAGCCATTCAGGGCGCGCTGGCCAAGCTGGCGACTGCCGAAGTCGGCGCCCAGATCCTGCAATCCGGTGTGGGCGGGATCACCGAAAGCGACGTCATCCTGGCCCATGCCAGCGGCGCGGCGGTGATCGGCTTCAATGTGCGCGCCAACAACCAGGCGCGCGACCGCGCCAAGCGCGACGGCGTCGAGATCCGCTACTACAACATCATCTACAATCTGGTGGATGACGTGAAGGCGGCGCTGTCGGGCATGCTGACGCCGGAAACGCGCGAAAAGTTCCTGGGCAATGCCGAAATCCTGGAAGTGTTCAACATCTCCAAGGTCGGCAAGGTGGCGGGCTGCAAGGTTACCGAGGGCAGCGTCAAGCGCGGCGCCAAGGTGCGGTTGATCCGTGACAATGTCGTGATCCATGAAGGCGAAC
This sequence comes from uncultured Alphaproteobacteria bacterium, assembly GCA_902825865.1. Lineage (GTDB taxonomy): Bacteria > Pseudomonadota > Alphaproteobacteria > Micropepsales > Micropepsaceae > Rhizomicrobium. The sequence continues at coordinate 115,291 of CADECX010000003.1, forward strand.
TCTCCACCCTCAAGCGCTTCAAGGACGAAGTGAAAGAGGTGCAGGTCGGTCAGGAATGCGGCATGGCCTTCACCAACTATCAGGACATGCAGAAGGGCGACGTCATTGAATGTTTCGACGTCGAAACCATTCAGCGCGCGCTCTAGTCCCCTTCTTTGGTCAGGGGTGAATCATGACTTTGACCAGCACGGCTCCCCTCGATCTCGCCGCAACCTTGCGCGCGGTGGAAGCCGCGCTTTGGGGTGCTGATCTTCCCAAGGCGATGGGCTTGGCCCGCGATGCGGTGGGCCGCGGCGCCAACCATTCCACCTTGCTCGGCCTGGCGGGTCTGGGGCACATGCATTCCGGTGAAAACCAGATCGCGCTGCCGCTGTTGTTGCGGGCCCGCGAACAGACCCCGCAGCATGTCGATCTGTTGAACGCGCTGGGCGAATGTTTTTCGCGCCTGGGCCGGTCGCGCGAGGCGGTGGAGACTTTCGACGCCGCGCTCAAACTCGCGCCCGACCCTCGGCTGCATTTCGGCCGCGCCTTGGCGCTGGAGGATTTGAGCGAATTGGACGCGGCCCGCGCGGCGTTCGAACAGGTCCTTGCCCTCAACCCCGCCCATTCGGAGGCGCTGTCGCGGCTGGCGGTGCTGGCGGGGCAACGCGGCGATACCAAGGCGGCGCGCGATTTTGCAAACCGGGCGCTCGCGATCGATCCGCGCGATCCGGCGGCGCGCATTGCGCTGGCCGGCGCCGCGCTGCAGGAAAAAGACATGGCTACGGCCGAGATACAGGTATCGGCGCTTCTCCAAGACCCCAATCTTGGGCCGGTGAACCGTGCCTTTGCCTTGAGTCTTGCCGGCGACATTCTGGATGCGAAGGATCGCACCGACGAAGCCTTCGCGGCCTATGGCGCGTCCAAGGCGCTTCAGCGCGACAGTTTCGCGCCGGCGATGGAAGGGCTTGAGACGGTTCGGGCGCGCGAGATTCGCCTGGCCGAATATTTCCGCCGCGCCGACGCCGCGCATTGGCAGGGAGCACCGCAGGTAGAAGCGCGCACCCATGTTTTCCTGGTCGGCTTTCCGCGTTCCGGCACCACTTTGCTGGAACAGGTGCTGGCCGCCCATCCTGATGTTGCGGCCATGCAGGAACGCGCCTGCTTGACGGATTCGGCGGTGGCGTTTTTCGGTTCCGATGCCGATCTCGACCGGCTTGCCACCCTGACGGATGCCGAACTGCAGCCCTGGCGCGAGGCCTATTGGAAGCGGGTGGCGGAAAGTGAACCGGCGCTCACCAAACCGGTATTTGTCGACAAGATGCCGCTCAATGCGGTGTTCCTGCCTTTGATCGCCAAGCTGTTTCCGCGCGCCAAAATCCTGCTTGCCCTGCGCGACCCGCGCGATGCGGTCCTGTCCTGTTTTCGCCGCCGCTTTGCGATGAATGCGGGCATGTTTGAATTCACCGGCCTGGACACGTCGGCGGCCTATTACGGTGCGGTGATGTCGCTGGTCGAAATCTACCGGGAAAAACTCACCCTCGATCTTCTGGAAACGCGTCACGAAAATCTGGTGATGGATTTCGACCAGCAAGCAAGGCGGCTGTGCGATTTTCTGGGGCTGGAATTTCGCGAGGAGATGCGCGCCTTTGCGGTGCGCGCAAGCGCGCAGAATATCGACACGCCTTCCGGCGCCCAGCTGGTACGCGGCCTTTCCCAGGCCGGTTTGGAGCAATGGCGGCGTTACGCGCCGCAAATGCAACCTGTCCTTCCGATGCTCGCGCCCTTTGTGACGCGTTTCGGTTATCCGGAGAATTAGAATGTCCCGTTCCCCACGCGGCCGCGGTTCGGCCAGGCATACCCGCCGCGACATGTCTCACGGCCCTTCGCAGCGCCAGCTCCGGGTGGGTGAAGCGCTGCGTCACGCCTTGGCGGAAGTGCTGCGCGAGAATGAAATCCGCGATTCCGATCTGGACGGGGTTTCGGTCACCATCACCCAGGTCAAACCCTCGCCCGACATGCGCTATGCCACGGTCTATTGCGAACCCTTGGGCGGCCAGAATGCCAAGGCGATCATCGCGGCGCTGAACCGGCATAAGGGATTTCTGCGCGGCGAGATGGGCCATCTGATCACCATGAAATTCACCCCCGATCTGCGTTTTGTCGAAGACGAATCCTTTGCCGAAGCGCAGAAGATCGAGACCATCCTCAAATCGCCGGAAGTGCAGCGCGACCTCGCGGCAACCCACGACGATGAAGAAGAAGAAGGCTGATGGGTCGCCGTAAGAAGGGTAACCCGGTCCATGGATGGGTGATCCTGGACAAGCCGCAAGGCGTGACCTCGACCCAGGCGGTGGCGGCGGTGCGCCGCATTTTCGATGCCAAGAAGGCCGGCCATGCCGGAACCTTGGACCCGATGGCGACCGGCATTCTGGCGATCGCGTTGGGGGAGGCGACCAAGACCGTTCCCTATGCCATGGACGCGGACAAGACCTACCGCTTCACCGCGACATGGGGCGAAAGTCGCGATAGCGACGATGCCGAAGGCAAAGTTACGGGGACCTCGGACAAGCGGCCCAGCGAGGCTGAGATCCTGGCCATGCTGCCCCGCTTCACCGGCACCCTGAACCAGGTGCCCCCGGCCTATAGCGCCATCAAAGTGGACGGGGAGCGGGCCTATGACCTGGCCCGGGACGGGGAAGAGGTGGTCCTGGAACCCCGCCCTGTCGAGGTCTTCGAGGCCCGGCTGCTGGCCGCCACAACCGACCAGGCGGAGTTCGAAATCCTTTGTGGTAAAGGCACTTACGTCAGGTCTTGGGTCCGGGATATGGCCCTGGCCCTGGGTACTTTGGGGCATGTCTCAGCCCTGCGCCGGACCCGGCTGGGCGCCTGGGATGAAAAAAGCGCGGTCGGGCTGGATACCCTGACCCCTTTTATGCATAGTCCCGCCGCTTTTGGGTATTTGAGGCCCCTTTCAACCGCGCTGGACGGCATCCCGGCGCTGGCTGTCAGTGGTCCCGATACGGTTCGCATCCGATCCGGCAACCCCATCCTCATCCGCGCGAACATCTTCGCCAAGATGAAGGACGGTTTTGGTGACGGCGAGCTCTCCGGGCAGACCGTGTTTCTCAAGGATGAGGACGGGTCGCCCGTAGCACTGGCCGAAATCGCCGAAGGTGAACTTCGTCCGTTTCGCGTCTTCAATTTTTCAACGACCTGATGTCCGGAAAGAAACAATGATCACTCCTGAACGCAAAAAAGAAGTCGTCGCCGAAAATGCGACGGGCAAAAACGATACCGGCTCGCCGGAAGTGCAGATCGCGATCCTGTCGGAACGCATCACCAACCTCACCGAACATTTCAAGACCCACTCCAAGGACAATCATTCCCGTCGCGGCATGATCAAGATGGTGTCGTTGCGCCGCAATTTGCTGGACTATGTGAAGTCCCGCGATGTGAAGCGCTATGAGGCGATCATTTCCAAATTGGGCTTGCGCCGCTGAGTTTCGCGGGCAAAACAGAATTGGCAACGGCTGGTGCAAAGCGCATCAGCCGTTGCTTTGCTTTTCGGGGGATGAGCTTCCGGTAAAGCGAGCTCCATAGGGGAGCGTAGGGAGCAAAGGCCAAAGGGCCGGAGCGACCAAAAAGGAAGGCCTGCCGCAATATGGCGCCAGGCGATGACGAAAGAAAATCCGATGTTTAACGTACACAAAGAAAGCTTCGAATGGGGCGGCCGCACGCTGACCCTGGAAACCGGCAAGATCGCGCGTCAGGCTGACGGCTCGGTGCTTGCCACCTATGGCGAAACCGTCGTGCTGGCCACCGCCGTCGGCGCCGCCTCCGCCAAGGAAGGCCAGGACTTTTTCCCGCTCACCGTGAATTACCAGGAACGCTATTACGCCGCCGGCAAGATCCCGGGCGGCTATTTCAAGCGCGAGCGCGCGCCGACCGAGCGCGAGACCCTGATCTCGCGCCTGATCGACCGTCCCATTCGCCCCCTGTTCGCCGATGGCTTCAAGAATGAAGTTCTGGTGGTGGCGCAGGTGCTGAGCCACGACCTGGAAAACGATCCCGATGTGATCGCCATGGTCGCGGCGTCCGCCGCCCTGACCCTGTCCGGTCTGCCCTTCATGGGCCCGATCGCGGCGGCCCGCGTCGGTTATATCAACGGCGAATATGTCCTGAACCCCAGCATCGACACCTATCCGGACTCCAAACTGGAACTGATTGTTGCCGGCACCTCCGATGCCGTGATGATGGTGGAATCCGAAGCCCAGGAACTCGGCGAAGACGTGATGCTGGGCGCCGTGATGTTCGGCCACAAGCAGATGCAGACCGCGATCAACGCCATCATCCGCCTGGCGGAAAAGGCAGCCAAGGATCCGCGCCCGGTGCCGCAGGACGTGCACGCGCCCGTGCGCGCCGCGATCAAGGCGGCAACCTCGGCCGAACTGGCCAAGGCGTTCCAGCTGCCGATCAAGTTCGAGCGCCGCGACGCGCTGTCGGCCGTGAAGAAGAAGTTTGCCGAACAGTTCGTGGGCGAAGGCGACGGCAAGGTGCCGGCCAATGTCTATGGCGGCCTGCTGCATGACGTGGAAGCCGATGTGATGCGCAATGCGGTGCTGGACACCAAGAAGCGCGTTGACGGCCGCGACCTAACCACCGTGCGCCCGATTGTGGCGGAAGTCGGTATCCTGCCGCGTACCCATGGTTCGTCGCTGTTCACCCGCGGCGAAACCCAGGCGCTTTGCGTCTGCACCCTGGGCACCGCCGAAGACGAGCAGTTCGTCGACAGCCTGGAAGGCACCGGCAAGCAGACCTTCATGCTGCACTACAATTTCCCTCCCTACAGCGTCGGTGAAACCGGCCGCATGGGCTCGCCCGGCCGCCGCGAAATCGGCCATGGCAAGCTGGCCTGGCGCGCCATCCATCCGATGCTGCCCAGCAAGGACGAATTCCCCTACACGATCCGCATGGTTTCCGAGATAACGGAATCCAACGGTTCTTCCTCGATGGCCACGGTGTGCGGCACCTCGCTGGCGCTGATGGATGCCGGTGTTCCGCTGAAGAAGCCGACCGCCGGTATCGCCATGGGCCTGATCCTGGAAGGCAGCCGTTATGTCGTGCTGTCCGACATTCTGGGTGACGAAGATCACCTGGGCGACATGGACTTCAAGGTGGCGGGCACCGACGAAGGCATCACCAGCCTTCAGATGGACATCAAGATCGCCGGCATCACCGAGGAAATCATGAAGGTCGCTCTGGCGCAGGCCAAGGGTGGACGCCTGCATATCCTGGGTGAGATGAACAAGGCCTTGACCGGCGCCCGCGCCGAGCTGGGCGAGCACGCCCCGCGCATCGAGCAGATCAAGATCCCGGTCGACAAGATTCGCGACGTGATCGGCACCGGCGGCAAGGTGATCCGCGAGATCGTGGAAAAGACCGGCGCCAAGATCAATGTCGAGGACGACGGCACCGTGAAGGTGGCGTCCGCCGACGGCGAGTCGATCAAGGCGGCGCTGAAATGGATTCGCGGCCTGACCGCGGAACCGGAAATCGGCCAGATCTATGACGGCAAGATCGTCAAGGTGATGGACTTCGGCGCCTTTGTGAACTTCTTCGGTCCCAAGGACGGGCTGGTGCATGTCAGCGAACTGGCGGCGCAACGCGTCGCCAAGCCGTCCGATGTGGTCAAGGAAGGCCAGGCGGTGAAAGTGAAGCTGCTTGGCTTCGACGATCGCGGCAAGGTGCGCCTGTCGATGAAGCAGGTGGATCAGACCACCGGCGAGGACATCGGCAAGAAGCCGGCTGCCGCCGAGCAGGCCTAATCTTTTGATCTTGCTTTAAACAGCCGCCCGCGGTGCTTGGCATCGCGGGCGGTTTTCTTTTTTGATTCAAGTGGTTAATCACAATCGGGATTCTTGTGAACAGGCCGATCTGACGCTATTGGTTGGACATGACGATCTTCATGCGCCTTCTCAGCCTGATCCTGATCGTGGCCGCGCTTGTGTTTTTGGGCGCGGATGCGGTGAGCTCGCTGGAGCGGGGCGGCCAACTGGTGGTGCGCAATCTGGACTCTGTCTGGGGCATGATCGAGCCGGATAGCTTGGCCGGGTTCAAAAGCTGGATGCAGAACCATGCCGCCTTTATGGCGCAGGGGGTCTATTCCTCACTGGCGCTACCGGCCTGGGCGGCGACGGGGGTTGTTGGAGTCATTCTCGCGTTTGTATTTGGCCGCCGCCACTAGCGATTGCCGCCCGGAATCCACAGCACATCGCCCTTGCCGCCGTCATTGGCGGTGCGCGCCATCACGAACAGATGGTCTGAAAGCCGGTTGGCATAACGCAGCGCCGCCTCGTTGATCTGCTCCTGGGCCGCCAGCGCCACCATGGCGGCTTCCGCCCGCCTTGCGATGGCGCGGGCCAGATGCAGATGCGCCGCCAGGGCGGTGCCGCCCGGCAACACAAAGGAGGTCAGCGGCGCGAGTTTTTCGTTCATCGCATCGATCTCGCGTTCCAGGCGCTCGACTTGCGCGCTCGAAACTCGCAAGCGGCCTTCGGCTTTGCGGCCATCCTCCGGTGCGGACAGATCGGCGCCCAGGTCGAACAGATCGTTCTGGATGCGCGACAGCATCGCGTCCATATCGCCCTCTGCGTCCAGCCGGGCCACGCCGATGGCCGAGTTGGCCTCATCCACCGCGCCGATAGCGGTGATACGCAAGCTGGCTTTGGAAACCCTGTTGCCATCGCTGAGACCGGTTTCGCCGGAATCCCCGCCTCTGGTGTAGATTTTATCGAGCCGAACCATGGGAAAATCTGTCTCTTGCCCCGTAAATCTTAACTTGTATGATCGCGCCCGTCCCGCATTTTTGGAACTTTCCATGCCCGCCCTGGCCCCCGAAATCGTCGAAACCGACAACACCCGCGTCGCCTGTGATGGCGGCGGCGGCGCCTTGGGCCATCCGCGCGTCTATATGGAAATGGGCGACGAAAGTTTCGTGGAATGCCCCTATTGCGACAAGCGCTTCGTCCTTAAAGAAGGCGCAGGTCATCATTGAGCGCCCTGAAAAAGGGTGATCATCTCTATCTGGTGGATGGCTCCGGCTATCTGTTCCGCGCCTATCACGCCTTGCCGCCCTTGACCCGCAAGTCCGACGGCCTGCCCGTCGGCGCGGTGTCCGGCTACTGCAACATGCTGTGGAAGCTGCTGGAGGACATGAAGGGTCCCGAACAGCCCACCCATCTGGCGGTGATATTCGATGCCGGTGAGAAGACCTTCCGCAATGAGCTTTACAAGGAATACAAGGCCAACCGTCCGCCGCCACCGGAAGACCTGATTCCGCAATTTCCCCTGGTGCGCGACGCCACCCGCGCCTTCGGCGTCAGTTGCGTGGAGATGGCAGGTTACGAAGCCGACGACCTGATCGCGACTTACGCGCGGGTGGCGCGTGAAGCGGGGGCCCGCTGCACCATCATCTCCTCCGACAAGGACCTGATGCAGCTGGTGGTGGACGGCAAGGTCGAAATGCTGGACACGATGAAGAACCGGCGCCTGGCCTCGCCCGAAGTATTGGAAAAGTTCGGCGTCACCCCCGACAAGGTGGTGCATGTCCAGGCCCTGGCGGGCGATTCCATCGACAATGTGCCGGGTGTCAGGGGCATCGGCATCAAAACGGCGGCTGAGCTGATCAATCAATATGGCGATCTGGAAACGCTGCTGAAGCGCGCCGGCGAGATCAAACAGAATAAGCGCCGCGAGAGTTTGATCGAGAGTGCGGAGGATGCCCGCCTTTCCTTCAAGCTGGTGACATTGGATATCCATGTCCCGCTCAAGGAAAAGCCGGATGAATTCGCGGTGCACGAGCCCGATTGCAAAGAGCTGATCGCCTTTTTGAAAGCGATGGAATTCACCTCCATCACCAAGCGGGTGGCGGCGCATTTTGAGGTCGATGACCTGGACGCCATTGCCGCTGCGCCCACGGTCGCCAATGTGTTGCCGCCCCAGCCGGAATCGCCGGAAGTGGTGGGCGAAAGTCCGGTGGATACTTTCGCTCTGCGCGCGCCGATCAATCACGATGCCTATGTCACCGTGACGACAGCCAAGGCGCTGGATCAATGGATCGCGCGCGCCTATGCGGCGGGCACGGTTTGCGTCGATACCGAAACCACCTCCCTCGATCCCATGACCGCCAATCTTTGCGGCGTGTCTTTGGCAGTGGCGCCCGGCGAGGCTTGTTATGTTCCCTGCGGCCATCGCAAGGGCGATGGGCTGTCCCTGGATTTGTCCCAGGCTCAGGATGGGGCCGAGAAAATCGTCCAGATGGCCGAGGCCGATGTCGTTGCGAAATTGAAGCTGCTGCTGGAAGACGATTCCGTCCTGAAAGTGGGCCAGAACCTGAAGTATGACGCGCTGGTGTTCCTGCAACGCGGCATCCGGCTGGATCCCATCGATGACACGATGCTGATGTCCTATGTCCTGGAAGGCGGCTTGCACGGCCATGGCATGGACGAACTCAGCACCCTGCACCTTGGCCACACCCCCATCGCCTTTGCCGACGTGACCGGCAAGGGCAAGGACAAGATCACGTTCGACTGCGTGCCGGTGCCGGAAGCCACGAAGTATTCCGCCGAGGACGCCGATGTGACCTTGCGGCTCTACATGCTGCTCAAGCCGCAGCTGCGCGAGCGAGCAAAGCGCGGCGTCTATGAGACTTTGGAACGTCCGCTGGTGATGGTCTTGGCCGATATGGAGCGGGCCGGCGTCACCATCGATCCCGACATGCTGCGCAAGCTTTCCAACGATTTCGCCAAGCAACAGGTCGGCCTGGAAAAAGAGATTCACAGACTGGCGGGTGGGGAGTTCAATATCGGATCGCCCAAACAGTTGGGCGAAATCCTGTTCGACCGGATGAAAATCGAAGGCGGGCGCAAGACCAAGACCGGCGCCTGGTCCACCGACAGCGATGTGCTAGAAGATGTGGCGGCACAGGGCCATCCCATCGCCACCAAAGTACTGGAGTGGCGCGGCCTGGCCAAGTTGCGCGGTACCTATACCGATGCGCTGCCGACTTACATCAACGCCAAGACCGGCCGGGTGCATACCTCCTACGCGATGGCGTCCACCTCAACCGGGCGGCTGGCCTCGACCGATCCCAATCTGCAGAATATTCCGGTCCGCACCGAAGAAGGCCGGCGCATCCGCCAGGCCTTTATCGCGGCCAAAGGCAACAAACTGATCAGCTCTGACTACAGCCAGATCGAGCTCAGGCTTTTGGCCCATATCGCCAATATTCCCCAATTGAAAAAGGCTTTTGCCGACAATCTGGATATTCACGCCATGACCGCGTCGGAGATTTTCGGCGTACCGATCAAGGGCATGCCCGCCGAAGTGCGCCGCCGCGCCAAGGCGATCAATTTCGGCATTGTTTACGGAATTTCCGGCTTCGGCCTGGCCAACCAGCTGGGCATTCCGCAAAGCGAAGCCAGCGACTATATCAAGAAATACTTCGCCCGCTTTCCGGGCATCCGCGACTATATGGAAGACACCAAACAGTTCGCCCGCGACCATGGTTTTGTGGAAACCCTGTTCGGGCGGCGCATCCATATCCGCGAGATCAATTCCAAAGTGCCGGGCTTCCGTGGCGGCGCCGAACGCGCCGCCATCAATGCGCCGATCCAGGGTTCCGCCGCCGATATCATCCGCCGTGCCATGGCCCGGCTTCCCTCGGCGTTGGTGGAAGCGAAGGCCAAAGCCACCATGCTCTTGCAGGTGCATGACGAACTGATCTTCGAGGCGCCGGACAAGGATGTCGAGAAGGCGTCGAACCTGATCAAGACGGTGATGGAAAAGGCCGCTTTGCCGGCCGTCGAAATCTCGGTTCCATTGGTGGTCGATGCGCGCGCCGCCGATAACTGGGATGCCGCGCATTGAGCAGATTGAGATGGCTCGCTTTTGGATTGGCGGGCGCTCTGGCAGTGGCCAATTTTCTTACGATTCAACTCATGTGGGGATATGGCGCAATGAGCCGCGTCCTGATCCCAGGGCTGGCGGATTTCTCGCCGACGCTCAATCGCGGCGTGTCCTTCGGCCTGCTGACTCCGGACAGCGCTATTGAATTTTATTCTCTTATCGCGCTGCTGGTGACGATTTCTATCGCGGTTGCGGTCATCGCTTGGCGAGCGCGTACATTGATCACCTCAGCCGGTTTCGGATTCATATTGGGCGGTGCGCTGGGCAATCTGTTCGACCGCCTTCTCAATGGTGGCGCCGTATTTGATTTTCTCTACCTTCACCTGGGAAAGCTGCCGCTTTTTATTTGCAATTTTGCGGATATCGCGATTTCCGCAGGCGTTGTACTGCTGCTGGTCGATGCATTTTTTCCAAAAAAAGGTGCGAACGGCCCGCGCCCTATGCCGCGATCGACTTAAGCCCCGTCTCGGCGGTAATGCCCGCCTTGCCCAAAGTCTCCATCAACTCCGCCATCAGCTTTTCGCTGTCCGGCGGCTGGCCGTCCTTGGCCTGGGCGGCCATGTAGCCGGTGAGAAAGCCGGGTTGGGAGAGGTAGCCCAGGATCATGGCGCGCCCTTTGTTGGCCAGCGCGCCTTCCGTGAGCACGCCGCCGACCATCAGTTTCAACAGGGTCTGGGCCTTGTCCAGGCCCGAGGTAGGCCTGGCCTGGATGGATTCCAGCAGCTTGCCGCGCGCTTCCATCTGAACCGCCATTTGATCCATCCGGGTTGAGATTTCTTCGCGCGTGACGTCGATGAAGCCCGAGCGGCGTATCCGCGATTGCAATTGCGTCAATCGCTGCAACCGCTGCACCAGGGGCGTTTTGGGATTGTGGAAAATATTCTCGAAAGCGGCCGAATTCAGCACCGGCATCACATAATTCGCCAGCTGGCGCTTGTTTTCGGCCCCGATGATATTGTCCTCGACGAACAGGATGCGGTCGATCTTCTCGTCAGGCTCGGCTTCGGCGATGAATTGCCCCACCGCTTCCTGCACCACCAGCCGCTTGGAGCGCAGGGTGAAGGCGGCGATCAGGTCTTCATGGCTGAGATATTTGCCGATGCCCAGCACGATACGGTTGGCGATGGAGCGCAGGGTCTTGAGTTCCTCGGTCAGCGAATCCGGGCAAAGCCGCTTGCTGCTCTTGAATTCGGCGATCACGCGATTGGCGACGGCGGTGCGCGCCTCGGGCAGCGTGTCGCTGGCGAAATGATGCGTCAGGGCCGCCAGGCCCTTGCCGCGGCTTTCGGCTTCGGGTTCCTTGCCCAGGAACAGGGTGACCAGATTGTTCAGCGCCTGGCCCAGATTTTCCGCCGGCCCCATCAGCTCATGCAGCGCCGCGGAACCGTTAAGGACCTCCGCCAGGATCGCATCGATGGAGGAGAGCACCAGCTTGCGCGGCTCTTCCTCGGAAGGCGCGCTTTCCATGATGGTGATCAGCATCAGGACCTTTTCGTCCCAGCCCCTGGCTTCTCTCAGGTGCCGCGCCAAGGCGCCGTTGAAGATATAGGCGGCGTTGCCCTGCCCAGACAGGCTCTTTGCCAGTTCCGCGAACTGGTGGGCCTCCGGATTGGGAAACAGGCCCTTGCGCTGATCGCGATAGACCCGGTGGAAAGCCTGGGTGGCCAGCTCGTTCAGGCTTTTGACGATCTGCTGCACACCGGTGGTGGTGGTGGCGGCTTGGGCCACCGCGACCTTCTGGATGGCGAACTGATACAAGGTGCCGGTGGCTTCCAGTTTTTCCAGCATGTCGGCGCGGTGGATCAGCTCGGTAATGGTGATCTTGTTGCGCGACAGATAGTCGGTCAGCAGCCGGCTCATCGTCGCGCGCGCGTGATAGGAATAAAGATCTTCCGGCTTGAAACAGGGAAGCGCGTGCGGCGCATCTTCCTGGGCCGGGGCGATCTTCACCTGATTGTGTCCGTCCTCGAAAATCTTGAGGGTCAGGAAGTCGCCGGTATCGTCGTTGTAAGTCTCTTTCACCACTTTGACGCCGGTGGCCTTTTCGCTGGCCATCAGCTCCTGGGCCATGGTGAGGGCCACGTCGCGCTTGGTAACGACTTCATGCAGCGTCCAGCCGCCCTTGGCGCCGACGCGGCGGAAAATTTCGTAATGGATTTCTCGTGCCATACGGCCATGTTGCCGCCGTGCCTTTAAAGGCCGGTTAACCGTAGAAACCCAGACCAGGGTTATCCCGTAAGATCGTGGATTGACGCTCTCGCGCCACACAAGGGGCAGGCTGGGTCCTTGGGCAGGCGGGCGGTGCGAAACTCCGTCGTAAGTGCCTTATACATAAGGAGTTTTCCGGTCAGACCGGTGCCCAATCCCGCCAAGATCTTCAACACTTCGAGGCCCTGAAGCGCGCCCATCACCCCGGCGGCGGCCCCCAGCACCCCGGTTTCCGAACAATTGGGGACGGTGCCGGGCGGCGGGGGCGCCGGAAACAGGCAGCGATAGCAGGGGCAATCGGGCTCATGACCCTTATAGGTCGCCAGCTGGCCCTCGAATTCGGTCACAGCCGCCGAGACCAACGGCTTTTTGGCAAAAAAGCAGGCGTCGTTGAGCAGGAAGCGGGTGGGGAAATTGTCCGAGCCGTCGGCGATCACGTCATAGTCTGCGATCAAAGCCATCACATTGGCGGCGGTCACCCGCATTTTGTGGGCTTCAATTTGAACCCCTGGGTTCAAGGCTTTCAGGGCCTCGCCGCCGGCCTCGACTTTGGGCCGGCCGATATCGGCGGTGCGAAACAGAATCTGGCGCTGCAGATTCGACAGGCTGACCGCATCGTCATCCACCAGCCCCAGAGTGCCCACGCCCGCCGCCGCCAGATAGAGCGCGGCGGGGCTGCCAAGTCCGCCCGCGCCCACCATCAAGACCCTGGCCTTGCGGATCTTGGCTTGGCCGGGGCCGCCCACTTCCCGCAGCACCAGATGACGGGCATAGCGGGCCAATTCGTCGTCGTTCAGCATGGTTCTTCCATACGGCCAAAGCCGGTTTTTGTCGCCCGGCTTTGTCGCTTGTCTGGTCCGCGAATGGCTATTGTTGCGACTGCGTCGAGCGGTCGCCGCCGCTACCGCCCGTCTTTGGTATATTTCTAATTAAAACAATAACTTACCGCGCAGCATAAGCTGCAGCATAACCGGGCATGCTGCATCTTTGCTGCAGGTCGAAATGCGGGAGACGGTGTACTTATGGCCGGCGCGGCGGCTGATCAGGCCTTGCGATAGACCCACACTTTGGCGGGCGGGATGTTGGCCAGCACGCTGGCGGCGTGCTTGACGGTATAGCCCGGCGGCGGCACCACCGGCGCATTGGCGCCATAGGAAAACTGAATCAGCGGCGCGCCCGGCATCAACCGGCTGGCCAATCCCTCCATCAAGGACTGGCGGCGGCTCATGGCATGATTGAGCAAGGGAATGCCGGAGACGATGGCGGCAAAGGGCGAACCGTTCGGCTTGCCCAAGGTTGCATCGAGGTCGAAGGCATCGCCTTGGAACACCCGCACCTTGGGAAAACGCGCCGCCAAATGCTGGGCCAAATCCTCGTCATACTCCAGCAAGGTCAGCTGTTCGGGCGCCACGCCGCGCGCCAGGATCGCGTGGCTGATCACGCCGGTGCCCGGTCCGAGCTCCAGCACCGGCCCAGCCTTGGGATCGATCTCCCGTGCGATGGCCTCGGCCAGAGCAGGGCTGGACGGCATGATCGCGCCGACATCCTTGGGCCGCGCAATCAAAGCGCGCAGAAAGCGAAAATTATCGGCAAGGGTCGTTGTCATGGATCAGCCTTGCCCTTTGTTTCCTATCAAGACGCTTATCCCGGAACCCGGGCGAAGTGCTTATTTTTCACAAGCTTTCCAGAAATCCTTCAGCCGGGCAAGAAAGCCTTCGGCTTCAGGCTGGGTACCGCTCCCACTTTCGGCTTCGAACTCGCGCAGCAATTCCTTCTGCCGCCGGGTCAGTTTGACCGGCGTTTCCACCGCAAGTTCGACATAAAGATCGCCCTTTTGGGCGCTGCGCAAGACCGGCATGCCCTTGCCGCGAAGACGGAACTGCCGCCCCGGCTGGGTGCCTTCGGGAATAACAACCTTGGCCCGGCCGCCATCCAGGGTGGGCACTTCGATGTTGCCACCCATCGCCGCGGTCACAAAAGACACCGGCGCGCGGCAATGCAGGTCATGGCCGTCGCGCTGGAAGATCGGATGTTCGGTGACCGACAGGAAAATATAGAGATCGCCGGGGGGGCCGCCATTGGCCCCGGCCGCGCCTTCGCCTGACAGGCGGATGCGGGTACCTTCCTCCACACCGGGTGGCACATCCACATTCAAGGTGCGTTCCTTCTGCACCAGCCCGGCGCCGCGGCAGCTCTTGCACGGATTGCGGATGATCTTGCCGCTGCCCCGGCAGGCTGAGCAGGTGCGCTCGATGGTGAAAAAGCCCTGGGTGGCGCGCACCTTGCCGTGACCGGCGCAGGTCGGGCAGGTCTCGGGATTGTGGCCCGGCTCCGCGCCCGATCCGGAGCAGACTTCGCACGCCACCATGGTGGGGACTTTGATCTCGGCGGCGCGGCCCTGATAGGCCTCTTCCAGGCTGATTTGCAGATTGTAGCGCAGGTCCTGGCCGCGATTCTGGCGCTTGCCCCGGCCCATGCCGCCCATCATCTGGCCGAATATGTCTTCGAAGACATCGCCGAAGCTGCCGAAATCGCCGAACGGATGGCCGGCGCGTGCGCCCGCCGCGCCCATGCCGGCCTCGAAGGCGGCGTGACCGAAACGGTCGTAAGCCGCACGCTTCTGCTCGTCCTTCAGGACGTCATAGGCCTCGTTGATTTCCTTGAATTTGACTTCGGCTGTGTGGTCGCCGGGATTCTTGTCGGGATGAAACTTCATCGCCAGCTTGCGATAGGCGGTCTTCAGAATGTCGCCGGTGGCGCCCTTCTGGCATTCCAGAGTCTCATAATAGCAGCGCTTGCTCATGCCCCAAGACTCAATTCACATCCCCCGATGCTGAAACAAATGGCCCTCACACGTTCGCACGTATGAGGGCCGGTATGCGTTAGGCGGCGCCCTTCTTGTTGTTCTCGTCGACTTCCTCGAAGTCGGCGTCAACAACATTGTCATCCGGCTTGTTGCCGGCGCCGTCGGCGGCGGCATCGGCCGACGCGGCTTCGGATTGCTGCGCCTTGTACATCGCCTCGCCCAGCTTCATCGAAGCTTGGGCCAGGGTGTTGGTCTTTGCCTTGATGTCCTCGGCATCGTCGCCCTTGACGGCGTCCTTCAGCGAAGCGATTGCGGCTTCGATTGCGGTCTTTTCGTCCGGACCCACTTTGTCGCCATGCTCGGTCATCGCCTTTTCCGTGGAATGGATCAGGGCATCGGCCTGGTTCTTGGCTTCCACCGACTCGCGGCGCTTCTTGTCTTCCGCGGCATGGGCTTCGGCGTCCTTGACCATCTTCTGGATGTCGGCGTCCGACAGGCCGCCCGAGGCCTGGATGCGGATCTGCTGTTCCTTGCTGGTGGCCTTGTCCTTGGCGGTGACGCTGACAATGCCGTTGGCGTCGATGTCGAAGGTGACTTCGATCTGCGGCACGCCGCGCGGCGCCGGCGGAATGCCCTGCAGGTCGAAGCGGCCCAGCGATTTGTTGTCCGCCGCCATCTCGCGTTCGCCCTGGAACACATTGATGGTAACGGCGCCTTGATTATCCTCGGCGGTCGAGAAGATGTTGCTCTTCTTGGTCGGGATGGTGGTGTTGCGGTCGATCAACCGGGTGAAAACGCCGCCCAGGGTTTCAATGCCCAAGGACAGCGGGGTCACGTCCAAGAGCAGCACGTCCTTGACCTCGCCCTTCAGCACGCCGCCCTGGATGGCGGCGCCGA
>CADECX010000004.1:0-115746 GCA_902825865.1 uncultured Alphaproteobacteria bacterium
CCCGCCCCGGCCTTCGCCCGCGCCATGACGGCGCGCCCCATTGCCGAGCATGCCGATGCCGCCAACCGCCAGCATTATGAGCTGCCGCCGGAATTCTTCGCCTTGTTCCTGGGCCCCCACCGCAAATATTCCAGCTGCCTTTATCCCACGGGGCGGGAAAGCCTGAGCGAGGGCGAGACCATCGCCCTGGCCGAAACCGTGGCCCATGCGGGACTGGCCGACGGACAGGAGATACTCGAACTGGGCTGCGGCTGGGGCTCGCTGTCCTTGTACATGGCTGAGAAGTTTCCCGGCGCCCGCATTACCTCGGTGTCCAATTCCGCGCCCCAGCGCCTCTATATCGAGGCCGAGGCGCGCTTGCGCGGACTGACCAATCTTACCGTCATCACCGCCGACATGAACGACTTCACCGCCAGCACGCAGTTCGACCGTGTGGTGTCGGTGGAGATGTTCGAGCATATGGCCAACTGGCACGCGCTTCTTTCGCGCACCCGTACCTGGCTGAAGCCCGAGGGGCGGCTGTTCCTGCACATCTTCACCCACCGCCACCGGCCAGCCACCTACGACTGGCGCGATCCGGAAGACTGGATGGGCCAGCATTTCTTCACCGGCGGCATCATGCCGACGGTGGGCTTGATCCGGCAATTTTCCGACCTCTTCACCGTCGAAGAGGAATGGCGCTGGAGCGGTACCCATTACCAACGCACGGCCTTGCAGTGGCTGAAACTGTTCGACACAAACCGGGCCCGGATCGACCCCATTCTGGAACGGGCCTATGGCGCACAAGCCGGCATTTGGCGGCGACGCTGGCGCATGTTCTTTCTGGCCACCGCCGAAAGCTTCGGCTTCAACAATGGCGGGTCCTGGGGGGTAAACCACTATCGGCTGAGGCCCGCCCTGACGTAAAAGGGCGCATGCAACCGGATCTGCCGTCAAAATTGTTGAACTTTGCCACGCAGTCGCTGGCCGCCGGCCAGCTTGCCGCCGCTGAAATCACGTGCCGCGAACTGCTCGACCTGTCGCCGGGCGATGCCGCGCTGCTTCATCTGCTGGGCTATATCGCGGCCCAGGTGGGTGAGCGCGATGCGGCCATCGTCTATTTCCAGGCGGCGCTGGCGTCAGAACCCGGCAATGAACAGATCAGGCAAAATCTCCTGGCGGTTCAGCGCATGCCGCCGCCCGCGCCGCCGCGCGGCGAACGCTATCTGGTGATCAAGGGCTGGGGATTCGGTTTCTGGGCCGACATGGCGCATGTCGTCGGCTCGCTGCTGCTGGCCGAAATCACGGGGCGCATTCCCCTGGTCTATTGGGGACCGGAAAGCCTGTTCAGCGACAAATCGGGGCACAACGCCTTCAGCCATTATTTCGAGCCGGTCTCGAGCGCCTCGCTGGAGCAGCTTGCCGGCGCGCCGAATGTCAGTTTCTTTCCGCCGCGCTGGCATGCCGACAATCTGACCCAGAGCGGGGTGTCCAAATGGGACGGCAAGGGTTCCCGCGCCGGGGCGGTGTTCTTCCTCAATCGGCCGGAAACCATCGCCGTCAGCGATTTCAATATCGGCGTGGTCCATGTCATGCCCTGGATTCCGGCGCATCACGCCCTTTACGGCAAATCGCTGGAAGAAATTCACCAAATCCTGACGGAAAAATATCTGCGGCCGCGCCCGGATATCGCGGCGGCCTGTGACGCCTTTTATGGAACGCATCTGGCGGGCGCGCCCTTTGTCGCGGTTCATTTGCGCGGTTCGGACAAGGCCATCGAGGACCCCGAACTGGACGCCACCAACCGCGAACTTCTGGCGGCGCTGGAGACGGTGGATTCCTCCTGGCGGATCCTCCTGATGACCGATGATGCAGGGTGCCTGGCGCGGATGAGAAACACCTATGGATCGCGGATCATCGCCATCGATTGCCAGCGCACCGACACGGACCAGGGCGTGCACTATCTGCCGACGGTGGATCCGGTGCGGGCCGGACGGGAAATCATGATCGACACCTATCTGGGTCTGCGCGCCGATCGTTTCATCGGCAACGCCCGCTCCAACGTATCGGCCATGATCGCGGCGATGAAGAACTGGCCGCCCGGCTCCTTGACCTTGATCGGCCGCTCCATACTCTATGAGCGCAATCTGCACATCTATCAGATTCCGACTTTTGCCGGAGCCTGATTTTCCCCCCTGAAAGCAGCCGGCGTTGCCGTCCGGCGCGGCGATCCGCCAGGAGCAAGGCGAAGGGCGATGCAGTGTCCATCGGTCGAGCCTTGCGACACCGCGGGCGCCCGCCGGACGGCAACCCGAAGGGCCGCGGTCTTTTGCGCCGTGGGTTCGTCGAAGGGCTCGTCCGTATTGCCCGATACGAACTTCGCCCTTCTCCTGCCCACGTCACAAAATCCCTGCGGCGCAGGCGCTTTCAGGGGGGAAAATCAGGCTCTAGGGGCGGATGGTGAGCGCCGCGCCGCTCTCGCGGCCATTGCTCCAGACAGAAAAGGGATTTTCGCTCATCACTTGCCCGGGCTTGGGCGGGGCGACCGAAACCAAAGTCAGGTCCATCACCAGGGTCTGGTTGGGCCCAATCACACCGTTCAACGCCCCGCCTCCGCCAAAGGCAAGATTGGCCGGGATCGCGAGTTGCCAGCGATCCCCGGCATGCATCAGCGGCAGCGCCTCGGCCAGGCCTGCCAAAGCGACGCTGCTGGTCACCAGCGTGGCCGGCAGCGCGGGGTTTGTGCCATCGACCAAAGTGCCGTTGATCAAGCGCATGGCATAGGCCAGCCGGATCACGTCATTGCCGGCGGGGCGCTTGCCGGTGCCGCTGCGCAACACGCGATACTGCAATCCGCTGGGGCGGCTTATCGTACCGGGCTTGGCGGCATTGGCGGCCAGAAAAGCCGCATTGGCGGCGGGGCTCAGCGCATCCTCCGCCGCTGCTGCGGCAAGCGGCAGCAACAACACAAATGCAACCGAAAGGATTCGGATCATTCTTTGATAAAGGCCAAAAGGTCGGCGTTGATGGTTTCAGCTTCGGTGGCGGGCATGCCGTGCGGAAAGCCATTATAGGTTTTCAGAATGCCGTTCTTCAATAGCTTTGCCGATTGCGGCGCAGAGTCGGCATAGGGCACGATCTGGTCGTCATCGCCATGCATCACCAGGACCGGCACCGAGATTTTTTTGAGGTCCTCGGTAAAGTCGGTCTGGGAAAAGGCGACGATTCCGTCGTAATGCGCCTTGGCGCCGCCCATCATGCCCTGGCGCCACCAGTTCCAGATCAACCCTTGCGAAACCTTCGCGCCCGGCCGGTTGAAACCATAGAAAGGTCCCGCCGGCAGATCGTAGTAGAATTGCGCGCGGTTGGCGGCCAATTGCGCCTGCAATCCGTCAAACACTTCCTTGGGCAGGCCGCCGGGATTGGCCGCCGTCTTCACCATCAAGGGAGGTACCGCGCTGAGGATCGCGGCCTTTGCCACCCGGCTTTCGCCATGCCGGGCGATATAGTGCACGACTTCGCCGCCGCCGGTGGAGTGGCCGACATGCACCGCGCCTTTCAAGTCGAGATGCGCGGTCAGCGCCGCCAGATCGTCGGCATAATGGTCCATGTCATGCCCATCGCCGGTCTGGCTGGAGCGGCCATGACCGCGCCGGTCATGGGCGATGACGCGAAAACCCTCGGCCTGGAAAAACAGCATCTGCGCATCCCAGTCGTCGGCGGACAGCGGCCAGCCGTGCGAAAACACGATGGGCTGGCCCGAACCCCAATCCTTGTAAAAGATTTCCGTCCCGTCCTTGGTGGTGATGGTGGGCATGAGAAAATCTCCTTTGGATTGTGGAAGTCTGGACCGGTTATGTGACCGTCTTTGCGGCGTCGCGGTCAATATGGGCTTGGGTTTTTCGTGTAAATCGTCATCATGGCCCCAATAAGACATGTCAGGGGCGGACCATGCGCAAATCCATCGCTATCCTTATTGCCGCTTTTTTCATCGCTTGCGGTAGCGCTCAAGGGGCGGAAAAAATCATCATCGACGCCGATCTCGGTGACGATATCGACGATGCCTTCGCCATCGGTCTGGCGCTGTCCAGCCCCGAATTCGAGATACTGGGGTTTTCCGCCGCGTTCGGCGACACACCTGCCCGGGCGAAAATGTTCGACCGCATGCTGGGCGAATTGGGGCGTGGCGACATCCCCGTCGCCATGGGAACGCCCGCCAACGTCAATCTCCAAGCCTTTACGCAGCGCCGCTATGCCGAAGGCGGACCCGCCGCGCGCACCACCCATCCCCATTCGGTGGATTTCGTTCTGGAACAGGCGCGCAAATATCCCGGCGAAATAACCCTGGTGGCGGTGGGCCCGCTGCCCAATGTCGGCGCGATGATCGACAAGGACCTGGCCGGCTTTCGCAAGCTCAAACGGGTGGTGATCATGGGCGGCAATGTCCGCACCCTGCTGGACCCTTATGGCATAGCGGCGCCGATCGCGCCGCATCCGGAATGGAATCTCAAGAACGACATCGCCTCGGCAAAGAAACTGTTTGAGGCCGGCGTGCCGCTGGTGGTCATGCCGCTGGATTCCACCGCCAATCTCAAAATGCACGAAGTGGCGCGCACCGCCCTTTTCTCTCACGGCAGCATGCTGACCAATATCCTGGCCGGTCTGTACTATCAGTGGAGCGCCTATACCCGCTCGCCCACGCCCATTATGTACGACCCCATGACCCTGGCCTGGCTGCTGGAGCCTTCCCTTTGCCCGCTGACACCGATGCATATCAGCATAGATGATGCGGGAAATACCAAGGAAACGCCGGGCGCGCCCAACGCCCAGGTCTGCCTGCATTCCGAAGCCGACGATTTCCTGCGTTTCTTTGTGAAAAAACTCACGGCGCGGCGATGAATCCCGAGCAGCTATACGACGCGGCGCGGTCGGCCCAGCAAAGCGGCAACCTGATGGAGGCGGCGCGGCTGTACCGCGAGATCCTGGGCAAGTTCGCGTCGCCGGAGGTGATGGTCAACTACGCCAATGTGCTGGCCAGACTGGGCCGTCCTGCCGAGGCCCTGGCGCAGTATGACCGGGCGGTGAAACAGAAGCCCGATCTCTTCGAGGCGCTGTACAATCGCGGCAATCTGCACCTGGAGAGTCTTCGCCTGGCGGATGCGCTGGCGGATTTCGACCGGACATTGCTGGTGCGTCCCGACGTGCCGGCGGTGTGGAACAATCGCGGCAGCGCGCTGCGCGGTCTGCACCGGCATGCGGACGCACTGGTGAGCTATGAACGGGCGGTCGCGCTGGCGCCCAACCATATCAACGCAATGACCAACCGCGCCATCGCCCTGTTCGACCTGGGACGGCTGGATCAGGCGCTCACCGCCGCCGATGCCGTGCTGGCGATCGAGGCCGATTTCGCCGAAGCCTTGCTCATCAAGGCGCATGTGTTGCGCGATCTCAAGCGTCCGGCACAGGCCCAAGCCTGTTTCGAGCGCATTCTTCAGGTCATGCCGGATCACCGGCTGGCGCTGAACGGCCTGGCGCACATGACGGCAACCCTGTGCGACTGGGATCAGATGGCGGCGCTGGCGCCGCGCCTGGCAAGCGACATTGCGAGCGGCCGTTCGTTGATCCAGCCCTTTGTGATGATGACTTATACCGAAGATGCGGCGTTGCTGCGGCGCTGCGCCGAAACTTACGTCCATCATGTCGCACCGCGCCAGACACCCTTGTCCGGCGGCACACCCTATCGCCATGACCGCATTCGCCTGGCCTATCTGTCGGCGGATTTTCACCAGCATCCCACCGCCCAGCTGATGGCCGAATTGTTTGAGCGCCATGACCGCAGCCGCTTTGAGGTCAGCGCCTTAGCCTTCGGCCCCGACGACAACAGCGCAATGCGCAAACGCATGGTGGCGGCCTTCGATACATTCGAGGATGTGCGCGGCTTGAGCGATCTGGAGCTCGCCAAACTTTTGCGAAAGCGTGAAATCGATATTGCGGTGGACTTAAATGGCCACACCCATGACGCGCGGCCAGGCATTTTCAGCCATCATCCCGCGCCGGTGCAGGTGAACTATCTGGTCTATCCCGGCACCACCGGCGCAAATTTCATGGATTATGTGCTGGCTGACCGCATTGTGCTGCCGCTGGATCAGCAGCCCCATTTCAGCGAAAAGATCGTCCATCTGCCGGGCTGCTATCAGGCCAATGACGCAACCCGTGTCCTGCCGCCGGCGCCATCGCGGGCCGAGGCCGGCCTGCCGCCCGATGCCTTGGTCTTTTGTTGTTTCAACAACAGCTGGAAAATCACCGCACCGCTGTTCGACATCTGGATGCGGCTGCTGCAACAGATGTCCGGCAGCGTGCTGTGGCTGCTGGACTCACCGGCAGCGGACAATCTGTGCGCCCATGCCAAGGCGCGCGGGGTGGACGCGAACCGGCTGATATTCGCGCCCAGAGCCGAGCCGGATGCGCATCTGGCCCGGCACCGGCTGGCCGACCTTTTCCTGGATACCCTGCCCTACAATGCCCACACCACGTGCAGCGACGCGCTTTGGGCGGGACTGCCGGTGATCACCTGTTACGGCAAGGCTTTTCACGGCCGGGTCGCCGCCAGCCTGCTGAAGGCGATCGACATGCCGGAGCTGGTGACCACGCGCCTGGAAGATTATGAAGCCCTGGCGCTGGAGATGGCGAAGAATCCCGCTCTGCTGAAAGCCACGCGCGACAAGCTGATCCGCAACCGCAGCACCACCGCGCTGTATGACAGCGCGGCCTTTTGCAAAGGCATCGAAGCCGCCTATGAAGCGATGGTCAAAGCGCTTTAGGGCGCTTTTTGGAGTCGAAGCCGTAAAAGCTTTCCGGATTATCCACCAGAACGCGATGGCGCAGCCTGGCATCCGGCATCCAATGCGCCACCAGATTCAGCAAGGTCAAATCGTCGGGCATGGCCACCGGATTGAGCTTCTTGGTGGCGTCGGGATGCGGCCAGTCGCTGCCCCAGACACAGCGTTCCGGCGCCGCCTTGATATAACCCATCGCCGCCTGGCTGGCGCCGGCATAGTTAGGCGCGGTGCCGCCGCCATAGAGATAGGCACCGGAGACTTTCACCCAGCCATGACCGCTGTCCAGCAGCTTGCGCACGGTATTGTATTGCGGCTGTCCCACGGTCGTCGCCCGCCCCAGATGATCGATGATCACCGGCACCGGCAGGCTGAGCAGCAACGACTCCATCTGCACCAGCTGTTCCGGCGGCATGTTGCACTGGATGTGCCAGCCCAGCTTGGCGATGCGTTTGGCCAGCGGCATGACCTCTTCGGCGCTGACCGGATTGCCCAAGCCAAACTGGATGCGCGCGCCACGGATGCCGCCGGCATGCAGGCGCTTCAGTTCAGCATCACTGATGCTGGCATTGACGACACAGACGCCCCGCGCATTGCCGCCCATCTGCGCGATGGCATCGAGTGTACAGCTATTGTCGGTGCCATAGGTCGACGGCTGGACCACCACACAGCGGCTGGTGCCGAGTTTCTTCTGCAAGGCGCGGTAATCCGCCACCGTGGCGAGCGGCGGCTTCAGCACCGCGTTGGGCATATAAGCGAAACGCGAATCGTAGATGTGAAGATGGGAATCGCAGGCGCCATCCGGCACCGCGAAGGAGATTTTTGGGTCTTTGGCAATTGCGGGCGTAGCTGCCAGAGCCAGGCCTGTCCCGATCACATTGCGGCGATTGATCATTTCTTCCCCGTATAAGTGACTTTCCAAATGGTCTGGCCGACATCGTCGGCGACCAGCAGACTCCCGTCCTTGGCCACCGCCAGTCCCACCGGACGGCCCCAGACCTTGGGCGGGTTCTTGGACTTGCCGTCCCAGAAGCCGGTGAGGAAATTCTCATAGCCGCCGACAGGGCGGCCGTTCTTCATCCTGATGCGAACCACCTTGTAGCCATGCGGCTCGCTGGTGTTCCAGGAACCGTGCAAGGAGACAAAGGCATCGCCCTTATATTCAGCGGGGAAATTGTCGCCGGTATAAAAAGCCAGCCCGGTGGGGGCGCTATGCGCCGGAAACAGCACATCGGGAGGCAGCGCTTTCGCCACCATGTCGGGACGCTTGGCGCCGATATCCGGATCGGGAATTTTGCCGGCATAGCTCCAGGGATAGCCGTAAAAAGCGCCCGGCTTTACATACGTGAAATAATCGGGCGGAAGATTGTCGCCCAGCCCGTCGCGTTCATTGACCGCGACGAACAGGTCACTGGTGCCGGGATTAAAGGCGATGCCCACCGGATTGCGGATGCCGGAGGCATACTCCACCAGCTTGCCGTCCTTGATCTGGAAGATTTTCGCGCCCGGCTGATGCTCCGAAACATTGTCATGGCTGCCCATCTCGACAAACATGGCGCCGTTGGGCGCGATGGCGAAATTGCGGGTGCCGTGCATGCCGGAATTGCGCAGGTTCGGCTCCCTGGTCACGCGCTCCAGTTTGCCGGCCTTGGTCGCGCCCGGCACATAGGGCGTGCGCCAGATCGCCATCTGGTCGCTGATATAGACATAACCGCCATGCACCGCGACGCCGGACGGATTGCGAAAACCATCGGCAAAGGTGAAGCGCTGGTCCGCCGCGCCGCTGTTTTTGGTGTCGCGCAGCAAGGTGATTTTGTTTTGCAGGCGCTCGGACAGGAATACATCGCCATTGGGCGCCACGGCGGGAAAACGGGCGAAATCCAGGCCGGTGGCATAGATGGAAAGCTTAAAGCCCTGGGGCGCCTCGGGCATTACGCCTGCGGGACGCGGGATCACCTCATTCTTGTTGGCGACCGGCGGGGTAACATAGGGCTTGGGCAAATCCGACGGCTTGAGCAGGAATTTCTGACCGGGACGGTCTTGGGCCGCCGCCGCCAGAGGCAAAAGCGCCAGTAGAAAAACTGTCATACTGCGTTTCATGCATTTCCCCGCAAGGCCCAGTTCTATCGTAGGCTGTTTATGGCCGGAATGATGGCGGGGTGCGGCCCCAAAAACAATGGTGCCGGCCCGGCTTACCGGCTAAAAGCGCGGCCATGACCGCATCCGAAGCCCGCAAGGAACAAGCCCGCGCCTGGTTCGAAACCTTGCGCGACCGCATCATGGCGGCGTTCGAAGCGCTGGAGAACGAAGCACCCGGCAATCTTTATCCCGGCGCAGCGGGACGGTTTGTCAAAACACCCTGGAGCCGCGGCGAGGACGAAGGCGGCGGCGTGATGGGCATGATGCGCGGGCGGCTGTTCGAGAAAGTCGGTGTGCATACTTCGACGGTGTTCGGCGCCTTCTCGCCGGAATTCGCCAAGCAGGTGAAGGGCGCCGACGACGATCCGCGCTTCTGGGCCAGCGGCATCAGCCTGATCGCCCATATGAAGAATCCGCGCGTGCCGGCGGTGCATATGAACACCCGCATGATCGTCACCACCGAAAGCTGGTTCGGTGGCGGCGCCGACCTCAACCCGACTCTGGATGCGGCGCGCAGTCCGCGCCATCCCGACACGGTGGATTTTCATGCCCGGCTGAAGAGCGCCTGCGACGGCTTCGACAAGGAATGGTTCCCCAAATACAAGAAATGGGCCGATACCTATTTCTGGCTGCCGCATCGGCTAGAGGCGCGCGGCGTCGGCGGCATTTTCTACGACCATCACGACAGCGGCGACTGGGACCGGGATTTTGCTTTCACCAAAAGCGTGGGCGAAGCCTTTCTCGACATCCAGCCGCAAATCATCCGCCGCCGCATGCCCGAATCCTGGACCGAAGAGGAACGCCACGAACAGGCCAAGTGGCGCGGCCGCTATGTCGAATTCAACCTTCTCTATGACCGGGGCACCCATTTCGGGCTCAAGACCGGCGGCAATGTGGAAAGTATTCTCTCCTCCATGCCGCCGGTTGCGGAGTGGAAATGAGCTTGAAGCTCGGCTCGCGCGGCTCGCCCTTGGCCTTGGCGCAATCGCGCCTGGTGGCCGCGATGCTGGCGAAACATTCCGGCACTGACGCGGACGCCTTTCCCATCCAGACTTTCATGACCAGCGGCGACAAGATTCAGGGCCGCTTGCAGGAACAAGGCGGCAAGGGGCTGTTCACCAAGGAATTGGATGAAGCGCTGCTGGATGGCCGCATCGACGCCGCCATTCATTCCATGAAGGATTTGCCCACCCGCATGCCGCCGGGCATCGTGCTGGCTTGCGTGCCTTCCCGCGAAGACCCGCGCGACGGTTTCATCGCCCTGAAGGCCAAGACGCTGCGCGATCTTCCAGCGGGAGCGACGGTTGGCACCGCCAGCCTGCGCCGCCAAGCCCAGACGTTGCACGCCCGGCCCGACCTCAAAGTGGAATTGTTGCGCGGCCGGGTGGAAACAAGGCTGGCCAAGATCGAAAGCGGCACGTTCGATGCCACCTATCTGGCGCTGGCCGGTCTGCGCCGGCTGGGCTTGGAAAAACACGCCGCATCCATCGTCGATGCCCAGGCCATGCCGCCCGCGCCGGGCCAGGGCGCGCTCGCCATCACCGCCCGCGCCGGCGATGAAAAAACTCTGGCGCTGCTGGAACCGCTCAACATCGCCGAACATGTCCTCACCACCAAAGCCGAACGCGCCTTTCTGCAGGCGCTGGATGGTTCCTGCCGCACCCCCATCGCGGCGCTGGCTGAAATAGCGGACGGCAGATTGAACTTTCTGGGCGAAGTGCTGACACCGGACGGCAAACATTGCTGGCGGCGGCGCGAGAGCATCGCGTTGGGCAACGATGCGCAGGAAAGCGCCCGCGCCCTGGGCGCCAGGCTGGGCGCCGAAATCGTGGCCGAGGCCGGACCGCTCTACAGGGCCCATTTCGGCGATAATGGCTGGTAGTGAGGCACGACCGGCATAGCCGGGCAAATCGGTCCAGTGGACCGATTTGAGTGCCGAACGCGCCGAGCACGAGCGAGGCGCAACTCTCGCTGCTTTGCAGCACGTTTAGGCCCTTTGCTTCCTTACGAATTTGGCTCAGCATCCGGCCAAATTCCTGGGGAGGAAGACATGCTGAACAAACGCGATTTTCTGACCGGCACCATTGCCGCCACTCTGTCCGCCGCCGCGGCGCAAGCGCAGCCGGCCGCGGCCGCCAACGGCCTCAACCCGCCGCGCAAAATTCCGCATGGCATGATGAAGACCACCAGAATGTTCAAATACCCGCAGGGCTATGGCAACGGCCTGGCGGTGGCGCCGGAAGGCTTGTGGATCGCACAGCAGAAACTATCGGGCGACGGCGCGAAACGCTATGGCCTGCCCGAGCCCAAGGACCTGCGCGAAGCCGCCTGGCTGGTGGACTGGAACGGCAAGCTGCTCAAGACGGTGATGACCAACTGCCGCAACTGTTCCGGCATGGCCTATGGCGACGGCTATGTCTGGATGATGGCCAACCAGGCGCCGCAGGGCTGTTTTCAGGTCGACATGAACAGCAAGCAGATCAGCCACCGCCAGATTCCGCTGGCGATGCCGGGCCAGGACGGCGGCGGCAGCCATGGCGCGCAATGGCACAATGGCAAATTGTGGATCGCGGCGCTGCGGCCCAAGCTGATTTTGCGCGTCGATCCCAAGACCTGGGTGCCGGAAGTGGCGATCTCGACCTATACCAGCCCGGACAAGCCGCGCACCCATGACCTGACCATCGACGACAAGGGCGATATCTGGGTGGTTCTCGGCAACGACAGCAGGAACTACAAGGAAGGACGGCCGGGACTGGTGAAGTATGACGGCAAGACCGGCCAGATCGCCGCCACCTATGATTTCCTGCCCGGCTCCTGCGATCCGCACGGTCTGGAATTCCATAACGGCAGCTTGATCAGCTGTGATGCCGGCATCCATCCCGGCTGGCCCAATGGCGACAGCCCGCATGCGGGCTGGATCTTCAAGATCGAGCCGGCATAGAGGAGACCTTCCGATGAAGCGCAGAGATTTTCTCGCCGCGGCGGCTGTCTCGCCCGCCGCGGCCTTGCCTGCTTTGGCGCAGCCTTCCCAACCCGCCTGCCTGCCGGGCTACGCGTCGATCAAGACGCGGCCCGCGGCCAAGATCGAAGTCGTCTACAAGACCCGGCACGGCCAGCCCAATGGACTGGCATTGTCCGATACGCCCGGCCAGATGTGGGTACTCGATCAGGGCGCCGATCACTGGATCACCCTGACCAACATCAAGGACGGTTCGCTGGTGCGCGAGTTCCAGGCCGATGTGGTGGGGCCCAGCGGCCTGGTTCAAGACGGCAATACCATGTGGATCACCTCGACGCACAATTCCATCATCGTGCATTGCGATCTGAACGGCAAAACCATCGCCAAATACGTCACCCCCGGCGCGGGGCGCATTTATGAGCGCGAGGACGATCCGCCGGGCCGCAGAAGCCCGCTCAAGCCCGCCTGGCCCGACAAGCCGCGCGGCATCGGCGCGGCGCAGACCAATAATGTCGGCAACAACACCGGCAAGGACTTGCCGCCGGGACAATTGCCGCTGAATGCTCAGGAAGGTTCGGCCGGCACCGGGGCGCATGCCATTCTGGTGGACGGCGACTATCTGATCTATGCCTGCCCGCCGGCGCGCCTGATCTTCACCATCAACAAAAAGACCTGGAAGGTGAAATCGACCTGGCCGGTGCCGGGCAACCGCACCCATGGCATGAGCTGGGGCAAGACCAAGGCGACGATCTGGTCGTCGGATTCAAATTTGAATGCTTTCTATCTGCACGATGCCGCCACTGGCGCGATCCGGGAACGGGTGCAACTGCCCGATGACTCGCCGGTGATCCACTGCGCCAAGCTGGTGGGCGACGATATGTATTTCTGCGACGATATGGGCTGGATGTGCCGGTTCAGGATTTGAAGCTCTCCTCACCCTGAGCTTGTCGAAGGGTGAGATCAATCCACTCTAAATCCCGGTCGCGTCGTCACGTAGGAAGAGTCGACCTGCGAAATGCTGGAAACGCCCAGCAATTTCATGGTGCGGATAATGTCGGCGCGGAAGATCTCGATGGCGCGCTCGATCCCCGCATCGCCCGCCGCCGCCATGCCATAGGCATAGCCGCGCCCCAGCAGCACCGCCTTGGCGCCAAGCCCCATCGCCCGCACCACATCGGCGCCGCGGCGAATGCCGCCATCGAAAATCACTTCGGTCTTGTCGCCCACCGCTTCGACAATCCCCGGCAAAACACGAAGCGATCCCGCGACGCCGTCCAATTGGCGCCCGGCATGGGTCGACACCACAATGCCCTGCGCCCCCGCATCGACCGAGCGTTTGGCGTCGTCGGCCGTCATCACGCCTTTGATCACGATGGGGCCATTCCACAGCTCGCGGATCCATTTGAGATCGGTCCAGGAGACCTGCGCCGATTCCAGCGCCGCCCCAACATCGATGGCCGGAACGGGCCCCGATCCCGGCACCACGATATTGGGGAATGGCCGGGACATGCCGTCCATCACAAAACCGGCGAGCCAGCCGGGATGCGACAGGATATTGGGGAGGTAGGGAATTTTGGCGAAGGGATTCTTGCCCATCAGCGCCTTCATGCCGTTGCGCACATCGCGCTCGCGATTGCCCGCCACCGGCGTGTCGATGGTGACAAACAGCACCTTGTAGCCGGCAGCCTTGGCGCGGGCGATAGAACCCTCGGCCGCGCCCCGGCCGCCCGCCAGATACAATTGGTAGAAGGTCGGACCAGTGGACTCCGCTTTCACGTCCTCGATCCGGTGACCCGACATGGTCGACAGAATATAGGCGGTGCCGTTCTTGCCCGCCGCTTTCGACGCCGCCAATTCGCCGCGCGGATGCATCAGCCGCGAATAACCGATCGGACCCAGCATGAAGGGCAGATCAAGCTTGTGACCCAGCACCGTGACGCTGAGATCGCAGGACGGCGTCGCCACCGCGAAACGCGGCTTGAAGATCACTTCCTGGAAGGCGCGCTCGCTGTCCTGCAGCGTCACTTCGTCATCGGCGGCGCCGTCGAGATAGTCGAACACCGCATCCGGCAGCCGGGCCCGCGCCAGGCGGCGCAAATCCTTGATATTGACGACATTCGGCGAGGCGAGAGACATGACGAGGTCCGTTAAAGCTGGGCTGTTTATGCCCGCAAAAATCCCGCTTTAAAAGTCCGGTCTCTCAGAATGCGGAATGACCGGTCTGGGCCCGGCCCAGCACCAGGGCATGGATGTCGTGGGTGCCCTCATAGGTGTTGACGGCTTCCAGATTCAGCAGATGGCGCACCACATGATAGCCGTCGGACACGCCATTGGCGCCGTGCATGTCGCGCGCCATACGGGCGATTTCGAGCGCCTTGCCGGCATTGTTGCGCTTGAGCAGGCTGATGGCTTCCGGCGCCAGCTTGCCCTGCTCCATCAGCCGCCCGGCCTGCAGGCAGGCCAGCAGGCCCAAGGTGATCTCGGTCTGCATATCGGCCAGTTTTTTCTGATAGAGCTGGGTGGCGGCCAGCGGGCGGCCGAACTGCTGCCGCTCCAAGCCATAATCGCGCGCCGCATGCCAGCAGAATTCCGCCGCCCCCATGGCGCCCCAGGCGATGCCCTGGCGCGCATGATTGAGACAGGAAAAGGGACCTTTCAATCCTTCGGCACCGGGCAGCAAGCGGTCTTCGGGAATTTCGACATCGTTCATGGCGATCTCGCCGGTCACACTGGCGCGCAGCGAGAACTTGCCTTCGATCTTCGGTGTCGACAGTCCCTTGTCGCCGCGCTCCAGCACAAAACCGCGAATCCGGTCATCGAGTTTCGCCCACACCACCAACACATCGGCGATGGGCGCATGGGTGATCCAGCTTTTGCTTCCCGACAGCACAAACCCGGTCTTGGTGCGGCGTGCGCGGCTTTGCATCGCGCCGGGATCGGAGCCCGCGCCCGGTTCGGTCAAACCAAAGGAGCCGACCCATTCGCCCGACGCCAGCATGGGAAGATATTTCTCGCGCAGGGCCTGACTGCCGAAAGCATGAATGGGATGCATCACCAGGCTGGATTGCACCGAAAGCGAGGAGCGGAACGCGGAATCCACCCGCTCGAATTCACGCGCGATCAGGCCATAGCCGACCGGCGAGACGCCGCCGAACTCGGGCAAGGTGCTGCCCAAAAGGCCCAGCGCCCCCATCTCACGCAACAAGTCGCGATCAAAACTTTCGTCGCGGTGCATGTCCTGCACCAGAGGCATCAGGCGAGACCCGGCAAAGCCTCGCGCGCTGTCGCGCACCAGCCTTTCTTCCTCGCGCAAGGAAGATTCCACCAGAAAAGGATCGGCCCAATCAAATCTGGGCCATGTCTCCGCCATATCCCCAGCCCATTACAACCGGGACGGCATCACGCCATCCCGGCTGGGAGCATATCGCCATCTTTGTGCCGGCTGCTAGTTGGACTTGGTGACTTGGCCTTCCGCCACGCCGGCCTTGCTGCCGACGCCGGGATTGACGGGATTCTGCCCATCCGGCGGAAGCGGCATCACCTTGTCTTCATGCCCGGGAAGTTTCGCATTGGTGGTGGGTTCGGCGCCGGGCTTGCCTTTGCGCAGATCATTTTGCTGGATATTCGCCATAATTATCTCCCGAAGGGTTCCAGGGTGATAACGGCTTCGCGGGACTTTTGTTGCCCCTCCGGCCTTCGCATCGCAAGCGCTGCTACGGCCACCTCCCCGCCCATGCGCTAACGCGCATGCGGGGAGGGTTAAGGTTTCTGGGCGAAAATCCAGTCGGCCACATCCTTATCGACAGCTTCGCCCTGAAGATCGCGCAACAGCATGTGATAGCCGCGCTCATAGTGTTTTACCGCTGCCTTGGAACCCAGCGCGTCGATCACCGCCCGAGTGGGTTTGGCCGGAATAATCTGGTCGTTGGCGCCGTAGAGGAACAGGATAGGCGGCGCGGTCTTGATGGCTGCCGGCGCAACACGCGCTTCGTCCATCAGATTGACCAGGCCGAACAGCGTGCCTGTCCGGGTGCTCTTTTGAAACAAAGGATCTTTGCCCAGCGCGATCAGCATCGGCACATTGTCGGACGGCACGATCTTCACCACCGACTTGGCGGCATTGTTGGACAGGATCATGCCGGGCACCAGATGCGCCGCCAGATACAGCGCGGCACGATAAGTCAAAGGCATGTCGCCGCGCGACCAGACCGCGGGCGCGACCAGGATCACGCCGTCGGCATCCAAGGCCGGCGAGGACGCCATCCCCGTCAGCACCACCGCGCCGCCCATGCTTTCGCCCAGGGCAAAGACCGGTACGCCGGGATAGCGCGCCCGCGCCGCCGCCACCGCATCGCGCAAATCGGACCGCATCGCCTCGGAGCCGGCCCAGATGCCGGGATTGGCGCTCAGCCCGAAACCGCGCTGATCGTATGCCAAGGTGGTGATGCCCAGCTTGGCCCAGACCTTCCCCGGCATATCGAAGGCGTTGGAATAATCGCTCATGCCATGCAAAGCGACGATCACCGCGCGGGGCGCCCCGATCGCCTCCCAACGCCGCAGCGGCAGCTTGGCGCCGTCGCGCGTCAGGATGGAATCGTCCGCAACCATGGGTGTCACGCCGCTATCCGGCGGCGGCGCAAAAGTGGGGGCACAGGCGGACAAGACCAGCAGGGCGAGCGGCAGAAAGATGCGCACATCACGCCCTGAGACTTTGCGGCATGGCCGGGAAGGCCTGGTCGCGCAACACCAGCATGCTGGTCACCACAATATGATCCACCCGCGCCTCGTCCCTGCCGAAAGGCAGCACCGCGCTTTCGTAATAAATAAATCGCGCGTCCGGCATGTCCGCGCCGACCCAGCCGCGATAGTAAAGCGGCTCGCAGCCCGACCGTACCATCTCATAGAGCATTTTAAGCCCCAGGCCGAAACGCGGCGTGGTGGCGATGATGTCGCTGAGCCGCCGGCCGGAAAAATCCTCGGCAAAGCCGGATACCAGCTCCTTACCGACACTGAGATACTCATAATCG
Organism: uncultured Alphaproteobacteria bacterium; assembly: GCA_902825865.1. GTDB lineage: Bacteria > Pseudomonadota > Alphaproteobacteria > Micropepsales > Micropepsaceae > Rhizomicrobium. Next base: position 16,941 of record CADECX010000004.1, read on the forward strand.
GCGCCTTCTTCCAAAACCCGCAACAGCAGGGCATTAGAGCCGACCTGCTCCAACACGGTGCCGGGATCGGATGGGAAACGCCGCTTCCCCTTCAGAAGTTTCCAGCGCGCATCGGCGCGTTGCACCACCGCCGCTTCCAGCAAGGCAATATCGACAATCTCGCCCGAAGAAGTTTGCGGAATCCAGAAATCCACCATGCAGCCAGCTTAGCGAAAAAAATCTAAAGCGGTAGCAGGCCGATCATGGCGCCGGACAGCGCGCTGGCCATGGTGCCCGCCGCCAAAGCCTTGGGAGCAAGGGATACCACCTCGTCACGGCGTTCCGGGATCAAGGCGTTCATGCCGCCGATCAGAATGCCGACACTGCCCAGATTGGCGAAACCGCAAAGGGCATAGACCATGATCTGGGTGCTGCGCGGATCCAGCGAACCCGCCGGCATGGCGGCCAGGCGCAGATAGGCAACCAGCTCATAAAGCGCCAGCTTGATCCCCATCAATTCTCCGGCGATGGCGGCCTGCGACCAGGGCACGCCCAGCAGCCAGACCAGGGGGGCGAAGATCCAGCCCAGCATCCGCTCCAGAGTCAGCGGCGCGCCGCCCACATGCGGCAGTGCCGCCAGCATCACATTGGCCAGCGCCACCAGCGCGGTGGTGACGATCAGCATGGCGATGATCTGCAAATAGAGATTCAGCCCATCCTGGGTGCCCCGCGCCATGGCATCGATGGTGGATCGGTAATGCACGCTTTCCTGCTCCTGGCCGAGATCGGTTTCCGCCTCGCCCGGCACCACGATCCGGGCGATCAGGATACCGCCCGGCAGCGACATGAACGAGGCCACCAGCAAATGGCCGAGCGCGCCGGGCAGCACGTCTTTGAGGATGGTGGCGAAAAGCACAAAGACGGTTCCGGCGATCACCGAAAGGCCCACCGTCATCAATATGAAAAGCTCGGTGCGGTTGAGACGCGCCATAGTGGGGCGGATCACCAACTGGCCTTCGATATTGCCCAGAAACACCATCGAGGCGGCGGAAAGACTGACCGCGCCGCCCAGCCCCACGGTCTTCTTAAGCCCTCGCGCCATCAGCCGCACGATGAAGGGCGTAATCCCCCAATACCACAGCATGGCTGCCAGGGCGGCGATCACCATCACCAGCGGCAGGATTGTGAAGGCCAGATTGATCATATTGCCGGGATGGGTGACGGCAAAAGGCGCGGGCCCTGCCCCCAGATAGCCGAAGACGAAGCTGGTGCCTGCATTGGTGGCGGTGGTCACCGCCGTCACCACCGTGTTCAGGCCATACAGCGCATCGCGCGCCACCGGCACCTTCAGCAGCAAAAGCGCGATCGCCGCTTGAAGAGCCAAGGTGGCCAGCACCATGCGCCAGGAAAAGGCCTTGCGGTCTTCGGAAAAGACCCAGGCGCAAGCGATGATGGCGCAAATACCCAGCGCCGATTGCAGATGCGGCAACATTTTCGCCCCGACGAAAAATGCCTGTTTACGCTACACGATTCCGCACATACGTCCCATGACAGAAGGCCGCAGCATCGCTAGGGTCGTGGGCGGGGACGGACAGCTACGTGACCAAAACAGGCACCACCTTGAAGATCGGCGCGCTGGCGGGCGCGCGCGGCCTGCCACCCTTGATGATTATCCTCTACCACTTCAGCGAGGGTCATCATTACACCGGCCTCTTGTGGTTCGACCGTATCGCCGCGCGCGGCTATCTGTGGGTCGAGTTCTTTTTCGTGCTGTCGGGATTCATCCTCGCCCATGCCTATGGCCACCGGCTGAAAGAGCTTCTGCAATGGAAGGGCTATGGCGCTTTCCTGCGCGCCCGGCTGATCCGGCTGTATCCGCTGCATCTGTTCATGCTGCTGCTGATCCTTGTCCTGGTGATCACCTTGCGCGCCCTGGCGGCGGCGGGCGGCTATGTCTCGATCTATGACCTGCCCTGGCACCAGGATGTCAGCGCCAAGGGATTCGTGCTGAGCCTTTTCCTGGTGCAGGCCTGGCACACCATGGACCGTCTCACCTGGAACGGGCTGTCCTGGTTCGTCAGCGTGGAGTTCGCGCTCTGCCTTCTGTTCCCGGCCCTGCTCACCCTCTCCCATGGCCGGGTCTGGCGCGGCGTCGCCCTGATCGCGGCGGGGGTCGCAGGTCTGATCGCACTGTCCTTCACCTCCGGTCACGGACTGGACATCACCTATGACTGGGGGGTGGCGCGCGGGTTGTGCGATTTCATTATCGGCATCGGCACGGCGGTGCTGTTCCGCGAGGTGAAAGACCAACGCATCCCCGTCTGGGTGCATACCGCGACACAGATTCTGCTGCTTTTGCTCCTGGCCTATGCCGTCACCTCTACGGGCTGGGCGCATACCAAGAATGACATTCTCACCGTCCTGCCGCTGATCGCGCTGATCTTCGCGCTGGCCTTCGATGTCGGCCTACTGGCGCGGGTTCTGAAAACCCGCATACCGCAGGTGATGGGAGAATGGTCCTATGCCATCTATCTGGGCCAGAGCACCTGGCTGATCCTACTGCGTTTCGCCAAACAGCGGCTGTACCCACCGCCGGATACCATCGTGCTGGGCATGCCGTTCGGCGACCTGATGTGGTGGCTGGAACCGCTCGGGCTTGTCACAATTTGCGTATTATGGGGCGGATTGCTGGCGGAATTCATCGAACTGCCCCTCGCCGCAAAATTGCGCAAGCGTTTCGGCCGCCGCCTTGACCCGCAAAGCATCCCAACCCCATCCTAACCCCACCAGACAGAGTGCGAGGACACCATGGCCATTTCCTTCAAGGACAAAGTCGCAATTGTTACCGGTGCCGGCGGCGGGCTGGGACGGGCGCATGCCCTGCATCTGGCCAAGCTGGGCGCCAAGGTGGTGGTCAATGATCTGGGCGGCTCGCTGGACGGCAGCGGCGGCAACTCGGAGGCCAGCGAAAAAGTGGTGGCCGAGATCATCGCGGCCGGTGGGCAAGCCATCGCGAATGGGGCGTCGGTCAGCGACGATGCCGGCGTGGCGCATCTGGTCAAGCAGACACAGGACAAATGGGGCCGCATCGATGTCTTGATCGCCAATGCCGGCATCCTGCGCGACAAAAGCTTTGGCAAGATGGAACTCAAGGATTTCACCGCCGTGATGGACGTGCATCTGATGGGCACGGTTAAACCCTGCAAGGCGGTGTGGGAGATCATGAAAGCCCAGAGTTACGGCCGCATCGTGGTCACTACCTCCTCCACCGGCATGTACGGCAATTTCGGCCAGACCAATTACGGCTCGGCCAAGGCGTCGCTGATCGGCTTCATGAATTCTCTGAAGCTGGAAGGCGCCAAGGACAATATCAAGGTCAATGCGATTTGCCCGGTGGCGGCGACGCGCATGACCGAAGCCTTGATGCCGCCCGCCATACTGGAAATGCTCAAGCCCGAATTTGTCTCACCCGCCGTGGCGTACCTGGCCTCGGACGAGGCGCCGACCGGCGTGATTCTCACCGCCGCGGCGGGTGTTTTCGCCGCCGCCCAGCTGGTGGAGACCGACGGCGTCAATCTCGGGACCCAGGCGAGCGCCGACGATATCGCGGCGCATTTCGCGGAGATTTGTGACTGGTCGAGCGCCAAGCATTACGGCCAGGGCGGAGAGCAAAGCGCGAAATTCCTCGCCCGTTCTCAGGAAAAGCCGGTCCTGGGCTGACACCGTCGCATGTTGTTGCGCCCGGCGGGGCTGACCACGCAAAGTCGCGAAACGGTTCAAGATAAAAATTTTGCCGCAATGACGAAATGACTCTTGCGAGGCGTTCGACTTTGCCTCACGCTTGGCTTATGGACGACCTCGCGCTGAGTGTTCGCACTGCGCGGCCTGAAGACGCCGCGGACCTCGCGCGCATCTACATCGAATCCTGGCAAGACACCTATGCGGGCGTGATTTCACACACTCTGCTCGGCGCCATGTCGCCGCGCACCCACACCACCCGCTGGCAGGCAACCATCCGGACCATGGAGAAACATTCCGGCACCGTGCTGGTGGCGGAAGATGCGCGGTTCGGCGCCGTCGGGCTTTGCAGCCTGGGCAAGGCGCGGGACGGCGGCTGCGGTTATGACGGCGAGGTTTACACCCTCTATGTCGATCCGGCTTTTCTGGGACGCGGCGCGGGCCGCGCCTTGCTGACCGGCGCCTTCGAGGCCTTCAAGGATCGCAAGCTGCGCTCTTGCCTGATCTGGGCGCATGCCCAGAACAATGCCTGTTTCTTCTATGAAGCCATGGGCGGACGCCGGGTCGCCACCCGCACCACGCGGCTGTTGGGCGAACTGACGCCGGAGATCGGCTTTGGCTGGAAACGTCTGGCGGCCCGCAAACCGGCGCGCCCAATGCAATCGCGCTCGGACCAATCCTAATTCAATGCGTTGAACAGCCGATCAGTTCGGCAGCGCCGTGCCGCAATCGCAGACTATCTCGGGCGGCAAATTCAGCGGAATACGCTGACGGCGGTGAAAGCCTTCCGGCAAGGCGATCAGGACCTTGCCGCCTGAGGGCGGCACTTCCCAAGTCGCCATGCCGCTGCGGAAACATTTGCGGCAACGAACCAGCTTTTCGACATGTCCATCCATGCCGCAACCCTAGAGGCAAAGACAGGCAAAATTTTGACGCGTGTGCGCAATTTTATTCAGTTTGCGGGAAAAGGCTTTAAGCGCCGCTCACAAATCCGCCTACAGATCTTTGGGGCGCACGAATTCCACCAGCTTTCCCGCGCCTTGCGCCACGTCGCGCCAGCGCCCGACATCGAAATCCAGCACCGCCAGGGCGCAGGTGGGGAATTTTTCCTCCAGCGCTTCCTGCCGCGCCCGCTCCTTGCGCCGCACCGGCTCGCGCGCCAAAAGCGCGGCGCTGGCTTCCAGTCCGGGATTGTGCCCGACAATCATCAACGCGGAGACGGTGGCGGGGGCGCCGCGCACTGCCGCCAATATCTTGGCGGTCTCCGCCAGATAAAGACTGTCGCGATATTCGATGCCGCATTCGATTTCGTGCAGCACCAGCTCGGCGGTCTGGGTGGTGCGGGCCGAGTCCGAACAGAGGATCAGGTCCGGCACATACTCGCTTTTGCGCAGATAGCGCGCCATGGCGCCGGCATCCTGCATGCCGCTGAGCATCAGGGTCCGGTCGAAATCCTCGATGCCGGATTCAGCCGGCATCGCCTTGGCATGCCTGAGCAGAAACAGCCGTTTCATAGGGCGTCTTCAGACCCGCGAATCCCGCATAAAGCTTATGTTCTTGACCCATGGGGGGCAACGGGGCCACAAAAACGGGCTCAAAGGATCAAGACGTTCATGGGTACCAACAAAAAACCGGGCAAATGGCGCAAACGCACCCAGGCGGTGCGCGGCGGACAGGTCCGTTCCGCCTTCCAGGAAACCTGCGAGCCGCTGATCTTCACGGCCGGCTATGCCTATGAGGACGCCGAAGAGGCCGCGGCCCGCTTCAAGGGCGAGAGTCCCGGCTACCAGTATAGCCGCATTGCCAATCCCACGGTTTCCATGTTCGAGGAGCGCATGGCGCTGCTGGAGGGCGCGCCGGTAGCACGCGCCACCGCCACCGGCATGGCTGCCGTCTCCGCCGTGTTCCTGGCAGGACTGAAGACGGGCGATCATGTCGTGTCCGCCAATGCCCTGTTCGGCTCCTGCCGCTATGTGCTGGAAACGGTGCTGCCGCGCTTCGGCATCGGCTGCACCTTTGTCGAAGGCAGCGACCTGGGCGCCTGGAAGGCCGCGATGCGGCCGCAGACCAGATTGCTCTTCATGGAGACGCCCTCCAATCCCACCCTCGCCATTGTGGACATCGCGGCGGTGGCCAAGATCGCCGACGCAAATGGCGCGAGGCTGGTGGTGGACAATGCCTTCGCCACCCCCGCTTTGCAGCGGCCGATGGAATTCGGCGCCCATATCGTGGTGCATTCCTCCACCAAGTTCATCGACGGCCAGGGCCGCGCCTTGGGCGGCGTCATCCTGTGCCGCCAGGATTTCCTGGATGAAAATCTGAATCTGTTCCTGCGCAACACCGGTCCCGCGCTGAGCCCGTTCAATGCCTGGCTGCATCTCAAGAGCCTTGAGACCTTGGAGCTGCGCATGAAGCAGCACAGTGAGAATGCGCTGGCCGTGGCCGACTTCCTGGCCGGGCAGAAGAAGGTGACACGTGTGCTTTATCCCTTCCGCGCCGATCATCCCCAGCACAATCTGGCCAAAAGCCAGATGGATGGCGGCGGCGGCGTGGTGACTTTCGAAGTGGAAGGCGGCAACCGCGCGGCATTCAAATTGCTGAACGCGCTGAAGCTGATCGACATCTCCAGCAATCTGGGCGATGCCAAGAGCCTGGCCACCCATCCCGAAACCACCACCCACCAGAAACTGACTCCGGAAGCGCGCGCCGCCGCCGGCGTCACCAACGGACTGCTGCGCCTGTCGGTGGGGCTGGAGGATACCGATGATCTTTGCGAGGATTTGGAGCAGGCGCTGAAGGTCGCTTAGAGGATGAGCGAACATCATATTGCGCTGAGTTGGGAGAAGGGCGAGGGGCCTTTCACCTATGAGACCTATCCGCGCAATCACACAATCAGCTTCAAGAAGGGCCAGCAAACGCTGATCGCGTCCAGTTCACCCGCCTATAGGGGCGACGGCGGCAAGCCCGATCCGGAAGACCTGCTGGTGGCGGCTTTGTCCTCCTGTCATATGCTGAGCTTTTTGGCCATCGCCGCCAAGAAGAGACTGACGGTCCATTCTTACCGGGATGATGCCGTAGGCTTTCTGGAAAATGACTCTTCTGATGGCAAGGGGGGCAAGTTATGGATTGCCCGCGTGATCCTCAGACCCCACGTCGTGATCGATGCCGATGCCGAGACTTTGGCGCATATTCACCATTCGGCGCATGAGGCATGCTTCATCGCGAATTCGGTGAAAACCCAGGTTTCCTTGGAACCGCGCTGAAATTTTGGTTAGCGGCGCAGTTCCTCCTCCCCTTCGCGTGCGAAGCACGCAGGAAGGGGAGGTGCCTGTAGCAGCGCTTGCGCTGCGAAAGGCGGAGGGGTTAACCCATAAAGTCCAATGCGCGCAATTGCCGCTTGCGCCCAAAGCCTCATCGCCCAATACTTGCACCCAATGTTTGAGTTGGAAAAGTATCAGGATGGCTTTGGTTACCAGTATGAGCTGGAGACCAAGCGCATTCGCGTGGCGGTGCGCCCGGCCTATCTCGACGATCAATCCAGCCCTGAAGACGATCGTTATGTCTGGTCCTACACCGTGACGATTGAAAATCGCGGCGCCGAACCGGTGCAGTTGCTGTCGCGCTATTGGAATATCGTCGATGGCGCGGGCCGGGTGCAGGAAGTGCGCGGCGCCGGTGTGGTGGGGGCGCAGCCGGTGATCGCGCCGGGTGAGAGTTTCCAATATACCAGCGGCTGTCCGCTGGAGACCGCCTCGGGCACCATGAGCGGCCGCTATCAGATGATGAGCGCGTCGGGCGAGAGCTTTGAGGCGGAAATCCCGGCTTTTCTGCTGGAAAGCCCCTACGAACGCCGGCAAATCCACTAGGCGTCCCTGAAAGCCCTTTCTCACCGCAAGGTTGAAACGCCCGTCCGGGCGGGCGAAACTTTGCCATGAGCAAGAAAAGCCGCAAAACCAGCCCCAAACCCAGCCGCCAAGAAGCCGAGCAGGCCATCCATACCCTGCTGCGCTGGGCGGGCGACGACCCCTCGCGCGAAGGTCTGGCCGACACCCCTGCCCGCGTCGCCAAGGCCTTCGAGGAATGGTTTTCCGGCTATGGCCAGGACCCCGAGGCCTATCTTGCCCGCACCTTCGAGGAGATTGAAGGCTATGACGATATGGTGATCCTCAGGGATATCCGCTTTGAGAGCCATTGCGAGCATCATCTCGCGCCCATCATCGGCCGTGTCCATGTCGGTTATCTGCCGAGCAATCGCGTGGTGGGCATTTCCAAGCTGGCGCGCGTGGTGGAAGCCTATGCCCGCCGCCTGCAAGTGCAGGAAAAGATGAACGCCCAGATCGCCAACACCATCCAGAAGGTGCTCAAGCCCAAGGGCGTGGCGGTTGTGATCGAGGCCGCGCATCAATGCATGACCACGCGCGGCGTGCACAAGACCGGCGTCACCATGGTGACATCCACCATGCTGGGCGCCTTCCGCGACAATTCCGACACGCGACGCGAATTCCTCAACATCATCGGCAATCCCGCGTCACACGAAGATCGATAATGACGGCCGCGCTTGACCTTGTCCGGGACCTGATTGCATTCGACACGACCAGCCGCGACTCCAATCTTGCGCTGATCGACTACGCCCAGAGTTTGCTGGAAAAGGCCGGGGCGCGCTGCCGCCGCTCCTATAACCAGGAGGGCGACAAGGCCAATCTGTTCGCCACCATAGGCCCCGATGGCGATGGCGGCTTTGTCCTGTCCGGCCATACCGATGTGGTGCCGGTGGACGGCCAGGACTGGTCGTCCGATCCCTTCAAGCCGCAAGTGCGCGACGGCAAGCTCTACGGCCGCGGCGCCTGCGACATGAAAGGCTTTGTCGGCACCGCTTTGGCGCTGGCGCCGGATATCGCCAAAGCCAAGCTGAAACGGCCGATCCATTTCGCTTTGTCTTATGACGAGGAAGTGGGCTGTGTCGGCGTCAAATCCTTGCTGGACGACCTGAAGGCGCAAGGCATCAAGCCCGGCCTGGCGATCATCGGCGAGCCCACCCTGATGAGCATCGTGGGCGCTCACAAGGGCGGCGCCAAGCTGGTGACCCGTTGCTGCGGCCGGGAGCATCATTCCAGCGGCCCGGAGAAAGGCGCCAATGCCGTGATGATGGCGGGCGAATTCGTGAGTTTGCTGGACAGTGTGTGGGACGAGTTGCGCGCCGATGCCGATCCGCGCTTCGACCCGCCCCATTCCACCGTGCAGGCCACCGTGATCCAGGGCGGCACGGCCGTGAATATCCTGGCCAAGGAAGCAGACGTGACTTGGGAATATCGCTGCCTGCCCGATCGCGATCCGGATAAAATCATTGCGCGGGTCAAGAGCCGCGCCGAGGCGGAAGTCCTGCCCAAATACCGGCGCCGCGCCCCGGAAGCCAAATTCGACACGGTGCTGCATGCTCAGTATCCCGGCCTAGTGATGGACGAGGAGTCGCCCGCCGTCCGGCTCGCGCGGGAATTGACCGGCGCCAACCGGGTCGAGGCGGTGGCCTATGGCACCGAAGCGGGACATTTCCAGTCTTACGGCATTCCGGCGGTGATCTGCGGGCCGGGCTCGATCGATCAGGCGCACCGGCCGGACGAATTTTGCGCGCTCAGTGAATTGGAAGCGTGCGAGGCTTTCCTGCGCAAGGTGATTGCGAAAGCGTCAACCTAGGCCAATGACTCCGGCCCGATCTCGTGGGTCTTGCCACAAAACTCGCAGCGCGCCCGGATGACGCCGTCGGAATCGGCCAAGCCTTCGCGTTCCTGCGGGGCATAGCTTCTCAGCACTTGGGTGATGCGGCTGGAATCACAGTCGCAGCGGAAAATCACCGGCTCGGGCGGCTGCACCCGCACTTCGTCTTCGTGAAACAAGCGCCACAACAGCGTTTCCGGCGCCAGGCTGGTATCGACCAGTTCGAGGTCTTCCACCGTCTTGAGCAACAGGGACAGGCGGTCCCAATCGTCGGAGCGGCTTTCGATCCCCGCCTTGGCGGATTCCGGAGTCATCTGCAGCATGATGCCGCCGGCGCGCCAGTGCGGCTGTGGATCACCCGCGACATAGAGTGGCGCGGCGGCCAGCTTGATCACCGTGGGCAGCTGCTCGCTTTGCGCAAAATAGGTTTCCGCCGAAGACCCAATGCCGTCGGGCGAAAGCTCGACAATGCCCTGGTAAGTCTTGCCGCCGAGTTTGGGCTCAATGGTAATGGCAAGCGCGCCCTTGCCCGCCAGTTTCGCGAAATCCCTGTCCGCCAGGACATCGAAGCGCGACGCATCCAGCCGGGCATAGCCGCGCACCCCACGGTGGCGATTCTCATCGGCGCCGTAATAGTCGGCGGTGACCAGGTCGAGCGGGCCGTCGCCCTTAGTCTGAATGGTGAGGCGGCCGTCCAGCTTCAGCGCGGTTCCCAGCAAGGCCCCAAGCGCCACCACCTCGCCGGCCACCCGGGCGGCGGCTTCCGGCAAGGCATGGGCGCCCAGCGCCCGGGCAGACGCCGCATCCAAGCGGACAAGACGTCCGCGCACACCCGCCTGGGCGATATCGAACGGCAGGACGAAGTCGCCATGGGGCGACGGTTGGGGATCCATTTTGTCAGGCATTAACGGCCTATATGGCGGTGGAACTGGACCAGTTCAACCCAGCGCACTTCAACCCAATGCCCAGGCCAGGATCGCCTTCTGGGCATGCAGGCGGTTTTCCGCCGCGTCGAATACCACCGATTGCGGCCCGTCGATCACCTCGTCGGTGACTTCATCGCCGCGATGCGCCGGCAGGCAATGCATGAACAGGGCATCCTTCTTGGCCCGCTTCATCAACGCCCCATTGACCTGATAGGGCTTGAGCAGGTTCTGGCGCTTGGTGGCATTGTCATCGCCCATCGAAACCCAGGTGTCGGTGACGACGCAATCGGCGCCTTCGGCGGCGGCTTCCGCTTCGGTGGTGAAATGCACCAGCCCGCTGGACGCGGCCCAGTCGCGTGTCTCCTGGTCCACCGTCAGTTCCCTCGGGGATGCGACATTCAAGGTGAAGCCGAACTTCACCGCCGCATGCACCCAGCTGGTCAGGACATTGTTGCCGTCGCCGCTCCAGCAAACCTTGGCGCCGGCGATGGAGCCCTTATGCTCTTCATAGGTCAGCACATCCGCCATGATCTGGCAGGGATGGGACCATTTGGTCAGGCCGTTGATCACCGGGATCGAGGCGTTGGCGGCCAGGTCTTCCACCATTTCATGATCGAGCAGCCGGATCATCACCGCATCGACATAGCGCGAGATCACCCGCGCCGTGTCGGCGATGGTTTCCTCGCGCGCCAGCTGCATTTCATTGCCGGTCAGCATCAGGGTCGAACCGCCCAACTGCCGCGCCGCCATATCGAAGGAGATGCGGGTGCGGGTGGATTGCTTGTCGAAGATCATCGCCAGCACCTTGCCGTTCAGCGGCTGGTCGGTATCGGGCATGCCCTTGGGCAAGCCGCTGCGCGCCAGCTTGCGCTTCTTGGCGTCGGCGATAATGGCCTTCAGGGTGGCGCTGTCATGGTCCGACAGGTCCAGGAAATGCCGGGGCTTGTTTCTCAGGGGCGCGTTCATTGTGCGGCGGCTTTCTGCGCTTCCATCTGGGAAGCGGTCTCGTTCAGCAATTCGATGCCCTCGCGGGCTTCGGCCTCGGTCAGGGTCAAAGGCGGCAGCAATCGCACGACATTGTCGCCCGCCGGCAGCACGACCAGCCCATTGGCCCGCGCCGCATTGATGAATTCGGCGCTGGACGGCTTCATCTTCAACCCCGCCATCAAGCCTTGGCCGCGCACGCTTTCGAAGATGCCGGGATGGTCCGCCACCAGCGCGCCAAGCTGCTGATGCAGGTAATTGGCGATTTTGTTGACATGATCCAGAAAGCCCGGCTCCAGGATCATATCGATGGCTTCGTTGGCCACCGCCATGCCCAAGGGATTGCCGCCATAGGTGGTGCCATGGGTACCCACGGTCATGCCCTTGGCCGCTTCCGCCGTGGCCAGCACCGCGCCGACGGGAAAACCGCCGCCCAGCGCCTTGGCCACCGTCATGATGTCGGGCACAAAACCCAGCCAGTCATAGGCGAAGAATTTCCCGGTGCGGCCCAGGCCCGTCTGGATCTCGTCAAAAATCAGCAGCAAGCCCTTTTCGTCGCACAGCTTGCGCAAGCTCCGCAGGAATTCCGGCGCGATGACGCGCACGCCACCCTCGCCCTGCATCGGTTCGATGATGATGGCGGCGGTCTGCGGCCCGACGACTTTTTTGAGGGCATCGAGATCGCCGGCCGCGATCTGGTCGAAGCCCGGCATGCGCGGGCCGAAGCCTTCGAGATATTTTTCGTTGCCGCCGGCATTGATCGCGGCATAGGTGCGGCCGTGAAAGGCGCCCTCGAAGCTCACAATATGGAAGCGTTCCGGATGGCCGCTGACGAACTGGTAGCGCCGCGCCATTTTGATGGCGAGCTCGATCGCCTCGGTCCCCGAATTGGTGAAAAAGGCGGTGTCGGCGAAGGTGTTGGCCACCAGCTTCTTGGACAGGCTTTCCTGGCCCGGCACCCGGTAGAGGTTGGAGGTGTGCCACAGCTTGCCGGCCTGATCGGTCAGGGCCTTCACCAGCCTGGGATTGGCGTGACCGAAGGCGTTGACGGCGATGCCCGCTCCGAAGTCCAGGTATCGCTTGCCATCCTCGGCGAAAAGGTACGAGCCCTCGCCACGGACGAAGGCGACATCCGTCCGGTTATAGGTGGGAAGCAAAGCCGGAAACACGGTGAAACTCCTCTGCTAGGGTTGAAATAAAAGTACAAATCGAGGTTGGAGGACCTGTTTATCTGCTTTCCGTGACGCGCCGACAACCCCAGGGATCGGCATCGCAGCTCCGCCCATCCCGGATTGGCCGCCTTCAGACAGGGCTTGCGGAGGCTGGAATCATGTGGACAAGGGGCGGCAAAAGACCCGTAACGCTTGTGCGGCGCTAAGGCAGGGATACTGTATCTAGTGATCGGGGGGTTGCTAGAGAACCCGTCCGGCAGCCAGGAGCGAAAGCCATGACGCAGGCAAATTGGTCGGATGACCGGGTTGAGCAGCTCAAGACATTGTGGACCGAGGGCCTCTCGGCCAGCCAGATCGCCCGGGCCCTGGGCGGGGTCACCCGCAATGCGGTGATCGGCAAGGTCCACCGCCTGGGCTTGGCGGGCCGCGCCAGCCCTTCGCGCAGCGAACGCCCGCGCATGCCCATGACCCCCAAGGTCCCCAGCGTCCGCAGCCATGTGCCGGCCGCCCCGATTGTCGAGGAAGATCCCCTGCAGCTGGAGGACGGCAGCCACGCCACGGTCCTGACCATCAGCGACCGGATGTGCCGCTGGCCGATCGGCGACCCCGCCGGGTCGGAATTCCACTTCTGCGGCCACAGCCCCAAGGCGGGATCGCCCTATTGCGAGGCCCATGCCCGCAAGGCCTATCAGCCGCAGCAAGCCCGCCGCGACGCCAAGGATACCAAGGGCCGGATGACGGGGTGAGACCGGATTAGCAAAAGGTCCGGTGGACCTTTTGCCCGGTCGAACGCCGCAGCGGCGCGCGCCCAAGCGCGACGCGAGGCCGGGACACCGCGCCTCCCTCGCTTCGCTCGAAGAGGGGCAAGCTTTTCTAGGCTCGCTGGCGCTCACCAAGAAAAGCTAAGCCAGCTAAGGCGAGCGGCCGGAGAGCTGTCGAAATCTTGCCCAAACCAAAGCGAGCGCCCGGATAGCGCCGGTCGCACCGGTTATGGCAAAATCCACGCCATGAGCATCTATGACTATTCCGCGCCGCTGCTGAACGGCGAACCGGCCTCGTTGTCGAAGTGGCGTGGGCGCGTTCTCTTGATCGTCAATACCGCCAGCCATTGCGGACCGACGCCGCAATATTCCGGACTGCAACGCCTGCATGAGCGGCTGGAACGGGACGGCCTGACGGTGTTGGGCTTTCCCTGCAACCAGTTCCTCAATCAGGAGCTGGGCAGCGAAACCGAGATCACCCGTTTTTGCCGTGAGAATTTCGGCGTCACCTTTCCGATGTTTTCCCGGCTCAAGGTCAATGGCAGCAAAGCCCATCCCCTGTTCCGCCATCTCAAGCGGGAGAAGCCCGGATTTCTGGGCACAGGTTTTATCAAATGGAACTTCACCAAATTCTTGGTGGATCGCAATGGAACGCCAATAGCGCGCTACGCGCCGAAAGTGCTTCCCGAAGACCTTGAGACGGCGATTCGAAAACTTCTTTAGGCCGCCGTGGTGACGCTGGCCGCATCCAGCGAATAACCCGCCGACCGCACCGTGCGGATGGGATCGGTGGCGCCGTCGATGTTGAGCGCCTTGCGCAAGCGTCCGACATGCACGTCCACGGTGCGCGCCTCGACATAGACGTCGCTGCCCCACACCGCGTCCAGCAACTGCTCGCGGCTGAACACCCGGCCGGGATGCTGGATCAGATGGTCCAGCAGGCGGTATTCGGTTGGACCCAGATGCACTTCCACGCCGCCACGGCGCACCCGGTGAGCGGCCCGGTCCATCTCGATATCGCCAACCGCCACCACATCTTCCGCCAGGCTGGGGCGGATGCGCCGCAGCACGGCGCGCAGCCGGGCCAGCAATTCGGTCATGGAGAAGGGCTTGGTCAGATAGTCGTCGGCGCCGGTATCCAAGCCGCGGATCCGGTCGGACTCCTCGCCCCGCGCGGTCAGCATCACGATGGGGACATTGCGGGTTTCCTGGCGGCCGCGCAGACGGCGGCAGACCTCGATGCCCGACAGTTGCGGCAGCATCCAATCCAGCACCACCAGATCGGGCTGTTCCTCGGCGGCGACCAGCAAGGCTTCCTCGCCGTCACGGGCTTCCAGCACGCGATAACCCTCGCGCTCCAGATTGTAACGCAGCAGGGTCACCAGGGCGCTTTCGTCTTCGGCGATCAGAACCGTTGGTTTGCTCATGCGTGGTTCTCGTAGGGAACGCTGGTTTCGCTGGTGGTGTCCGCCTTGGGACGGTTGTTGGCCAGATGGCCGGCCCGCACCATGTGGTACACGACCTCGGCGATATTGGTGCAGTGGTCGCCGCTGCGCTCGATATTCTTGGCGACGAACAGAAGATGGGTGCACAGGCCGATGGTGCGCGGGTCTTCCATCATATAAGTGAGAAGCTCGCGGAACAGGCTGTTGTAGATTTCGTCGATCTCGCCGTCGCGATTCCACACCGCTTCGGCTTCCTCCGCGTTGCGGCTGGTGAAGGCATCCAGAACCTGCTTGAGCTGGTTCTGCGCCGCCTTGCCCATGCGAGCCAAGGATTGTGTGAGGCGGATGGGCGGTTCGCGGTTCAAGACCAAAGCGCGCTTGGCGATGTTCTTGGCCAGATCGCCGATACGTTCCAGCTCCGCCGCGGTCTTGATCGCGGCCAGGGTCTCGCGAAGATCCACCGCCATGGGCTGACGCAGGGCCAAGAGCTTGAGGGCGCGCTCCTCGATCTCCAGCTGGATTTCATCGATGCGGGCGTCGCCGCCCACGGCGCGCTCCGCCGCCACGCTGTCGCGCCGGGCGATGGCTTCGATCGCCGAGGCGAACTGGGCTTCGGCAAGCCCGCCCATCTGCGCCACCAGCGCGGACAGGGCTTCCAGCTGTTCCCCGAAGGACTTGACGGTATGCTGCTCACTCATCGCCGGCTTCCGTTGAAACTCATGCCTTCGCTTAGGCGGTTCACCACACTGCTATGCGACAGATTTATAACACTTCCGTGACAGGCTCGGAGATTGCCGGTTTTTCAAGGATTTCGGGCGGCGCGGCGGGCAGAAAAACGGTGAATAGGCTGCCCTCGCCCAGCTTGCTTTCGATGCTCAACCGCCCCTGATGGCGGCTGATGATGTGCTTGACGATGGCCAGGCCCAGGCCGGTGCCGCCCCGCTCCCGGCTGCGTTTGACGTCCACCCGGTAGAATCGTTCCGTCAGGCGCGGAATGGCGTTGGGCGCGATCCCGTCCCCGTCATCGCGGATCGCGGCAACCAGCTGGTCGCCCGACCGTGCGATGGTGACCGTGACCAGCCCATCCTCGCGGCCATATTTGATGGCATTGTGAATCAGGTTCTGGAACAGCTGCACCAGCTCGTCCTGATCACCGATCACCGGCGGCAAATCGGATTCGGCCTGGACCGTGACCGTGATGCCGTCCTGCGCGGCCAACGGCTTGAGCGCGGCAGCGGCCTGGCGCACGACGCTTTCCAGTTCGATGCGCCCCTCCGGTTTGACATGCTCGTTCATCTCGATGCGGGTGAGCGACAAAAGATCGTTGATCAACCGGCGCATGCGCCCGGTCTCCGCCGCCATGATTTCCAGGAATTGCTCGCGGGCATCGGCATCGTCCTTTGCATGACCGCGCAAGGTCTCGATGAAGCCTGTGACCGCCGCCAGCGGCGTGCGCAATTCATGACTGGCATTGGCGACAAAGTCGGCGCGCATTTGCTCGCTGCGCTTGACCACGGTGAGATCGTGCAACAGCAGCACCGTCACCGGCGGCGTCACGCTGATGCGCGCGGCATAGGCCTGGAAGTGCCGCTCCACCGGCACCGGCAGGGTGAAGGGCACGTTGGAAGCCTCGCCCTGCCCCGCCCTGGCGATCGCCGACAGGACATCGGGGTTGCGCAGTACCGAAGAAGCACGCTTACGGTCCAGACCCGGTCCCAGCACGTCGCGCATGGAATGGTTCACGAACAGCACACGCTCATGATCGTCCAGAAGCATCACCGGCATGGGCAGTTGCTCCAACAACAGCCGGGTCAAGGGCGGCAGCAAGGCCAGGGGATCGTCGGGATTCTTTTCGGCGGGGCGCAGAATCGGTTCCTGGAAATTGATGAACTGAACGATCAGCATCACCGCCAGACCCAGGGCGACCAGGGCCCAAAAGAACCCCGGACCGGCGAACAGCACCGCGACACCGCCGGCGGCTATGCCGATCACCAGGGGCCAGGCGACGGCGCGCAAGCGGGCGAATGATTCAATCATCGCCCCATCATAGTCCCGTTTGCGACGATTCGGTAACAGTCTTAAGGGTTTATCGCCACACGGATTTTTATCCGTACACGGCCCGGCAGCCGCTTGTCATTCCGGCTTGGCGCGGCCGCGCTTGATCTCGGCGCGATGCTTCTTGCCTTCCACGCGTTTGCGCTTGCTCGCCTTGGGGACCTTGGTGGGGCGGCGTACCGGCTTGGGGGTTGCGGCCCGGCGCAGAATTTCCGCCAGCCGGGCCCGCGCATCGGCGCGGTTCCTGTCCTGCTCGCGGAAACGCTGGGCGGTGATGATCAAAACACCCTCGCGCGTCAGCCTGCCGCCGCGCAGCAGGGCCTCGCGCGCGGTCTCGGTCAGGCTGGGCGAGAGGCGCACGTCAAAGCGCAATTGCACCGCGCTGGAGACTTTGTTGACATTCTGGCCGCCGGGGCCGGAGCTGCGGATAAAGCTTTCCTGAAGTTCGCCATCGGGAATGACGATGCGATGGGTCACAAACAGGCTCATGCCTCGAATACCTGGCGCAAGGCATTTTTCATCAGCTTGCCGCCCGCGTTGCGCGGCAGCACGTCCGGCGAGAAGCGTATTTGCTCCGGCACCTTGAAGGCCGCCAGCCGCTCGGCGGCAAAGGCGCGCAAATCCGCTTCGCTGAGCTCAGCGCCCGGGCGCAAGCACACCACCGCCGCCGGGACTTCCCCCAGATGCGGATGCGGCAGACCGACAAGCGCGGCGTCGGCCACGGCGGGATGCTGGCTCAGGATACTCTCCACTTCGGCGCAATAGATATTCTCGCCACCGCGGATCAACATGTCGAGAGCACGATCCAGGATGGTGCAGAAGCCTTCATCGTCCAGCATCGCGAGATCGCCGGTCTTCAGCCAGCCGTCCTGAAAGGCTTCGGCTGTGGCCTCGGGCCGGTTCCAGTAACCCTTCACCAGATTGGGCCCGAAGGCCCATAGCTCGCCAGCCGCTCCACTTGGCTGTTCGATACCGTCCTTCATGATCTTGAGGCGGCTGACCGGCAAGGCGGGGCCACAGCTGGCGGGGCGATGGAGATAGTCCTCACCCGAATGGCTGGTGCAGGTGGCCGAGGTTTCGGTCATGCCCCAGCCCTGGCCCGGCATGGCGCCCAAAGACTCGCGTATTTGCGCCGCCAAACCTACAGGCGCAGGCGCGCCGCCGAACGTGACCAGTTCCAGTGACGACAGGTCGTGACCGGCGGCCTGTTCCAGCAAGGCGGTCGCCACGGTGGGCACGCCGCCTGCCACCGTCACCTTTTCACGGGCGATCAATTCCAGCGCCTGTAGCGGCTCGAATTTGCGCATCAGCACCAGCTTGCCGCCCGCCACCATGTTCGGCAGCAGAATCGAAAGGCTGCCGATGACGTGAAAGAACGGAACCGCAATCAGGGTTACGCGCTGTTTCTCCGGCCCGGCTTTTGCGCCGCTGCGGAGCAGATTGCGCGCATTCGAAAACGGCATCGCGAAAATGTTGGTGGTCAGGGACCGATGGGTGCCCAGCGCGCCTTTGGGCGCACCGGTGGTGCCGGAGGTATAAAAGATCGTCGCGTCATCCTCCGGCGACAACACGATGCCGGGCACGGCGCGTTCCGGCAAATCGCCCCAATGGGCGGGCGCGCCGATCACATCCTCCAGCACCGTCACGCCGTCCGGGGGATTGGCGGCGCGGGCGACGAACACCCGTTCAACAAAGGGCGGCAAATTCTTCAGCCGCGCCAGGCGTTCGGCATCGGCGAAGACAAGCCGCGCGCCGCAATCCAGAATTCCGTAAGCCAATTCGGTGCCGCTCCACCAGGCATTGAGCGGCACGACAATAGCGCCGGCCAGAAGAGCGCCCATGAACACCACCGGCCATTCCGGCAGGTTGCGCATGACCAATGCCACCCGCTCGCCTTTGCGCAGGCCCCGCTCGGTCAATGCCGCGGCGACCGCCAGACTGGCGCGCGCGAAGCCATCAAACGTCACGCGTTCGTCCTGATAGACCAGGAATTCGCGCATCCCATGCCGGCGCGCCTGGACAAAAGCGTCCGCCGCGGTCACCGGTACATGCTTCCACACGCGCATGGGAATTCCACGGATCACCGCCTCGACGGTTTCAAAAGGGGCGCCCGGCGCGGTCAGGCGCGCATGGGCATTTTGCAACGGCAGCAGCGGCCAGTTTTCAAGGCCATTTTTGCATATGTCATTCATCACGGGGCTTAGTATAACCCTTGCCATGGCAACAGAAGCGGGATTTTCGGACGACAGGCTGGCGCGCATTCCGCGTTTTCTGGAAAGCCAGGTCGAAGCCGGCCTCTTGCCCGGCGCCCTGACGGTGATCTGGCGGCGCGGCCGCCTGGCGCACCAGAGCATGGTCGGAGCAATCGACATGGCGCGCAAAAAGCCGATGCGTCACGACGCGATCTTCCGCCTTTACTCCATGACCAAGCCGGTGACGGCGGTGGCTCTGCTGATGCTGATGGAAGAAGGCGTCATAGCCCTGGATGATCCGGTCAAGCGATTCATTCCGCAATTTGCCGATCTGAAAGTCCAAGGCGGTGGGCTACCCGCGCGCGACATGACGGTACTGGATCTGCTGCGCCATACGTCCGGCTTGACCTACGGCTTTCACAACCGCACGCCGATCGATGCCGAATACCGGCGCCTGCGCATTGCCGAGCCGGACACCGAAGGCGGATTGCCGGCGATGATCGCGCAGCTCGCGGCGCTGCCGCTGGAATATTCGCCCGGCGATGCCTGGATCTATTCGGCGGCGACCGATGTGGTGGGCTATCTGGTGGAGCTGGTCTCAGGCCGCTCCTATGCCAAGTTCGTGCGGGACAAAATTCTGTCGCCCTTGAAAATGGGCGATACCGATTTTCAGCTGGAGAAAGACAAACGCCACCGCTTCGCGGCCTGTTATGCGCTCAAGGACGGCAAGCTGGACCTGTTCGACGATCCGATGAAGTCGCCCTGGTTTGCGCGGCCCAAGTTGGAATCGGGGGGCGGCGGGCTGGTCGGCACCGCCGACGACTATCTGCGCTTCTGCCGGATGCTGCTGAACAAGGGCGAGTTGGACGGCTTGCGGCTGTTGTCGCCCAAGACCGTGGCGCTGATGACCGCCAATCACTTGCCTGGCGCCGCGGAGATCGCCGATCTATCCCCCACGACCGACGCCTTCAACGAAAGCGGCTATCGCGGCATCGGCTTTGGATTGGGCGTGGCGGTCACCCTGGACCCCGCGCGGGTGGGGATTCCCGGCACGCAGGGGGAGTTCACCTGGGGCGGCATGGCCTCGACCACCTTTTTTGTCGATCCCAAAGAGGAGATGGCGGTGGTATTCATGACCCAGGTGATTTTGGACACGGCGCGGCGGGTCCGCCTGCGCCGCGACTTGCGCAGCCTGATTTATGGAGCGATGACGCAAAGCTATGCTTGAGAGTCTGCCGCTTGAGAGTTGGAGGGGACCCTATGACCAGGGCCTGAAAGCGCGCGCGGTGTCCGCCCTGGAAAATGGCGCGGTGCTGTTTTTCCCCAATCTGCCTTTTGCGCTCTTGGAGCCGGAAAAACAGTTCCTCGATGCCAGCGTTTCCGACGGCCAGGCCAAGAATATTTCGCTGGATCACACCACCGGCAAGATGCAGGCAAGTTCGCTGACCGGTGAAAAGGCTGGGGCCCTGGCGGCGATGATGGAGCGGTTCGGCAGCCAGGCCGCCTCCTTGGTGCATGAGCTCTTGCCCTATCGCAATGTCGAGCGCGCCCGCACGTCCTTCCGCCCGGTGCAGGTCAAGGGCCGCCACTATTCCAAGATCAGCGACGACCGGCTGTTGCATATCGACGCCTTTCCCTCGCGCCCGATGCAGGGGCGCCGCATCCTGCGTTTCTTCGCCAATGTCGCGCCCAGTTCGCCCCGCCATTGGCATGTCGGCCAGCCCTTTGAGGACTTCGCCCGCGCCTTCCTGCCGCGCGTGGGGCCGCATCTGCCGGGCAAATCCTGGCTTTACGGCAAATTGGGGGTCACCCGTGGCCGCCGCAGCCTGTATGACGAGCTGATGCTGTCGCTGCATGACGCGGGCAAGTTGGACGAGAATTTCCAGAACAACAGTCCGCATCAGGCCGTCACCTTTCCGCCCGGCTGTAGCTGGCTGGTTTTCACCGATCAGGTGCTGCATGCCGCCTTGGGCGGCGAATTCGCGCTGGAACAAACCTTCCATCTCGATATCACCGAGATGGCCGAGCCTAGCCTCGCGCCGGTGAAGGTGCTGGAACGGTTAAGCGGAAAGACGCTGGTCTGAAGGGGCCATGGCCCCGACGCTTTCGAGCTTGGCCTTCATCAAGCTGACATCGAACGGCTTTTGTACAAGCTCGTCGGCGCCCGCGGCAAAAGCACTGGCCACCTCGTCCGGATCGCGTTCGGTGGCGCTGAACAGGATCACGGGACGGCGGCCGTCCTGTTGATTGCGTACGCTCTTGATGAATTCCAGGCCCTTCATTTCGGGCAGATTCCAATCCAGGAAAATCAGATCGGGCATTTTTTCGCGGCAAGCGCGCAGGCCCGTCATGCCGTCTTCGACTTCGTCCACCGAATAGGAGAGGTTTTCCAGGATGCGGCGCGCGACGGTGCGCACGACACGGCTGTCATCCACGATAAGGCAGTGCTTCATGACGGTTGTCCGCGGCTGGTTTGCGCGAAACGGTACCGTGACGAGGTAAAATTTGGCTTACCCTAACGGGGCCTTAACGGGAATTAGCCTTTGGCCGCGATCAGTTCGACCGCGCCGTCAATCGGCATCACCGATACGGTGGTGCCCACGGTTTGCGACAGCTTGTAGACGAGGAAGGGCTGGACGTGGCGCGCGTCCACATTCACCGCCTCGCCCTTGACCGCCTGACTTACTTCCTCGGTGACGCGGGCATTGAGGCCCTCGGCGCGAATGTGAAAGGAGGGTGACAGCGGATCAGAGCCGGCTTCCACCGTGACCGTGCCGCCGCGCGGCAGGCAGTCCGCCGCCAACAAAGTGGCGTTCATCAAAAGTTTCGCCCAGTCCTTGGCCCAATAGAGTTTGGGCACATTCCAGACCAGCTGAACCTTGCCGCCTGCAAACAATCCGGTCACCAGCCGCCCGATCTCGCCCAAGTCCAATTCCGCGCCCGCCGAACCGGCAGCGCCAAAAGCGATGCGCATGAATTGGATGCGGGCCAGGGCCTGATCGGCGCTCACGGTCACCAGCTTGATGGCTTCACCGCGCATGGCGGGGTCGCGCTCGTCCTCCAGCACTTCCATGCCGTTGACCACGGCGCCCAAAGGCCCGACAAGGTCGTGGCAAACACGGCTGACCATAAGCGCGGCGAATTCGATCTCTGTCATGGGGGATTCAATGCCGTCCGACTGGTTAGAAATTGGTTAACGTGCTTTGGCCTATTAAGGAATTCTTAAGATGGACGCAACGCTGTCGCCGCGCTTGAAAACCCTGGTCCGCATCGCGCGGGCGGCGGGAAGCGTGGTGATGCGCCATTATGAGGCCGGTTGCGACGCCCGCATCAAAAGCGACCGTTCGCCGGTGACCGACGCCGACGAGGAGGCCGAAAAGCTGATCCTGGCCGAACTCTCCGCCGCCTATCCCGGCGTGCCGGTGGTGGCGGAAGAGGAAGCCGCGGCAGGACGCATCGCCAAAACGGGAGCGCATTTCTTCCTGGTGGACCCGGTGGACGGCACCAAGGAATTCGTCAAAAGAGGCGGCGAGTTCACCGTGAATATCGGCGAGATAAAGGACGGGGCGCCCGTCAGCGGCGTGGTGCTGGCGCCCGCCATCGGCCGGCTGTTCGTGGGCGCGGTGGGCGAAGGGGCATTCGAACTCTCGGGTGATTGGAGCGTTGGCGAGGTCGGTAGCGGCAGCGTGCCGACGAGCGACCAAATTAAAGTGCGCGTCATCGCGGCGCGCGCGCCTGCCGCTGATGGCCTGGTGGCAGTCAGCAGCCGTTCGCATCCCGATGCCAAGACCGATGAACTGCTCAAAACCCTGCGCATAAAAGGCAATACCAATGCCGGCTCCTCGCTGAAATTCTGCCTGGTGGCGGCGGGCGAGGCCGACATCTATCCCCGCGCCGGACAGACCATGGAATGGGATACGGCGGCGGGACATGCGGTGCTGGCGGCAGCGGGCGGGCGCATGACGACCTGGGACGGCGCGCCGTTCGTTTATGGCAAGCCGGATTTCCGCAACGGGCCGTTCATCGCCAGGGGCCTTTAACGGTTGATGTAGCGAGGGATTTTGTGGCGTGAGCAGGAGCGCCGAGCGAAGTGCACTAAAACGTGCATGAGCGAAGGCGGGACGAACTCACGACGCAAAAGACCCGCTACTGGTCGTAGTCGTGGCGCGAAGAGTAGAATACCAAAGCCATCAGTCCCGCGCCCAACCCGACAGTCACCACAATTCCCGCAATCAGGAAGGTCCAGCCCCAGCCGCTCATCTGCACCCCGGCCATCGCGGTCCAGACCTGCACCGCATACCAGAGCGAGACCAGCAGAAGTCCAAACAGAATGGCCAGCGCGATCCAGCCGGCGGCCGAGAGCGGCGACTTCCCGTCCTTGTCTGACGTGCTGTTCATCTTCGCTCCAAATCCTAGTCTCATTTGCCCTGTAAAAAAGCCCCAATCGGCGTAAAGATTCCCTGCAAGTGATTCGTCTTGGGAGCCCTGATGTTTGGGGCTTCCGGCGAAAGCCCGAAGAAGGGAAATTGCGATATGGACCGCAAAAAATTCATCACCGGATTGATGGCGCTGGGAACTCTTCCGGCTGGAACACTGCTCGTGCCGGCGCAGGCCCAACCCAATGGCGCGCCCGACGCCAAGGAGAAACCCGCGGATTGGCGTTACACCGCCGACGAGATCACCAATGCGGGCGCGGATTTCTTCGGCATCACCACCGAAGCGATGGCCAAGGGCGTGCAGCATGTGTTTTCCGATCTGGGCCAGCCCGACGCCTATATCAAGGGCGATGAAGGTTCGGGCGCCTTTGTGGTCGGCGTCCGCTATGGCTCCGGCTGGCTGGTCCGCAAGACGCGGGAGCCGCAACAGGTTTATTGGAAGGGCCCTTCGGTCGGCTTCGATGTCGGCGGCAACGCCTCGAAGTGCTTCACCCTGGTCTATAATCTGCGTGAGGACCGGCGGCTGTTCCAGCGCTATCCCGGCGTCGAAGGCAGCTTCTATTTGGTCGCGGGACTGGGCATCAACTATCAGCGCAGCGGCGGCGTGACTTTGGCGCCGATGCGCACGGGTGTCGGCCTGCGCGCCGGTGTGAACGCGCACTATCAGGTCTATAGCGATAGACGCGACTGGTTCCCGCTTTAAGCGGTAGCTTCTTCAGCTTTAGTGTCGGTGCTGCCGCCGCCCACGGCGGGCATATAGAGCAGCAGCATAGCCGCGACATAGGTCGAGGAGAACGTCCCGACCAAGATGCCGAACAGGATCGCGACGCTGAAATTGTGCAGCACCGGCCCACCGAACAAGAGCGGGATCACCGACAGAGCGGTGGCCGCCGACACCAAAGTGGTGCGGGTGGCGATCTGGTTGGTCGACAGATTGATCATGTCGACCAGCGACATGCGCTTGTATTTGCGCCGGTTCTCACGCAAGCGGTCGAACACCACCACCGTGTCGTTGATCGAATAGCCCGCCAGCAGCAGCAGCGCCGCGACGGTGTTGATGTTGAAATCCAGATGCGTCACCGAGAAGAAGCCGGCGGTGACGAACACGTCATGGCCGGTGGCGATCAAGGCGCCGATGCCGTACTGCCATTCAAAACGAAACGCGACATAGACGGAGATCATCACCACCGCCAGAATCGTGGCCAGAATGCCCTTGTTCAAAAGCTCGCCGGAAACCTTGGGGCCCACCACTTCGGTGCGGCGGTATTGATAAGCCGTTCCCAGCTTGGCCTTGATCTCGTTCACCACCGCCTGGTCGGCATCGTTCTGGTCCACACCGGCCACCTCGCGCGGCTGAACCCGGATCGAGGCGCAGCTCCCGGCCGGGCGGTCGCACTCGCCGCTGCCGAAGGTCTGCACCACCGGATCGTTATAGCCCAACGCGATAATGTCGCCGCGCAGCTTGCCGATATCGATCACCTGCGCCGATTTGACTTCCATCAGCACGCCACCGGTGAAGTCGATGCCCAGATTGAAGCCCTGCCAGAGGATGGCGATAATCGAAATCACCATCAGCAGCCCGTCGATGCCGAAGGCCCACCAGCGGTATTTGACGAAATCGACGTTGGTGGTCTCGGGGATAAACCGCAGCAACGGCATGGGCGAGGCTCTTGCAAAAATCGGGGCGAACCTACAGGGCGGGGGAGCCGCGAACAAGCGGCTTGCTTCCGGTCCAAGGCCCTGTTTCTGCTGGAGTTCCGGCAAAAACGGCGGGGAAAAGCGATGAAAAAGACCCTGATTTGCGTCCTGGCCGGCTTGGCAATGCCGGCGCCGGGTTAGGGCACCGCCCACCGCAAGATGGAACGGGCGGGGGTGGCCCGCTATTCTGCGCGCGCACCAAGGGAGGCTTTCATGCTCAAGAGATTGCTTTTGGCGACGATGTTTTGCGCAGGCACCACCCCCGCTTTCAGCGCCGCCACCCTCGATCCCACCCGCGCCATCGGACTGATGCCCGACCAGATCCAGTGGAAAAAGGGCGTCAACAACGACACCGCCTGGGTGATCGGCGATCCCAAAAAGCCTGGTCCCTGCCTGGAATTGATCAAATGGCATCCCACGTATTTCAGCCGCCCGCATTATCACAGCAATGCGCGCTATGCGGTCGTGCTGTCGGGCACCTGGTGGGTTTCCACCAGCAATGTCTATGACCCGGACAACAACACCGTGGGCTATCCGGCAGGCTCGGTCCTGACCGACCTGGTCAAGGGCGTGCATTATGACGGCGCCAAGCCCGAAACCGGCGACGCCACCATCGCCATCTTCATGGAATGCCCGCTCGACGGTGTCCCGGCGGAAATCAAAAAGTAGCGGTTTGCCCCCTCCGGCCTACGCATCGCAAGCGATGCTACGGCCACCTCCCCCTTGCAAACGCGCTAACGCGCGTGCGGGGGAGGAGCAGGCCTGGACATCGAGAAGGTGATGCCGGCGGCGACAATCAGGGCCGCCGCCATCAGCAGATAGGATGCGCCCGGCGAACCGGTAACATCGTTCAACCGGCCCACGCCATAAGACCCCACAAAAGAACCAAGCGCGCCCATACTGTTGATCAAGGCGATGGCGCCGCCCGCGACATTGGCGGGCAAGGCTTCGGCCAAATAGGCGAAATAAGGCCCATAGGGCGCATACATCATGGCGCCCGCAATGATCAGCAGCACAAAGCTGGCCCAGAAGTTGGTGCTGCCGAGCAGATAGGAACCATAAAAGGCCGCCGCTGCGAACAAGAGACATGGCCAGACCAGCGGCATGCGTTTCTTGGAGAAATCGGACAGGGTGGCGACGCCAATCTCGGCAAACACCGCCACCAAGTAAGGCACCGCCGACAGCAGACCCAGTTCCGTCATGGTCATGTCGCGGGTCTTGAGGATCGACGGCAGCCAGATCACAAAGCCATAGACCCCGATGCTCCAGAGGAAATATTGCGCCGACAGCGCGATCACCTTGGGGCTTTTGAAGGCGGCGGCGTAATTGCGGATCGGCGGGATGCCGCGCTGCTCTTGCACCAATTGCGCGTCCAGCGCTTGCTGATCGGCGGGCGCCAGCCAGGACGCATCGCGCGGATGGTCCGACACCACTTTCCACCACACAAAGGCCCAGATCACCGGCGGCAGGCCTTCGATGATGAACATCCAGCGCCAGCCGAACTCCGACACAAGCCAGCCCGACAGCAAGGACATCCACAGCATGGTCGCCGGATTGCCCAAGACCAGGAAGGCATTGGCCCGGGCGCGCTCATTTCTGGTGTACCAGCGCGACTGCAGGATCAGCATGGCAGGCAGCACGGCGCTCTCCACCACCCCCAAAAGGAAGCGGTCGAGATAAAGCAGATTGATGTCGGTGATCAGTCCGGTGGCGCTGGCCAGGAGGCCCCAGCCGATCAGGCCGAAAAAGATCAGCCGCTTGGCGCTGTACTTCTGGGCATAGATGGCGCCCGGAATCTGGAACAGGAAATAGCCCAGGAAAAACAGCGATCCCAGCAGCGAATTCTCGGCGGGCGAGATATTGAGGTCGGTGGCCATGCCGGCCGCCGCGCCGAAACTGAAATTGGCCCGGTCGAGATAGGACAGGCTGTAGCTGACGAAAATGACCGGCAGCAGCATGGTCCAGCGGCGATTCAGGCTTTCTCCCCCGTTCAAGCGACTTCCCCCGGTTGCGGGCCTTTGTGGCCTGCTCTAGCCTTGCCCCAGAACATAAAGGTGGGGAACGCCATGAAGAAGACCATGCACACTGCCATTCTGTCCACTCTGCTGACGGCCAGCGCCGCCCTGCCCGCCTTCGCCGCCGCCGACACAAAGGTGCTGGACCGTCACGTCGCCAGCATGAAATCCGGAAACCTGGAAGCGGTGCTGTCCGACTATTCGCCCGACGCGGTGGTGGTGACCCCCGCCGGCATGATCACACCCGACGGCGTCTTTGTCGGACACGAAACCCGCACCCTGTTCCGAGTCCTGACCAACAAGGACAATCTGCCGGGCAACAAAACCATGCAGACGCGCTATCAGAATGCCGGCCCCGACACCTCCATCATGCATTGGGTGCAGTTCAAGGGCACGCCGAAGGAACTGTCCGGCTATGACGTGTTCGTCGTGCGCGGCGGCAAGATCGTGTTCCAGAGTGTGACGGTCAATCCAGCAAAGAAATAATCATTTCGTACGAAGGTACGAAATGATTTGCCAAGCCGGCCCGCGGCGACTAGCGACAGCGTCGTGTCGCGCGACTTGCGGGGCCCATAGGCGGCACCAGCGTCAGCGTCGTGTGCCGCCGTCATGGGCGCGGCAGGCAACTTGGCGCGAAAACAATTATTGCCAAGTCCCCCGCGAGTCGGTGACGGTACGGCGGCCAATCAACCAAAAACAGTTGCGCGCCAATCCCGCAAGGATACCGGCATGGATCAATTTTATTCCGATATCGACGGAACGGGGCCTTCGATCGCCCATCTTTGCGGCGGGGAGCGGCCGCAGGACAGCATCAAACTGAAGATTTGCGGGCATAAATTGATGATCACGGTCAGCGGCGAACCGTCGGGGCATCTGCTGCTGGAACAGTTTCAAGAAGGCTTGGCGCGCAAATTGTTGCGCCCAGGCATGCGCACCTTGGTCGATATGACCCGCTTTGTCGGCGTGGTCGACTGGCAAGCCATGGCGAAATTGCGCGAAATGGCGCCTTGGAGCAAAGACAAGAACCATCCGCCAAAAACAGCCTATCTGCTGCGCGAGGGCGGCGGCGCCCTGCTGGTCAAGGCGGTTGGCGCGCTTTTTCCCGACAGCGAGCATCGGATCTTTACAGAACAGGCTGACGCCATCGTCTGGTTGGAGAGCTAGTTTTGCGAGTTGGTGCCTGATCTGCTTTGCGGTAATTTTCCGCCCTCAGGGCCATAGGGGGAAAGCACCGTGAAACACCATCGGATTCCCGGCATCGCTTTTGCCGCCGCATTGTTCGCCGCCGCTCCCGCCTTCGGTCCGGCTTGGGCGCAGATTGCCGGCACCGCCAATCTCGGCGGCCCGCAGCCGATGGTGAGCACACCGATTCCGGATGGCGATTTCGCCGCCGTGGCCAAAAGATTGGGGCTGGTGGAAAGCGCCAAGCCCGCGCGCGAATTGATCAAGGGATGGCAGAAGCCGCAAAAAATCCTGGTGGGCGTGGACAACAACACCAACCGGCTGGCCTGGCTCCAGGCTGCCGCGCCCGGCGTCAAGCTGGTGGCGGTGCGCACCCCGGAGGAAAAAGCGCGGGAGATCACGGACGCCGACGCCTTGCTGCGCATGCCTTGCAGGCGGGAAGATTTCGCCGCGGCCAGGAAGCTGCGCTGGATTCAGCAGGGCAGCGTCACCATCGCCGGCTGCTCGGAGGTTACCGAGCACACAACGGTGCGCCAGGAGGTGCCACGGCAGTTGCTGGACGGCACCGCCGTGATCACCAATCTGCAGGGTGTTCTCACCCGCCCGCTGGCCGAACACGCCATTGCCATGATGATGGCGCTGGGCCGCGGCTTGGACCTGAATGTCCTGCAACAGGCCAAGAGAGGTTTCGACAAGACGGCAATTCCGCCGGGCCGGCTTTGGGTGTTTGAAGGACGCACCTTGCTGGTGGTGGGTTTGGGCGGCATCGGCCGCCAGGTGGCGCAGCTCGCGCACGGCTTGGGCATGAATGTGATCGCCACCGACCAGTCCGATCGGCCGAAGCCGGATACCGTCAACTATGTGGGCCGGCCGGAAGAGTTGCCGGCGCTGGTCGGCAAGGCCGATGCCGTTGTGTTGGCGGTGCCGCTGACGCCCCAGACCCATCATCTGTTCAACACGGCGATGTTCGCGCGCATGAAAAAGGGCGCGCTGCTGATCAATGTCGCCAGCGGCGGAGAAGTGGTGAGCGCGGATCTGGTGGCGGCGCTGAAATCCGGCCAGCTCGGCGGCGCCGGATTGGATCTCGCCGATCCGGCCAATCCCTCCCGTCTGGCGCCCAATGATCCTTTGTTCAGCGCGCCGAACCTTATCATGTCGCCTGAAACCGCCTCCCATGCGATCGACACCACGGCGGCGTCCGGTGGCGAGGACATGTGGCTCATCGCGCGCGAAAATCTCAAGCGCTACATTGCCGGCGACAAGCTCTATTCCGTGGTGGACCCCAGGCGCGGCTGGTAGAGTTTCCCGGATAAAAACCGGGAGGGCCCATGAAACGCCTTTTCATCGCCGCCGCCATCGCGCTGCTCGCGGACATCGCACCAGGTTGGGCGCAAGCGTCCGCATCGGCGTCCCTGCCCTGCATCTCGGCCATGGGGCTGAATTACATCTGCAACCTGGGAAGCCCGGAGGACTTTGTCTGGATTCCGGGCACCAAATACATCATCACCGGCGGTTCGGTTGCCACTGGCGGCTGGGGATTGCTCGATACGGAGACCAAAACCGTGCGCCAGCTGGATCTCACCCAACCCAGGCCCGACCTGAAAACCTATCCCGATTGCCCCGCAATGCCGGACGCCAAACGCCTGACCGCCCATGGCGTCGCGATCCGGCCCACCCGGACTCCCGGGCTTTTCACCTATTACACCGTGACGCATGGCTTCCCGTTTGAAAGCGTCCAGGTTTTCATCCTGGATGCGCGCGGCGCCGTACCGGAACTGCATTGGACGGGATGCGTCCAGGTTCCCGACAATCTTCGCGGCAACGGCGTCACCGCCGCCATGGACGGCACCATCTACAACAGCGTGCAGCTCAAGAATGGCGCCAAACAGGCGGACTATTTTACCGGCAAGGTCACCGGCGGTCTTTATCAATGGAAGCCGGCCGACAAGACCTGGCGTCTGCTGCCCGGCACCGAGTTCGCGGGCAACAATGGCGTGGAGATCTCCAAGGATGAAAAGGAAATCTATCAGGCTGTTTCCGGCAGCCATTCCGTCGAAATAATTTCCCTGGCGGACACCGCAAAGCCGGTGCGCCGGGTGGAATTGAAATGGTTCAATGTCGATAACATTCACTGGAGCGGCGATGAGCTGCTCACGGCGGGTGTGATGGAGGATGAACCGGCCTGCAACGGCACGCGCAAGGAGATGATCGAAAACAAGCTCGATCCCGCCTGTCATCGCGGGTTTGTCGTGGCCCGGATCGATCCGGTCACCGCGACCTATCGTGTGGTGGCGTATGGCCCGGCCATTGCCGAGTTTGGCGGCGCCTCCACCGCCCAGATCGTGGGCGGCAATCTCTGGATTACCTCCAACCAGATGGACCGCTCCGCCTGGCTCCCCGTGCCCGGTCTCAAAAAATAACCGGACCGCATGGCGCGGAAGTCACGCGGCCTTCTGCTCCGCAACGGCCGGGCCGCGCTTCAGTTCGGCCTGCAGCTGAGTCATATCCAGCACTTTTTCCCAGCGCGCCACCGCCAGGGTGGCGACGCCATTGCCGATGATATTGGTGATGGCGCGGCATTCGCTCATGAAGCGGTCGATGCCGACAATGGTGGCCAGCGCGACCATGGGAATGGCGGGCACCACGCTGAGGGTGGCGGCGAGCGTGACAAAGCCCGCGCCCGTCACGCCGCTGGCGCCCTTGGACGTCAGCATGGCGACCAGCAGGATGGTCACCATCTGCATGGCCGTGAGGTCGGTGTTGGTGGCCTGGGCCAGGAACAGGATCGCCAGGGTCAGGTAGATATTGGTGCCGTCCAGGTTGAAACTGTAGCCGGTGGGGATCACCAGGCCGACCACGGCGGGCGGCGCGCCCAGCTGTTCCAGTTTCTCGATCATCTTGGGCAGTGCCGGTTCCGAGGATGACGATCCCAGGGTGATCAGCAGCTCTTCGCGGATATAGGACAGGAAACGCCACAGCGAAAAGCCGATAAAGCGCGCGATCAATCCGAGCACGATGATCACGAACAACAGGCAGGTAATATAGAAGCAGGCGATCAGCGCGCCCAGCGGCAGCAGCGAGGCCAGGCCGTAACGGCCGATGGTGAAGGCCATGGCGCCGAAAGCGCCGATCGGCGCCAGCCGAACCACCATGTGAATGATGCCAAAAAAGACCTTCACGATCTTTTCCAACCCGCCCGCCACGGTGCGGCCGGCCTCGCCCAGCCGGGTGCAGGCGAAGCCGAACAGGATGGCGACCAGCAGCACCTGCAGCAGGTCGCCGCCGGTCAAGGCGCTGAAAAAAGTATCGGGAATGATGTTGAGCATATGGTCGGTGACGCTCTCGGCATGGGCGCGCTTGACATAGGACGCCGTGACGGAGGGATCCAGGCTGGCGGGATCGATATTGAAGCCGGCGCCGGGACGCATGACCAGGCCCACGCCAAGGCCGATCGCCAGCGCCAGGGTGGACACGACTTCGAAATAGATGATGGCCTTGCCGCCGATGCGACCGAACTTCTTCATGTCGCCCATCTGGGCAATGCCCAGCGCCACGGTGCAGAAGATCACCGGCGCGATCACCATCTTGATCAGCTTGATGAAGGCATCGCCCAGCGGCTTGAGGGAGGCACCGGTTTCCGGCCACAGCGCCCCTACAACCAAGCCCAGCACGATGCCGATCAGCACCTGTATGTAGAGCGTCCCCAGCAAGCGTCGTGTCACGGCGATCCCCTTTTGACCCGGGTCTTTTGTTCTATTTAGCAGTCGCGGCGGAAGGCGTGGCATTCAAATTGGCGCGGATCGCGCGAATTTGAGTGGCGCCCCCAAGGGGAATCGAACCCCTGTTTCAGCCTTGAGAGGGCCGCGTCCTGACCGCTAGACGATGGGGGCCCAGCGGGACCCGCGCTTATAGCGGGGGCGGCGTGGAACCCGCAAGGTTCCGGAATGAGGCGCGCGAATGGGACCGGAACGATCTTCCCGCCCGTTTGTTAGAAGGTCGAAATCGCCAGCAAAACCAACGCCATGCCCCAATTTTATTTTCACGTTCAAGACGAAAGCGGTTACACGCTCGATCCCGAAGGGCAGGAGCTGCCCGATGCGGAAGCCGCACGCCGCGAGGCCGTCAGCGCCACCCGCGAAATACTGGGCGAGACCTTGCTGCATGGCGGCGCGCTGAACCACCGGACCATCGAAATAGCGGACGAAAATGGCCATGTGGTGGGCCGGGTCAATTCCCGCGACGTCCTGTTCGAGGATGGGCAGTTTCGCAGCTATTCCGACGACGTCACCCATTCGGCGCCGTCAAATCGCCCGTCCAAATAGACGAAGGCATTCACGCTTTCGTTCGAGGCGATCAGCCAGAGAAAATTCTCCTCGCCCGCACCCGCCAGATCCATCGCCGACGGTTCGGCGCGGCCGTTTGGGTGAGAATGATAGCAGCCGATGATCGCGCGATGCTGGGCGCGGGCCGTCTTGTAGGCCGCGAACTGGTCGCGCGGATCGATATCGAACCGGTCCGCGGCTTTCGCGAGATTGCGGCTGGGGTGAAGCGCGGTGATGCGAAAACGTCCCGTCTCGATTAGACCTTCGATCAAGCCGCAACATTCCCGGGGGTAAGCGCCTTGTGCCTCCACCAAGATTTGGGCGCGCAATCCATCCGGCATGATCACGCCCATCACGGTGAGGTCTTGACCTGCCCGGTCTGCTTGCCGGTGGCCAAGTCGATAATCTCCACCTCGCCGCCGGACGGCGTTGAGACATTCAGCACCAGCTTGCCCGCCTCTGTCGTGGCAGAGACGATGCGCGCGCCGGGCGCCAAGGTGATGACGGCGGCCGGTGCGGCGGGGATGGTGGCGCCTGGGTTCGACGCGGCCTTGGCCGCTGTGTAGATACGCGCCTGGCGCATAAAGCCCCAAATGGTGCCCAAAAGAGCCAGCACAAGAAGCGTGGTCATGATAATGACGAGCACCCAGGCGGTCCGGCGGCTTGCCGTCGACGGCCCGGACTGTTGATTCAATTCTTGATGGTTGGGCATGTCGGACAAGCAAAACTCCTTAACGGATCGGCGTACGGCGCTTGCCGGTGATGATCATGCCGGCTGGCGGCTGGACCGTTTCCTGGCCGCAAGCCTGCCCGACTTTTCCCGCTCGCGGCTTCAGCAGTTGCTGGAAGGCGCGGCGGTTTTTCTAGCCCCTGAAGGCCAACAAAACCGGACGATAAAAGACGCCAACCACCGGGTCAAACCGGGCGAGACCTATCTTGTGATCGTGCCGCCCACCTTGCCCGCGACGCCCCAAGGCCAGGACATTCCGCTGGAGGTGATTTACGAGGACAAGGACCTGATCGTCATCAACAAGCCGGCCGGGCTGGTGGTGCATCCGGCAGCCGGCAATCCCGACGGTACCCTGGTCAATGCCCTGATCGCCCATTGCGGCGCAAGAAATCTTGCCATTGGCGGGGAAGCGCGGCCGGGCATTGTGCACCGCTTGGACAAGGACACATCGGGCCTGCTGGTGGCGGCCAAAACCGAACGCGCCATGGCCTCGCTGGCCAAACAGTTCGCCAATCACACCATCGAGCGCGCCTATAACGCCGTGGTGTGGGGCAGCCCGCGCGACGCGACCGGACTGATCGAAAGCCAGATCGGACGCAGCCCCTTCGACCGCAAGCGCATGACGGTCTTGCGCGCCGGCGGCAAGCGGGCCGCGACCCGTTACAAGGTGATCGAGAAATTCGGGGCCCCAAACCTGATTGGGTCGCGCCCCTTTGCCGCCCTGATCGAATGCCGGTTGGAAACCGGGCGCACCCACCAGATCCGGGTCCATCTCACCCATCTGGGGCATCCCTTGATCGGCGATCCCCAATATGGCCGCAGCCGCACCGCCCCGCGCGGCAAGTCGGACGCCGAAACCCATGCGTTTACACTGGCAGCAGACTTTCCCCGCCAGGCCCTGCACGCTTTTGTCCTGGGATTTCAGCATCCTAGCCTGCACAAGAGCCTGCGTTTCGAAGCCCCCTGGCCTGCGGATTTTGCGGAACTTGTCGCAGCCCTAAAGGGATTGAATAAGCCTTAAGCCTGCTTATCTCTGATCAACTTTCGGGGCGTTCAGGCGTTAGAATTTCGTACGCCCGAGAAGGGGGATTTGATGAGCAGTCGTGGACTTCCCGTTCTGTCGGGCGATGCTGGCCTCTCGCGTTATTTGACCGAGATCCGCAAGTTTCCGCTTTTGTCGCCGGAAGACGAATACATGTTCGCCAAAAGCTGGAAGGAACATGAGGATCCGGAGGCGGCGCGCCGCCTGGTCACCAGCCATCTGCGCCTGGTCGCCAAGATCGCCATGGGCTATCGCGGCTATGGCCTGCCGGTTTCCGAAATCGTGTCCGAAGGCAATGTCGGTTTGATGCAGGCGGTAAAACGCTTCGATCCCGACAAGGGCTTCCGCCTGGCGACTTACGCGATGTGGTGGATCCGCGCCTCGATCCAGGAATATGTGCTGCGCTCCTGGAGCCTGGTGAAGATGGGCACCACCGCGGCCCAGAAGAAGCTGTTCTTCAATCTGCGGAAGGCCAAGAACAATATCGGCGCCATCGAAGAAGGCGACCTGACACCGGATCACACCACCACCCTGGCGGACCAGCTTGGTGTCACCGAGACCGAAGTGACCGAGATGAACCGCCGGCTTTCCGGCGGCGATGCCTCGCTCAATGCGCCGTTGCGTTCGGAATCGGAAAGCGAATGGCAGGATTGGCTGGCGGACGATACCGCCGACCAGGAAACCCGCCTGGCCGAACGCGAGGAAATGGGCGACCGCCACGAATTGCTGGTCAGCGCCATGAAGGACCTGACCGAGCGCGAGCGCGATATCTTGCAGGCGCGCCGCTTGCAGGACGAGCCCGCCACCCTGGAAGAACTGTCGCAGAAATACGGCGTCAGCCGCGAACGTGTGCGCCAGATCGAGGTCCGGGCGTTCGAAAAGCTGCAGCGCGGCATGAAGGACGCCATGACCACGGCGGCGCTTCCTGCTCCGGCCTAGACCAGCCATCGCATAACCAGCATGCGCGGATAGTGCTTCTACGCACCTTGAGCTGCGCTAGGCTTGCCGCTGCAATAGGGGGCAAGCATGAAGCTCAAGATTTGGCAGGTCGATGCTTTCGCCAGCAAGCCGCTGGAGGGCAACCCTGCCGCCATCGTGCCGTTGGAAAGCTGGCTGGAGACGGAGCTGATGCAGCGCATCGCCGCCGAGAACAATGTCGCGGAAACCGCCTATTTCGTGAAAGCCGGCCCCTACGCCTACGACTTGCGCTGGTTCGCACCCAATCGCGAAGTGGATTTGTGCGGCCACGCCACCCTGGCCAGCGCCTGGATTCTGTTCAACAAGACCGACACGGCTTTGAACCAAGTGCGTTTCATGACCCGCTCCGGCGAGCTGGTAGTGACGCGCGGCAGCAATGGCAATGTGATGTCGCTGCCCTCGGCTGAGTCCGAAGCATTTGCGCCGCCCGCCGGTTTTGCCGACGCTTTGGGCAAAAACTTGGGCGGCGCACCGCCGGCTGAACTTCACATCAGCGCCAAGGGCGGCGCCGGCGCCAAGGCGTTGATCGCGGTGTGGAACACACCGGATCAAGTGAAAGCATTGGAACCTGCCGCCGACTTGCAACATGTGGCGATGCAAGTGGGTGCGGGCTCGGTGCTGGCGACGGCGCCGGGCGGCGGCGCACCATACGACATGGTCTCGCGCTTTTTCGCGCCCTATTACGGCGTGCCGGAGGACCCGGTAACCGGTTCGGCGCATTGCGCCCTGACGCCATTCTGGTCCAAGCGGCTGGGCAAGAAGACATTGAAAGCGCGCCAGGCTTCGCCGCGCGGCGGCGATTTGATCTGCACCGATGACGGCGCACGCACGATCATCCAGGGCGACTGCGCGTTGTACTTGACCGGCGAAATTCAGGTCTGATCTCAAATCGATCGTGCCTGTCCAAAACGCCACAGGCTTCGGCGCTTTTTCCGAGACACGCCAATAGCTTGCGAACTTGCCACAGGCTTTCACCGATTCTTGCGTTGACGCGGCAGGCCCCCGCGCCTATATCGGCGGCGGGCCACGCCTCCCCAACGAGGCGCTATCATTCTGGAAGGAATGAACCGCGATGACTGAGAATGCCCAAAGTGGCAAACATCCGGCCGTGCGTCCCGCGCGGCCTTTTTTTTCCTCCGGCCCCTGCGCCAAGCGCCCTGGTTGGACCCCTGAAGCCCTCAAGGGCGCGCTGGTGGGACGCTCCCACCGCTCCAAACCCGGCAAGACCAAGCTGAAGGACGCCATCGAGCGCACCAAGAAACTCTTGGGCGTACCGGACGGCTATCGCTGCGGCATCGTGCCGGCCTCCGATACCGGCGCGGTGGAAATGGCGCTGTGGTCGATGCTGGGCGCGCGTCCCGTCGACCTGTTCGCCTGGGAAAGTTTTTCCGAAGACTGGGTCACCGACACGGTCAAGCAGCTCAAGATCAAGGATGCCCGCATCTTCAAGGCGCCTTATGGCCAGCTGCCCGATCTTGGCCAATACAATCCGGCTCATGACGCGGTGTTTGTCTGGAACGGCACCACCAGCGGCGTGAAGGTGCCGGCTGGCGACTGGATCCCGGCAAGCCGCGAAGGCCTGACCATCTGCGACGCGACCTCGGCGGCTTTTGCGATGGAACTGCCCTGGGACAAGCTCGATGTGGTGACCTTCTCCTGGCAAAAGGTCTTGGGCGGCGAAGCCGCGCATGGCGTCTTGATCCTGTCGCCCCGCGCCGTCGCGCGGCTTGAGAGCTACACCCCGCCCTGGCCGATGCCCAAAATCTTCCGCATGACCAAAGGCGGCAAGATCGTGGAAGGGATTTTCGAAGGCGAGACCATCAACACGCCCTCCATGGTGGCGGTCGAGGATTATCTCGACGCCCTGAGCTGGGCGGAAAGCATCGGCGGGCTCAAGGGCCTGATCAAACGCTCCAACGACAATCTGCATGCCTTGGAGCAATGGGTCGCGGGCGCCGGGTGGGCCGGTTTTTTGGCGCAGAATGCCGCCATCCGTTCCAACACCAGTGTCTGTATCGCCGTCACCGATCCGTCCTTCACCGCCCTTTCCGACGAGGCCAAAGCCGACGCGATCAAGAAGATGTGCTCGTTGCTGGAAAAGGAAGGCGTGGCGCTGGACATTGCCGGCTACCGCGCCGCACCGCCGGGCCTGCGCATCTGGTGCGGCGCCACGGTCGATACAGCCGATATCGAGGCGCTGACGCCTTGGCTGGACTGGGCCTGGAGCCAGATAAAAACCTGAACTTGGAAAAGAGGCGCTGCCATGCTGTTCATTGCGGAAAATGAATTGGAAAAAGCGCTGGTCGAGGCGGTGAAAACGCCGTCCTCGGCGCCCAACTTCTATCGCCTGTTGCTGGAAAGCGACCTGCTGGTGATGGGCAGTGCGGAAGGGCGGGAAGAGGCGCAGGAACAATTTTCCCTGGAGCCCGGCACTAACCTGAAACTGGTCACCGGCCTCAAGGACGGCAACCCGTATCTGCCGGTTTTTTCCTCGCTGCCGCGGATGCAGGAATTCGTGGAGCAGGAAACCAAATATCTCAGCATCAATGGCCGCGCCCTGTTGGAGCTGACGCGCGGCGGGCCCATCATCCTCAATCCCGCGTCTCAATATGGCAAAGAGCTTTCCCCCCTGGAGGTCCAGCAGTTGCTGGCCGGTCCCACCCCACCCAAGCAATACCACTCCGTTGGCCAGGCGGCCTATCCCGAACCGCTGGTCCAGGCGCTGACGGCGGTCTTCGCCGCCCGCCCCGATATCGAGACCGCCTGGATGATCCAGGTCACCTTCGCCGATCGCGCGGATCAACCCCATCCGCTGGTCGGCATCGAAACCGCCGGCGACTGGCCGTCCTTGATACAGGCCATTCAGGCCGCCGCCGAGGCGCATGTCCCGGGCATGCTGTTCGACATTCAACGCGTCGACCGGCGCAATCCCGCCGGCATGACCAGCGCCCTGATCCAGGTCCCGCCTTTCTATGTGCGCGGCGCCTCCACTCTCAATTGACAGCCAAGGACAAGCCCATGCCGAAAGTTCTGATCGCCGACAAACTCTCCCCCGCCGCCGTCGCCATCTTCCGCGAACGCGGCGTCGATGCCGATGTGAAGACCGGCCTGAGCAAGGAAGAGCTGATCAAGATCGTGGATCAGTATGACGGCATCGCCATCCGTTCGGCCACCAAGCTGACCGCCGACGTTCTCAAGGCGGCCAAGAATCTGAAGGTGGTGGGCCGCGCCGGCATCGGCGTCGACAATGTCGATATTCCCGCCGCCACCGCCGCCGGCGTGATCGTGATGAACACGCCCTTCGGCAATTCCATCACCACCGCCGAGCACGCTATTTCCCTGATGCTGGCCTTGGCGCGCGAACTGCCCGCCGCCAATGCCTCGACCCAGGCCGGCAAATGGGAAAAGAACCGCTTCATGGGCGTGGAAATCACCGGCAAGGTGCTGGGCCTGATCGGGGCCGGCAATATCGGCAGCATCGTCGCCGACCGCGCCAAGGGCCTCAAGATGCGGGTCGTCGCCTTCGATCCCTATCTGTCGCAGGAACGCGCCAACGATCTGGGCGTGGAAAAGGTCGAGTTGAACGATCTTCTGGCGCGCGCTGATTTCATCACTTTGCATGTGCCGATGACGCCGGAGACCAAGAACATTCTGTCGGCCGACGCCATCGCCAAGACCAAGAAGGGCGTGCGGATCATCAATTGCGCGCGCGGCGGCTTGATCGACGAGAATGCCTTGAAGGCGGCGATCGACAATGGCCATGTCGCGGGCGCGGCTTTGGACGTGTTCGAAACCGAGCCGGCCAAGGAGAATGTCCTGTTCGGCAACGAAAAAGTCGTCGCCACGCCGCATCTGGGCGCTTCCACCACCGAAGCACAGGAAAATGTCGCGCTGCAGGTGGCGGAACAGATTTCCGACTATCTCTTGACCGGCGCCATCACCAATGCGCTGAACATGCCGTCCATCTCGGCCTCGGAAGCGCAGAAAGTGCGGCCCTGGATTTCGCTGTCGGAAAAGCTGGGCTCGTTCGCCGGCCAATTGACCGGCACCAGCCTGACCGGCGTGGAGATTGTCTATGAAGGCACGCCTTCGCTGCTCAACACCCGCGCCTTGACCCAGGCGGCGCTGAACGGGTTGCTCAAGCCCATCCTGGCGGAGGTCAACATGGTCAATGCCCCGGTGATCGCCAAGGAGCGCGGCATCAAGGTGAGCGAGACCCGCCAGGACGCGCAGGGAATCTATGAAGGCTTCGTCAAGCTGGTGGTTTCGATGAGCGACGGCACCACCCGCCGGGTCGCCGGCACCGTCTTCTCCGACGGCCGCCCGCGCCTGATACAGATCAAGGATATCGGGCTGGACGCCGAGTTCGCGCCGCACATGCTCTATATCGTCAATGAGGACAAGCCGGGCTTTATCGGCAAGCTGGGCACCCTGCTCGGCGACGCCAAGGTCAATATCGCCAACTTCACCCTGGGCCGCAGCGCTCCGGGCCAGGACGCCATCGCGCTGATCGAAGTGGACGGCGCGGTACCGGACGCTGTGGCGCAAGCCGTCGCCAACCTGCCGCAAGTGAAGCACGCAAAGCCGCTAGCGTTCTGATCACGGCTGTCGCCAAAGTACAAAAGGGCGCCTCGCGGCGCCCTTTTTATTTGGTGTCAACTTCCGTGACCCATGATCGGAAAGCCTCTATGAGGCGAGGTAAGTCCCGAGGTCCACCATAGGCCTTAAATTTGGTGCCCTCGATCTTGGCCACCAACCACCTAAGATCACCATTCAATCCCTGTGGCGCTTGGGATTCGGCCACGTTCTCGAAAATCGGCTCGAAATGCTTTCCCGCCAGGGAGGTCTGTTCGAGATCGACTGTGAGGCTCCACCCGGGATTGTCCAGCGTGTCGATCGAGACCCCGTATTGGTGCTCCCAATCTTCGTTGCATTGGGCCATGTACCAATTCATCAGCCACGCAATGCCGTCAGGCTCAGCCACTTCTTAGATCCGATTTTTGGCAATGGCCTCGTGGTGCCTGATGACCTCTTTGACGATGAAGTTGAGGAACTTCTCGGCAAAGTCCGGATCCAGCTTGGCGTCCTCGGCCAGTTTGCGCAGCCGCGCGATCTGGGCGGCTTCGCGTGAGGGATCGGCGGGCGGAAAATTGTGCGCCGCCTTGAACTCGCCCACCGCCTGGGTGCATTTGAAACGCTCCGCCAGCATGTGAATCAGCGCGGCATCGATATTGTCGATGCTATCTCGCAACCGCAGCAGTTCGGGATGGGTCATGACATGCCTTTCGTACGGCTTTGCACAGTTTCCAGGCGAAATATGTTTAAGCGAAAGCCCCGCCCGGCGCCAGCAAAGTTCCAGCCGGGGCTCTGATGCGATTTATTTTCAAACAAGGT
This sequence comes from uncultured Alphaproteobacteria bacterium, assembly GCA_902825865.1. Taxonomy (GTDB): domain Bacteria; phylum Pseudomonadota; class Alphaproteobacteria; order Micropepsales; family Micropepsaceae; genus Rhizomicrobium. The sequence goes on from CADECX010000004.1 coordinate 57,702, forward strand.
GAACAGGCAAGCCAAATCCTCTTCCACCCCCCCGCTCAAGAGTGATTAGCTTGAGGGGCACAGGTGGGGGCTTGCGCAAGTCTGCAATAGCAGACGGCAAGAAAAGCAATGCGAGAATTCGGGGTCGTTTGGGTATTGGCATTGGCGCTGATGGCCGGGGGTTGCGCGACCACAACGCGCGATGAAGACGGCCATGTCACGGTCAGCGACCCCTTCGAAGGCGTGAACCGCTTCTTCTTCGACCTCAACCAGCGGCTGGACCGCAATGCGGGGCGTCCGGCGGCGACCGCCTACCGCGAAACCGTTCCGGTATCGATACGCGGCGGCCTGCACAATGTACTGGACAATCTGGGCGGCCCGGTCACCGTTGCCAACAGCCTGCTGCAGGCGCGTTTGGAAAGCGCCGGCATCGCGGCGGGACGCTTTCTGGTCAACAGCACCGTCGGCGTCGCGGGCATCTTCGACGTCGCCACCGATTGGGGCATGCCCAGCCGCCCGCGCGACTTCGGCGAGACCATGGGCACCTATGGTGTGCCGCCGGGTCCCTATCTGGTGCTGCCGTTCCGCGGCTCAACCGATGTGCGCGACTTTGCCGGCAACTATCTCGACGGTTATGCCACGCCCTTGCGCTATGTCCGCTATGACGGGCGCAACTATGTCGGCCTGATGAAATCCACCCTGGGCTCGGTAAACAATCGCGCCAACAACCTCGTCACCCTTCGCGACATCGAGCGCGCCAGCGTGGACTATTACGCCACCATGCGGACCTGGTACATGGAACGCCGGGCCCGCCTGATCGAAGACACCCCCGTCAGGACCGGAGAATTGCCGGACTTTTAACAGCGGGCCAAAAATGCTCTAAACCGGCCCATGATGGCCGTTGAACGCATCGTTGCCTTTTGCTGCCGCTTCCCAAAGGCAGTGATCGTGATCTGCCTCCTGCTGGCGGGGGCGACCGGCTGGTATACCCAGCAGAATTTCGCCATGAACACCGACAGCGAGCAGCTGATCGACGCCAAGGTGGGCTGGCGCATGCGCCAGGCGCGATTCGACGCCGCCTTCCCGCAACAGACAAACCTGACCCTGGCGGTGATCGACGGCGCCACCCCCGAGCTGGCCGAATCGGCCGCCGCGCGCCTGACCGAAAAGCTGGCGGCCAATCCCACGATGTTCAGCTATGTCCGGCGTCCCGATGGCGGCGCCTTCTTCAACCAGAACGGCCTCCTGTTCCTGCCGCTGAACGAAGTGCAGGAGACCAGCCAGCAGCTGATCAAGGCCCAGCCCTTTCTAGGCGGCCTGTCGTCGGACCCCTCCTTGCGCGGGATCATGACCAATCTTTCCACCGCCTTGCTGGGCGTCAGCACCGGCAACGCCAAGCTGGGCGATTTCGATACCGCCCTGGCGCGCTTCGGCGATGTGTTCGACGCCGCCGCGCAGGGCAAGACTCAATTCATGTCCTGGCGCTCGCTGATCACCGGCGCAGCTCCGAGGCCGGAGGAAATCCGCCGCTTCATCGAGATCAAGCCCAGGCTGGATTTCAATGCCCTGGAGCCGGGCAAGGAAGCCAATGACATCATCCGCGCCGAGGCCCGTGCGCTTGGCCTGACGCCGGAGCATGGCGTGCGCGTGCGCCTGACCGGTCCGGTGCCGCTGTCGGACGAGGAATTCGGCACCATCACCGACCGGGTCGAACTGATGGTGGCGGCGATGATGGGCGGGGTGATCTTGACCTTGTGGCTGGCGCTCAAAAGTTTCCGGCTCATCTCCGCCATTCTGGTGACCCTGTTCGTGGGCCTGGCCATCACCATGGGCGTTGGCCTGGCGATGGTGGGCGTTTTCAACATCATCTCCATCGCCTTTATCGCCTTGTTCGTCGGATTGGGCGTGGATTTCGGAATCCAGTTTTCGGTGCGATACCGCAGCGAACGCCATCGCAACGACAATCTGGCGGAAGCCCTGACCGCTACGGGGCGCGGCGCCGGCGTGCCCCTGGCGCTGGCATCGGCCGCGACCGCCGCGGGATTTTTCTCCTTCCTGCCCACCACCTATACCGGTGTCGCCGAACTGGGGAAGGTCGCGGGCATCGGCATGATCGTGGCGTTTCTCTTGTCGATCACCATGCTGCCCGCGCTTCTGATGCTGCTCAATCCGCCCGGCGAAAATGAAGATGTCGGATTTCGCAGCCTGGGATGGCTTGACGATTTCATGACCCGCAATCGCCGCAATGTCATTCGCATCGCCGCGCTTTCGGGCGTGGTGTCGCTGGCATTGATGGCGTTTGTGAAATTCGATTCCAATCCCTTGAATCTTCGCAGTCCCAAGGTGGAGTCGGTTTCCACCCTGCTGGACCTGATGAAGAACCCCCAGACATCGCCCAACACCATCGATGTGCCGGCTAATTCCTTGATGGAGGCCGATGCGCTGGCCAGTCGCATCCAGCAGGGATCGCTGGTCGAGTATGCCCTGACCTTGTCGAGTCTGGTCCCCGACCAGCAAAAGGAAAAGCTGGCGCTGATCGCCGATGCCGGCAGCCTGCTGGACGCGACCTTGAATCCGTTCGACATGATGCCCGCGCCCAGCGACGCCGAGCAGATCGCGGCCTTCAAGAGCACCGCCGAGAAATTACGCGCCGCCGCGGGGACCGCGCAGGACAAGCCGGCCCGGGATGCCCGCCGGCTGGCCGATGCGTTGGACGCGGTGGTCAAGGCGGGTCCGGCCGCTCTCGCCCGCGCCCGCGAAGCGCTGGAGCCGGGCCTCAAAATCATGCTGGGGCAGGTCTCCGATTCCTTGAAGGCCGCGCCCGTCACGATCCAAGCCATGCCCGAGGATCTGCGCGCCGACTGGATTGCCGCCGACGGCACCGCCCGCATCCGCGTCTTCCCCAAGGACACCAGCAACGATCCCGCTGCCTTGTCGGCATTTTCGGATCAGGTGTTGGGGGTTGCCCCGCAAGCCACCGGCGCACCGATTTCCATCCGGGAATCCGGCAAGACGATCGTGGGGGCGTTCATGGAAGCGGGCGCCCTGTCTTTTGTCGCCATCATCATCCTGTTGGCGCTGGTTCTGCGCAGCATGCACGATGTGTTGATGACCTTGGCGCCGCTGGTTCTGTCCGGGCTGCTCACGCTCGCGACTTGCGTGCTGCTGGGGATTAGGCTGAACTTCGCCAATGTCATCGCCTTGCCCCTGCTGCTGGGCATCGGCGTGGCCTTCAATATCTATTTTGTGGTGGCCTGGCGGCATGGCCAGCGCTGCTTCCTGGCCTCCAGCCTCACCCGCGCGGTGATCTTCTCCGCCGCCACCACCGCCAGCGGCTTCGGCACCCTGTGGCTGAGCATCCATCCCGGCACCGCCAGCATGGGCGAATTGCTGATGATTTCCCTGGGCTGGGTGCTGGTGACGACCTTGTTCCTGTCGCCGGCCTTGCTGGGCCCGCCGAGCCACACGTTAGAGATGCACGATCCAGAAGTGTAATCCCCAACCCCCTCCGGTTTCAGCTTTCTCTCGGCTCGCTACGCTTCGCCTCGATCGCTGAAACCACCCTGGCTCGCGCGGCTCACTGCGCTGTCGCGCGCCGCGCTGCGCCGCTTCGCCCCCCTTGCCGCGCTACGCGCAAAGGGGGAGGCGGATCTGTGGAATTCGTGAGATAGGGGCTAGCTGGCTACGCCAGCATTTGATCGGTCAAGGCATTGATACGCTTGGTCAGGCCGCTGGCGCCGCCGGAGGCAAAGACCCCGGCGAAGTCGGAACGCTTCTGCGCCATCTGGCTGATATTGCCGGCGAGATAGACGTCGGTGACCTTCCACTCCGATCCCACCTGATGCATCCGGTAATTGAAGGCGATGGTTTCGTTGGCGGTCTTCAGGCTGCTTTTGACGAAATGATCGCTGCCGCGCGCGATGGAAACCGGCTCGACGGTGAATTTCTCGCCGCCGAAGGAATCGAAATTCTTGGCGTAATTGGCGATGGTCATGCGGCTGAAAGCTTCGGTCAGCGCTTTCTTGTCGGCGTCCGGCAACGCCGCGAAGCCTGGACCGATGGCGGTGGCGGTCATGGCGGAAAGGTCGAACGCCTTTTCCACCGCCGGCTTCAATTTCTCATAACGCGATTTTGCGGTACCACCCGATTTCATCGAAGCCAGCAAGGCGTCATAGAATCCCTGCACCTGCGCGGCAGCCGGGTCGGCGGCTTGCGCCATCACCGGCTGGGGCAGAACCAGCATGGCGGCGGGAGCCGCGGACAGCATCACGGCGGCACAGACAGATCGCAGAAAACGCTTCATTGAACTCTCCTTTATTCACCCCGTGTAACGCCTGAAAGCTGAATGGGACCCGAACAGCTTGGCGAAAATCAGGCGGATTTCCGCCCTTTTAACTGTCCCGGTCCAGCAGAAAGAAAGGCAGGGCCGACAATTCGGGGGCCTTTGCGGCATAGGGGCCCAGCGCCTCGACGGCGCGCCGGGCGCGCTTTTCGGCTTCGGCGCGGGCGCCCGCAACCCCCAGCAATGTCACCAGCGTTTGCTTGCCCATGTCGGCATCCTTGCCCACCGCCTTGCCGGTTTTTTCCGCCGTGCTGGTGACGTCCAGCAAATCGTCGGTGATCTGGAACACCACGCCCATATCCTCGGCATAGGCTTTCAGGCGGCCACGGGTTTCGGCATCCGCCTGTCCCAGGATCGGTCCGGCTTCGCAGGAAAATTCGAACAGCTGGCCGGTCTTGCGGCGCTGCAGATCGATCACATCTTCGATGTCAAAACTCTTATCGGCCAGCATGTCGATGATCTGGCCGCCGATCATGCCGCTGTGACCGCTGGCTTCCGCCAGCCGCGCGATAAGCGCGCAACGCACCTCGGCGGACGGATGGGTGCGGGCATCGGCGAGAATTTCAAAAGCGATGGTCAGAAGGGCGTCGCCTGCCAGCACCGCCGTCATTTCATCAAAGGCGATATGGGTGGTGGGACGGCCGCGGCGCAGATCGTCGTCATCCATGCAGGGCAGATCGTCATGCACCAGGCTGTAGGTGTGCAGGGATTCGATCGCCGCCCCCACCCGAAGGCTCCGCGAATCATCCACCCCGAACAGGCGGGCGGAATGCAGCACCAGGAAGGGCCGCAAGCGCTTGCCCCCCGCCATGATGGCGTAGCGCATGGCCTCCTGGACCCGGGCCTGACGCCCGGCCGGCACCGGCAACACCGCATCCAGGTCGGCGTCGACCAGCTTGGCGGACGCCGAAATCGCTTTGGGCAGCCGGCTGGTGTCGATTCCGGCAGGCAAATCGAGGGTTTTATTGGACATGCTGCCCCATTTTACGGCCGCCAGAAGGTGTTTTGCGGTGACTATTCTGGGGACCCCGCCCCCGGGGACCAGGCTCCATTGGCCCGCTTGTAGCCCTGAATCCGCCCCTGTTTCCAGCCGCTTTTGACCCGGTTCCCGCGACATTTCACAGCCCCGCCCAGGCCGCCCCTTGCCCATGCGGGCGCAGGGGTTGCACCCCCTATCGGGAAAAGGGAAAATGACTATGTTGCAGCGCCATAGCCGAGAATCCGCCGGTTTCGGCGGCTGGCCGGGGGCGGCCAGGTCTTTTGGAGCCGGATTAGGGATCGACATGCGAGTCATTCTTGCCCAGCCACGCGGCTTCTGTGCCGGGGTCGTGCGCGCCATCGATATCGTCGAGAAGGCGCTCGTTAAGTATGGCGAACCGGTCTATGTCCGCCATGAGATCGTCCACAACAAGCATGTGGTCGACACGCTCAAGAACAAGGGCGCGCGCTTTGTCGAGGAACTGGACGAAGTGCCCGAAGGCGCCGTCACCGTGTTCAGCGCCCATGGCGTGCCGCAATCGGTGGTCAAGACCGCCGCCAGCCGCGGGCTTCCCGTTTTGGACGCCACCTGCCCGCTGGTTTCCAAGGTGCACAATCAAGGCAAGCGCTATGTCGCGCACGGCCGCACCCTGATCCTGATCGGCCATGCCGGCCATCCTGAAGTGGAAGGCACCATGGGCCAGGTCGGCGCGCCGGTGACCTTGGTGCAGAACGAAGCCGATGTCGCGGTGATGACCATTCCGCCCTCGACTCCCGTCGCCTATATCACCCAGACCACGCTTTCGATCGACGACACCAAGGGCATCATCGTGGCGCTGAAAAAGCGCTTCAGCGATATCGTCGGGCCGGAAACCAGCGACATCTGCTATGCCACCCAGAACCGCCAGACCTCGGTGCGCGAACTGGCCAAGATCGTCGATGTGATCCTGGTGGTGGGCGCGGCCAACAGCTCCAATTCCAACCGGCTGCGCGAGATCGGCCTGGAGGAAGGCATTCCCTCCTATCTGATCAATGACGGAAGCGAATTGAAACCCGAATGGGTGCGCGGCAAAGCCGTGGTCGGCCTGACAGCGGGCGCCAGCGCCCCGGAAGAATTGGTGCGTCATGTGATCGATGCCCTGGGCAAGATCGAAGACGTGGAAGTGGAACAGATGGACGGCAAGAAGGAACATATCGAGTTCCGCCTTCCCGCCGAATTGAGGGCTTAACGCCATGGGACTTCCGCTGCGCCAGGCCGCCAAGATCGGCGCCTATGTGATCAAGAAGCATCTGTCCGGCGGCAAATATCCGCTGGTCCTGATGCTGGAGCCGCTGTTCCGCTGCAACCTGGCCTGCGCCGGCTGCGGCAAGATCGATTATCCCGACGAGATCCTGAACCAGCGCCTGTCGGTGCAGCAATGCATGGACGCGATCGACGAATGCGGCGCCCCCGCCGTCTCCATCGCCGGCGGCGAGCCCCTGCTCCATCGCGACATGGCCAAGATCGTCGAAGGCTATATCGAGCGCGACAAGTTCGTCATCCTGTGCACCAACGCGCTGTTGCTGGCCAAGAAGATCGACCAGTACAAGCCGCATCCCAATTTCACCTGGTCGATCCATCTGGACGGCGACAAGGCGATGCATGACAAGTCGGTCTGCCTGGACGGCACCTATGTAAAGGCCGTCGCCGCCATCAAGCTGGCCAAGGCCAAGGGCTTCCGCGTCCAGATCAATTGCACCCTGTTCGACGGCGCCGATCCGGAACGCACCGCCGCCTTCTTCGATCACATGATGGAGCTGGGCCTGGACGGCATCACCGTCTCGCCGGGCTACGCCTATGAGCGCGCCCCGGATCAGCAGCACTTCCTGAACCGCGAACGCACCAAGACCATGTTCCGCGATATCCTGGCGCGCGGTAACGGCGGCAAGAATTGGGAGTTCACCAATTCCAGCCTGTTCATGGATTTCCTGGCCGGCAACCAGACCTATGAATGCACCCCCTGGTCGATGCCGCTGCTCACCGTGTTCGGCTGGCAGAAGCCCTGCTACCTTCTGGGCGAAGGCTATGTGAAGACCTTCAAGGAGCTGATGGAAGGCACCGAGTGGGAGAAATACGGCGTCGGCAAGTATGAGAAATGCGCCAACTGCATGGTGCATTGCGGCTTTGAAGGCACCGCCGCCACCGACGCGATCAAGCATCCGCTCAAAATGCTGCCGATCCTGATGAAGGGCATCAAGACCGAAGGCCCGATGGCGCCGGATATCGACCTGTCAAAACAGCGTCCGGCCGAGTTCACTTTCTCGCGCCATGTCGAGCACAAGATGTCACAAATCAAAGCCGGCAATTCCAACACCACAGAGATTGAGGCAGCGGAGTAATTCCGCGAAGGCCTTGTCCGAACTGCGTGCGGTGCGGATCAGCGCCGGCACCTGCGTTGGCCTTTTCAAAAGCGAACCCAGAACCCGACCCAGCGCGATGCCGCCATCCGGCTTCATCGCCACCAGCGCGGCCGGCGGCAGCACATGGGTTGCGTCGTCGGAAATTACCCGAAGGCCCGCCAGCGGCAGGTTGCGCCGTGCGGCGAAGCGGGCGGCAACCTGGCTCTCCATATCCACCGCCAGCGCGCCGGTGGTGTTGTGCAAGCCTGATTTGGTTTGGGGATTTTCGATAATCACGTCACTGCCGAACAACTGGCCCTGATGGGCGAAAGGCAGCCGCGAAGTCAGGCGCACGCGCCAGCCTTCATGGCAGTCCCATTTTTCCAGCCCGGTGATGACCTGGTCGGCAATGACCACATCGCCAACCTTCAGAAGCGGCGATAGCGCGCCCGCCAGGCCGATGGAAATCACGCCGCGCAAATCGCCGTGCAAGGCATCGAGCTTGGCCGCCAGCCGGTCGCCATCGCCGCCGCCAGCCACCGCCACCACGCCGGCGACGCCGACGAGCTTGGCTTCCTTGGCAAGACCGGTAACGGCGAGGACGGTCACGTTATTTTCTTCACAGGCCGTATTCCACGCGCCGCGAATTGCCGGTCTTGAGATTGCGATAGCGCGCCAGGGCCCAGAGCGGGAAGAATTTCGGATAGCCGTGATAGTTCAGGTAGAACACGCGCGGAAAGCCGCCACCGGTATAGTGCGGCTGGCTCCACAGCCCATCCCCCTGCTGCGTCGCTTTCAGGTAATTGACGCCGCGCGCCATGGCGGGATGATCGACCTGGCCCGCCGCCATCAGCCCCAGCAGCGCCCAGGCGGTTTGTGACGCGGTCGAAGGCGCGGGCTCGTAGCCTTTGTAATCCAGCTTATAGCTGTCGCAATTCTCGCCCCAGCCGCCATCCGGATTCTGGATCGCCACCAGCCAATCGGCGCCGCGCTTCATGGTCGCGTGATCCGGCTTCAGCCCCGCGCCGTTCAATCCCGCCAGCGCCGACCAGGTGCCGTAGATGTAGTTGACGCCCCAGCGGCCCCACCAGCTTCCGTCGCTGCGCTGGGTCTTGACCAGATAGTCGATGCCCGCCGCAAGACGCGGATGGTCCTTGCCGGCGCCCAACTGCGCCATCATGCCGACGCAGCGGCCCGAGACATCCTCGGTGGGGGGATCCAGCAAGGCGCCGTGATCGGCGAAGGGGATGTTGTTCAAATAATAATAGCTGTTATCGGCATCGAAGGCGCCCCAGCCGCCATCGCGGCTTTGCAGGCCTTCCACCCATTCCGCGCCGCGCGCGATTGGCTCTTTATAACCGTCGCGCGTCTTGGCGCGGTCCATCGCCATCACCACCACGGCGGTGTCATCCAGGTCGGGATAATAGTCGTTGCGATACTGGAAGGCCCAGCCGCCGGGCCGCACATCGGGCTTTTCTTCCGCCCAATCGCCTTTGACATCCAAAACCTGCAACGGTTTCAGCCATCCCAAGCCCCGCTCGGCCGCAGCTTCCGCGCGCGCATCCTTGGTTTCCAGCAAGGCATGGGCGACCAGGGCGGTATCCCACACCGGCGAGACGCAAGGCTGGCAATAGGCTTCGTGATCCTTCACCACCAGCAGATTTTCCACCGATTTGCGGGCGATGGCGCGGTCGGGATGTTCGCAGCCGTAGCCCAGCACGTCATACATCATCACGCTGTTGGCCATGGCGGGATAGATCGCGCCCAAACCATCTTCGCCGTTCAGACGTTCGGTGGTCCAGCTGCGGCATTTCTCGATGGCCTTGGCGCGCAGGCCCTTGGGCCAGGGCACGATCTTCAGCACACGGTCCAGCGCGCCGAAGAACAGCGACCAGCCCATGCTTTGGTGCGGCGCGCGCGGACTTGCGGCGGGAACGCCGGGCACAAACAATTCCGGTATATGAATAGCGCGCGGATTGCGCGCCAGCGGTTGCTTGGCCGCCAGCACCAGCAGCGGCACAATCACGGTGCGCGCCCAATAACTCATCTTGGAGAGATGCACCGGAAACCAGCGCGGCAGCAGGATCAACTCGACCGGCACGGTGGGGACATTGGCCCAGCTGGTCTCGCCATACAGCGCCAACAGGATGCGGGTAAAGACATTGGCCTTGATGGCGCCGCCGCGCGCATGCAGCGCCTCGCGAGCGCGAACCATATGCGGCGCGTTGATATCGTCGCCGATCATCTTGAGGGCGAAATAGGCCTTCACCGTCGCGGAAATATCGAAGGCGCCGTCATGATACAGCGGCCAACCACCATGGGCGCCCTGGATGCGGCGCAAATAGACGCCGATCTTTCTTTCCAACTCCAGATTGGGCGTTTCAGCCAGATAGTGCACCAGCAGGACATACTCCGCCGGTATGGTGGCGTCGGCTTCCAGTTCATAGACCCAATGCCCGTCCGGCCTTTGCTGGGACAGGATGGCATCGGTGGCGGCGCGAATGGCGCCTTCCACTTCTGCGAAATCTCCCGGGTTCAGCTGGTTCATCAAGCCACTATAAAGACAGATGCTGGAGCGCCAAAGCGGCGGCGGTCTCGCCGGAACGCAAGGCGCCCTCGATGGTGGCGGGCAGGCCCGTCTGGGTCCAATCGCCCGCCAGGAACAGGTTGCTCCACTGGGTCTTGGGCTGCGGGCGGCGGGCGTCCTGGGCCGGGGTGGCGGCAAAAGTGGCGCGCTTTTCCTTGACGATCTGCCAGGCGGGCATCGGGGCCGTAATGCCCAGCGCCTTGCTCACATCCGCCCAGATGCGGATGGCGAGATCCTCCCGGTCCTGATCCACGATCGCGTCCGCCGCCGATACCGTCACCGAAATGCGGTCATGGAAGGCGAATATCCATTCCGCCGTTCCCCCGATCACACCCAGCATCGCGGGCGCGCCGCCATTCTTCAGAGCTATGGGCGACGCCATCTTGAAATGGGCATTGACGATGGCGCGAAATTCGTTGGGCACGGTCAGGCCGGGGATCAGATCGGCGGCGCTCCAAGGCGGCACCGCCACCACCACCACATCGCCGGAGGAAACCGGCAAAGTCCCTTCGGCGGTGTTGAGCGCCATGGCCAGATGCCGGTCAAATGCCAGATCGCGCAGACGCGTGCTCAATTGCACCGTCGCGCCCCTGGCCTTGAGATAATCCAGGGCCGGATCGACAAAAGCCGCGGCCAAGGTCGGATGCGCGATGCGCGGCCGGTAATGGCGGCCGCCCTTGGCCAATGTCTCGCGCAGCACTTGGCCGGCCAGCACCGCCGAGGATTCCTCGGGCTCGGTGTTCAGCGCCGCCAGCAGGAAGGGGCGCATCAGTCTTTGCCACAAGGGTCCCCGATCGGCGACGATCTTGCCGATGGCCGCCTTTTTGCTCGCCCAAAGCAAAGGCGCATATTTGAGATAGTCGCCCGCCCCCGTGCCCGGCACCCGGCGGGTTTCGCGCAGGATCCAATAAGGAATATTGCCTTCATTGGGCTTCAGCAGCCAGCGCTTGCCGCTGCGCAAATCCATGAAGGCGAATTCGGCGCGCGGCGGTCCGGCAAGGACATCGCGTGCGCCGATCCGCGCCAGATAGGTATGCACCGCCCGGTTGCCCGACAGCACCAGGTGATTGCCATTGTCGATCACGCTATCCATGGCGGAATCGAAATAAGAGCGGCACCGCCCGCCCGCCTGCCCCGCAGCCTCGACCAGGGTGACCGAAACACCGCGCGAGGCCAGGATGGTGGCGGCCGACAGGCCCGCCAAGCCCGCGCCGACGACATAAGCCCTGCTCATGCCGCACCAGGCATCATGAAAAAAGCCCTTGGCGCAGCACCAGCGACAACAGCCGCGACTTGGGCAGCGAGATACGGCGGCGCGGCGGGGCAAAGCCCTGGGCTTCGCTGGCGCGCAGGATTTCGGAATAGACCGCGCCCATCAGGCGCGGCGTCTTGATCCGGCCCCGCGGCTTGGCGGCCAGGATACGATGCGCCTCGTCATAATGATGGTGCGCCAGCTTCGCCACCAGGCGGCAGACGGCATCGATCTTGGGCTGGACGACAATGGCGGCAGGGTCCATCTGGCGGCAGCAATCCATTTCTTCCAGATATTCGCGCGGCAGATAGAGACGGCCGATCAAAGCGTCTTCATCGATGTCGCGCAGGATGTTGGTCAATTGCAGGGCGCGGCCCAGATGATGCGCCAGTGCAAAGCCGGGGCCTTCCTCCATGCCGAACACCTTGATGGAGAGGCGGCCAACGGCGCTGGCGACCCGGTCGCAATAAAGATCCAGGGTGGCGAGGTCGGGGGCGACGATATCCTCGGCCACATCCATGTCCATGCCGTCCAGCACGGTGAGGAAATCTTCCAGTCTGAGGCCATAGCGGGTTACGGCCGGCGCCAGGAAACGGACCTGCTGTGCCACCTTGCCGGAATAAAGCTCAAAAAGATCGCTGCGCCATTGTTCCAGTTTTTCATGGCGCTGGCTCCGCGTGCCCACCCCGTCATCGGCAATATCGTCGACCTTGCGGCAGAAAGCATAGATCGCGAACATGGCGTCGCGCTCTTCCGCCGGCATCAACCGCATGGCGATGTAGAAGGAGCTGCCGCTGGCCTTTTTCTTCACGGCCTTGGCGGCGGGAGCACCGATATTTTCTGCGTTGGTCATGCGTGTCTCTAGGCCGATCTGGAACGGGTCAGGCGCATCAGGGCGAAAGCGGGAAAGCGTTTGAGAAACAGGGCCGCCACATCCATCTTGGAATGATGCACCGGCTGAGAGAGTGGGTCGCGGTTCGTCAGCATGCGATTGAGGTCGTCGGCCAGGGTCTGGATCAGATCGACTTCCATCGCCAGGCGGCCGTCTTTTATCCCGCGCGCGAAGGGCCGCGAAGCCTCCAGCAGCGCCGCATTCTGTCGCGCCAACCCGGCGATAACCCCGGCCAGGGCCGGATTGGCGCGGCTTTCCGCCAAGGCCTCCACACCGATCCCCGCCGATGCCAGCAAAGGTTCGGGGATATAGACCCGATTCAGTTCGCGATAATCCTTGGCGCAATCCTGCAGATGATTGATCACCTGCAAGGCGGCGCACAGCGCGTCATTGGCGGGCCACAGGTCACGGCTTTCGCCATGGACATCCAGCACAAAGCGGCCCACCGGCATGGCGCTGTAGCGGCAATAATCGATCAGATCGTCCCAATCCCGATAGCGCAGCTTGGTGCAATCGCGGCGGAAGGCTTCCAGCAGGTCCAAGGCATGATCCGGGATCAGGCCCCGCTCCGCCAGGATGACGCGCAACGCCACGCCTTCGGGCACAAAATCACTTTCCCCCACCAGGCTGCGGCGCATCTGCTCCAGCAAGGCCAGCTTTTCTTCCGGCGGCGCCGATTCATTATCCGAGACATCGTCGGCGGCGCGCACGAATTTGTAGAAGGCCAGAACCGGCGGGCGGTGCTTGGGCGCGATCAGGACAGAAGCGACCGGAAAATTCTCGTCATGATGACCCTTGCCGGACTGGAGCTGCGCAACATCCCTCTTTGCGGAATTGGTCATGCCCGCTCCCCGACTTTCTGTGCCTGGGCCCGCCCCTTCCACATCCCGCCCTTGCCCGACCAGTGCTGGAGGGCCGACTGCAAGGTGAAACTCGCATAAACTGTTCCGATAAAGGGCAGCGCCACGCCCCAAAGCGGCGACAGGCGGTAGAAACGCAAGATCGGCTGGAACATCACCGCCATGATGATCCAGGCGATCCAGCCGGCCGTATTGGAGATGCCCCAGGCGAACAACGCCGTCATCACCGGCGCCAGATAGACCATCACAAGCCCCAGCAAAGTCCCCGCCAGCACCAGCGGCGAATAGCCGAGCTGGGCGTAAGCGGTTCGGCTCACCATATTGCGGATATCGGCCAGATGCTCATAGGGGCGAAGGCTGACGGCGCGATTGGTCAGTCCCAGCCAGATGGGACCTTGGCTCTTCATCGCCCGCCCCAGGGCGCAATCATCGATGATGTTGTGACGGATGGCGGCGAGCCCTCCTGCCTTCTCCAATGCTGTGCGCCGCGCCAGCATGCAGCCCCCGGCCGCCGCCGCCACCGGGCTTTTTTCATTGTTGACCGCCCCGAAGGGAAACAGCATGTCGAAGAAAAAGACAAAGGCGGGAATCAGAAAATGCTCCGCAGTGCTTTTGCAGGACAGCCGCGCCATCAACGACACCAGCACCTTGCCTCCATCCTGCGCGCGCGCGACCAGATTGCGCAGATTGTCGGGGCTGTGGGCGATATCGGCATCGGTGAACCAGAGAAATTCCGGGGCGCTGTCAAAAGCGCTGGCGCTGGCATGGTCGCAGCCTTGCTTCATCGCCCATAATTTCCCGGTCCAGCCTGACGGACGCGGCGTGCCGCTCAAGACCGTCAGGCGCTCGGAATCCAGCGCCCTGGCCAATCCGCCGGTGCCGTCACTGGATTGATCATCCACCAGCACGATGCGGAAGGAGCCGGGATAATCCTGGGCCAGAAGACTGCCCATGCTTTGCCGTATGACATCGGCTTCGTTGCGGGCCGGCACCACCGCAACCACCGACGGCCAAGCCTGCGGTTCCGGGACGGGAACGGTATCGCGCTCCCGCAGCAGCCAGAAGCCGTTGCGAAACAGCAGCAGATAGATCCACACCGCCAGCGGCACAAAGCCGAACAGGATACCCGCGATCATTTGAGGTACCCATTGTCGCGGAACCAGCCAAGCGCATCCTTGAGGCCTTCCATATAGGGCCGTGCGGTGTAACCCAATTCGCGCTGGGCCTTTTGCGAACTGAAGAACATGCGGTAGCGCGACATGCGCAAGGCATCCATGGTGAGGAACGGTTCCTTGCCGGTGATCCGCGCCACGGCCTCGGCGCCCCAGGCGAGCGGGAATAATGGGCCACGGGGAATTTTCCAACTGGGCGCGCGCCGATTCGACAGAAAGGCGATATCGCCCAGCATGGTCTGAAGCGCCACATCGGCGCCGCCCAGAATGTAATTCTCGCCGATCTTGCCCTTGTCCAAGGCCAGGAGATGGCCCTGGGCCACATCATCGACATGCACCAGATTGAGGCCGGTATCGACAAAGGCCGGCATGCGGCCGGTGGCGGCTTCCACGATCACCCGCCCCGTAGGCGTGGGCTTGATATCGCGCGGCCCGATAGGGGTGGAAGGCGCCACGATTACGGCGGGAAGCTTTTCTGTCTCGATCAGGCGTTCGACTTCGCGCTCGGCCACCAATTTGCTGCGCTTGTAAGCGCCGATCACGCTTTGCGGGGTGTGACGCGAGGTTTCGTCCACCGCCGCCGCGCCCGGCTTCAAGGCCGCGACCGAAGAGGTATAGACCACTTTTTCGACGCCGGCCTTCAAGGCCGCGCCCATGGTGGCGCGCGCGCCATCCAGATTGTTGCGCTCGATCTCGCCCGGATCGCGCGCCCACAGCCGGTAATCGGCCGCGACATGAAACAGATAGCGCGCGCCCTTGAGCGCCGCAGTCATCGACTCTTCGTCGCGCATATCGCCGAGCACCGGCTCGCAATTGACGCCGGATATGTTGAGCCGCGAAGCGCTGGGGCGCATCAAAACCCGCACCGTCAGGCCCCGCGCCACCAGCGCGCGTGCCACGGCGGAGCCGACGAAACCCGATGCTCCGGTGACCAGCGCGACGTCAGACATTGGCGCCCTCGCCTGAAGCGAAAGCTTTGCGGCCTTCTATGGCTTGCCAATACAACAGCGCCGGGACGCCCAGCACGATCTCTCTCGCGCGCTTGAGCAACGACACCGCCACGCCCATTTCGGCGGGCAGGCCGAACAAGGGCGCCAGCATCGCATAGCCCCATTCCTGCACCCCGATGGCGGCAGGCACCGGCGCGGCGATGCTGCGCAAGGTGCAGAGCAAGGCTTCCAGCGCCACCGCATTCCAAAAGCCGATATCGCCGCCCACCAACCGGAACGCGATATAAGTGCCGGCGCCCGCGCCGATCCAGGCGAGGAGATGCAAGGCCGCCGAAATCGCCAACCGGCTGCGGGAATCGTAAAGCTCCACGATCGCGGCATGGAAAGAAATGCCCTGCCCCGCTTGCGGGAAAAAGCGCGCCGCCATCTTTTCCGCGAAAATGGCGCCTTTCTTTTGCAGGAAAATCAGCAAGGCGATGCCGGGAATTCCCAGCAACAGCATCACCACCATCAATTCCGTCAGTGGACCCGAACCTTCCAGATGGCGAAACTGGGTGAAGCCGATACCCAAGCCAAACGCCAGGAAAACCACCTGCGCCATGGCTTCGGTGGTGGCGTCGGCGGCGACGGAGGCCGCCGCATAGGAGCCGTTCATGCCCTTGAGCACCATCAGCCGCGCGGCGGCGACCATGCCGCCGACAGGCGAGAAGGGCGAAATCTCGGCGATGGAATCGCGCACCAGCCGGGCGATATAGAAATCCGGAAAAGAGCGCCGATGTTCCGGTGGCAACAACAGAGACCAGGCAAAAGTCAGACTGATGAACACCACCAGCGCAAACAGGCAAAGCAGCGCCAGACCGCCGAAACCAGCCTGCGAGACGGCGGCGAAAACCGCGTCAAACCCGATCTTCCAGACCAGATAAACGACCGCGATAACGCCGGCCAGCAGCGCGACGGCAACCCCGATCTTGGGCGCCCACTTCACGCCGGCAGCGGCTTGGCGCGGAAGCTCCACAACCGCATGGCGCCCAGCGCGGTTTCCGCCAGTTGGGGCAGGAAGCTGGGGCGCAGCAATTCCTTGTCGAACACACCCATGCGGCGGCGGTTCTCGGAATAGCAGTCTTCCAGGAAGCGGCGGAAGGTGAAGCCGTCCAGGAACACGCTGGCCTGGGTGGCGGAAAATTCCTTGCCGTCGTTCAATTCCTTGCCGCGCTTGGCGGTGCCGACCATGCGGCCCAGCGCGCGCATGTAATAGCGGAAATCGGTCAGAGGCAGCGCCAGCCGCGCCAGGAACCCTTTCTGCGCCTGATTGTACGCCATCCAGTTGACGAAGAAGACGATGTGGCGGGTCTCTTCATACATCAGGGTTTCGAAGATGTTGAACATCTCCTTGGGCAGGAATTGCGACTGCATGGCGATCTTGAAGACGCCGAAGCCCAGAAAGGAATCCATGCATTCGCCGAAGCCGAAATCCTTGAAACGGGTTTCGACATTGTCGCTGACATCTTCCAGGGGGCGTTCGGCGGCGTCGATGCCGTATTTGTCGATCATCACCCGGATCAGCTTGGCATGCCGGGCTTCCTCGAAGCCCTGCATCGCCACGGCTTCCTTCATCACCGGATCTTTGATGGTCTTGACGAATTCCGCCACGATCGCGCCGGCCCGGCGCTCGGTATAGAAAACCTCTTCCCAGAAAGGCACGGATTTCAGGCGCTGCAGCGCCTCCTCATCCAGATCCGGCCATGGCAAAGTCTCCGGGTCGAACTCGGTATAGGTCTGCATGAAATGGCGGCAGAAAGTGTCGCGATGTTCCGGCGATCCGATTTTCATGCTGCGGCTTTCTTCGGACCAATGAATTTCAATGCCAGGCGCGCCATGAAGGGCACGAAGCGCGGGCGCTTGAGGCGGTTGTCATAGGGCTTCAACCGCCGGTCATTCTCGGCCGCGCAAAGGGCGATCAACTCGCCGACATTCACATCCGACCCCAGCTGCTCGGCGCCGCTGAGGGTGAAGTTGTTGTCCTGCTGACCGTTGGAAACGTCGGAGGCGATGCCCATGCGCTCATAGATCAAGAACAGCCAGACTGCGAACACCTTGAGCTCGAACCAGGGCCTGCGCCACAACGGCATGTTGCGGCGATGCCAGGCCACCCAATTGACGAAAAACAGGATGTGACGCGCTTCCTCATTTACGACCGGATCGAAGGTCTGGACCAGTTCCGGCGGAAAATAGCCGGTATCCTTGGCCGCCTTGAACAGGCCGAAGGCAAAGAAAGAATCGATGCACTCGCTATAGCCGGTGACCATGAAGGCCCATTCCGGATCCTTGGGCTTTTCATAGACCGGCTCGGGCGCCAGCTTGATGCCATAGGCCTCGACCAGATTGGCCAGCACATGGCGGTGGCGGCGCTCTTCGAAACCGTTGAGCTCGATCGCCTTGCGCAGCAACGCGTCGGGCACACTTTCGGCATAGGTGCAGACATTCAGTCCGGCGCGGTTTTCGGTCTGCACCGCTATGTCCCAGATCGGCAGCGCGGTGATGCGCTTCTCGGCCTCTTCACCCAATCTCGGCCAGTCCAGCACCGCCGGCTTGTAGGGATCATGGGTGTCCAGCAGGGTCTTGCAGAACAGCCGCTTATGCTCGTCGCTGCCGAACTTGATCGGGCCGTCACCGGGCCATAGGCCGGTGTCGCGGGTCAGGTCGGGCGGAATGGCGAAAGCCGGACTACTCATCAAAACCTGCTTACGGTGAACCGCCCTGCAATACCCCTTTGGCGGAGCCAATTGAACCCAAAAATGCGACCCGGCAGATCCAGCCTAAGCCATTGATATTACTTGCATGAAAAGTCCGCAAAGCCGCCGCTTGTCACGCCCTGGTCAGCCAGCAGGCCGGGCAGAAGCGGGTCGGTCAGCGCCGCCAGTTCCCCTTGATACTGATAGCCCGGCGCCGATCCGGCATAAGGGCCGGTGGCGGGATGGGTGTAGATCTCGCTCAGCCCCTCGGGCAGGTGCCGGATCAACCCGGCCAGCCTTTTGCCGGTCATTGCGCCCGACCAGGCCAGGCCGAACACCTGATCCGGCGCGGCGATCCCGGCGCGGCGAAAACGGCGGCGCAGGCTTTTGGCAAAGGGCGTGGTCAGGGCGACAACCGCGGAAGCCTTGCGCGGTTCGATCCGGCCCAAGACATCCTGCGGCTCCAGCGGCACCCGCGCGCCTTTCACACCATGCGCCGCCGCGTTTGCGATCATCAGCGCGGCAATGGTGGGATGAAGATGAAAATGCTTGTGCGCATTGACATGGTCCAGCGCCAGGCCGGTGGCGGCAAAGGCTTCGAACTGGGCGGCAACCTCCGCCGCCAGTTGGGCGCGCACCTTGGGCAGAAAGAACATCGCGGCGCCCGCCCGCGCCATGTCGGTGCGGAAATAGCCGCTGGAATCCACCAGATCGGGCACCGCCTTCGCAGGCAAGACCGGTTTGCCGTCCACCAGCACCAGATGCAGCCCGACACGCAGCTTCGGCATGGTCTTGGCGCGCGCCACGGCATCACGGGCAGCCGCGCCCGCCACCATCAGGCTGGCGGCGGACAGAATACCGTTCCGATGGCCGCGCTCGACCGCTTCATTGACTTGAGTGGCAGCACCAAAATCGTCAGCGGTGACGATGAGCTGTTTCACAGGCCCTTAGGAGACGATCATGTCTTCGCGGTTCTTGAGGAACTGGAAGAACTCCACGCCCTCACGCAGACGCCGCACCATCATATCGCGCGAGGTCAGCATCTCTTTCACGATCTCCATGATCTTGGAGGGGCGGAAATAGAACTTCTTGTAGAAGTCCTCGACCGACTCGAAAATTTCGGTGTGGCCCAGGTGCGGATAGTTCAACGGGGCAATTTGTGTGCCGTCGTCGGTCAACAGATCGACATCGCTGGCGAACCAGCCGTTTTCCTTGGCCTGCTTGTAGAGGAAGGTGCCGGGATAGGGCGCCGCCAGCGACACCTGGATGGTGTGCGGATTGACTTCCTTGGCGAAGCGCAGCGTCTCCTGAATGGTTTCGCGGGTCTCGCCCGGCAGTCCCAGAATGAAGGTGCCGTGCACCACGATGCCCAGTTCGCGGCAGTCGCGGGAAAAGCGCTTGGCGACGTCGACCAACAGGCCCTTCTTGATATTGTGCAGGATCTGCTGGTTGCCGGACTCATAGCCGACCAGCAGCAGGCGAAGACCGTTGGCCTTCATCACTTCCAGTGTCTTGCGCGGAACATTGGCCTTGGCGTTGCACGACCACACCACATTCAGCGGGCCCAGCGCCTTGGCCAGTTCTTCCACCCGGTCGTGATTGTCGGTCAACGTGTCATCGTCGAAGAAGATTTCCCGCACTTCCGGAAAATTCTCTTTCACATACTTCACGTCCTGCACCACCCGGTCGATGGACATGAAGCGGTACTTGTGCCCGCCGATGGTCTGCGGCCAGAGGCAGAAGGTGCAGCGCGATTTGCAGCCGCGCCCGGTGTACCAGGACATATAGGGATGCAGCAGATAGCCGCCGAAATACTTCTTCACGTCGAGCTGCTTGTAGAACGGCAGCACCGAGGGCAGCTTGTCCATATCGACCAGGATTTCGCGCTCGGGATTGGAGACGATCTGACCCGAGGCATCGCGATAGGTCAGGCCCTTGATGGTGGACCAGTCCGCGCCGCTCGCCAGTTCCTGAATGGTGAAGTCGTATTCATTTCGGGCGACGAAATCGAGCTCCGGGCAAGCCTGCATGCTCTCCATCGGCTCGACCGCCACCTTGGCGCCGATGAAACCGATCTTGGCGGTGGGATTGATCGCGCGCACCAGACCGGCGGTCCTGACGTCGGACTTGAAGCTGGGCGTGGAGGTATGAATGACGATCAGTTCGTGCGCCTTCACATCCTCCTCAATGTCCTTGAAGGAGAGATTGTGAGGCGGGGCATCGATCAGGCGCGAGCCGGGCACCATGGCCGCGGCCTGGGCCAGCCAGGTGGGGAACCAGAAGCTCTTCACTTCCCGCTTCATCTGATAGCGGGCGCCGGCGCCGCCGTCATAGCCGTCAAAGGACGGGGCTTGGAGGAAAAGGGACTTCATCATCGTCATACCTCAAGGTACCGGGAATCGAAGGGAACTTTCAGGCCCTTCAGACCTGGGACATCGCGCCGGAAGGCTCTACCGCAAAGTGCGTCCCGCGCCAATGCACGGTTTCGCCAAACAGCGAAACCAGGAATACGGCAAAACTTAACAGGTCGCGCAGGGGCAGCAGCCAAGTGGGTCCGGCATAAGTGCCGAAATGCCCGTCGATCCGGCTTTTCAGGACCAGGCGGGCCGCCAGCGCCACGGCCAAAATACCCAAGCTGGCGGGGTTAAAACCCAGGAAGACCGCCGCCATCAGGGCAAAGGCAAAGCCATGGGTCACGAAGCTGCCCACATGCCCGGCGGGGTTCACCAGCCGGATGGTGCGGGTCCAGCGCAATTCATGGCGGAACAGATCCCGCGCGCTGTTTTCGGCCGCGGTATGCGCGACGCCCATGGCGGGAATGGCCAGGGTATAGCCCTTGCTGCGGACGGCGCGGCCCATTTCATAGTCATCGGCCAGCTGATCGGCGAAAGCGGCAAAGCCGCCGACCTCGTCCAAGGTCTGGCGCTTGAGCGCGATGGTGGAGCCGAAACAAGGCGCGGCCAGGCCCAGCGAGGTGCCCAGAACCGCATTGGGCAGGAAGGTATAGGAGGTGCTCATGGCGGCGAGCGCCGACCAGAGCTTATGACCGTCATTGGCCGGTTCGCCGGTATAAAGGCAGGTGACGATCCCCACACCCGGACGCGCCAGCGCGGCGGTGACTTGAGACAGCCATTTGGGGCCCACCGCAATATCGCTGTCCGACAGGACCAGCGTGTCGTGGCGCGCCGCCGGCAGCATGTTGATCAGGTTGGACACTTTGGCGTTGGCGCCATAGAGCGCGGCATCGATCACAATGGCGGTGTCGCTATGGGGATATTTGGCTTGCAGCGCCCGCACCACTTCAATCGCGGGATCGCGCTCGTCATGCACGCCGAAAAGGATCTGCACCGCACCGTCATAATTCTGGGCGAAAAAGGTTTCGAGATTGCGCGACAGGTCCGGCTCGCCCTGATGCAGCGGCTTGAGGATGGTCACCGCCGGGCTGTGATGCGCCGGCCCTTGCGGGGTCTGCATGAATCGGCCCACCAGCAAGGCGGCCAAAAGCGTGTAGGCCGTGCCGACAAGCGCGATGGCCGCCAAGCCCCAGCCGGTATACTCAAGAAACAAAACCATGCTCACGTTCTAAAACGCCCCTGCCCCAGATACTTATTAGATCATCGTTATTCGAGGGGGGAAGACGCGTTTGGTGACATTTTGCGACAATTAGAAATTTATCCCGTGCTTTTTTAAGTACTTGAAATAAATTGATAAATTGTAACTCCCGCAGTTTTTACGCCTGACAGGCCGGTTTTGCTGGCCTATAGGGTGGTGGCAATGGTCACGCTCCAAGCCACCCCGGCCCTCCAGCAATCCCTGTTTTTGGCCAACCAAATGTTGCGGGCGGGCGATCCGGACGCCGCCGATCGGACGATCGCCCCCCTGCTGGAACGCTTCCCCGCCGACCCCAAGCTGCTGCATCTGGCCGGACTGATTCGGATGCACCAGCAGCGTCATCAAGAGGCCGCCGATTTTTTTGCCGGCGCCCGGGCCGCCGAACCGCGCGAGGCCGTGCTGGCCTTCAGCCACGGCACTGCCCTGCGCTGGCTGGAACAGCACGGCCAGGCGGCCGCGGCTTTCCGGGACGCCACCCAGCTCAAGCCCGACTATGCCGAAGCCTATTATGAGGCCGGCACCATCCTGCAGCAGCTGGGCGATTCACAGGAAGCCGAGGCGGTGTTCCGCCAATGGTTGAATGCGATGCCGGGCCATGCCCGTGGCCAGCTGGCCCTGGCCGATCTGCTGCTCACGATCCGGCGGGCGCAGGAAGCCGAAAATCTTCTGCGCCAGGTATTGCAACAGCCCATTCCCGAACAGATGCGCGGCATCGCGCACAAAAGTCTCGGCCAGGCCCTGTATCAACAAAACAGGCACCAGGAAGCGTTGGAGAATTACGAAAAATCCGCAGCCCTGAATCCGGAGCCCGCCACCGACGCGGTCCGTGTCGACCTGCTGCAAAGACTCAAGCGCTATCAGGAAGCGGCCGCATTGAGCACCAGCCTGATTGCCCGCGATCCCGGCAATCGGCAATGGCATCACTTTCACAATGACCTGATGTACCGGCTGGGTAGCGAGGATTATCTGAAATCCTTCGACCGCGCGCCCAAGACGGTGGAGCTGCTCTTGTGCAAGGCCGATTTCCTCGGCCACCAGAAACGGGCCGAGGAGGCCAATGAAGTCTTTCGTGAAGTCCTCAAGCTGGAGCCGGACAATCGGTTGGCGGCCGCCGGCCTGGGCAACACGCTGAATTTGATGAAGCGGCACGCCGAGGCGCATCAAATCCTCGAGGATCTTCTGATCAGGCATGGCGACGATGCCGACCTGCTGTCTTGCACGGCGGAAGCGGCCATCGCGGCCGGCGATCCGATGCGCGCGGCGGCCCTTTGCGAGCGAGGCGTGGCGCTGGCCCCGCACGATCAGGTGAGCTTGGCGATTTTGGGAACCGCCTGGCGTTTGCTGGGCGATGAACGGGATGAAGCGCTGAACGGCTATGACTCGCTGATCCGGATTTACGATCTCGATCCGCCGGAAGGCTTTTCCGGCATGGAAAGCTTCAACGCGGAACTCAATGCCTATCTCGACCGGATACATCCCGAGACAAGAGAGTATCTCGCGCAATCCTTGCGCAACGGCACCCAGACGCCGGACAGACTGTTTGGCTCAGGGCACGATCTGGTCGAACGGCTTCAGCTGCGCATCCGCGAAGCCATCGCCCGTTATATCGCCGACATGAAGCCGGACGAGAAACATCCTCTGCTGTCGCGCCGGGCGCGGGCTTTCGACTATACCGGCTCCTGGTCGTCGCGGCTGCGTGATTGCGGATTTCACACCAACCATGTCCATCCCGAAGGATGGATCAGTTCCTGCTATTACGTCGCCTTGCCGCCCGCGGTCGAAGACGCGCAAGGCCGCCAGGGCTGGATCAAGTTCGGCGAACCGGCTTTGGATGTGACTCTGAAAGACCCCATCCGTCGCGCCATCCAGCCGCAGCCGGGACGGCTGGTGCTGTTCCCGTCTTACATGTGGCACGGCACCATTCCATTCCGCGATGCCCATCCGCGGACGACGATTGCCTTTGACGTGGTGCCAAAGGATTAAGCGCGACGTCTTGTGTGCACGGTTTTCGAGGTGGCGCGGCGGGCCTTGGCGGCCGCCACCAGCTGCAGCCAGTTGCCGATCAGACGCACCGCGCTGCTTCGCCAGAGCTGACGCGGCAAGGCGCTCAGCACCACGTCCTGATACTGGCTGAAGTCGACCTTCACGCCGATTTCGGTCAGCAGATTTTCGGTGGCGCGGTCAAAATAATGCTCCGGGATTTGGGGCCGCTGCGCCGTTTCTCCCTTTAGAAAGCGCGCCATATCGCTCAGATAGTCCCGCCCCAAAGTGGTGGGGTCATATTCCGGGTGCCCTTGCAGAAAAACAAACTGGCTGGAACCGGGCAGCTCGCGGGTGAAGATGTCGGCCTGGCCGTCGCCATCGCCCTGGTCCACGAGCCGCGCCAATACACGATAGCCCTTGGCCGCCAGATCGTCCCCGGAAATATCGCAGCTGCGCGAATGCGGCACCGGCACGGTGGGTTCGGCATTGAAGAACAAAGGATCGTCCTCGACCCGGCGGCTGTCGTAAACGCCGGTCAGTTTACGCACCAGCGGCCGGCCCGCGATGCCGTCCAGATGCAGCACGGCGGCCTGGGCCGCGAAGCCCGAGAAAAGCGCGGAAAGCGTGGCTGTCTGGGCCCAGTCGATCAGTTGGGTGAGTTCCGCCCAATAAGGTTCCTGACGCGGGTCCGCGCCAGCCGGCGCGGCGCCGGAAAAGATCAAGGCATCGATATCGGCAGCTTCGAGAAAGGCGGCATCGTCATAGAATCCGGCCATCCGGCCGCGCGTTTCCGCACTGCGCGGCATGGAGCGCAGGGAAAAAAGGCGAAGGCGCACGTCCAGCGGCCCCGCCGCGTCCTTAAGCAGGCGGGCGAACTGCAGCTCGGTGGTGCGCAGCATCGCATCGGGCATGTTGTTGACCAGACCGATCTGAATGGCAGTGCGGTTGTGGCCGCTGCCCAGCAGGAACTGCTCGACCCGGCTCATCGGGCCGCCTGCCACAAGTTGTGCACTTCAAACATCTCGTCGCGCATCGAACGCCTTGAATTTGCGAAGCGTGCCAATCCTAGAGACCCCGGGATTAACAGTTTCTCGGCGCAATACATGACCCAAACCGGGGGCGCGTTAACCGTTCCCGGATGCAAATCGCCGCGTTTTGCGCAGCCGGAGCGCGTTAACAATGCGCTAATGGCAAAGAGCGCATAAAGCTCTGGGGCTTTTTTGCGACTGCCGTGTGAGTATCGATCCCCTAGCCAGCCGTGTCCGCTGCCGCCCGATCCAAGAAAGTGATCTGGATGGTCTCGCCGATCTTTTGACGCGCGGCTTCCCACGCTCCAACCGCGATCACTGGATGCGCGGCTTCGCCCGCTGGAAAACACTTCCGGTGATCGAAGAGTTGCCGCGCTACGGCTATCTGCTGGAAGGCCGCTTGGGCCCGGTGGGCGCGGCCTTGCTGATTTCCTCAAAACGCGGCGGGAAAATCCTGTCCAACCTGTCGAGCTGTTATGTCGATCCGCAATGGAGTGGTCAGGCGGGCCAATTGCTCTCGGCGGCAACCAAGATCAAACACGTCACCTATCTCGATGCCTCACCGTCCCCGAACAACTGGCGTGCGCTGCTGGCGCAAGGCTTCACGCCCTACAATTTCGGCCGCAGCGCCGTTTTCGCCTGGCCCGGACGGGGCACGGTCAGCGAGACTATTCCCGACAGCCTGGCCGAGGCACAATTGCTGCGCGATCACCGCGACATGGGCTGGATCAGCCTGGTGGTGGAGAAGGACGGAATTGTATCGCCCTTCGTGCTCAAGCCCTATCGCCTGGACAAACCCCCGGTCGAGGTGATGGAGGTCATGTTCTGCCACGGCGCCGAGGATCTGCGCCGCTGCGCCCCCGCTTTGGCGCGATATTTCCTGCCCCGCGGCTCCTTGGGCTTTCTGATTGACGGTGACATGGAAACGCGGCTGTCGCATTATGAGGAAGGCAGGGAGCCGCGCTACTTCAAGGGACCGTACCGTCCCGTTCTCGGTGACCTTGCCTATACCGAGAAAGCCGTTTTTGGATGAACATTCATACCGAAGGCTCCACCCGCACCGTTGCACAGGTGCTGGTGGACCAGCTGCGCATCCAGGGTGTCAGCCGCATCTTCTGCGTTCCCGGCGAATCCTATCTGCCGGTGCTGGATGCGCTGCATGACAGCGGCATCGCCATAACCGTATGCCGCAACGAGGGCGGCGCCTCGATGATGGCGGAAGCCTGGGGCAAGCAAACGGGACGGCCCGGCATCTGTTTTGTCACCCGTGGCCCCGGCGCCACCAATGCTTCCGGCGGCGTCCATATCGCCCAGCAGGATTCCACCCCCATGATCCTGTTTGTGGGACAGGTGGAGCGGGAAAATCGCGGCCGCGACGCCTTTCAGGAAATGGATTACCGCGCCTTCTTCGGCGGCTTGGCCAAATGGGTTGCGGAAGTGAACGAACCCGAACGCATGGGCGAGATGGTGGGCCGCGCCTTCGCCACCGCCATGGCGGGCCGCCAGGGCCCGGTGGTTCTGTCGTTGCCGCATGATGTCTTGCCTCTGCCCTCGACCTCGCCCGATGCGCCGTTCGTGGAAACATTGGAAACCGCGCCCGACGATGCCCAGATGACCAAGTTTGAAGAATTGCTGGCCGCAAGCGAGCGACCCATGCTGATCCTGGGCGGCGGGCGCTGGAGTCAAACAGCCTTGGCCAGTGTGGCGGGCTTTGCCGAGCGCTTCGGCGTGCCGGTCTGTACCTCGTTCCGGCGCGCCCATCTGTTTGATCCTTTGCATCCCAACTATGCCGGTGATCTGGGGCTGGGCGCCAATCCCAAACTTGTGGCGCGCGTGAAGGCGAGCGATCTGGTGATCGCCGCGGGGGCGCGGCTCAGCGAACTCACGTCCCAGGGCTACACCTTGTTCGACATTCCGATGCCCCGGATGAAAATGGTGCATGCCTATCCCGGCGCCGAAGAGATCGGACGCGTCTATCGCCCGCATCTGGGCATCCATGCCGCGCCCCAGGCCTTCGCCGCCGCACTGAGCAAGCTTGAGCCCCACCGCGCACCCCGCGATGTCGGCGCCGCGCACCAGGAATATCTGGAATGGTCTGAGCAGGCCCTGCCCCAGCCGGGCGCGGTCAATTTGTCTCAGATCATGATCTGGCTGCGCGGGCATTTGCCGGCTGACGCCATCCTCTGCAACGGCGCCGGCAATTACTCGGGCTGGATCCACCGTTTCTACCGCTTTCGCCAGTTCGGGTCCCAGATGGCGACGATTTGCGGCTTTATGGGTTATGGCGTGCCCGCATCGGTGGCGATGAAAGCGCTTTATCCGCAGCGCAGCGTTTTGGCGATCAATGGCGACGGGGATTTCCTGATGAATGGCCAGGAATTCGCCACCGCCGTGCAATACCGGCTGCCGATTATTGTCCTGGTGTTTGACAATGCCACTTTGGGCACGATCCGCATGCATCAGGAACGGGAATATCCCGGCAGAGTGAGTGGCACCGATCTGATCAATCCCGATTTTGCCGCCATGGCCAGAAGCTTTGGCGGTTTCGGCGCGACCGTGGAGAAGACAGCGGACTTCGCGCCCGCCTTCTTGGCCGCCCAGGCAAGCGGCCTGCCCTCCATCATTCATGTGAAGTTTGACGCCGAAGGCATCACGCCGGTCACCACCATCTCGGCGATCCGGGATTCAGCGCGCAAGCGCGCTTAGTTTTTTGGGTCGCACGGGCGACGGCTTCGCTACGCTCGCCTGCCCGATGCTCCCGGCTCTAAAGTCCTAACGCCACCGGCAGCGCTTCGCGCATCGGCAGGATTTCGATCCGCGCCGCTTCGACGCGGCCCAGCGCCCAATCCAGCCGCTTGGGTGTGGTGCCAAAGCGCGTCGGCGTGTCCGACACATCGTGCGTGTAAAGGATCAGCCAGCCATGGCTGTGCAGCACGCGATGAATGGCGGTTTCGATCGCCTTCTCGTTCCAGCCGCCCATTTCCAGCGAGATGACATTCAGCTGGGCCAGATCAACCCGGCCGATATTGATGCCGGCATGGGTGCCGCGCGCGGACTGAAATTGCGCCGCATAGAAGCGCTTGGTGCGCGGGCTGACCCGGCCGAAGGGAAAAGCATAACTGACCGGCGCCTTGCCGTTCATGAAGGTGCTGAGGAATTCCCGGTTGCGCGCGGCATCGGCGGCGAGTTCCTCCGCGTTCAAATCAGGAACCGGCTGATGCCCGAAGCCGTGACAGCCGATCTCGTGCCCCGCCGCCGCCAGCTCGCTCAGGTCCTGGCCGTCATAATATTGGAGGCCCTCCACCGCGCGGCCGCAAAAGCCTCCGGCCGTATAATAAGTGGCGCGCGCGCCATGACGGGCGAGCACGGGCCCGCCCTGGACCCAGGCATTCTTGGGAAAATCGTCAAAGGTGATGCTGGCCACCGGCCTGTGCCCGGCCAGGCGCGCCGGACGCCCCGCCAAGCTGCGCGCCATCAGGCTGGTCAGTTTGGTTTTCAGGAGATTTGCCAGGGCCATGGCCGGTTTTTACCCGGCAAAGAGCTAAAAACCGGAAAAGATCAAAATAGTATCTTGCAAGACAAGGTACCGTGTGATAGACAATAGCTCATGGTCGAATCCCTGCAAATCCAGCTCAAAAAAGGCGTGTTGGAGATGTGCGTGCTGGCGCTGCTCTCCAAAGGCGACAATTACGCCTATGACATTGCCAGCCGCATGGCCGAGGCGGTGGGCATGGGCGAAGGCACCATCTACCCCCTGATGCGGCGGATGCAGAATGACGGTCTGGTCTCGACCTATCTGCAGGAGTCGGGCAGCGGCCCGCCGCGCAAATATTACAAGCTCACCAAAAGCGGCGCGCAGGCGCTGAAGTCGCAAATTTCCGATTGGCAGACTTTTGAGACTGCGGTGCGGAAGATCCTGGGAGACGTAACATGAACCGCGCACATTTCATGGCGCAGCTTCGCGACGGCCTGGCCGGTCTGCACCATAGCGACATCAACGACATCGTGGCCGATTATGAAAGCCATTTCGCCGACGGCGCCGCCGATGGCCGTACGCAGGAAGAAGTCGCCGCCGCCCTGGGCGATCCCGCGCGCCTGGCGCGCGAGCTGCGCGCCGAGATCGGTTTTAAGCGCTGGGAGGAAAATCGCAGCGCGGGCAATTTCCTGGGCGTGGTGCTGGCGCTGCTGGGGCTGGCGACCATCGACTTCATTATTCTGCTGCCGTTCCTTTGCTTCCTGGCGGCGCTTTTCTTCGGCCTGGCGGTCGCCTGTCTGGGCATGGTGGTGGGCGGCGCCTTCCTGTTGTTCAACCTGCTCTGGGGCGGGGTCATGGGCAACAGCGGGATGCAATTGCTGGCGGGCATCGGCCTGATCAGCGGCGCGATCGGCGGCGGCGCCTTGTTGCTGCTGTTGATGGATATCATCGCCAAGCTCCTGATCCGCTATGCGCGGCTGCATTTCCGCCTGTTCGATACCGCCAACAAGTCCCTCTAAGGAGCCCGTCATGGTGCACAAGCTCGCCATCATCGCCGTCATCGGCCTGTCCGCCTCCGCCGTGTGCATGGGCGCCGCCGCCGCCATCGGCGGGCGGGAATTCGGCAAGAATTTCGACATCGGCATGTTCGACGGCGGCAGGCCGCGCTGCGACGCGGGACGGAGCTCCGACACCACCAGCCGCGAGCTGGATTGGGACGGCAGCGATCATTTCAGCCTGGCCGTGCCGGGACGCGGCAGCTATACGCGGGGCAGCGGCGACAAGCTGCATGTCACCGGGGATTCCGAACAGCTTGCCCATTTGCGCGTGCGCGATGGCCGCCTGGAAATGGATTGCCGCGGCTGGCGCGGCGGCAGCGATGGGCTCACCATCACCCTGCCCGGCCGGGAATTCAAGAAATTCGGCATCGCCGGCAGCGGCAATCTGGTGCTGCACAATCTCGATCAGGAAAAGCTGAAAGTCAGCATTGCCGGATCGGGCAGCATCAAGGCCGACGGCAAAGTGGAAAATGCCGAAATCCATATCGCGGGATCGGGCGATGCCGACCTCGGCCAGGTCGCATCCAAGGTCAGCGAAGTGCATATCGCCGGCAGCGGCAATACCGACATCGCCCCCACCGACGAAGCCGAGATTCACATTGCCGGCTCGGGCGACGTCAATCTGCACGCCAATCCCAAGCGGCTGAACACCCATATCGCCGGCTCGGGCCGCATTCATAACCGTTATTCGGGCGGCTGATCCTGATGTCCAAGAAGCTCGTCACCATCGCCGTGCTGGGACTTGTGACCTCGGCAGTCTGCATCGGCGCCGCCGCGGCCATCGGCGGCGGCAGTTTGGCCGGCGCCGGACTGGAAGGCCTGTTCGATCACGGACCGCGCTGCCCGAAGATTGCGGGCGCCACCGCCACCAGCCGCGTGCTGGATTGGGACGGCAGCGACAAGGTGCACTTGGTGGTGTTCAGCGACGCCACCTATGTGCCGGGCTCGGACAATAAGCTTCATGCCAGCGGCGATCCCCAGGTTCTGGCGCATCTGCAGATTCGAAATGGCAAGATCGATCTGGACTGCCGCGGCTGGCGCGACCGCGACAAGATCAAGCTCATCCTGCCGGGACGGGAATTCCGCGAATTCGCCATTGCAGGGCGCAGCGACCTGAAACTCGACCGGCTCAACCAATCCAGCCTGAAAGCCCTGATCGCCGGGACCGGCACCATCCAAGCCAATGGCCGGATCGACGATCTCAATATCGAAGTCGCCGGCGTCGGCCATGCCGATTTCGGCAAGGTCACGGGCCGCAGCGCCAAGGTGAAGCTTGCCGGTGTCAGCAGCGCCGACATCGCGCCCAGCGACTCCGCCGATATCAAGATTGCCGGGCCCAGCACCGTCAATCTGCATACCGATCCCAAGGATCTGGATACCCAGATCGCCGGTCCCGGCCGGTTGCGCAAAATCGGTTCCTGACACAAGGAAAATCCCATGGCCCATAAACTCGCCATCATCGCCGTCATCGGCCTTGCCACCTCGGCGGTCTGCATGGGCGCCGCTGCCGCCATCGGCGGACCTGCTTTCGGCGAAGGTTTCGTGGGGATGTTCGATGAACGGCCGCGCTGCCAGACGGTGGCCGGCGCCACCGAAACCAACCGCGATCTGGACTGGCAGGGCGGGCAAAGCGTGACCTTGGAGATACCGGTTCAGGCCAGCTACTCCCCTGCCAACGGTGCGCGGCTGCACGCCAGCGGCGATCCGCAAATCCTCGCGCATCTGCGCATCAAGGATGGCGATATCGAACTGGATTGCCGGGGCTGGCGCGACCGCGCCAGGGGCGTGCAGATCACGCTTCCGGGACAGGAGTTTCGCAAGTTCATCATCGAGGGCGGCGGCGCACTCGCCTTGAACGATCTCAACCAGGCTGATGCCGAGTTCAAAGTCGAAGGATCGGGAAAAGTCCGGGCCAGCGGTAAAGTCGACAATCTCAAAATGGAAATCGAAGGATCGGGCGACGCCGATTTCAACCAGATCGTCGCACGCCGGGCGAGAGTCGAAATCGAAGGCTCCGGCACGGTCCGTGCCAAGGGCAGCGTCGAGGATCTCCATATCGAGATCGAAGGCTCGGGGCGCGCCGACCTGGATGACATGAAATCCCGGAATGCCAGGATGGAGATCGAAGGATCGGGCACCATCAAGGCCAAAGGCCAGATCGACCATCTCAACATCCAAATCGAGGGTTCGGGCGACGCCGATTTCGGCCAAGTGACGACGCGCACCGCCCGGGTGGAGATCGGCGGCCATGGCAATGTCCATATCGCGCCCAGCGAGGAAGCGAAAATCGATATCGGCGGCTCCGGCGACGTCTATCTGCACAGCAGTCCCAAGCAGTTGGACACCGAGATTGGCGGATCGGGACGGATTCACAGGGTCGGCCCCGGCATCTGATTTGAAGCCACGAACCTCGACAAATCCGCCGGGCGGGACTATGACCCCGCCCCGATGGCAAACAGTCTCAAGATCGGCAATGTGACGATCCCCGGCCGGGTTCTGATCGCGCCCATGACCGGCGTTTCCGACTTGCCCTTCCGCCGCGCCGCCAGCCGCTGCGGCGCGTCTTATGTCGCCACCGAGATGGTGGCGTGCGACAGCTTCGCGCGCGGCCGCCCCGATGTGGTGCGGCGTGCCGCAGTGGGCGAAGGCTTGCCTATGATGGTCATCCAGCTGGTTGGCCGGACGCCGGAATGGGTCGCCAAGGGCGCCGCACTGGCGCAGAAGGCCGGCGCCGACATCATCGATTTCAATATGGGCTGCCCGGCCAAGGAAGTGACCGGGGCTCTGTCCGGCTCCGCGCTGATGCGCGAACCCGAATTGGCGGCGCGATTGATCGAGGCGGCGGTGAACGGCACGTCTCGTCCCGTAACTTTAAAGATGCGGCTGGGCTGGGACGACAAGAGCCGCAATGCGCCCGAGATCGCCGCCCTGGCCGAACGGTTGGGCGTCAAAGCCATTACGGTGCATGGCCGCACCCGCCAGCAATTTTATGGCGGTCAGGCCGACTGGCGCGCGGTTGCCGAGGTGCGCAAGGCAACCAGCCTGCCCTTGATCGTGAATGGCGACATCATCGATGCCGCATCCGCGCGCGCGGCGCTGGAGCAATCGGGCGCCGATGCGGTGATGATCGGGCGTGGCGCTTATGGCCGGCCCTGGATCGCGGCGGCGCTGGACCAGGCCTTGTATACGGGTGACACATTGTCGGAGCCCGCCCCTGCCTCCCGTTTGGGCATTGTGCTTGAACATTTCACAGACACGTTGCGCTTCTATGGCGACGCGCTGGGCCTGAAAATATTCCGCAAACACTTGGGCTGGTATGTCGAACAGGCTTTATGTCCTGCCGATCCCAGCGTACGCCGCGCCACCAAGGCCCGCCTTTGCCAGATTGACAGCCCGAGGGGGGTGGAATCGGCCTTAAACGAGCTCTGGGCCGCACTTTCGCCCGATTCTGCCCTTCCAATTTTCGCATCCGCTCATATGTAAGGGGCCTTGCGGGACTTCCCGCGCTGGGGACTTTATTATTGTTTGGATGTCTGCGGCGGATACCGCCAATCGTCATCCTTGTCAGTGAAGCTTTTGGGGGTTTGATGCCGCGTCTTATTTTGCCTGCCCTGGCGATGAGCCTCGTTCTGGCTGGTTGCGATCGTCCGCAACAGCAGCACCAGATGCCGCCGGCCAATATCGGTTACGCGGTCGTGACGGCACAGCCGGTGCCGCTGCTGGTCGAACTGCCCGGCCGCACCAATCCTTTCGCGGTGTCCGAAATCCGTCCGCAGGTCTCGGGCATTATTCAAAAGCGTTTGTTCGTGGAAGGCTCTACCGTCAAGCAAGGCCAGCCGCTCTATCAGATCGATCCGGCGCCCTATCGCGCCGCCTATGACAGCGCGCTGGCGACGCTTGCTTCCACCAAAAGCAGGGCGGACCGTTATGCCCGGCTGATGTCCGAGAACGCCATCGCGCCGCAGGCTGCTGACGACGCCCGCGCCTCCTATCTCCAGGCCAAGGCCAATGCCGATGCCGCGCGGATCAATCTGGGCTATACCCGCATCGTGGCGTCGATCAGCGGGCGCATCGGCGCGTCCACCGTCACCGAAGGCGCATTGGTCACCGCGCAGCAGGCCACCGCGCTGACCACCCTCTCCACCCTCGACCCCATCTATGTCGATGTCAGCCAATCCAGCGCCGAATTGGTGGCGCTCAGGCGCGCCGTCCAGGCCGGTAGTGTCAACTCGACCGGCCCGCTCACCGCGGAAGTTTCGCTGAAGCTGGATGACGGCAGCATCTATCCCGAAAAGGGCAAGCTGCAATTCACCGACGTCACGGTCGATCCCGCCACCGGCGCGGTGCAGTTGCGCGCCATCTTCCCCAACCACGACAATATATTGCTGCCGGGACTCTATGTCCGCGCCACGATCAACCAGGGCGTCGATCCGCACGGCAACCTGGTGCCGCAAAACGCCGTGGGCCACAATCAGAAGGGCGAACCCACCGTGCTGGTGGTGGATGCCAAGAATTTCGCACGCCTGCGCTTGATCAAGACCGGCCGCGCCATCGACGGCACCTGGCAGGTGCTGGAGGGATTGAAGCCGGGTGAAAAGGTGATCACCGAAGGCCTGGCCAAAGTGCAGCCCGACATGCCGGTCAATCCGCAGCCCGCCGGTCAGACCAAACCCGTCGCGGCGGCGCGCTAATGTCCCTGTCCCGCTTCTTTATCGACCGGCCGGTTTTTGCCTGGGTTATCGCGGTCGTGGTCATGCTGGCGGGCGGCATCGCCGCCCTCAACCTGCCGATCGAGCAGTATCCGACCATCGCGCCGCCGGCAGTGGCGATCACCGCCGTCTATCCCGGCGCGGATTCCGAATCCCTGCAAAGCTCCGTCACCCAGGTGATCGAGCAGCAGCTGACCGGCCTGGACAACCTGCTGTATTTCTCATCCTCGTCCAACGCGGACGGCACGGTGACGATCACCGCCACCTTCGCGCCCGGCACCAATCCCGACATCGCCCAGGTCCAGGTTCAGAACAAGGTGCAGGCGGCGGTGCCGCTTTTGCCCAGCGCGGTGCAGCAGCTGGGCGTGGTGGTGGCCAAGCAGCAGTCCAATTTCATCATGGTGATCGGTATTTATGACGATACCGGCCGCTATACCAACGTCGATATTTCCGACTTCATTACGTCCAAGATGCGCGATCCGCTGTCGCGCGTGCCGGGCGTGGGCAACACCATCGTGTTCGGCGCGCAGTATGCCATGCGCCTCTGGCTGGACCCCTTCAAGCTGCAGAATTTCAGCCTGCAGCCCTCGGACATCGCCAATGCGGTCCGCACCCAGAATGTGCAGGTCTCCGCCGGCCAGATCGGCCAGCAGCCCACCGTCAAGGGCGCGGTGATCAACGCCACCGTCACGGCCCAGTCCCGGCTGCAAACCGCCGAACAGTTCCGCAACATCATTCTCAAGACGTCGCCGACCGGCGCGGTGGTGCGGCTGCAAGATGTGGCGCGGGTCGAATTGGGTGCGGAAACCTATGCTATCGCCAGCCTGTTCAATGGCTATCCCGCCGCCGGTATTCCCATCATGCTGGCGCCGGGCGCCAATGCGCTCAAGACCGTGGACCAGGTCAAGGCCAAGGCCGAGGAACTGAAAGCGTCCCTGCCGCCCGGCATGAAGATGGTCTATCCCATCGACAACACCACCTTCATTCGCCTTTCCATCCATGACGTGGTGGTGACCCTGATCGAAGCCATCGCCCTGGTGGTGCTGGTGATGTACGTCTTCCTGCAGAACTGGCGCGCCACTTTGATTCCGGCGATTGCCGTGCCGGTTGTCCTCTTGGGTACCTTCGGCATATTGGCGGCGACGGGCTATTCCATCAACACGCTGACCTTGTTCGCGCTGGTGCTGGTGATCGGCCTGTTGGTCGACGACGCCATCGTGGTGGTGGAAAATGTCGAACGCATCATGCATGAGGAGCGGTTGCCGCCGCGCGAGGCGACCCTCAAGAGCATGCAGGAAATCACCGGCGCCCTGATCGGCATCGGGCTGGTGCTGACGGCGGTGTTCCTGCCCATGGCCTTCTTCGGCGGCTCGACCGGCGTCATCTATCGCCAATTCTCCATCACCATCGTCTCGGCCATGTCGCTTTCCATCCTGGTGGCGTTGATCCTGACGCCCTCGCTTTGCGCCACGCTGATGAAACCCGTGGAAGGCGAAGGCCATGTCAAGCACGGACGCTTCTTCACCTGGTTCAATCGCAATTTCGACGCGTTCCGCGATTGGTATCACAATGCCACAGCATGGTGCCTGCAGCGCACCTGGGGCATCATGGTCGCCTTTGCCGGCATCGTGGCGCTTATGGCGGTGCTGTTCGTCCGCCTGCCGACCGGCTTTCTGCCTGACGAGGATCAGGGCTTCATTTTCAACCTGATCACTCTGCCCGCCGGCACCACCCAGCCGGCAACCCTGGACGTGGCGCAGAACGTGGCCAAATATTATCTGGAAACCGAAAAGGCGAATGTCGACTTCGTCTTTGCCGTGGCGGGCTTTTCCTTTGCCGGATCAGGTCAGAATACCGGCATGGCCTTCACCAAGCTGAAGGACTGGAGCGAACGCAAAGGCGCCAGCAACAAATCCTCCGCCATTGCCAACCGCGCCATGATGCACTTCTTCCCCCTGAAGGAGGCCCAGGTCTTCGCCATCACGCCGCCTTCGGTGCAAGAGCTGGGCAATGCCACGGGCTTTGACCTGCAATTGGAGGATCGCGGCAATCTCGGCCATCAAGGCCTGATCGACGCCCGCAACCAATTGCTGGGCCTGGCGGCACAGAATCCTTTGCTCCTGGGCGTACGGCCCAACAGCCTGGACGACACGCCGCAACTGCATGTCGATATCGACCAAGCCAAGGCCAGTGCGCTTGGTGTGTCGCTGGCCGACATCAATGCCACCCTCAGCGCCGCCTGGGGCTCGAGCTACATCAACGACTTTATCGATCGCGGCCGCGTCAAGCGCGTCTATATGCAGGGCGACGCGCCCTACCGCATGACGCCGCAAGACCTGGACCGCTGGTATGTGCGAAGCACCAACGGCACCATGGCACCCTTCTCATCCTTTGCCACCTCGCGCTGGACCATCGGACCGGCCTCGCTGACCCGCTATAACGGCCTGCCGGCCATCGAATTGATGGGTCAGGGCGCGCCGGGCGTTTCCACCGGCACGGCGCTGGCCGAAATGCGCAAGCTGGCGCAGCAATTGCCCAAGGAAGTCGGCATCGAGGCCACCGGCCTGTCCTATCAGGAAGAGCTGAGCGGCGCGCAGGCACCGGCGCTTTATGCCCTCTCCATCCTGGTGATCTATCTCTGCCTGGCGGCGCTGTATGAAAGCTGGGCGATTCCGCTGTCGGTGATGCTGGTGATTCCGCTGGGCGTGATCGGCGCATTGCTCGCCACCTGGTCGCGCGGCTTGTTCAACGACATTTATTTCCAGGTCGGCCTTCTCACCACCATCGGCCTTTCCGCCAAGAACGCCATCCTGATCGTCGAATTCGCGGTGGATGCCGAGCGCAAAGGCGCCAGCGCCTTCGAAGCGGCGATGGAAGCAGCCCGGCTGAGACTGCGGCCGATTTTGATGACGTCCATCGCCTTTATCGCCGGCGTCACGCCCTTGGCGCTGGCCAATGGCGCGGGCGCGGGCAGCCAGAACGCCATCGGAACCGGCGTGGTCGGCGGCATGATCACCGCCACGGTGCTGGCGATCTTTTTCGTGCCGGTGTTTTTCCAGCTGATCAACACCAGGTTGCAGCACCACAAATAGGCATCCCCGCCCGGGAGCGCCGAAACCCTGGCGCCGCATAATGACAATTTGTCATCATTCTGGAAGTGCTTGCCAGACCGTAAGAATTACGTTCGGATCGCCGCCCTGTAAACAAACTGGACCGCGCTTTTCCAGCGGACGTCATGGCATGCGATCTTCTCGAAAAAAGACCGGCAGGTCCGCCAAGGAACAGTGGGCAACTGTCGAGCCGCAGACTGTTCCCAATTGGGAAGCGGCCCACATATTCCTGGAAGTGGCGCGCTGCGGCAGTTTTCGCGCCGCCTCCCAAAAACTGGCCCAGTCGGTGAATGCGCTGCGTCGGAAGGTTGACGAATTTGAGCGCGAACTGAGCGTTCCTCTCTTGATGCGGCACGTGAACGGCGTCCAGTTCACCGAAGAAGGCGCGAAAATCTACGACGCGGCGCTCCAGATGGAAAATGCCTCGTTCGACTTGCTGCAGGCGCGCAGCAAAGGCGACGAACTGGTCGAAGGAGAAGTTCGGCTGACGATCACCGAAGGCATGGGGACCCATTGGCTGATACCCAAAATGCTGGAGTTCCAGCGCGCCAATCCCAAGCTGGTCATAAATATGCGGTGCGGACAGAAACCGGCCGATTTGCTGCGCCTTGAAGCGGATATTTCGGTGCAACTCGAGCGGCCGACGGAGCCGGACCTGAAAGTCCTGAAGCTGGGCCGGCTTCACATGATGTTATGGGCGGCAAAATCCTATCTCGATGCCCATGGCCAACCCGCCAGCGCCGCGGATTTGGGAAAGCATCGCTTCGTCATCCAGTACGATGAGGAAAGGCGCTGGCTCGACTACTATGAAAGAGCTTTTCGCGGCTTGTCTCCTTCCGGGCTGGTTTCGTTTCGCAACAATGTAAGCACCGCGCATTATGCCGCCATCGAAAGCGGTATCGGAATCGGTGCCTTGCCGACTTATTTTAGAGCTTTGAGCACTGGCCTGGTTGCTTTGGAATTGGGGATCGAACAGGCGCATGACATCTGGCTGGTTTTCCGGGCCGACGCAAAGCGCGTGGCGCGTGTGCGAAAAACGCTTGATTGGATAACGCGATGCTACGATCCGCGAAAATATCCCTGGTTTCGAGACGAGTTCATACGTCCCGATCGATTTGGTGAGCTTTACAAAGGGGCGCCGCCGGTGCGGACCGCGATCTTCACCCCGAATTTGCGATGAACCCGGCAGAACCCGGATCGGCGAGAAATCCCTTGCCCGCATTGGCTTGACCGCCCGGTTTAGAACCATGGTGGACGGCCTTCCCCGGCCGGGCCATTCGGGCGATACTGCCAAAAAAGGGAGGCTGGGATGGCTCGATTGTGGATGGCGCTGCCGCTGCTGTTGGGGCTTTGCGCGCCCAGCCTGGCGCAACAGACCCAGACCCGGGACCATAGCGTCACGGTGACCTCGCAAGTGCCATTCCTGGCCGGCAAGAAATCCAAACTCTATCTGCGCGAGCGCGCCTTGCCCGAGGTGATGCGCAAAGGCGCTGGCGACAAGGTGGTGCTGTTTGTGCACGGCGCCGGCACCCCCGCCGAAGTCAGTTTCGATGTGCCTTATCAGGATTACAGCTGGATGGGTTATCTGGCCGCCGCCGGTTATGACGTGTTCACCGTCGACATGACCGGCTATGGCCGCTCGGCGCGGCCGGCGCCGATGAACGACAAATGCAATCTGGCGCCCGCGCAGCAAAAGAGCTTCGGCGTCGATTGCCCCCAGGCCTATCCCGGCGCGCTGACCAATATCGAATCCGACTGGAACGATATTTCGGCGGCGGTGGATTTCATTCGCAAGCTGCGTGGTGCCCAGAAAGTGAATTTGGTGGGCTGGTCGCAAGGCGGCCCCCGCGCCGGCGGCTGGACCGCGAACCATCCCGAGCGGGTGAACAAGTTGATCCTTTTGGCGCCGGCCTATAACCGCGCCACCAAGGCGGACGGGCCCGCGGTGCTGCCGATGGCGGGCGCGGTGTTCAACACCCAAAGCCATGACGAATTCACCGCCAATTGGAACCGTCAGGCGCCCTGCCCGGGCCAGGTCGATCCGGCGGCCGCCGCTTCGGTCTGGTCGGAGATGCTGCTGTCCGATCCGGTGGGGGCGAAATGGACCCCGGCGGTACGGCGCGCGCCCATCGCGTCCTCGAGCTGGGGTTGGACGCAGGCAAAAGTCAAAGCCATGACCACGCCCACCTTGATGGTCGCGGGCATCCATGATGCGCAGGTCAATCCGGAGCGGGTACGCGATTTCTATGCCGATATCGGCAGCCCGCAAAAGGTCTTCATCGACCTGGGCTGCTCGTCCCACAATGCCATGTGGGAGAAAAACCACCTGATCCTGTTCAAGGCCTCGCTGGAATGGCTGGATAAAGGCACGGTCGACGGCCAAGGCAATACGATGCTGAAACTAGGTTACTAGTGGAGACGAAAATGCGCTGGATCATGATCACCTTGGTGCCGTTGGCGCTGCTGACCAGCGCCGCCATCGCCCAGAACTCGCTGCCGCCGCAGCCGCCACGGATGGTCGATGGCCAGCCGATCGAAACCCGCAACCCCGAAAAGGCCGGCGACAAACCGCTGTTCCCGGAACAGACCCGCGCGCCTTATCGCGCCTCGGTGCCGTTCAAGGTCACGACCCTGGTGGACAATCTCCATGTCACCTGGGGCATGGATTTTCTGCCCGACGGACGGATGCTGTTGACCGAAAGACTGCCCGGCGCGCTGCGTATCCTGGACAAGAATAATGTCCTGTCGCCGCCGGTACAGGAAATCACCAGCGTCGGCGCCGGCAAGGAGATTGTGCTGCTGGACGTGGCGGTGGATCCCAATTTTCGCCGCAACCATCGCATCTTCTTCACCTTCTGCGATTTCATACGCCAGCCCAGCCTGAACAACACCAACACCTATGTCGCCAGCGCCCGGTTGGACGGCGACAAGCTCAGCAATGTGAAAGTGATATTCCGCGCTACGCCGCAATGGCCGGCCCGCGGCCTGGGCGGCAAGACGGGGGGACGCATCGTCTTCGGGCCCGACGGCAATCTGTTCGTGACCATCGGCGACCGCGATACCTCTCCGGCGCTGACCTATGACTGGTTCGCGGCGCAGAAGCTGGACAATCATCTGGGCAAGGTGATCCGCATCACGCCCGACGGCGCCCCCGCGCCGGGCAATCCCTTTATCGGCCAGGCCGGGGCGCTGCCGGAAATCTGGGCCTATGGCTTGCGCAGCCCGGAAGGGCTGGCGGCCGATCCCCGCACCGGCGCATTGTGGGAAAGCGAGCTGGGTCCGCGCGGCGGCGATGAGATCAACATCATCAAGAAGGGCGCCAATTACGGCTGGCCGGTGATCACCCACGGCCTGGACTATCCTGGCGTGGCGATCGGCGAAGGCATTGCCGCCAAAGACGGCATGGAACAGCCGGCCTATTACTGGGACCCGTCCGCCAATCCCGCGGGCATCGTTTTCTACAAAGGCAATCTGTTCCCGCAATGGCGCAGCAGCCTGTTCGTCGCCATGATGAACGGCAAATTCGTCTCGCGGCTGACGCTTTCGGGCAACAAGGTGGTGGCCGAGGAACCCATGCTGATGGACCTCAACACCCGCTTCCGCGATGTGGATGTGGGACCCGATGGCGCGGTCTATGTCCTGACCGACAGCGGCACGGCCAATATCAACCCCAATACCCCGCCCACCACCAAATTGTTGAAGCTGACGCCCAAATAGCGTATCGGCGGGCCCATGCGCCCCAGCCATACCTTTTGCGTCGCCCCAATGATGGACTGGACCGACAGTCCCTGCCGGGTGCTGCACCGCTGCCTGACCAGCCGCGCGCTGCTTTACACCGAAATGGTGACGGCTGAGGCGGTGTTGCGCGGCGATCGCGCACGGCTGTTGGGGTTCGAAGGTTTCGAACATCCGCTGGCGTTGCAACTGGGCGGGTCCGATCCCGCCAAGCTGGCACAGGCGAGCAAAATCGCCGCCGACTTCGGCTATGACGAAGTCAATCTGAATGTCGGCTGCCCCTCCGACCGGGTGCAGTCGGGCCGCTTCGGCGCTTGTCTGATGCGCGAGCCGCAATTGGTGGCCGATTGCGTGGCGGCGATGCGGGCGGCAGTTTCTATTCCCGTCACCGTCAAATGCCGCATCGGCGTCGATGACCAGGACCCGGAACAGAGCTTGCGCACATTGATCGATGTTTGCGCTCAAGCCGGCGTGAGCGTATTCGCGGTACATGCCCGCAAGGCTTGGCTGGAGGGCCTCTCGCCCAAGGAAAATCGCGACGTACCGCCGCTGGATTATGAACTGGTCTATCGCGTCAAACGCGAACGGCCGTCGCTCACCATTCTGGTCAATGGCGGAATCGAAAATCTGGAACAGGCCGAAACCCATCTGCGCCATGTCGATGGCGTGATGCTGGGCCGCGCCGCCTATCAGAATCCCATTCTGCTGACGCAAGTCGATGCGCGTTTCTTCGGCGGCGAAGCGGGCGATCTGGACGCGGCAGTCGACGTTTATGCCGAACATGTCGAACGCCAGCTGCATCTGGGCGCGCGGCTGCATCCCCTGATCAAGCCGATGCTGGGGCTTTACAATGGCCGGCCCGGCGCGCGCCAGTTCCGCCGTCACTTAAGCGAATATGCGGTGCGCGACGGCGCCGGCATTGCCGTGCTGCGCGAAGCTTTAGATTTTGTGCGGGCGCGGCGCGCTGCCTAAGCGGCGGTTTTGAAAAATCCGTGGGCGTTGCCCCAACCCAGCAACAGGTCGGGCCAGATGGCGGTCGGCTTGCCCACGGTGCGCGCGATGCCGAAACCATGACCGCCGGCTTCGAACATATGCATTTGCGCCGGCACCTTTGCCGCCTGCAGCGCGGCATAATAAGCCCCGGCATTGGGCAACGCCGGCACCACATCGTCGTCAGCGGCCAGCGCCATGAAGGTCGGCGGCGCATCGGCCGGGACATGCAATTGGCAGGAATAAGCGTTGATCAGTTCCTGCGATGCGTCCGGCCCCAACAGCCGGTCGCGCGAGCCTTGATGCGCGCCGCTCCCCAAGGTGATCACCGGATACATCGGCACCGAGAAGGATGGCCGCGCGCTTTCCTTGTCGGCGGCATCGACGGTGCGATAGACATTGGCCGCAAAGCGGGTGGCGATGGAGGCGGCGAGATGCCCGCCGGCGGAAAAACCCATGAACCCGATGCGCGCCGGATCGATACCGTATTTGCCCGCCTCGGCGCGCACCAGCCGCATGGCGCGCTGAGCGTCCTGCAGCGGCACATCGCTGCGATTGGCCCAGCCTTCGCCCGGCAGGCGGTAGCGCAAGACAAAACAGGTGACACCAGCGGCATTGAAGCGCCGCGCCACGTCCATGCCTTCAAAATCCAGCATCTCGCGGGAATAGCCGCCGCCCGGCGCGATGATCATGGCCGAACCGTCGGGCCGTTCGGAGCGGAAGACATTCATGATCGGAATGCCGACCCTGTCGATGGCGCGGTCATTGGGCATGATAAAGGGCGGCTCATGGTTGGTGACGCGGATCGGCGGCAGGCGCAGCCTTTCGCCGCCCGGCGGCGTTCCGGGCCATAGAGTGATAATTTCCTTGGGATCAGACGGCAGAACGCCATCGCCCTGCACAACCGTGTCTGCCAGGACAGCGCGTGGAAACGCGGCGGTGGCCAAGCCCAATGTCAGCGCGGTACGGCGGTCCATCCCCTGCCCCTCTTTTTATAGGGTGAGGATCACACTCTTTCCCTTTTGCGGGCAAGGCGTATTGTTCGCGCCATGATGAAACTGATCGCCGCCTTGGTCCTGCTTGTCGCTGCGCAACCCGCGCTCGCCGACGAAGGCCCCGCCTATGGCCCCCGGTTGGAAGGCTTCGACTATCCTTTTTCCGTGAGCCGGTTCCGTTTCACCAGCCAGGGCGAAGCCATGGAAATGGCTTACATGGATGTATGGCCGGCCCGCCCCAACGGCCGCACCGTCGCGCTGCTGCATGGCAAGAATTTCTGCGCCGCAACCTGGGAAGGCACCATCAGCGCTTTGCGCAATGCCGGTTATCGCGTCGTCGCCATCGATCAGGTCGGTTTCTGCAAATCCAGCAAGCCGGCGCATTACCAATACAGCTTCGAACAGTTGGCGGCGAATACCCATGCCCTGCTGCAATCCTTGGGGCTCTCGCGTGTCACCATCATGGGCCATTCCATGGGCGGCATGCTGGCCACCCGCTATGCCCTGGCCTATCCCGAAGGCACCGAACAGCTGGTGCCGGTCAATCCGCTGGGTCTGGAAGACGGCCGCGCCAAGGGCGTGCCCTGGACCAGTGTCGATGACAGCTACAAGGCAGCGCTGAACACCACCGCCGAAAGCGCGCGGGAATATCAACGTACCGTCTATTACGCCGGGACCTGGAAGCCGGAGTATGACAAGTGGATTCAGATGCAGGTGGGCATGTTCCGCGGACCGGGCAAGGACGTGGTGGCGTGGAATTCCGCTTTGACTTCGGAAATGATCTACACCCAGCCCGTGGTGCATGAGTTGGAAAAACTCAAGATGCCGGTGCTCTATCTGATCGGCGACAAGGATACGACCGGGCGCAGCAACCGCGCGCCCAAGGACGTGCAGCCGACCCTGGGCAATTTTCCGGCGATGAGCGAAGCGGCCAAGGCGCGCATTCCCAATGTGCGCCTGGTGCGTTTCGCCAATATGGGACATTCGCCGCAGATCCAGGATCCGGCGGCCTTTCACAAGGCGCTGCTGGAAGGCCTCGCGCTTAAACCCTGAAACCGTGCGTCGCCGCCCAGGCCAGGAACAGCTTGGGCCAGGCGGCATTGGGTTTCCCTTGCGTCCAATGCAGGCTGAAGCCGTGACCGCCGCTTTCAAACACCTGCAATTCCGACGGGACTTTCGCGGCCTGCAAGGCATTGAACAAGGCGATGCCGTTCGGCGCGGGCGGCACGACATCGTCGTCCGCCGCCAGGCAGATGAAAGACGGTACAGTGTCGCGCCCGGCATGTTTTTCCAGCGACCAGGCCGCGACCGCTTCCGGCGACGGATTGGGACCGAGCAATTTTTCCAGCGAGCCGGGATGGGCGCCCGCGCCCATGGTGACGACCGGATACATGTGCGCGGCGATGACCGGCCTGGCGTCCAGCTGATCG
Source organism: uncultured Alphaproteobacteria bacterium (assembly GCA_902825865.1). GTDB lineage: Bacteria > Pseudomonadota > Alphaproteobacteria > Micropepsales > Micropepsaceae > Rhizomicrobium. Next base: position 101,950 of record CADECX010000004.1, read on the forward strand.
GCGTTGCTGACATTCTGATAGACCGGCATGGCATGACGCATGGCCAGGGAGGTGGAGACATGCCCGCCAGCCGAAAAACCGATCACACCCAGGCTGCGCGCGCCATACTCGCCGGCGCGGATCAGGCGCATGGCGCGTTGGGCATCCTGCAGCGCCACGGTCTCGCGCCGCTTCCAGCCTTCACCCGGCAGGCGATAGCGCAAGACAAACGAGATAATGCCCAGGCTGGCGAAATATTGCGCGATCTCGCGCCCGCCGCGGTCGCCGCCTTCTGAGGTGTAACCGCCGCCGGGGATGATCAACATGGCCAGGCCGGTCGGCTTGACCGGGCGATAAACAAAAAAGCCCGGGGTCTGAATCTGGCTGACGGCGCGGACATGAAAGCCGTCCGGCTGGACCGCATCGGTGACTTTCAGATCCAGCTTGATGCCATCGCCGCCGGGCGGGGTGCCCGGCCACAGGGTGATGAATTCCTCGGAATCGCCCGGCAGATAGCCGGTTTCATGCGCCTGGCCCAAGGCTGTGCCGGGCAGCAGCGCGCAGCCAAGCCCAAGTCCGATTGCTTCCCGCCGGTCCATGCCGCCCTCCCGGTTATTTTGGAGGATGCTTGCGCGGCGCAGGCCTCAATACAAGGCTAAATCTTTTGATCGTACTCGCCCACTTCGGGATGCTTGGATAAACGCGTGTCGATATCCTTGAATATCGCCCGCATATTGGCTTCCGAAGCCGGGCTTTCCACCACCACCACCAGAGAAGGCTTGTTGGAGGAGGCGCGCACCAGGCCCCAGGTGCCGTCCTCCAGGGTGACGCGCACGCCATTGACCGTGACCACACTGACGATCTTCTGGCCCAGCAACGTCTCGCCCTTGTCCTTCAGCGCGGAATATTCCTTCACCATCGCTTCGACCACGGCGTATTTTTTGTCGTCGGGGCAGAAGGGCGCCATGGTGGGTGAGCCCCAGGTCTTGGGCAGTCCGTCATACAGCGCCGACAATTTCTTGCCGCCGGCGCGGTCCAGCATCTCCAGCACCGCGATACCGGCGACGATGCCGTCGTCATAGCCGTTGCCGATCGGCGGATTGAAGAAGAAATGGCCGGATTTTTCGAAGCCCGCCAGCGCTTTCAACTCGAAGGTGCGGCGCTTGATGTAGGAGTGGCCGGTTTTCCAATAGTCGGTCTTGACGCCGCGCTCCTTCAGCACCGGATCGGTGAGATACAGGCCGGTCGACTTCACATCCACCACGAATTGCGGATTCTTGTACTGGGCGGAAAGATCGCGCGCCAGCATCACCCCGATCTTGTCGGCGAAGATTTCGCGCGCCTGGTCATCCACCACGCCGCAGCGGTCGCCGTCGCCGTCAAAGCCCAGACAAAGATCGGCGCCATGCTCCTTCACCGCATGGCCCATGGCATGCAGCATTTCCAGGTCTTCGGGATTGGGATTGTATTTGGGGAAGGTGAAATCCAGCTCGGTATCCATGCCGATCACCTCGGCGCCGATGCGGCGCAAGGCTTCCGGCGCGAAGGCGCCGGCCGTGCCGTTGCCGCAGGCCGCTATCACCTTGATCGGCCGCGACAGTTTGTGGCCCTTGGTCACCGCTTGCAGATAGGTTTCGCGCATGTCGGGCACCGCGACATAGGAACCACCGGGGCGCTCCTTGCCCTTGCCGTTCAGCACAATGTCCTTGATGGCGTTGATCTCGTCGGGCCCGAAGGTCAGCGGCCGCTGGGCGCCCATCTTCACGCCGGTCCAGCCATTCTCATTATGGCTGGCGGTGACCATCGCCACGGCGGGACAATCCAGCGCGAATTGCGCGAAATAAGCCACCGGCGACAAGGCCAGGCCGATGTCATGGACCTCGCATCCGGCGCGCATCAGCCCGATGGTCAGCGCCTGCTTGATCGACAGGGAATAGGAGCGGAAGTCGTGGCCGGTAACGACCTTAGGCTGCACCCCGATATCGTGGAGATAGGTGCCCAGCCCCAGGCCCAGCGCCTGGATTCCCAAGAGGTTGATCTCCTTGCCGAACAGCCAGCGCGCGTCATATTCGCGAAAGCCGTTGGCCGTGACCAGCGGCAGATTTTCATAATCGGCGGTGTTGGGAACGAGATCGGAACGGGGCTTGACCATGATATCCGCCTGTTGAAATGCGGGTTGTTTTTAGCGGTCCGCACCAGGCATCTCAATGGCTTGCTGTGCGGCTTCAAGGCGCGTTCCAGCGCTGTTTTTCGTGCAAATGCGCGTGGTATAGTCGGCAAATGAACAAGGAACTCGCGGCAAAACTCAACCTGCCCGCGCTGGAAAAAGGGTGGGTCTGGCTGGTGGGCGCCGGTCCCGGCGATCCGGGCCTGATCACCGCGCTGGGGCTGCAAGCCCTCTCCCAGGCCGATGTCATTCTGTATGACGCGCTGGTGGACGAAGCACTGATGTCTCTGTCCAAGGCCGAGAAAATCTATGCCGGCAAGCGCGCCGGCGTGCGCAGCTGCAAGCAGGATGAAATCTCCGACCTGCTGGTGACGCTGGCGAAAGACGGCAAGCGCGTGCTGCGGCTCAAGGGCGGCGACCCCTTTGTATTCGGGCGCGGCGGCGAGGAGGCCCAGGCGCTGGCACGGGCGCGGGTGAATTTCCGCATCGTGCCGGGGATCACCGCCGGCATCGGCGGGCTGGCCTATGCCGGCATCCCGGTGACTCACCGCGACACCAATCATGCCGTCACCTTCATCACCGGCCATGGCATCGACGGCAAGCTGACCAAGCTGGACTGGGCGGCGGTTTCACGCGGCGCGCCCACCCTGGTTCTGTACATGGCGCGCAAATTCGCCGGCGAAATCACGCAAGGCTTGCTTGCGGCGGGCCGCAGCCCCAACGAACCGGCGGCCATCATCGCCAATGCCGCGCGCAAGGATCAGAAAGTCGTCATCACCACACTCGCCAATCTGCCGGCGGCGGCTGCAACCGCGCCCACTTTGGCCATCTTGGTGATCGGCGAGAATGTGCGGCTGGCGAAAGAACTCAATTGGATGGCCGAGGCATTTGCCTGAGTTCTTTATCTTTGAGTCTGGCCGGTAGCTTCTCCATCACGGCACGGCGCTCGTCGTCGCTCATGGAGAACCACGCGCCGATCTCCTCCAGGGTGCGCCCACAGCCCAGGCACAGGCCTGTTCCAGGATCGTAGGTGCAGACCTTGATGCAGGGGCTTTCCATGCCTTTGTTTACGCGGTTTTCGGCCCAAAACCCCAATAATTTCAACCGAGTCGTTTCAAAATGGGCAACGGACTTAACCGGGGTTTAACAGCGCGCGCCTAGGCTGGGGAGGTATTTTGCGGAAAAAGTCCCCCATGGCGAAAGCATCGTTCCACAAGAACCAAAGGGTCTATGTGAAGCCGGTCGGCACCTGGGCGCTGATCGAGCATGTGGTGCCGCATTGGGCCAAGGGCATCGATGAGCCGATCCGCATCCATTACGATGTCGGTCTGGGCCGCGAATTCGCCGCCGAGGAATTGCTCAGCGAAGAGCCGGTGGGCGACAAGGTCGTCGGCGAAGCCCAGACCTGGCGGGTGATCCGCGCCCGCAACAAGTGGCAGCCCAACGAAGATTGCGCCCGCCATCCGATTCCCGGAACTTATCCCGTTGTCGTGACGGGTGACGCCGATTGGGGCGGCTGGCGCGTGCCGGGCGCCGAATACGATCTTGATCCGGTCAAGATGGAAGAACAGGCCCGGTTGATCGCCAATGCGCCCAAGCTGGCATCCTTTGCTTCGTCACTGGTGAATTGGGCGCGCAAGTCGGGCGAGGACATGCCCAATGAGTTGGCCGAACTGGCGCACCAGGCGCAGGACGTCTTGACCGAGGTCAAGCGGACCGGCTGATGACTGTTCTCGATCCGCCCACGGGCGCGATCGGGCGTCTTCACATTCCCGCGCTGCCGCGGCTGGTCCTTGTGCTGGCCGGTTTCTCGCTGTTGACCGTCCTTCTTTTCTGGCCGTGGCTCGCGCAACTCTCGTCGGCGCTGATCGGGCCGCCGGAAGACAATATGCAGGACTTCTGGAACAGCTGGCACGCCGCCCAGGCGCAAGGCTGGAAAGATTTTCTGTTCACCCGCCAGATCAGGTTTCCGGAAGGCACCCCCCTCGCCTATCATTCCTTTGCCTGGCCGCAAATTGCAGCGGTCGCGATGCTGTCGCGCCTGTTGGGCGCCGACTTCGCCACCATTCTGGCCTTGCACAATCTGACTTTGCTGGCGTCCTTCCCGCTTGGCGCGGCGGCGATGTTCTATCTGGCCCGGCATCTGCTGGGCGATGTGCCTGGCCGTGACATCGGTGCAAGCGTCGCCGGCTTCATCTTTGCCTTCAATCCCTGGCATGTCGCCCAGGTCATGCATCACGCCCATGTCTCGGGCATCGAATTTTTGCCGCTGTTCGTGCTGTTCTATCTGCTGGCGCATGAGCGCAAGAGCATGGCTTGGCTGGCCGGCGCCGCCGCGATGCAAGCCCTGAGCGCGCTTTCCTGCTGGTATTTCTTTTTCTACGCTTTTTACTTCATGGTCTTTCATCTCTTGACGCTGCGCCTGGGCGGGGGCAAATGGCCGCGCGGCTGGTCTTTGCTGGCACCGGTCTTGTGTTGTGTGCTGGCCACGCTCCTGATTTCGCCCTGGCTTGTGGCGATGGCATCGACCGGTTTGGCGTCCGCCGTCTACTATGGCAGCAACATGTTCGTCGCCGATGTGTTGGCGATGATTGCGTTTCCATCCACGCATTTGCTGGCGCAGTTTGGCAGCTCCATCCATGCCGCGTTAACCGGAAATATCTGGGAGGGCACGGTCTATCTGGGACTGGCCAACCTGGCTTTCCTTGCCTGGGCGCTGACGCGCAAAAACCGGAAAATGTCATTCCGCTATGCCGTGGGCGGCATGATCTTCTTCGCCGTGATCGCGGGCGGCGAGGCCTTGCATATCGGCGGCCAGGTGACGCCGCTGCATTTGCCGGGCGTGGTCCTGGCCAAACTACCCTTCTTCGCCAATGTCCGCACACCCGCCCGCGCCATGGTGTTCGTCTATCTGTTTCTGGGCCTGGCGCTGGCGCAGGCCAGCGTGATGGCGCTGCGCCATCGCGGCGCTTTGGCCCGCGGCGCGCTGAGTTTGGTCGCAGGTCTGATGCTGCTGGACTTCACGCCGGTTCATCTGTCCAGCACACCGGCGGCTTGTCCTTCGGCGCTGACCGGCATCGCGTCGGAGACCGGCAATTTCGGCGTGCTGGATCTGCCGCGAGGCTATGGCGAAGGCAATGCGGCGATGATGCTGTCGGCCTGTCATGGAAAACCGATCGTGCAGGGTGAGACCTCGCGCCGCATGGGCGTCACCTTGGCCGACCGGCTGCAAACCCGCGACCTTGCGCAGCAGAAGCGGCAACTGACCGCCGCCCATGTGAAATATATCGTGTTGCATCGCCAACAGGGGGATCTGTTCCGCTGGAACGGCGCGGACGGCGCTTGGACTGAATATCTGAGCTATTATCAGCGTGTGCATGACGGCGACGGGGTGACAATTCTGCGCGTCTATTGATCGGCCAAAGCTGATTGTTCGGCCTTCAAAGACCGGGCTATAACCCAGGCGCATTTCCTGGAAATAGCCCGCCATGCGTACCGAAGAGCCGCGCGCCGTTCATCTTGCAGACTATAAGGCGCCGGAATTTCGCATCCGGACAGTGGAGCTGGATTTCGCGCTGGAGCCACAGGCCACACGCGTCACCGCCAAGCTCACCATCGAGCGGCTTTCGGGTCATGGCCCCCTGGTCTTGCAGGGAGAAAATCAGGAATTGATTTCCGTGGCGCTGGACGGCCGCCTGCTCGGTCCGGGCGAGTATCTGCTGGACGACAAAAGCCTCACTCTGCCCAACCCGCCGGCCAAACTGACGTTGGAGATCAAAAGCCGGATCGATCCGGCTGCCAACACGCAATTGGAGGGGCTGTTCCTGTCCAACGGCATGTTCTGCACCCAGTGCGAGCCGGAAGGTTTCCGCCGCATCACCTATTTTCTGGATCGGCCGGACAATCTCTCGGTCTTCACGGTGCGGATCGAAGCCGACCAGGAGCAGTATCCCGTCCTTCTGTCCAACGGCAATCGCATCCAGAGCGGCGCGCTGCCGGACGGAAGGCATTTCGCGGTGTGGCACGATCCCTTCCCCAAACCTTCCTATCTTTTCGCGCTGGTGGCGGGCGACCTCGGCTCCATTCACGACAGCTTCGTCACCATGACCGGGCGCAGGATTGCGCTGGACATCTATGTCGAGCATGGCAACGAGCCGCGCGCCCGCTACGCCATGGACGCACTGAAGCGTTCGATGCGATGGGACGAACAGGCCTATGGCCGCGAATATGACCTCGATATTTTCATGATCGTGGCGGTCAGCGCCTTCAATATGGGCGCCATGGAAAACAAGGGCCTCAACATCTTCAACGACAAGGTGCTGCTGGCCACGCCGGAAACCGCCACCGATGACGATTATGCGCGCATCGAAAGCGTCGTGGCGCATGAATATTTCCACAACTGGACCGGCAACCGCATCACCTGCCGCGACTGGTTCCAGCTTTCCCTGAAGGAAGGCCTGACCGTCTTTCGCGACCAGTGCTTTTCCGGCGACGAACGCAGCCATGGGGTACAGCGCATTCAGGATGTGCGCGCCCTGCGCGGCCGGCAATTCGTGGAAGATGCGGGCCCCTTGGCCCATCCGGTGCAGCCGCAAAGCTATATCGAGATCAACAATTTCTACACCGCGACCATCTACGACAAGGGCGCGCAGGTCATCGGCATGCTCAAGACCCTGGTCGGCGAGGCCGGCTACCGCAAGGCCACCGACCTCTATTTCGAGCGTCATGACGGCGAAGCGGCGACGGTCGAGGACTGGGTCAAATGCTTTGAAGACACGTCGGGCCGCGACCTCAGCCAGTTCCGGCTTTGGTACAGCCAGGCGGGCACACCGCAGATCGAGGCGCGCGGAAAATACGATCCCGCGGCGCGGACTTATACGCTGGACGTGGCGCAATCCCTCGCCCCAACACCGGGCCAGCCGGAGAAAAAGCCGATGCACGTGCCGGTGCGCATCGGCCTGGTGGGCAAAAGCGGTGAGGCGCTGCCGCTGACCTTGGACGGCGAGAACCAGGCCGGGCCCCTCACGCGGGTGCTGGAGCTGACGCAAAACTGCCAGCGCTTCGTCTTTGCCGGGGTCGCGGAAGAACCCTTGCTGTCGCTGGGCCGCGACTTTTCCGCGCCGGTGATTTTCCGCAACAACCAGAGCCGGCATGAGCGCGCCATCCTGATGGGCAAGGACAAGGACGCCTTCAACCGCTGGGAGGCCGGTCAGACCCTGGCGGCCGAGATCATGCAGGACCCCGGCACGGCGGCCAATCAAGACTATATCGCCGCGATCGGCGATGTCCTGGCGCTGGCCGAGGACGATCCCGCCTTCGCGGCGCAGATGCTGATGCCGCCCACCGAAAACGAGCTGGCGGCCAAGAAAGCGCCGGTCGACCCCGTCGCCATCCATCTGGCGCGGCGCGCCCTGGTGCATGCGATTGCGCGCGCGCATCAAAACCGCCTGGCCCAACTCTACGAATATATGCGCGACACCGGCGATTTCAGCCCCGGCGCCAAATCGGCAGGCCGGCGCGCCTTGCGCAATGCCTGTCTGCGCTATCTCACCGCCGCCGACGATGAAGCCGCGGCGGGGCTGGCCGATGCCCACTACCGCAGCGCGGACAACATGACCGACATGATTGCCGGGCTGGCGGCCCTGACGCGGATGGAGTCGCCCCTGCGCGACACGGCCTTCACCCATTTCCATGACCGTTTCAAGAAGGACGCCCTGGTATTGGACAAATGGATGAGCCTGCAGGCGGGCTCGCCCTTGCCCGATACGGTAACGGCGGTGCGCCAGCTGATGAAGCACCCGGCCTTCGACATCAAAAATCCCAATCGCGTGCGCGCCCTGGTGGGCGCCTTCAGCGTCAATCATCTGCGCTTCCACAAGGATGACGGCTCCGGCTATCGGCTGGTGGGCGAGGTCATTCGCACCCTGGATGCCATGAACCCCCAGGTCGCGGCCCGCATGTCCGGGGCGTTCGAAAGCTGGCGCCGCTATGATCCCGCCCGGCAGGGGCTGATGCGCGCCGAACTGAAAGCCATCAACAGCCTGTCCGGCATCTCGCCCAATCTGTTCGAAGTCACCAGCAAGATGCTCGACTGAGTCGCTCACTGCTACTCAGGTCGTTCGCATGGCTGGTCGCCATGCTCACCCCCCTTCGTGCGCGCAGCGCACTGGAGGGGGAGGTGGTTTCAGCGATCGAGGCGAAGCGTAGCGAGCCGAGAGGAAGCTGAAACCGGAGGGGGTATAAGCCATACTTAATGTTGCGCGAATCACCGCGCGGGTGGGGAACAATGGCCCAGGCGACAACACGCCCCTGGTACCGGCCGGATGGCGCATTCGCCGCCGTTCTGCAGCGCCCGCTTGCCCGCCGCCTGACGCGCGACGCCCGTTTCACCATTCCGATTTGCATCGTCCTGATCTGCGGCTCCTTCACCGCCGCTGCCCTGCTCCAGATGCGGCTGGACCGCAGCCATGCCCTGGCCCAGGCCGCCGGCTTTGAAAGCGAGCGGGTGAAGAGTGTGGCCGAGGCCACCGGCCGCACCTTGGACCGTTATGCGCGGCTGGGCACGGTGTTCGCCGCCTCGCCGCAGCAGTATCGCAGCGCCGATCTGGGGCGCGCCGAGCCCGCGATCCGCGACATCGGGGTATGGGACGCGCTCGGCAACTACCAGGCGCGCCTTCGGGCGGCCGACACGCCTTTGACCAGGCCGGAATTTGCCGGATCGCGCACCAGCTTTCCCGGCGGCCTGGCGTTCCGCGACGGCAACCAAACCGTCGCCGTTCTGTTCGATCCCGCCAGCATCGATCTGGGCTCGCACCGCACGGCGCTGCTGCCGTCGAGCGGGCTTCGCGCCGCCGACGGCGCGCTTGTCGCGTCCGTCCCCGGTTGGCCCCTGGCGGTGATGACCAGTGTGGATGAAAAGAATGCACTGGCGAGCTGGGCCCAGACTTTGCCGCTTTATCTGTTCGTAATTTTGGGACCGGCCTTGGTCGGGGGCTGGCTGGCGGCTTTGTTCGTGGGCGCCTTCGAACGCCATGCCAAGGCTTCACAAGCCATCCGCGCCCTCAAATCCACCCGCCCCGTCGAGGCCAAGCTGATGGTGCGCCTGGCCAATGCCGAGCGCGGCGCGATGGAAGCCTTGCGCTCCAAGTCGGAATTCATCGCCCATATGAGCCATGAATTGCGCACGCCCTTGAACGCGGTGATCGGCTTTTCCGAAATCATCGCTCAGGAATTTTACGGCCCCGCCGGACATCCCAAATATGGCGAATATGCCCGCGACATCGGTAATGCCGGACGCAACCTGCACGCCAAGATCGGCGACATACTGGAATTCGCCAATATCGAAGCGGGCCGCCATCCCCTGGAGGAAGAAGCGGTGGAGCTTTCGGCGCTGGCGCAGGCTTGCGTGGACGAACAGGAGGGCCGCGCCTTTTCCCGCCGCATTTCCTTGTCGCTCGCCTTCCGGGAGGAAGGACGGGTGCGCGCCGATTCCCGCGCCGTGCGCCGCATTCTCACCAATCTCCTGACCAACGCCCTGACCTACACCGCCGAGGGCGGCATTGTGCGCGTTGATGTTCATTTCGACGAAGGCGCCGGCATCGTCACCCTCAGCGACAGCGGCATGGGCTTCACCGCCAAGGAGATGGCCAAAGCGGGCAAGCCGTTCCAGCGCTTCGACCGCAACGGCACGGTGACCGGCGCGGGGCTGGGGCTGGCCATCGCCATGGAGCTGGCGCGGCGCATGGGCGGGACCATGCAGCTTGCCGGCGGCGGGGAAGCCGCCCGGGGCGCGATCATGGAATTGCGGCTCCCCCGGTTATGAGGGCCGCGCCTATTGCGCTCCTGGGGGCCGTGCTGGCGGTTCTGCCCGCTTGGCAGGCTCAAGCCCAAACCGGTCCCAGCTATGAGGTGACCGTCAACGGCCCGGGCGGGGTGGAAATCCGCTTCCATGGCCTGGCCGTGCACAGCGTGCAGGCAGACGACAAGCAGAATGCGCTGGCGCTCAATTTTCGCCAGCCGGTGGATGGGGCGCTGTTCGACCGCCTGGCGCGCGAGCTGCCACTGTGGATCGCCATGGCCTATGCCAATTTCGACAATGGCGTGATCCGCGGCAACCGGGCGGTCAGCTTCCTGGTCCGCAGCGAAGGCAATGGCTTTGTGCTGCGTTTCATCCCGCGCGGCCGGGCCGAGGCGTCTGTCGCCCAAGCCGGGATGCCGCCGATACGCGGCAGTTACACCGGCCTGTAAAACCGTCCTTGTGGATTTTGCCGCTGTGTCTAACCTAGAGCCATTCAGTTTGTGGAACGCGCTCCGGTGTCATGGCCCGCCGGAGTGCGGGCCACCCAGGTGGGACCGTCCGGTATCGAAGAATTGGCTGAGGCCATCTTTCGACACCCACGACTGATGTCACCTGGGCGGCCCGGAGTCCCGGGCCGTGACAAGTGATGATGGAGTGAGGGGCATGAAAATGGGCTGGCGCATACTTCCCTTGGCCTTGGGCGGTCTGGCCGTGATCCTCGCCGGTTGCGGCAAGAGCGAAAGCGGGCCCGCCACCCTGTTCCAATGGCAGGACTATACCGCGCCCGCCTTTTACGCCGAGTATGAGAAGTCCTATGGCGAAAAACCCGGCACCACCATTTTCGCCGATGAGGACGAGGCCTTTTCCAAGATGCGCGCCGGTTTCAAGCCGGATGTGATGGGGCCCTGTCTCTACAGCCTGCCGCGCTGGAAGGATGCGGGCCTGCTGGCGCCCATCGATACCGCCAAGCTCAAGAACTGGAACAAGCTGCCGCCCGCGCTGCGCGACCTGCCGGGTATTTCGGCGGGTCCGGGCAAAGTGTGGTTTGTGCCGCATTATTGGGGCAACACCTCGCTCACCATCCGCACCGATCTGGCGCCGGAATATGCCAAGTCGCAAAGCTGGGACATTCTGTTCGACCCCAAATACAAAGGCCGGGTGTCGGTGCTGGACGGCGCCGATGACGTGGTGCCCTTCGTCGCCCATATGATCGGGATCGATGCCTATAAAATGAGCGAAGCGGACTGGGTGAAGGTCCAGGCCAAGCTGCGCGAGCTGGTGCCGCAGCTGCGCTTTGTCTCGGCAGACAATAGCGCTTTGGCGCAAGGCCTGGCCTCGGGCGAGATTGTGGCGGCGATGAGCTGGCGCACCACCTTCGCGTCCCTCAACCGCGAGAAAAAGCCGGTGGCCTATCTGAACCCGCCGGGCGGCATCTTCACCTATGTCTGCGGGTTGGTGATGCACAAGGACCCGTCGAATGAGGAAAAAGCCCTGGCGCTGATCGATGCCGGCATCGCCGATGCCGCCGCCGTTTACATGATCACCACCATCGGCGACGAGCCCGCCAATATCGAGGCGATGAAGACGGTGCCCGATAGCGTGTTCGAGACTTTGGGTGTGCCCCGCGACCTGGAAACCTTCCTCAAGAGCGGCATCTTCCAACAGCCCTTGCCCAACAAGGACAAGATCGTCAGCGCATGGACGGAAATTAAGAGCGGGGTGCAGTAGGAACGGGCGAAAAATGAAGTGGCTCTGCCTTCTTCTGATACCGGCCTCTGGTTTCCTGTTCTTGATAGCAACCGGTCAAGGAATACTCGTTCAAATAGATCCATTGGATCGCACCAATGAGATTTGTGAGTATTTCACAGGCAGTCGCGTGGCGAGCGTTTTCACGATTGGAGAGCGTGCAACGTGCTCCAGATTTTATAGGCTGGGTTCGGCTGAGAAGTGCGTGGACCAGCCCAAGCTACCGCTACGGACATGTGAAGAGCCAGATTGACGACTGGACCGTCAAACGCAGGTCCGCCTTCCCCTCGTGCGCGCAGGATTTTTTACCCTCCCCTTGAGGGAGGGTCGAAAAATTCGGAGCGTAGCGACGGATTTTTCGGGGAGGGGTCAAGCCTCGGAGCATGCCCCCTCCCCGAATTGCTTCGCAATTCGACCCTCCCTCAAGGGGAGGGTCGGTTGAGCCCAAAAGAAAAAGGGCCGGAACTTGCGTTCCGGCCCTTTAGATTCTTGCGCGAGGCGATCTTAGACGACGCCGCGCTTGTGCTCGCCGACCACGACCCGGCCCGGCTCGAAGGCGCGCTTGAAGACTTCCAGCGCCTTGCGGGGCTCGGCATTGCCGCACATGAAGACGTCGAAGGCCGCGAAGCCCTTTTCCGGCCAGGTGTGGACGGAGATGTGGCTTTCCGCCAGCACCGCCACGCCGGAAATGCCGCCGCCGTCTTCGAACTTGTGCAGGTGGATGTGCAGCAGGGTCGCGCCCGCCTCATTCACCGCATCGATCAGGGCGGTTTCGATCCGCTCGCGATCGTCCAGGCCCTTGGCTTCCCAAAGGTCGATAATCACATGGCTGCCCGCATAGGACAGGCCGTTCTTGGTGATGAAGTGATCCTTCTGGTCGTCATTCGAAGGGGTCACGACAACAGGCCGCGGCGCCTTGGCGGCGCGGGGTTTGATTTCCTTTTGCGGGACTTTGTTCGCCGCAACCAGATTAAGTCGAGCCATTCAAGCACCTACCCGTCTTGGAGTTGACACCTGCGCCTTGGCCTTGTGGACTTCCGGACGCGCCTAAAGAAGAAAGCGGCAGACGGGGTCACCCATATACCGCTTTGTCCGGCTTTTTTTCTCGCCGGGTCGCGCTTGAAATAGGGCTAACTCCCCGGCGATGCAAGTAGATATTTCTCCCTAGGCGAATTTTTTCCCCAGCTGTGTTCGTGGAGCGCTGGCAGAGACGCCGAGCGACGGCGCATCCGCCGCCGCTCGGCGCGCCGCGCGTGGCGGCGAAAAGTCCGATGAAATGGGCACAAGTTGCGCCAACACGCACACGGTAGACAGCGGCGCAAAGCAGTCCTATACGGCGGAGCGCTGTCACATATGTTAAGGAAACGTTATGGCCCGTCCCCAGCCCCAGCCGACCAAAGCCAAGAGCCACAAGGCTTCCGACGACCTCCAGATCGAGCGTCTCCACAAGGGTTACGCCCAGTCGATGGAGATCACCGAGGTGGTGGCGGACGAGCAAAGCCGCTTCCAGCACATCCGCATCTTCGACACCGTCGCCAACGGCCGGGTGATGACCCTGGACGACATCGTCCAGATCACCAGCCGCGACGAATCGGCCTATGCCGACATGCTCACCCATTTACCGATGTTGGAGCATGGCAAGGTCGAGCGGGTGATGATCGTGGGCGGCGGCGATCTGTCCATCGCCGACGAGGCTCTTAAGCATAAAAACGTCAAGGAAGTGGTGCTGGTCGATATCGACGACCGGGTGATCGCGCTGTGCAAAAAGCATTTCGGTTCGGTCAACGCCAAGGCCTTCAAGGACAAGCGCATGGTGATCGAGGCCGCCGACGCCTTCGAATATCTGGGCCGCAAATCCAGCAAGAACCGCTTCGACCTGATCATCGCCGACCGTCCCGATCCGGTGGGGCCGGGCAAGGCGCTGTTCGGCGAAACCTTCTACGACCGGGTGAAGGGCGCGCTGAAAAAGGGCGGCTATGCCACCTTCCAGACCGGCGTGCCTTTCTACCAGCCCTGGGAGATCACCGAGGCGCTGCAGGAGCTGAAGGCTTTCTTCCCCGCTTGCGGCCTCTATCTGACCGTGGTGCCCACCTATATCGGCGGCTTC
>CADECX010000004.1:115846-125720 GCA_902825865.1 uncultured Alphaproteobacteria bacterium
CATATCAAGGATTCCGGCCTGGCGACCTTCGCCGCCGATGTGCTGGAGGCCAGCCGCGCCGTGCCTGTCATTGTGGACTTCTGGGCGCCCTGGTGCGGCCCGTGCAAGACCCTGGGCCCCCATCTGGAAGCGGCGGTGGACGCCGCCGGCGGTGCGGTCAAGCTGGTCAAGGTGAACATCGACGAGAATCCCGAGATCGCCCAGCAGCTGCGCATCCAATCCATTCCCACCGTCTTTGCCTTCAAGAATGGCCAGCCGGTGGATGGCTTCATGGGCGCCCTGCCCGAGAGCCAAGTGAAAGCCTTTGTGGCGGGGCTGGCGGGCGGCGGTGACGGCCATCATGGCCACGACCACGATCATGATCACCATCATGGCGGGCCGGAGCACACCGCCGAGGTGCTGGCCGTCGGGGCCCAGGCGCTGGAGGCCGGCGACATCGAGATGGCGGCCCAGGCCTATGGCCATGTCCTGGAGGACGAGCCCGGCAACGTCCAGGCGGTGGCCGGATTGGCGCGCGCCTATCTGGTGGGCGGCGATGTGGAGCGCGCCCGCGCCGCCTTGGCGATGGCGCCGCCGGATGCGGCCCAGGACGAGGCCATCCGCGCCGTGGAGGCCGAGCTGAAACTGCGGGAAGCCCCCGCCCCGGAAAGCGGCGAGATTGCCGCCCTGCGCGCCAAGCTGGCCGCGGACGCCAAGGACCATCAGGCGCGTTTCGACCTGGCCATGGCGCTGGATGCGGGCGGCAACCGCGATGGCGCGGTGGACGAGTTGCTGGAACTGGTGCGGCGGGACCGCAAATGGAACGAGGAAGCGGGGCGCAAGCAGCTGGTGACCTTGTTCGAGGCCATGGGCCCCACCGATCCGCGCACCATCGAGGCGCGGCGCAAGCTTTCTGGGCTGTTGTTCTCGTGATGTGGAGGTGCTGAATGCCCAGGCGCTACCATTCCTATTCCGATCTGCCCAAGTCGCTGCCGCTGTTCCCGCTGACCGGCGTGGTTCTGTTGCCGCGCGGACAGTTGCCGCTCAACATCTTCGAGCCGCGCTATCTGGAGATGTTCGATTATGCCCTGCAGGGCGACCGGCTGATCGGCATGATCCAGCCGGCCGAGCACGAAGACAAAGTGGCGCATCCGCGCCTGTCGCAGGTCGGCTGCGCCGGCAAGATCGTTTCGTACCGCGAAACCGAGGACAATCGCTATCTGGTGACCCTGGCCGGGATCTGCCGCTTCCGCCTGACCGGTGAGATGCAGACCACAACGCCCTGGCGGGCGGGCTATTGCGACTTCGCGGTCTTCGGCGGCGATCTGGCGCAGCCGGGCGATGAGGTCTTCCCGCGCGAACGCCTGCTGGCGGCGCTGAAAATCTATCTGACCAGCCGCGATCTGCAGGCCGACTGGAAAAGCGTGATGACGGCGCCCGGCGAGGCGCTGATCAATGCGCTGGCGATGATGTGCCCCTTCGGTCCGGCGGAGAAACAGGCGTTGCTGGAAGCGCAGAATTTCCAGGACCGCGCCTCCACCCTGATGGCCTTGCTGGAAATGGGCAGCGAACCCGGCCCCACAACCCTCAATTAGCTGGCCATGGAAACCGATCCCAAATTGCTGGAAATTCTGGTCTGCCCGCTGACCAAGGCGACCCTGCAGTACGACCAGGAAAAACAGGAACTGGTGTCGCGCGCCGCCGGCCTGGCCTATCCCATCCGCAGCGGGGTGCCGGTGATGCTGCAGGACGAAGCCAGGCGGCTCAGCGATGAAGAACGCGATGCCCTCCGATAGCCCTCCCGTCAATAATCCTTGGCCCAGCGAAATCCGCCTCAACCCGGCGCGCGATGTGCTGACGGTGGCGTTCGACGATGGCAGCCGGTTCGAACTGCGGGCGGAATATCTGCGGGTGGAGTCGCCCAGCGCCGAAGTGCGCGGCCATGGCGGTGGACCCAAGACCATCCTGCGCGGCAAGCAGGACGTGAAAATTTCCGGCCTGGAGCCGGTGGGCAATTACGCGGTGCGGATCGGTTTCGACGACGGCCATGACAGCGGCTTGTTCAGCTGGGCCTATCTGCATCAGCTGGGGTCCGAGAAGGACCGCATCTGGGCCGAGTATCAGGCGGCGGCGGCGCGCGGTTAGGCGCCTTTTCCCACCGCGTCGGTGATGCGCGCAAAGCCATCGCGCGCCAGACAGGCCGACAACTCTTTTTTTATCCGCTGCACCAAACCGGGGCCCTGCAAAGCCAGTGCCGAATAGAGCTGCACCAAAGTGGCGCCGGCGCGGATCTTGGCATAGGCGTCGGCGCCGCTGGCGATGCCGCCCACGCCGATCAAGGTGACCGCGCCATTCAACCGCGCGTGCATGGCAGCCAACATGCGGGTGGACGGTTCAAACAATGGCTTTCCCGACAGGCCGCCACTTTCGCTGGCATGAGGCGACTTGAGCGCCGGGCGCGCGATGGTGGTGTTGGACACAATCAGCCCTTCTATGCCGGAACCGCGCACCACATCGGCGATATCGTCTTGCGCTTTTTCATCCAGATCGGGCGCGATCTTGAGCAGCAGTGGAATTTTGCGCGCAGCTCGTAGCGCCACCAGCTTGCCCAAAAGCCCGGTGAGCTCGTCGCGATTCTGCAAACCCCGCAGGCCCGGCGTGTTGGGCGAGGAGACATTGACCGTGACATAGTCGGCCAGCGGAGCCAGCCGCGCGAAGGTTTTTTCGTAATCGGCGGCGCGGTCCTCGCTATCCTTGTTGGCGCCGATATTGATGCCGACCACGCCCCTGCCCCAACGGCGCTGCAGATTTGCCGCCGCCGCCTCCATCCCGCCATTGTTGAAGCCCATGCGATTGATCACCGCGCCGTCTTCGGCCAAGCGGAACAGGCGCGGCTGCGGATTTCCGGTTTGCGGCCTGGGGGTGACGGTGCCGCATTCGACAAAACCGAAGCCGAACTGGGCCATGGCGTCGGGGACGGCGGCATTCTTGTCGAAGCCTGCGGCCAGGCCGACCGGATTGGGGAAGCTCAGCCCGAAAGCCGAGACCGCCAGGCGGGGATCGTCGGGGGCGGGCGGGGGCATAAACGGCCCTGCGGCCCGCGCCAGCTTCAAACTGACGTCATGGGCGGTTTCGGCCGGCAGGTGGCGCAGCAGCGCGGCGCTGAAATCGATCATTCCCAAGCCCAGCCCCTATAGACGGTTTCCCGCCTTGCTCCAATATAACCGTAAATTCCGGTTTTATTCCTGATGCTCACCCACCCGCAAATCTGGCGCGCCATCGACGCCCTCGCCGCCCGGCATGGCATGTCGCCCTCCGGCCTGGCCAGGGTCGCCGGGCTGGACCCCACAACTTTTAACAAGAGCAAGCGCGGCGCCGCCAATGGAAAGCTGCGTTGGCCGTCAACCGAGAGCCTGGCCAAGATCCTGTCGGCCACGGGGGAATCGCTGGACGAATTCGTCTCCACGGTCGGCGAAATCCCCAACGTGCGGGCGCGCATGGTGCCCCTGATCGGCCTGGCGCAGGCGGGCAGCCAAGGCTATTTCGACGATGCCGGTT
The DNA here is from genome assembly GCA_902825865.1 of uncultured Alphaproteobacteria bacterium. Taxonomy (GTDB): domain Bacteria; phylum Pseudomonadota; class Alphaproteobacteria; order Micropepsales; family Micropepsaceae; genus Rhizomicrobium. Next base: position 119,384 of record CADECX010000004.1, read on the forward strand.
TTCCCGCCGGATCGGGCTGGGAAAATATCGCCTTCCCGGAAATCGCCGACGCCCATTGCTATGCGCTGGAGATCACCGGCGAATCCATGCTGCCGGTCTATCGCGACGGCGACCGGATTCTGGTTTCGCCCTCCGGATCGCTTCGGCGCGGCGACCGGGTGGTGGTCAAGACCCATGCCGGAGAAGCGATGGCCAAGCAGCTTGGCCGCATGACGGCGCAGCGCATCGAACTCAAGAGCTTCAATCCGGTGTTCGAGGATCGCGGCTTTGCGCTCAACGAAGTCGCCTTTGTGCACCGGATCATCTGGGCGAGTCAGTAGTCAACGACGGAAGAGACGTTCATGGCAGCGGCGCAAGAGTTTGAAGCCGGACAGACCGGCGAGACATTTCTGCGTCCGTTCAAAACTGTCGCGAAGCACAAACCGAAGAGCGACAAGTGACATGATCTACAGGATCATGGCGGCGTATTGGCTCCCCATCATTTTTTTCCTCTGGATTCCTATCCAAGGAATAAGGCGAGGTGAAATTCGATTACTCAGGCCGATCGTAATCAGGCGGGACCGTCACCCGATCTTTTTCTGGATCAACGTGGCGTTTTTGGTCTTCTTTGGTGTGGTGGGTCTTCTGATGGCACTCTGGGCCATATTTGGCCCACCCATCTAAAGCTGACCAGGATTGCCTCTAGTACGGGAAGTATAATATTGGGCATTCCTGGCGTCGTTCAAGACAATCGCCCGCAAGCCAACGAAGCGCGGTGGAGCAAGCTAGAAAGTGACAAAGGATTGGCGGTTAGAGCGCTTAGAAGAGCAGGAGTTTCTGCTCGGCCTTCGGCTCCGACTGGCAACGTACCGGCGATATAGCGCAAGCTGGGACCACGATCATTGCGTTGGTTGCTGGGAGACATTCTCCGAAGAAGCGGACGGCCCAAGGCCTTATTTACGCGAGGGGTACACAACGTGCTCCGATTACGAAAACGGGCCTGAGTATTGGTGGGTTTGTCCGGAGTGCTTTCGACTATTCAAGGGTGATATGGGGTGGTCAGAGGTCGCCAACTCCCCCTAGGCCTGGTACGGGAAGTATAATAATGGGGAAACGATCCTACTCGTACCTGTAGGTCACGCTGGTCTTCCAACCTTGCTTGGCCAAATCCAGCAACGCCTTTTCCAGCGAGGCACGGTTGCCAAAGGTGCAGCTGCCATAGTCATCGGCCTTCACCCCGGGCAATTTGGCGACAGCGCCGGACTTGGCGCAATCGGGATTGAAAACCTCCGCACCGGTCTTGGTGACGCGCACCAGGCCGTAGTCGCGTTCCGATTTCGCCGTCATGGGATGACAGGTCTGCCCCGGCTTGCAGGCATCGTCCGACACCGCCTCGAAGACGTAAATATTTGCGGGCAATCCCGGCAGGGCAAGGAAGCGTAGCACCATCGCATCGCCTAAATATTCCTTGTCGGTGTAAGCCAGCCGATAGCTGCCATCTTTTCCAATGGTCAACACCGAACGGGCGATCTCGGCCGGTTTTTCCGAATTGGACCCCACCAATTTTCCGGCGCGGAAAGGTTGGACCGGCTTGGCATCGCCGAACAAGGAACCAGTGGATTGCCAGCAACCCGCCAGCAGCAAGCAACTGAGAAGGACAAAGGGTGCACGCACCGAAACCTCCTAGTCAGGGAATCCCTGATATTTGCGAACCCGCACGTCGAATGCCTCGCGCTGATTGAGCAGGCCCAGCAATTCCTGGGCGCGAGACTGAATCCTTTTTTCATAAGCCGTGGCGGGAACCGCCGCGACCGCCGCCTTGAATTCCGTATCAATGCGCCCACGATACTTTTCCGCATCGAACCCCGCCAGGGACAGGCCGATCTGGTAGCGCACCGCGACATTGCCGGGCGCCAATGCCGTCGAATGGTCGAACAGCGACAAAGCGGTGGATTCGCGCGCACCATAGAACAGCCGCGCCATGGTGGCGCCGCCGCCGCGCACCACTTCGATATGCCAGCCGCCCAGGGCCGAGACGGCGAAGGCATTCTTGGGATCGCCGGCCACCGCTGTGTCCAGCGCCGCCTTGGATTGGGCGGGGGCGTTTTTGATCCGCGCCTTGACCGCGCCGGTGATGCGGGCCTGATAGCCCAGCGCCACCGCCAGCCAGACCTGGCCAAAAGCATGATGCGGATCGGCGGCGACCGCCTGGCGCGACAGAGCCTCCGCCCGTTCCAGGCATGAAAGGCAAGGGGTATCGCGCAGCACCGCATCGGCGAGAACGGCACGAGCGGCGGTGGCAAGACCCGGCGCGGTGTGGGAGGCTTCGCCCAGCCGCGCCGCCTGCTCATACTCGCCCTTGGCATAGACGGCGAAAATCTCGTCACTGGTCGCGGCAAGAACCGGCCCCCCTTTGCAAACAAAGGCAGCCAGCAACAACAGCCCGGCCAGCGCCGACTTCATTTGAGGAATTCGCCGTTCAGCGCGGCTTTGATCATCGCGGCGGTCTGGGCGCAGCCGAACAGCGCCGCGAAGGAGCCGAAGCGCGGTCCCTGGCTTTGGCCCAACAACACTTCGTACAGCGCACCGAACCAGGCGCGCAGCGGCTCGAAATTATGCGCCTTGCCGACGTCGTACACGACATCCTGAACGATCTTGCCGTCGCGCTCGTCGCCCAATTGCTCCAAGCGCGCGGCAAGATCGGCCAGCGCGGCGCGCTCCTGCTCATTGGGCGCGCGATAGACTTTGCTGGGCCTGACAAAATCCTCGTAGTAGCGCAGCGCAAAGTCCGCCAATTTGTCCAGGCCGGGATTGCTCTGCGGCGAAACCGCTTCCGGCGAATAGGCGCGGATGAAGCCCCACAGCACATCGCGGTTGTGCGCGTTCGACGCGGAAACCAGGTTCAGCAACAAGGCGAAGCTGACCGGATAACGCTCCTGCGGCACCTGGCCGGCATGAATGTGCCAGACGGGATTTTCCAGCCGCTGTTCGTCGGTGGTTTCAGCAGCATGATAGGATTCCAGGAAGGCGATATATTCGTCCACCGCCTTGGGGATCACATCGAAATAGAGTTTCTTGGCGGTGCGCGGCTTCTGGAACATGAACAGCGCCAGGCTTTCCTGCGAGCCATAGGCCAGCCAATCGTCCAGGCTGATGCCATTGCCCTTGGACTTGGAAATCTTCTGCCCCTGATCATCCAGGAACATTTCGTACATATACTGTTCGGGCGGATTGCCGCCGGCGATCTTGCAGATGGCGCTGTAGAGCGGCGCCTGGGAGAGATGATCCTTGCCGTACATCTCGTAATCGACACCCAGCGCCGCCCAGCGCATGCCCATGTCGGGCTTCCATTGCAGCTTGCAGTGGCCGCCGGTTACCGGCACGGTTTGGTGGCTGCCGTCTTCCTCGACATAGGTGATGGTGCCTTTGGCGACATCACGCTCCACCACCTTGGCCAGCAGCACCTTGCCGCTCTTGGGGCTTACAGGGAGAAAGGGCGAATAAGTTTGCTGCCGCTCTTCACCCAGGGTCGGCAACATCACCTTCATCACCTCGTCGTACCGCGCCAGGATGCGCAGCAGCGCTTCATCGAAGCGGCCCGATTTGTATGTGGCGGTCGAGGAATAAAAATCGTAGCGGAAGCCGAACCGGTCCAGGAAGGCGCGCAGTCGCGCATTCATGTGATGGCCGAAACTCTCATGGGTGCCGAAGGGATCGGGAATGGCGGTCAGCGGCTTGCCCAGATTGGCCGCCAACATCTCGGGCTGCGGCAGATTGTCAGGCACTTTGCGCAACCCGTCCATGTCGTCGGAAAAGGCGATCAGATGGGTCGGAATGTCGCTGATGGTTTCAAAGGCATGGCGCACCCAGCTGGTGCGCGCCACCTCGCCGAAGGTGCCGATATGCGGCAGGCCGGAGGGGCCGTAACCGGTCTCGAAAAGCACGCCATCCACCGGCTTTCCCGCCTTTTTGCGGGCCTCGATCCGGGCCAGCAGCCTGCGGGCCTCCTCAAAGGGCCAGGCCTTGGCGGCAAGCGCCTGTTCCCTCGTTATTTTCGCAAGCTGGTTCACGGTTGGTTAAGGCCGATTTAAGCGTTTCGAAAGGGCGCGAAAGCTAAGCTTTGGCCGGGATTTGCGCAATGACCGAGGGACTCTCGCCACAGGAAAAGACTGCGGATCCGGTATTCGCCGGCCGCATCGACATTCTGTACGCGCTCGGCCGCCACTACCTCTCCCTTCCCTTTGCCGTCCTCTGCGTTCCCGCGACCTTGATCGCGGCCCGCGAGCCCAGCGTTCTGCCGCTGATGCCGCTGCTCTTGCAGCTGGTGGTGGTGATCGCCGCCGAACAGCTCACCACCGCCTATAAAAAACGCCCCGCCGGCAGCGATCCGCATTTCTGGGCCAGGCGCTACACCTTCGTGTCGGCGATTTCGGGCGCCACCTGGGGCGCGGCGTCGCTGTTCTGGTTTGTGCCGGATTCCTTCCCCGCCCAGGCCTATCTGGCCATGGCCTTTCTGGGCATGACGGCGACGGAATTCATCGCCCGCTCGGCGCATCGCCCCGCCTATATCGCCCACACCTTGTTCGCGTTGGGGCCGCTGGTGGCGCAGCTGGCCTGGCAGGGCGGCCTTTATGCCGGATGCAGCGCGCTTCTGATCGTGCTCTTCGCCGTGGTCCTGATCAGCTATTGCCACGGCATGGCGCGGCTGCTGGATGAAAGCATCCGCCTGCGCAATGAAAATGGCGAGCTGATCGTCCGCCTCAGATGCGAGAAAGAGGAAGCGGTCAGCGCCCGCGAGGCGGCCGAGGACAGCGCCAAGGTCAAGTCGGTCTTCATCGCCAATATGAGCCACGAACTGCGCACGCCGCTGAACGCGCTCTTGGGCATGGCGCAGCTTCTGGAGCGCGCAGAACTGCCCAGGCAGCAAAAGGATCACATCAAGGTGATGCTGCAGGCCGGCCGGAGCCTGCAAACCCTGATCGACGATGTCATTGCCCTTACACGCGATACCGGCCTCCGCGACGACGCGCACCGGCTGGATGACGAGGATTGCGATCCGGTGCAGGCGGCGCGCGTGGTGGCGCGGCTGCTGCAGCCGCGTGCCTGGCAAAAGCAATTGCACCTCACCTTGAGCTTTGCGCCCGATCTGCCGCGGGTGGCGGCGGACCCGCGCAAGGTGCGCCAGGTGCTGCTCAAGCTGGTCGACAATGGACTCAAATTCACCGAACAGGGCTTGGTGGATATCCGCCTTGATCTCGCCCCTGACGGGCATTCGGTGCGCTTTTGCGTTTCCGATACCGGCCAAGGCGTGACGCCGCAGACCGCGTCGCAGCTGTTCCAGCCTTTTGCGCTGGGCGACACCTCCTACGCCCGCAAGCAGCAAGGCGCCGGTCTCGGCCTTGCGGTCGCCAAGCGGGTGATCGAGCAAGCCGGCGGCGCCATCGGCTTTGAAAGCAAGCCGGGCGAAGGCGCGCAATTCTTCTTCACCCTGCCCGTATCGGGCCTGGCGCATGGCGAGGTTCACGAACCTCGCGAAAACGAAAATCCGGCTGTCCCGCCGGCTGGCCGTTCGCTGCTGCTGTATCTGCCGGTCACCGCCGTCGCCGACGCCACCGCCCGGCTGCTGGAGCCTTTCGGCAACCTCGTGGTGCAGGCCGAGACCCTGGCCGAAGCGCAGGAATTGGCGAACCGCGAGCAATTCGACGCCATCATCGCGGGCGCAAGCGACATCGACATGCTGGCGGCGGCTCCCGGCATCGCCACGCCGCTGATCGCCATATTGCTGAGCGGCGGCCGCGCGCCTGCGAGTACCAAGAATCTGCTGCGCTGGCCGCTGGCGCCGGGACAGTTGTACCGCGTCCTGGAACAGATCTGCCGGGCGCCGGAAGCGGGAGAAACCGAAGCCGTCCGCGCCATCGATCCGGTCGCCTTCGGCAGTTTGGAAAAATCGGTGGGCACCAAGGCCCTGCTGGAAATCCTGCAATGCTACATCGTGACCGCCGAACAATTGACCAATGGCCTGAGCCAAGCCTGCGCCGATGAGCAATGGGATGAAGCGGCAAGGCTGGCGCAGGACATTATCGGCGCGGCGGGCGGATTGGGCCTGTCGGCTTTCACCCAGGCCGCACGCGACTTCGCGCGCAAGACCCGCGAGGGCGAAGACCGCCACGAATTGCGCAACGCCGCCCAGGTGATTGTGGGCGAGCATCTGCGGACCCGCCGGGCGCTAGCGCATCTCTATCCCGACGTCGCGTAACTCGAGCGCCGCATTCCGCGGCGCGACCCTCAGCATCCATCAGCTACCTTCCCCCTTCGGCGCAAAGCGCCAGGAAGGGGGAAGGTGTCGCAGCGAAGTGTC